>NZ_NFKI01000030.1 GCF_002160305.1 Pseudoflavonifractor sp. An184
GCCCAAAACCCCAGGGCGGTGGACAGCACCAGCCCCAGCAGCACCAGGCCCCACTTCTGCCAGCGGATGCAGGAGAGGTCCCCCTCCAGGGCCGCGGCCGCCCCGGAGACGCCCGCCACCAGGGCGTGGCTCTCGCTGGTGGGGATGCCCCACCACCAGGCCGCCGCCGCCCAGAGCACCACCGCCCCCATGGCGGCGCACAGGGCCAGGGAGGCCGCCTCCGGTCCGCCCCCGAAGGAGGCGATGGAGTACACCGTCTCCGCCACCGACGGGTACGCCGACGTGACGCACAGCACCCCCAGAAAATTGCACACCGCCGCCAGGAGCACCGCCCGGCGGAAGGACAGCGCCCCCGTCACCACCGCCCCGGCGATGGCGTTGGGGGCGTCCGTCCAGCCGTTCACCAGCAGCACCCCCAGGGTGAGAAGCGCAGATAATGTCAGAGCGGGATTTTCCACCGCCTGGGCCAAAAATGTGGAAAAAGAAGCGGGCATGAGAACTCACCTCATGCCCACTGTATGAGACCCTCCCACGGGATTATGCTGGACCTTCCGCCCCACGTTCCTAACTACGGCCTGCTTGTCACCACCGCCACAAATAAATCAGGAAGCATACGGTCATCGTACCCAGCAGGGCGGCGCGGACCCGCCGCCAGATCCTCCCGGCGTGCCAGAGGCTCTGGCTCTCCTCCTGGGTGCACACCCCGAATGTCTCATGCCGGCAAATATACAGCCCGATGGCGGAAATCAACAGGACTACCAAGCCGACCAGCGGCACGATCACCGGCGGACGGCCCCAGATGGCCTTCGCCGCCAGATTGCAGATCACCGCCACCGAGATCAAAATCTGAAATCCCATGTCCGCTTTCTGATAGGTCTCCTTCCGCATGCAGCGCACCTCCTTCGCGCCACGGTTCGCTCTGGGCGAAACGTCCAAGCTTCCTCCCTTTGCTTGACGAATATCATCCCTGTGTTTGTTCTTTTATAGTACCATATCGTTCCGCCCGAGGCAACTACACAGCGGTTACAGTTCTCCGCCTCTGGCCTACTCCTCTCTCCCGCCCCCCGGCGGAGGGGCATGGCGCTCCCGGGCGGCCTCCTTCGGGGCGGAGGCCAGGCCGATGGCCCCCTTGCCGTACTTGTCCCGGATGGCGTCCATGGCGTGGGCCAGCTTCTCCAGCCGCTCCCGCTGCTCCGCCCCCTGGTCCCCGAACAGGGTCTGCTGCACGGCGGCCTGGTCCTCGGGAATCAGGTAGATGGCGGTGACGGTCAGGGCCCGCACCGGCTTTTGCATGTTCCAGCACCCGTCGGCCAACTCCATGGCCTCCCGGGCGATCTCCCGGCCCAGACAAGTGGGGACCTCCAGCCGCTTCTGGCGGCTGATGTCACGAAAATCCGGGTCCCGGATCTGGAGGGCCACCCCGGTGCACTTCATGCGGTGCCGCCGCAGGCGGGCCCCCACCTGATCGGCCAGCTGAACGATCCCCGCCTGAATCTCCTCCCGGCTCTGCAAATTGTGGGCAAAGGTGTTGCCGTTGCCCACCGACTTGGGGGGCGTGTACTGTCCCGCCGGGGCCACCGGGGAGCGGTCCAGGCCGCAGGCGTAGTCGTGGAGCTGGCTCCCCTGCTTTCCCAGCAGGCGGAACAGCCGCTCCCGGTCAAACCGGGCCAGGTCCCCGATGGTGCGCACCCCCACCCGCTCCAGGGTCTCCGCCGCCGACCGGCCCACGTACAGCAGGTCGGTCACCGGCAGGGGCCACACCAGCCGCTGGTAATTGTCCCGGCTGATCCAGGTGGTGGCGTCCGGCTTTTTATAGTCGCTGCCCAGCTTGGCAAAAATCTTGTTGAAGGAGACGCCCACCGAGATGGTCAGACCGAACTCCTGGCGCATCCGGCGGCGGATCTCGTCGGCCAGGGCCACCGGGTCCCCCCCGAACAGGTGGAGGGTGCCCGACACGTCCAGCCAGCTCTCGTCGATGCCGAAGGGCTCCACCAGATCGGTGTAGTCCTGGTACATACGGTTGATCTTTTGGGAAAACTCCCGGTACACGCTGTGGTGGGCGGGAAGGAGCACCAGGTCGGGACACTTCCGCTTGGCCTGCCAGATGGTCTCCGCGGTCTTGACCTGAAATTTTTTGGCCGGCTCATTTTTCGCCAGGATGATGCCGTGGCGGCTCTCCGGGTCGCCGCACACCGCCACCGGCAGATGGCGCAGCTCCGGGTGGTCCAGAAGCTCCACCGATGCGTAAAAGCTGTTCAAATCGCAGTGAAAAATGATCCGCTCCATGCCCGCGCCCTCCTCTCGGTTTCAGTATACGGTGCCTTTGCCGAAAAGTCAAACAGGTGTTCCAAATCCCGTTGACAGCCGTCCCCGGAGCTGATAGGATGGATTCACACGACACACTGGGGGAGGCGCTTGCCATGGACTACATCCCCGCCAAACACATCCTCATCCGCAGCAAATCCACCGCCTGGTTCGGCACCGACCACACGGTGAACCTGTACCGGGGGTGCTGCCACGGCTGTCTGTACTGCGACAGCCGCAGCGACTGCTACCGCAATCCAGACTTTGACCGGGTCACCGCCAAGTCGGACGCCCTGCGCATCCTCCGGGACGAGCTGGCCCGGAAGGTCCGGCCCGCCTTCATCGCCATGGGGGCCATGAGCGACCCCTACAACCCCTTCGAGGAGGAGCTCCTCCTCACCCGCCACGCCCTGGAGCTCATCGACGCCTATGACTGCGGGGTGTCGGTGGATACCAAGAGCGACCTCATCGTCCGGGACATTGATCTCTATCAGTCCATCCAGGCCCACTCCCCGGTGATCTGCAAGCTCACCGTCACCACCGTGGACGAGGACCTGGCCGCCAAAGTGGAGCCCCGGGCCCCCTCCCCCGCCCGGAGGCTGGCGGCCGTCCGGAGTTTGGCCCAGGCCGGGGTGTTCTGCGGGGTGCTCCTGATGCCGGTGCTCCCCTTTCTGGAGGACCGGCCGGAACAGGTGCTCTCGGTGGTGGACCGCTCGGCGGACGCGGGGGCCAAGTTTATTTACTCCGGCTTCGGGGTGACCATGCGCCAGGGCCAGCGGGAGTATTTTCTCCGGGAGCTGGACCGGGCGTTCCCGGGGGAACATCTGTCCCGGCGGTATCTGGCCCGGTACGGGGACCGGTACCGCTGCCCCTCCCCCCGGGCCCGGGAGCTGTGGGAGGTCTTTGCCGCCCGGTGCCGGGAGCGGGGCCTGCTGTATCAGATGCCCCACATTGTCTCGGCAGCCACCCGGGGATATGGGGACCGGCAGCTGACGTTTTTTGATTATTGATTAGGGGGAGTTTCGCCGCCCCGGCGGCGAGTTCCTTTTCCACGTGGAAAAGGAACCAAAAGACGCTAGGGGATCGGCTCAGGATGGACACTCCGTGTCCATATTCGCCGCCCCCCTAGAACCCCCATTACGGGGGACGCGTACCTGTTAGGATGAGCAAAATTTCCGGCGCGCAAAATCTGAGTGATTGGTCTGAATTCCTGCCGGGCCACTGGGCCCTGGCCTTCCCAAAATTGTAGTTGGTGCGGTTCCGCCCCTGCGCCTGGCTTTGCCGAACCATCGCCCCCGGTGCGTTTTCGCCGTAGGGGCGGGGCCACGACCCGCCCGTACCTTCCCCCTTCCAGGGGGAAGGTGCCGAGCGCATGCGAGGCGGATGAGGGTGCTCTCCTGAAAGGCAGGCCGAGAGGCTCCCCGAATGTCCCCCTCCCGCCAAAGCCTCCCTTGTCAAAGGGGGGTGCCGCGAAGCGGCGGGGGGATTCCTTCTCCCAGAAAACATTCACAGCGCGCTTCTTTTTCTATCTGTATGGCCGCACAGTGTGCGCCCGCGGGCCGCCGAGGCCGTCGGCCCCTACGGCGTTCACCGGACAGGCTTTTGTATTTTCGTAGGGGCACACCGGGCCGCCCGGTCTTCCGACCCAAATAACAAAACCGCCTGTTCCCAAAGGAAACAGGCGGTTTTTCCCATTCTTTTCTGCTATTCAGCCCAAGAGGTCCTTCACGGCCTGGGTGTCGGGGGACACCACCAGCAGCACGCTCTCCCCGGCCTGCTGGAGGAAGGGGTCCTCCAGCTTGGGGACTTCCGCCGGGCGGTAATCCCGGTTGCTGTCGATCTGGTTCTGGAGGTAGGTCTCCATCGCCCCCACGGCGGCCTCGGCCCCGCCGGCGTCGGAGAAGATCAGCAGGGCCAGCTGCTCGCAGTCCGCTCCGGAGGAGTTCCACAGGGAGCCGTCCACCAGCTGATCCTGGGTCAGGCCCGCGCTCTCCAGGCCGTAGATGTCCCAGGCCATGGCATAGTCGTACTCGTCCAGAGTATAGGTGAAGATTCCGCTGTCCAGGATCTCCTGGGCCTGCTCCTTGGTGTAGGGCTGGGCCGCCTCTCCTCCGCCGGCACCGCATCCGGCCAGCATAGCCAGACAGACCGCCGCAGCGGTCAAACCGAACATTTTCTTTCTCATACCTGCGCCTCCTGAGTGGGATACAGCGTCTCATACGAGACGGTGTGGGTCTTTAAATACTCCAGCCAGGCCTGACAGTAGGCCTTTTTCAGATGGACCCCGTCGTTGCTGGCGTCCGCGGGCAGCTGCCCGTCGGGGCCGGTGAACTCCGGCTCTAGATCCAGGAATACCACCTGTTTCTCCTCCGCGACCTGCTGCATCAGGTCGTTGTACACCCGCAGATGCTCGTTGGTCAGATAGCTGGCCCCGCCGGTGGCGGCGATCACGTCCTCGTTCAGGGGGATGAGTCCCTGGATATAGATGACCGCGTTGGGCTGACAGGCCCGGATGGCGTCGATGGCATTGCAGTAGGCGTTATAGAAGCCCTTGTCGTTGTTGTACCCCAGCTCGTTCACCCCCAGGGACAGGTAGACCTTTCCGTACTGCTTCAGAGCCAGGGCCTCCAGCAGGGTGTACTTCTGTCCGTCGATGGTCAGAGCCTTCTTCTCCGCCAGCTTGAAGATGGACAGGCCGTTGGAGGTGAGGTTCTCCCCGCAGCCAATGCCGCTGTACAGCAGGAAGCCGTCGGTGCGGGAGTCGCCGATGAAGGCGGCGTCCTCAAAATAGGAGTTATCCACCGCCGGGCTCTCGGGGCAGGGCTGGGAGAAGTCATAGCCGGACAGGGAGGCCGAGCCGCTCACCGTCTGGGTCTCCCCCCCGGCGGGAACCGTCTTTCCGGCATTGGCCGGCTGGGCGTCTCCGGCGCTCCCGTCTCCATCCGGAGTCTGGACCTGGGAGGTATCGGAGCCGGTCTCAGTTTCAGTTGAAGAGCCGCTCCCCTCCGGCTGGGGCTCCGGCGTCTGGGACGCGTCCCCCGCCGGGGCGGAGGTGCTGGACGAACCGCCGCTTCCGCTCTCGCGCCCGGACGAAACGGCGGATTTCGGCGCGCAGCCGGACAACAGGACCGCGCTGAGAAACAGGCAGGCCAGCAGCCGGCGTCTGGAAAACAACATCATAGCAACAAATTTCCTCCAGATTGTATCTCTAAGTTTTTTTATGCCTCTGGGGAAGGTGGGGCAGCACAATGCGCAGCACCGTCGAGGCCAGCATGGCGCCCACCGCCAGGGAGGCGGCCATGCCGAAGGTATTGAGCAGGGTGGATAAAAACAGCTGGGTCTCCCCCGCCACACAGTGGCGCATGGCGTAGTAGATGCCCGATCCGGGCACCAGGGGGAGCAGGGCCACCTGCAGATAGCCGGTGACCGGACAGCGGCGCAGCCGGGCCATGCACTCGGAAAAGACCGCGATGGCCGCCGCAGCAGCGAAGGCGGCCGGTATGCTGCCTATCGGGAGCAGCTGAACGGCCAGGTACACAAACCACCCCAGGGCACCTCCCAGGCCGCAGATCAGAATTCCGCCTCCATGGATGTTATACACCAGTCCAAAGGCCACGCTGGCCAGGAAGGCCCAGAGGCAGGGAAAGAAAAATTCCTGTATCATGTCCGCCCCCCTACTGTCCAACAGCCAGGGCCACCACTACGCCCAGCGCAATGGCCGCCGCAGTGAGGAGCGCCTCCGCCGTCCGGTTCACCCCGGAGATAATGTCTCCGGCCATGATCTCCCACATGGCGTTGGTGAGGGCGCGCCCCGGCACCAAAACCATCAGGGTGCCGATGGTGATGGCGTCCAGATTCTGCTGGGGAGTCAGGTTCACCAGGGCCAGCGCCACCAGGGAAGCGATGGCCGCTCCGAACAGGGTCTGGATAAAGCCGTTGAAGCCCAGCCGTCCGCCCATATACAGCATCCAGACGCCCACCGCCAGGCCGCAGACTCCGGCGTACAGGCTGTCCAGCAGATCGCCGCCGAAAAACGCGGCGAAAAAGCCGGACGCCGCCGCATAGCCCAGCAGGAACACCCACCCGGGGTAGAGGTGGCGCTCCTTCTCCAGGGCGTCCACCTGGGCCTTGGCCTCCTCCAGCGGCGGGACCTCCTGGCACAGCCGCCTGCACAGGTCGTTGCACCGCTCCAGCAGCTCGATGTCCGTGCCGTGGGCCGGAATCCGGCGCATCTGGGTAATGGGATGCCCTGTGGGGGTATTGAAGCTGACAATCAGACAATTTGGAATGGCAAATACCTGGGGCTGAAGCCCGTAGGCTGTGAGCAGGCGCCGGACGGACTCCTCCACCCGGTAGATCTCCGCCCCGCTGTACATCAGCTGATAGCCCAGCTCGGTCCCCATATTCAACAGGGCGTCATAGTCCATGTGATCCGCCTCCTGGAACCAGCATACCATGTTTCTGAAAAATGGCAAGCAACAATTTTGTAACAAAGCCCCATCTTTCTCCAGTTCCGCAGGAGGAGGCCGGCCTGTGCCGGAACGGGCGGTTCCGCTCCGAAAAAGCCACCCTACATCAATAAGACGCGCCGCCGGGAAAAAAAGTTTTCCGGCGGCGCGTCTTTTTTTAATTTTCCGGGGCCGGCGCTCCGCCAGGGAAGGCCGTCTCTTTTTTCAGGATGCCCACGCCGATGGGCGTGGGGCCGGTGTGCACCCCAATGGTCACCCCGATGTGGAACTCCCCCACCAGCCGGGCCGGATAGCCCCGCTCCTCCAACCCGGCCAGCAGGCGGCGGGTAAAGTCCTGATACTCCTTCCGGTCCAGGCCGTAGCCGGTGGCCAGGTAGTAGTCGTTCAGATCGATCTCCCGCCGGGCCAGATAGCGGTAGAACAGCTCCATCACCCGGTTCAGCGAGTTCTTCCGCCCGGGCGCGATGCCGTCGGTCACCAGGCCGTCCCCCTCGTACCCGATCAGGGGCTTTACCCGCAGCAGGCTCCCGGTGGCGGCGGCCGCCTTGCCGATCCGCCCCCCGTGGCGCAGATACTCCAGGTCATTTGTGGTAAAGAAAATACGTCCTGTTGTCTTGGTCCGCTCCAAAATTCCGGCCGCCTCCTCCAGGGAGCAGCCCGCGTCCCGCAGCCGGGCCGCCTCCAGGACCAGCAGCCCCTGGAGCACCGTGGCCAGCCGGGAGTCCAGAACCCGGACCTGCGCCTGGGGAAATTCCTCCAGCAGTACCTCCCGGGCGTTCCGGGCGCACTGGATGGACCCGCTGAAGGGCTCGTTGAGGCAGATGCACAGCACACCCTCCCCCCGCGCCGCGATGGGCCGAAAGGCGTCCAGATAGTCCTCGATGGTGGGCATGGAGGTCCGGGGAAACACCCCGGGGTTCTCCGCCATCTGCCGGTAAAACTCCTGGGCGGTGATATCCCGCTCCTCCCGGTAATAGTTCTTCCCATCCATGGAGACATAGTAGGAGACCAAGGTGACCCCCAGCTTCTCCGCCCGCTCCCGCCCCAGGTCACAGGAGCTGTCGCTGACGACTTGAAACTTCCTCATGTTTGCCCTCCCACCCGCACGGTGTAAAATTCGTGTTAAGTATCATATCCTCTTTTTGCGGAAAAAGCAATCTGTAATTGAAAAAAGGCAGAAAAACTTTGCCGCCCCTCTCCCCCCCGCCCGCCTTGACGGCCCGCCGTCCGCCACCGTATAATGGAACCACAGCAGGCGGGCCGCGGCGCCCGCCGGAACAAAGGAGGCAGGTCCTATGCAGGCGCGTGAGCTTCAGTTTCACATCCAGTGTCTCCCCGGCCAGGTGGGCCGGTACTGCATCCTCCCGGGGGACCCGGGGCGGTGCGGGGAGATCGCCAAATACTTCGACAACCCGGTGCATGTCCAGACCAACCGGGAGTACGTCACCTACACCGGCACCCTCCTGGGCGAGCCGGTGAGCGTGGTGTCCACCGGCATCGGCGGCCCCTCGGCGGCCATCGCCATGGAGGAGCTGTGCAATCTGGGGGCGGACACCTTTGTGCGGGTGGGCACCTGCGGAGGCATCCATCTGGAGGTCCAGAGCGGGGACGTGGTGGTGGCCACCGGGGCCGTCCGTATGGAGGGGACCAGCCGGGAGTACGCCCCCATTGAGTTTCCGGCGGTGCCCCACTACCAGGTACTCGCCGCCCTGACCCAGGCGGCCCAGAATCTGGGCAAGCCCTGGAAGGCCGGAGTGGTCCAGTGCAAGGACTCCTTCTACGGCCAGCACAGCCCCGGCCGGATGCCGGTGTCCTATGAGCTGGAGACCAAGTGGGAGGCCTGGAAGCGGCTGGGGGTGCTGGCCAGCGAGATGGAGTCGGCCGCCCTCTTTACCGTGGCCGCCGCCCGGGGCGTCCGGTGCGGCTCGGTGTTCCACGTGATCTGGAACCAGGAGCGGGAGAAGGAGGGGCTGGACCAGAAGGAGTCCCACGACACCTCCGCCGCCATCCAGGTGGGGGTGGAGGCTCTGAAGCTCCTCATCCAGCAGGACCGGGCGGAGGGGCGCTGACTTCTCGCTCCGGCTTTGAGAAAACACCCAAAAACAAAAACAGACAGTATAGACTCACATGGTCTATACTGCCTGTTTTGACTTTTCAGTTAAATTCCCCGCTCCAGCCACGCCCGGTACTCCGCCGCCGGACGCACCCGGCCCACGGCAGACAGGGAGGCCCCCACAAAGGGGAAGATCCGCTCCGCCAGCCGGCGCAGCTCCTCCCGGGTCACCTGGTCGTAGGCGGCCAGGATCTCCTCCGACTCCCGCACCTTTCCGTACAGCAGGGCGGAGGTGCCCAGGTGGCTCATGCGGGCCTGGACCGACTCCATCCCCATGAGGATGTTGGCCTGGGCCTGGTCCCGGGCCCGGGAGAGCTCCTCCTGGGTGGGGCCGTGGCCGGCCAGCTCCCCCACGATGGCCCGGACGGCCTCCAGGGCCCCCTGCTCCTGCTCCTGGTTCAGGGCGGTGTAGATCCCCAAAAGGCCGGTGTCGGCGTGGTCGGACACATAGGAGTAGGCGGTGTAGCACAGCCCCCGCTTCTCCCGCAGCTCCTGGAACAGCCGGGAGGAGCACCCGCCCCCCAGGATGGAGTTGAGCAGCAGCAGGGCGTACCGCTCCTCATCCAGATAGGACAGAGCGGGGAAGGCCAGAATCAGGTGGTTCTGCTCGATGGCCTTCTTCCGCACGGTGACGGCGGGGAGGTAGACGGCCTCCCGCACCTTGGGCAGGGGGGCCGCGGGCAGGGCGGACAGCCGCCGGGCGAGGGCGTCCACGTGCCGCTCCTCAAAGCTGCCCGCCAGGGCGGCCACAATGGCCCCGGGGACATAGTGCTCCTGCTGCCACCGGCGCAGGCTCTCCCCGGTCATCTGTTCCAGGGTGGATGCCTTTCCCAGGATGGGGCGGCCCAGGGGGCGGCCCTTGTACACCGCCATGGCCAGCCGCTCGGCGCACAGGTCCTCGGGGGCGTCCTCATACATCCCGATCTCCTCCAGGATCACCCCCCGCTCCAGAGCCGCGTCCCCCTCGTCAAACCTGGAGTCAAAGAGCATATCGCACAGCATCTCCCCCGCCCGGTCCAGGTGCCGGTCCAGGCACCGGGCGTAGAAGCAGGTGCTCTCCTTGGTGGTGTAGGCGTTCACCTGGCCGCCGATGGCGTCCATCTCCATGGCCAGGTCGGCGGCGGAGCGGCGGCTGGTCCCCTTGAAGGACATGTGCTCAATGAAGTGGGCGGCCCCGTTCTCCTCGGCGCGCTCGTGGCGGGAGCCGGCTCCCACAAAAAATCCCAGGGCGGCGGAGCGGACGCCGGGGATGTGCTCCGTTAAAATACGGGCCCCGTTGGGCAGGGTGATGGTACGGTACATAACAGCTTCCTCACTTTGACAGAATTCGTACTTGGAGAAGTATATCACACAAATAGGGAAAACGTCCACGGAAGTTGTACGTCTGCGTACACAAAACCCTGGAAATTTTCCAGCCCCTTCCGGGGACAACGGTACAAAAATTTTTCCCTTTCCGGTATAGACGCCCAAAAACTGGTCCACAATATCCCTCGGAGGTGGTTCCATGAAACGGAATCTGTTTCAAAAATTAGGCGATTTCGTGCTGGGAAAGGGCTTCTACATAGTCCTGTTCCTGTGCGTCGCCGCCATTGGAATTTCGGGCTATTATCTCATCCGCACCGTCACCGGGGGCAGCCAGCCCAGCGAGCCGGTCACGGCCAACCCCACCGTCACCCTCCCGGACAGCAGCGCCCAGGAGGCCCCTTCCACCCAGCCGCCGGAGGAAGAAACTCCCGAGGAGGAGCCCCCCGCCCCGGCCGTCCAGGAGGACGACCCCCAGCCGGTGAAGGAGCCCACCCAGGAGGAGGTCTCCGCCCAGCCGGAGTACAAGGAAGTGGTCTACACCTGGCCGGTGAAGGGACAGGTCCTGCGGACCTTCACCGCCGAGGCCCTGGCCTATGACCCCACCATGGGGGACTGGCGCACCCACTGCGGCGTGGACATCGCCGCCGAGGCGGGGCTCAAGGTGCTGGCCGCCGGCGAGGGACAGGTGGAGGAGGTCTACTCCGACCCCATGATGGGCACCACGGTGACCGTCCAGCAGCCGGACGGGATTACGGCGGTATACTCCAATCTGGCGGAGGAGGTCGCCGTGTCCGTGGGGGACGCGGTGGAGACCGGGGCCGTCCTGGGCGCCGTGGGCGGCACCGCCATCGCGGAGAGCGGGATGGAATCCCACCTGCACCTGGAGCTGCTGGCGGAGGGGAACCACGTAGACCCCCTGGACTATCTGCCGGAGCAAAGCTGAATTTATAAAAAAGGCCATACCGACCGGAGAAAAATTCTCCGGCCGGTATGGCTGCTTTGTTTGGCTTGGGGAAAGAAGAACGCAAATGTAATAAATACCGCCTCTTACACGAAGGGGTTCTCGGTGGGGTAGGGCAGGCTCTTGGGCTGGTTGTAGGCGATGTCCTCCACACCCAGCAGCTTCATCACCTCGAACAGGGCCTTGCCGTAGTGGCCGAAGGCCACCGCGCCGTGGTGGGGATAGCGCTTCTGCACCAGCACGTGGCGGTAGAAGCGGCCCATCTCCGGGATGGCGAAGACGCCGATGCCGCCGAAGGAGCGGGTCTTGACAGGCAGGACCTCGCCCTGGGCGATGTAGGAGCGCAGCTTGCCCTCGCTGTCGCACTGCAGGCGGTAGAAGGTGATCTGGGAGGGAGCGATGTCGCCCTCCAGGGTGCCCCGGGTGAAGTCGGGGTCGGAGCCCTTGGGCTCCAGCAGGCGGTGCTGGATGAGCTGATACTTCACGGCCCGGTCGGCGCACAGCTTGCAGCTGGGGGTGTTGCCGCAGTGGAAGCCCATGAAGGTGTCGGTGAGCTGATAGGGGAACTTGCCCTCGATGTCCTCGTGGTACAGGTCGGCGGGGACGGAGTTGTTGATGTCCAGCAGGGTGACCGTGTCGCCGGAGACGCACATGCCGATGTACTCGGACAGGGCGCCGTAGATGTCCACCTCGCAGGAGACGGGGATGCCCCGGCTCACCAGGCGGGAGTTCACATAGCAGGGCTCAAAGCCGAAGGCCTCGGGGAAGGCGGGCCAGCACTTGTCGGCGAAGGCCACGTACTCCCGGGCGCCCTTGTGCTGCTCCGCCCAGTCCAGCAGGGTGACCTCCAGCTGGGCCATGCGCTCGTTCATCTCGGGGTAGTAGCGGCCCTCGCCCATCTCCTTGGCCATGTCGGCGCAGATCTCGGGGATGCGGGGGTCGTCCTTGTGGGCCTTGTAGGCCACCAGCAGGTCCAGCTCGGAGTTCTCCTCGATCTCCACGCCGATCTCGTACAGGCCCTTGATGGGGGCGTTGCAGGCGAAGAAGTCCTGGGGACGGGGGCCGAAGGTGATGATCTTCAGCTTGGACAGGCCGATGAGGGCGCGGGCGATGGGCACATAGTCCTGGATCATGGCGGCGATGTCCTCGGCGGTGCCCACGGGGTACTCGGGGATGTAGGCCTTCAGGTGGCGCATGCCCAGGTTGTAGGAGCAGTTGAGCATGCCGCAGTAGGCGTCGCCCCGGCCGTCGATCAGGTCCTTGCCGGTCTCCTCGGCGGCGGCGGCGTACATGACGGGGCCGTCAAACTTCTGGGCGATGAGGGTCTCGGGGGTCTCGGGGCCGAAGTTGCCCAGGAACACCACCAGGGCGTTGCAGCCGGCGGCCTTCACCTCGTCCACGGCCTTGAGCATGTCCTTCTCGTTCTCCACGGTGGTCTTGCACTCGTAGATGTCCACGCCCTTGGCCTGGCAGGCGGCCACCACCGCGGCGCGGCGGCGCTCCGACAGGGAGATGATGAAGCAGTCCCGGGACACCGCGATGATGCCCAGCTTTACAGTGGGAATGTTGGTCAGCATAATGTTCTCACACCTCTTTTAAAATTGAGCCGGTTCAGATGAGCCCGGCAATGTCAATGTTTTCTCCGTCCAGGCGCACGGGCGCTCCCTGGGCGGCCTCGCTGCTGTCCTTGTGGGCCAGCAGCCACTTGTTCCGGGCCCACAGGCACTGGTCCTCCTGGTTGCCCGCTAAAATGGCCGGCTTGTCCAGGTTGGTGCCCTTGGGCAGGACGATGGCCACCTGGAAGCCCTCCCCCGCCTTGGCGGAACAGGGGGCGTAGTGCAGGGTGGTGGCGTACACCTCCACCAGGGTGCCGGCGGGGCACAGGAAGGCCTCCACCTTGCCGGTGTCCAGACGGCCGTCCGCCATCTCCTCCCGCTTGGCCAGCAGGAGGATAAAGTCCTGAACGCCCACGTTCAGCTCGCTGTCCCGGTGGTACTCCAGGCAGTTGAGCTTGGTGTTGTGGCCGTTGCACCAGCCGATCTGGATGGGCATGCCGCCGTAAGCCCGGTCGGACAGCTCCCCGCACACGGGCAGGGCCATGAGCTCGGGCTGCTCCGGGACGTACTCGGTCCCCTCCGGGACCGGGGTCACCCGCTCCAGGGTGTCCAGCAGCCCGGTCAGGTCGTAGCCGGTGAGCACCTGTCCGTACTTGGAGAAGGACGGATCAAAGACAGATTGAATGGTCATAAGCATTCACCTCAAGTTTGGGAGCGCACTCCCGCAAATTGTGCCAGCGCGGCCTCGCACAGCCGCTGGCTGATGGGAAAAAACAGCTGGGCGGCGGGGCCCACCAGAAAGGCGCAGATCACAGTGCCCAGCCCCACCACGCCCCCCAGGGCCAGCCCCACCAGGGCGAAGGTCAGGTCCACCCCGATGCGCACCGGCCCGAAGGGTTTTCGCAGCTTGTCGCTGAGCACCACCGCCACCAGGTCGTTGGGACCGGTACCCGCCCGGGAGCGGATGACGATGGTCATGCCGAAGGCCAGGATGACGCACCCGGCCACCAGCAGCGCCAGCCGCAGGGGCAGCGGCAGCCCCCCGTGGATCACCGGGGACAGCCAGAGGGTATACACATCAATAATGGGACCGCCCAGGGCCATGCACAGCACGGTGCCGATTCCCACATAGGAGCGGTCCACCGCCAGCAGCACCAGCAGAATGACCAGCGACACCAGCAGGTGGGTCCGGCCGTGGGTCATGGCGGCAAAGGCCGGCCAGGGGATTCCCCGGAACAGCCCCTGCACAAATACGTTGAAGGGGTCGGAGCCCAGATCGCTCTGGAGAAACAGGGTCACGCCCAGATGGGCGACGCACAGCCCCGCCAGCAGCAGGACCACCCGGACCGCCAATTCCCGGCGCGTCCAGCCCTTCACGGCTCGTCCTCCGGCGCGGGCGGGTCCGGCTTCTTCTCCCGGTTGGCCCGGCACTGCTTGAAGTAGCGGAACAGGGAGTAGCCGCAGAACGCGACGCCGGCCAGGCCCAGGATCCCGCCCCCGGCATAGGCCGCCCAATCGGGCATGTCGCTCCCTCCCCCCAGCTGGGTGGCGATGAGCTTGTAAGCCATATAGATCAGATACAGCCCCACAGCCAGCCGGAACACCAGCCGGGTCTGTTCACCCCAGTTTTCCAAGAAAATTCCCCCTTACAGCAGCGCGGGGAAGATCCCCTTCAAAGCGGGGTAGATCTGTTTGAACTGCTGGTACCGCGCCTCGTACCGGGCGGTGAGCTCGGGATCGGGGGTCACCGTCTGGGCCACCTGGACCAGCTTGGCGCAGACCTCCTCCACGCTGGAGCAGGCCCCGCAGGCCACCATGGCCAGCATGGCGCCGCCCATGCCCGGCCCCTGCTCGGAGACGGGCAGTTCCAGCTCCAGCCCCAGCACATTGGCCAGGATGGTCCGCCACAGGGGGCTCTTGGCTCCGCCGCCGCACAGCTTGCTGCGCCGGATGTCCAGCCCCAGGGAGCGGGCCACCTCCAGGCTGTCCCGGATGGCGAAGGCGACGCCCTCCAGCATGGCCTGGGTCAGATCGGAGCGGCTGGTGTCCATGGTCATGCCCACAAAGGTGCCCCGGGCGTTGGTGTCGTTGATGGGGGAGCGCTCCCCCATCAGGTAGGGCAGGAAAAATACGTGGTTGTTCCCCAGCTTGTCCGGGGTGATGGGGGCCTGCTCGGCCCCGTAGTCCTTGGTCTGGAAGACGTCCTCCATCAGCCACTTGTTGCAGCTGGCCGCCGAGAGCATGCACCCCATCAGGTGGTAGTGCCCGTCGGCGTGGGCAAAGGCGTGGAGGGCGTTGTTGGGGTCCACCCCAAACTTTCCGCTGGAGATGAAGATGGTGCCCGAGGTGCCCAGGGAGATGTTGCAGGCCCCGTCTCCCACTGTGCCGGTGCCCACGGCGGCGGCGGCGTTGTCCCCCGCACCGGCGCACACCTTCACCTCGGGGGAGAGCCCCAGCTGGGCGGCGACGTCGGGCTTCAGGGCGCCAACCGCCTCATAGCTCTCAAAGAGCTTGGGCATCTGGTCCTCCGTGAGGCCGCACAGGTCCAGCATCTCCTTGGACCAGCGCTTGTGCTCCACGTCCAGCAGCAGCATGCCGCTGGCGTCGGAGTAGTCGGTGCAGTGGACCCCGGTGAGGATGTAGTTGATGTAGTCCTTGGGGAGCATCACCTTTTTGATGCGGGCGAAGTTCTCCGGCTCGTGTTCCCGCATCCACAGCACCTTGGGGGCGGTGAAGCCGGCGAAGGCGATGTTGGCCGTCCAGGCGGACAGCTTGTCCTTGCCCACGGTCTGGTTGAGGTAGTCCACCTCCCGGGCGGTGCGGCCGTCGTTCCACAGGATGGCCGGGCGGATCACCCGGTCATGCTCGTCCAGCACCACCAGGCCGTGCATCTGCCCGCCGGCGCCGATGCCCGCCACCTGGCCGGCGTCAAACCCCTTCAGGAGCTCCGGTACCCCCTCCAGGACGGCGCGCCGCCAGTCTTCCGGGTTCTGCTGGCTCCAGCCGGGGTGGGGAAATTCCAGGGGGTACTCCTTGGAGACCACATTCTGCACGGTCCCCTCCTGGTCCATCAGCAGCAGCTTCACCGCCGAGGTCCCTAAGTCAATTCCGATATACAGCATAATACGATTCCTCCTCGGACCGGAGGGCCGCCCGGCGGCCGGTCTGGTACAGAATACCACGCCGGGCCGGGCGGGTCAACCTCCGGACCGATTTTCTGAAACTGGGATCAGCCCTTGCCGGACTTGCGGCTGGTGACCACGTCGAAGATGACGGCCAGGAGCAGCACGCCGCCCTTGACCACATACTGCCAGGAGTCGCCGATGCCCATGATGGACATGCCCATGTTGATGACGCCCAGCAGCAGAGCGCCGATGACCACGCCGCCGATGGTGCCGCTGCCGCCGTAGGCGGACGCGCCGCCGATGAAGCAGGCGCCGATGGCGTCCATCTCAAAGGAGGTGCCGGTGTTGCCGTTGACGGAGCCCACGCGGGCGGCGTTCAGCAGGCCGCACAGGCCGGCCAGCAGGCCCATGTTGGCGTAGGCGATGAAGTAGATCTTGTTGGTGTTGATGCCGGAGAGCTGGGTGGCCTTCTCGTTGCCGCCCACCGCGTAGAAGTAGCGGCCGAAGGCGGTCTTGGCGGTGATGAAGTTGTAGATGAGGCAGATGGCCACCACCCACACCAGCATGACGGAGATGCCCCGGTACTGGCTGAGCATGTAGCAGTAGGCCAGGATCAGCGCGGCGATGATGACGGCCTTCAGATAGTCGGCCGCGGCGCTGTTCTGACGGTAGCCCTTCTTGGCCCGCTCACGGCGGTTCTTCACGGTGTTCAGGATGACATAGACCGCGGCCACCACGCCCACGATAAGGGCGGAGAGGACGGTGTCCCCGTCGTCCAGGCCGGGGATGTTGATGTAGGCGGTGAAGATGTTCAGGAAGGTGGAGTCCTGAATGGCCACGGTCTGGTTATCCAGCACCAGACGGCCCAGGCCACGGAAGATGAACATGCCGCCCAGGGTGGTGATGAAGGGGGGGATGCGGACATAGCCGATCCAGTAGCCCTGCCACACGCCCACCAGCAGGCCCACAGCCAGGCAGAGCACAATGGCCAGAATGGGGTTCATGGACATGTCGGAGATCATGACCGCCGCCAGGCCGCCCACCATACAGATGACCGAGCCGATGGACAGGTCGATGTTGCCGCCGGTGAGGATACACAGCAGCATGCCGCAGGCCATGACCAGCACGTAGCCGTTCTGAAGCATCAGGTTGGACAGGTTCTGGGCGTACACCAGACGCCCGTCGGTCAGAAACGCGAAGAGGATAAACACTACCACCAGGGCGATGACCATGGTGTATTTGCGCAGAAACTCAAATAAAGCAGTTGAAGATTGGCTGTTTGTTTTCATCGTTTTCACACCTTCCCTTTTTACGCCTTGGCGGTATCCCGGATGATATAGCCCATGATGCTCTCCTGGGTGGCATCCGCCGCGTTGACCTCGGCCAGCAGGCGGCCCTCATTCATCACATAGATCCGGTCGCACATGCCCAGCAGCTCGGGCAGCTCGGAGGAGATCATCACCACCGACTTGCCCTTGGACACCATGTCGTTGATCAGGCAGTAAATGTCGTACTTGGCGCCCACGTCGATGCCGCGGGTGGGCTCGTCCATGATCAGAATGTCCGGCTCGGTGAACATCCACTTGCCCAGCAGGGCCTTCTGCTGGTTGCCGCCGGACAGGTTGCCGACGCGCTGCTCGATGGTGGGGGTCTTGGTCCCCATCTCCTTCGTCATCTGATCGGCCACCTGGACCTCCTTGTCGGTATCGATGATGCCGCCGCCGCACACCTTGTCCAGGCGGGCCAGGGTGGTATTGAAGCGAATGGACTCATCCAGGATCAGGCCGTTGGTCTTCCGGTCCTCGGTGACATAGGCCAGCTTGTGGTGGATGGCGTCCTCGGGGCTCTTCAGGTTGACCTTCTCCCCGTTGAGGTAGACCTCGCCGGAGATATCGGTGCCGTAGCTGCGGCCGAAGATGGACATGGCCAGCTCGGTGCGCCCGGCGCCCTGCAGGCCGGAGAAGCCCACCACCTCGCCCTTACGGACATAGAACGAGATGTTGTCGTCCACCACCCGCTCGGGATACAGGGGGTGGTGCACCGTCCAGTTCTTGACCTCCATGCTCACGGTGTCCTGCACCTTGTGCTCCCGCTTGGGATAGCGGTCCTCCATGGCGCGGCCCACCATGCCCTTGATGATCCGGTCCTCGCTGAACTCGTCCACGCCCTTGACCAGAGTCTCGATGGTGGAGCCGTCCCGGATGATGGTGGCCTTGTCGGCGCAGTAGATGATCTCGTTGAGCTTGTGGGTGATGATGATGGAGGTCAGGCCCTGCTTCTTGAATTCCATCAGCAGGTCCAGCAGCATCTTGGCGTCCTCGTCGTTGAGGGAGGAGGTGGGCTCGTCCAGAATCAGGAGCCGCACCTTCTTGGAGAAGGCCTTGGCGATCTCCACCAGCTGCTGCTTGCCGGTGCCGATGTCCTTGACCAGGGTCTGGGCCGACTCGTTCAGCCCCACCTGCTTCATATGTTGTTCGGCCTCGTAGTAGGTCTTGTTCCAGTCGATAAAGCCGAATTTGTTTTTGATCTCATTGCCCAGGAACATGTTTTCTCCAATGGACAACAGCGGGATCAGGGCCAGTTCCTGGTGAATAATGACGATGCCCACCGCCTCGCTGTCCTTCTGGTTCTTGAATTGACAGAGCTTTCCGTCATAGTAGATTTCGCCGGAGTAGCTGCCCGCCGGATAGGTTCCGGAGAGCACGTTCATCAAGGTTGATTTTCCCGCGCCGTTTTCCCCGATCAGCGCGTGGATCTCGCCCTCTTCCACCTTCAGGTTCACGTTGTCCAGCGCCTTGACGCCGGGGAACTCCTTGGTGATGGAGCGCATTTCCAAAAGTGTCTTAGCCAAACAAAGTTCCTCCTCTCCGCCGCAGTATCCCAGATATTAAGAATGGGCGGGGCAGATGCCCCGCCCATTACGCTGCTCCTGTGTTTACAGATTGGCGGTTTGATCAACCCGCGGCGACCAGATAGCCGTCGTCGCCCACGGTGTAGTAGCCGGTGTCCACCAGCTTCTCCTGCATGTTGTCGGCGGTAACCACGTCAGGCACCAGCAGGAAGGAGGGGCAGTTGTGACCCTCGGAGGTGGCGTAGGACTCGGTGTCATAGGAGCACTCGAAGTCCCAGGCGGAGTTGGTGATCAGGGTCTCGTCGATGGTGTCGCCGTTCAGGATGGCCTTGGCCAGGTCCAGGGTGACAACGGCCTCGTTGGCCACGGCCTTGTACACGGTCATGGACTGGATGCCGTCCTTGATGTTCTTCAGGTTGGCCACGTCGCCGTCCTGGCCGGTGATGATGATCTCGGACTTGTTGGCGCCGGCGTAGTCGGACTGGATGGCCTGGGTCACGCCCAGAGAGGTGGAGTCGTTGGAGCACAGCCAGGCGTCAACCTCGGTGCCGTCGGCGTAGTAGGAGGCCAGGATGTTCTGAGCGCGCTCCATAGCGGTCTGGGTATCCCAGGCGGCGGTGGCGACGGTGTCAAAGTCGGTCTGGCCGGAGACGACAACCAGCTTGCCCTCGTCGATGTAGGGCTGCAGCACGTCCATGGCGCCCTGGAAGAAGTAGGGGGCGTTGTTGTCGGCGGGGTCGCCGGCGGTCAGCTCAATGTTGAAGGGGCCGGCCTGGTTCTCCAGGTCCAGGGTGTCCACGATGTACTGGCCCTGCAGGGTGCCCACGGTGTAGTTGTCGAAGGACACGTAGTAGGACACGTTGTCGTTCATGATCAGACGGTCATAGGCGATGATGGGGATGCCAGCCTCGCCGGCCTCGTTCATGACGGTGTTCAGGGCCTCGCCGTCGATGGCGGCCACCACCAGCAGGTCCACATCCTCGGCGATCATGTTCTGGATGTCGTTCACCTGGCGGTTGGTGTCGTTGTCGGAGTAGGTGACGATGGTCTCATAGCCGGCGGCCTGGAACTGCTGATCCAGGTAGGAGCCGTCACGGTTCCACCGCTCCAGGGACTGAGTGGGCATGGAGATGCCGATCTTCTGGGCGCCGTCCGCCGCAGAACCGGAGCCGCTGGTGCTCGCGGAGCCGGAGCCGGAAGAGCTTCCGCCGCCGTTACCGCCGCAGGCGGCCAGAGACAGGGACATCGCTAAGGCAAGAGACAGTGCAAGAAATTTTTTCATAGCTCATTTTCCTCCTGTTTTCCTCACAGTGTATGTAGGTGGATCGGAACTGGAAGTCTTTTGCACTTCCGAGTACCATTTTATAACTAACTTTATAAAAGTCAAGAGAAACCGGGGGCGCTCCCGTCAATTTTGTCAGCCTGCATCAAATCTATGTAAATTATTTGTGCAAACCGCAAAATTTCAAGATTTTCTTCCCTGAAGTTTTCATCTGGCCCTCACACTTTTCTTCAGGGCAATACTGTATGAAATCTGAAATTTTAGGTTGACGGCGCAGTAAAATGTGATAATATAGACATATTAAAACCTATTTTGTGAATCAGTTTTATAAAAGAAGCGCCTTTAAGAGTTGAATGAGAGGGAAACTATGGACGTCAATTCGAATGAACGCCGGAGGCAGACCCGCAGCAACGTATACCACTACCTGTACGGCGCCCAGGAGTTCTGCACCCGGCAGTCCCTGGCCCAGGCCCTGGACCTGAGCCTGCCCACCATTTATCAGAACCTGACGGATCTGGTGGACGCCGGGCTGGTGCGCTACGCCGGACAGTCCCAGTCCACCGGCGGACGCAAGGCCAGCGGCCTGGCCATCGTCCCCGACGCCCGGGTGGCGGTGGGCATCGCGCTGACGGAGGACCGGCTCCGCTTCTCCGCCGCCGACCTGCGCCTGAACGAGATCGCCTACCACAAGGTGTCGCACACCTCCAACTTTGAGATGGAGGAGCTGGGCGCCCTGGTGGCCCGGGAGCTGGAGCAGTTTCTGGACGCCTACCACATTGACCGGAGCCGGCTGCTGGGGGTGTGCATTGCCATGGCGGGCGTGACCGACCCGGAGGGAGGGCATCTCCTGTACGCCCCCACCATGCACCTGCGCAATGTGGAGCTGTCCGGGCTGACCCGCTCCATCCCATACCCCACCTATGTGGAAAATGACGCCACATGCAGCGGATACGCCGAGTGGTTTATGCGGGGAGACCAGGAGAATCTGGCCTACCTCTCCCTGGAAAACGGCGTGGGCGGCGCGTTCATCTCCAACGGAGTCGTCTATGGCGGGGACAACCGGCGCAGCGCCGAGTTCGGCCACCTGTGCGTGGAGCCCGGCGGGCTGCCCTGCGCCTGCGGCAAGTGGGGCTGCCTGGAGGCCTACTGCTCCGACTGGCGGATTCGGAACACCTTCGGCGTCTCTCTGAAGGAGTTCTTTGAGGGCGTGAACCAGGGGAACCCGGAATACGCCGCCCTCTGGAAGGATTTTCTGTTCCACCTGGCCATCGGCGCCAGCAATATCCGCATGGCTCTGGACTGCACAGTGGTCCTGGGGGGATTTATGAGCCAGTACCTGGACCCCTACCTGCCCATGCTTCGGGAATATGCCGCCGCCAACGACCCCTTTGAGCGGCGGGCGGACTATCTGCAGCTGGGCGTCCTGCGCAGCCACGCCGTGCCGCTGGGGGCCGCCCTCCACTTCATTCGGGATTTTTTGGATACCGTCTGATCCATCCCGCCGCCTGGACTTTCTCCAGGCGGCGCTTTCTGTGTCCGCTCCGCCTGCGGCGTAAAATCAGAGTAATTTTATAGGGAATTTTGCTTTCCTCTTGTCAAAGACGGACGGCTGTGCTTTAATGAAGTCATCCAAAACAGAAAGAAGGTTCTGCCCTATGATCACATATCAGGATGTCCAGGCGGCCCGGGAGCGCATCGCCCCCTACATCGTCCGCACGCCGCTGCTCCGGGTCCCCGCCCTGGACGAGGCCCTGGGCTGCCAGGTCTACCTGAAGCACGAGGGCTTCCAGCCCATGGGGGCCTTCAAGCTCCGGGGCGCCATGAACAAGGCCCTGTCCCTCACTCCCGAGGAGCGCGCCCGGGGCCTGGTGTGCGCCTCCTCGGGCAACCACGCCCAGGGGGTGGCCTACGCCGCCCACAAGCTGGGCTGCCGGGCGGTCATCGTCATGCCCACCAACGCCAATCCGGTGAAGCTGGCCGGGGTGAAGAAGTGGGGCGGCCAGGTGGAGCTGGTGGGCACCCTCTCCTCCCAGCGGGAGGCCCGGGCGGCGGAGCTGGTCCGGGAGCAGGGCATGGTGGAGGTCCACCCCTACGCCGACCCCTATGTGGCGGCGGGCCAGGGGACCCTGGCTCTGGAGATTCTGGAGGACCTGCCCGACGCCAGCCTGGTGGCCGCCCCCATCGGCGGAGGCGGGCTGATCTCCGGCGTGGCCACCGCGGCGAAGGGGGTCAATCCCCAGGTGCGCACTGTGGGCGTGGAGCCCGCCGGCGCCCCCCGCTACACCCGCAGCCGGGCGGAGGGCCGCCCCGTCCAGCTGGACTCGGTGAACACCATCGCCGACGGCACCCGCACCGACCACGCCAACCCGGACAACTTCGCCATGATCCAGGAGCGGGTGGATGAGCTGTACACGGTGGAGGATGCCTGGATCGAGAAGGCCATGCTCCTGCTGATGACCCAGGCCAAGGTGATCGCCGAGCCCTCCTCCGCCCTGCCGGTGGCCGCCGCTCTGTCCGGCGCGCTTCCGGTGAAACCGGAGGACAAGGCGGTCTTTGTCCTCTCCGGCGGCAACGCAGACCCGGCTCTGCTGGCCCGGCTCCTGACCCAGGCGGCGGAATAAATTCTGTCGTTTTGTGATCTGGTCACGGAAAAAGGCCGGACTGCCGGATATACTAAGCATCAGAAAGCAGAACACGCCCCCGCCCGGACGGGCGGAGGCGGGAGGTGAAACCAATGCGCTATGATATTGTCATCCTGGGCAGCGGCCCGGCGGGGCTGTCCGCCGCAGTGGCCGCCCGTGGCCGGAACAAGAGCGTCCTGGTGGTGGGCAACCGCTGGCAGGACAGCCCGCTGGCCCGGGCGGAGTGTGTGGACAACTACCTGGGACTGCCCTCCATGACCGGGGCGGAGCTCATGGAGCGGTTCACCCGCCACGCGGAGGAGTCCGGGGCCAATCTGGTCACCGGCAAGGTGATCTCCCTCATGGCCTGGGAGGGCTTCCACCTGACGGTGGGCAATGAGCTCTATGAGGGCAGTTCCCTCATCCTGGCCCCCGGAGTGGTCCGCCAGGCCAAATATCCCGGGGAGGTGGAGTACCTGGGCCGGGGCGTGAGCTACTGCGCCACCTGCGACGGCATGCTCTACCGGGGCAGGCCGGTGGTTGTGGCGGGCCGCAGCAAGGAGGCCCCCAGAGATGCCGCCTACCTGAAGGAGCTGGGCTGTCAGGTAGTCTATGTGGCCGCTCAGCGGCCAGAGTATCTGGACCCAGCCATCCCCTTTGTTCAGGCCAACCGCCTGGAGGTTGAGGGAGAACAGACCGTCACCGGTCTGAGGGCGGATGGAGCGCTTCTCCCCTGTTCCGGAATCTTCATTCTCCGGGAGGCGGTGGCCCCCACCGATCTGCTGCCCGGTCTGGAGACCGAAAACGGTGCCATCCGGGTGGACCGCCGCATGGCCACCAGCATCCCGGGGGTGTTTGCCGCCGGGGACTGCACCGGAGAGCCCCTCCAGGTGTCCAAGGCAGTGGGCGAGGGCCTGACCGCCGCCCTGTCGGCGGCGGAGTATCTGGACCAGCTCCCTAAAAAAGACACAGCGGAGTAATCAAGCACAGGAATAGAAAGGAAGTTTTACAATGGCATTACAGCATTTTGATCAGAAGAGCTTTGACGCGGCCCTGGCGGAGGGCAAGCTGATGATGGTGGATTTCTGGGCCAACTGGTGCATGCCCTGCCGCATGCTGGGTCCGGTTATCGAACAGCTGGCCCAGGACTATGAGGGCAAGGCGGTCATCGGCAAGGTGGACGTGGATGAACAGGGCGAGCTGGCCATGCGCTACGGGGTCATGAGCATTCCCACCGTGATTTTCTTCAAGGACGGCAAGGAGATCCACCGGGAGGTGGGCGCCCTGCCCAAGGAGGTGTTCGTCAACGTCCTCAACATGAATCTGTAACCTGGGGATTTGACGCGCGTCAAAAAAGTGAAAAACCCGGCTGAACGCGGTTCAGCCGGGTTTTTTAATCCGATCAAAAGAGAATCGTCTCCATTACAGACGGCGGGCGCCCACATAGGTGCTGCTGTAATAGCTGCTGTTCAGGTCGCTGATGATTACGCCGGTGGTGGAGGTGGAGGCGTGGACAAACTGGCCGTTGCCGGTGTAGATGCCCACGTGGGTGGCGCGCTTGCTGGAGTTTCCGTTGTTGAAGAACACCAGGTCGCCGGGCTGCAGCTCGCTCTTGGAGATGGAGGTGCCGTTGTCCATCTGGCCGGAGGCGGTACGGCTGATGGAGTAGCCAAAGTGCTTCATCACATAGGTGGTAAAGCCGGAGCAATCAAAGCCGCTGGGGCTGCTGCCGCCGTACACATAGGGGCAGCCCACATACTGAAGGGCATACTGGGCGATCTGACTCCCCTTACCGGAGGAGGCCGCCACAGAGGCGTCCACCTGAGCCACATAGTCGCTGCTCACATAGCCCTGCTCGATCTTGTACCAGCCGCCGTAGCCGCCCACCAGTTCCTCGATCTCCACAACGGCGCCGGTGGAGAGGCTGCCCACGGTGCCGTGCTCGGTGCCGGGGCCGGAGCGGATGTTCAGGGGGCCGTCCATCACCTGTCCATAGAGCTGCTCCTCCGTCACCTGGAGGTAGTCGCCGCTCATGTAGCCGGTCATGCCGTTATATGTAACCTTGTGCCAAGTGCCATCGTCCGAGGTGCTGAGCACGTCCACCTGAGTGCCGTAATCCAGGGTCGCCAGGACCGCGGCGTCGGTGCTGGCCTCCGAGCGGAGGTTCAGACCGGTATCGCTGGTCACCGTACCGACGTCGGCGGCCATGGAAGGGACGATCACGGTGGTCAGGGCCACCAGAGCGGCACTCAGCTTGGCCGCCAGCTGCTTCGACAGGTGCATAACAGGATTCCTCCAATTTCTCTTTCGTAGATCAAACGGGCGGGGAGGGGCGGAATTACTTTCCGCTCAGGGCCCGGTCCAGCCATACGGCGGCCACATCCATGGCGGCATACAGGCTGTCCTTTTCACTCTTCTTGACCACGCGGTCCCGGCTCTTCAGATCCGGGTCGGTGAGCTGCAGCTGAACGCTGACCTTATTGGCCATCTCCAGGCCGTCCACGTTCTGGGTGGAGAGGATCTGAAGCATGATGATGTATTTCTCGGCCATAGTGCCGTAGTAAATCAAATTGTCTTTCCGGCGCAGGGGATGCCCTTTATAGGAAAGAGGAAGTTTTTCAGTAGCCATGGGGTTCCTCCTCAAATTTTAAAGCGATTTTAATGTTGTAACCGAATTGTAACATATTCGTAACCAGTTGTCAAACCCTTCCCGGCGTTTTTTTCTGGAAAATTTTCGAGAACCAGCCGTCATTCGCAGGTTCTCCCCGTAAACCGGTGGATTTTTGCCGCAAAGCTCCCTTTTTTGAACCATTTTCTGGGTTTTACGCAAAAACCAAATTTGGAAACCGGTTCTCCCCCGGCGGAGGGAAAAAGGTTACAAACTTTCTTTCTCTCAGGCGCAGCCCCTCCGGCACGCCCGCCGGCAAAAATGAGATTGCTTATGCGCCGCTCGCCGGAAGGCCTGCACGGCAGGGCTCCCGGTGCATTTGGTCCCAGGCGAGGGGGACGGCCGCCCCCCTCTCGGACTCCCCCGCCCAAGCTCAGCCGGATTCTGTGCAGCAAATGCTTTTCGACAAACTGAGCGCCCCGAACACAGCGTTCGGGGCGCTCTGAGTGCGGAGAGGCCGGGGGAGTAAAGAAAGGAATGAAAAGAACTCCCCAATTCCCTCTCAGCGGGCGGAGACGTATTTATGCAGGGTCCTGCGCACGGCGCCGGGGCCGGCATACAGCTCGGCCGCCATACCCTCGATGCGCTCGCCCAGTCCGGCGGCGTACAGGTCCACGCCGAACACGTCGGTGCGGCGGTAGAGCTCCTTCAGGCAGCTCATGTCCTGGGGGCCCTCCTTGACTTCCAGAGGGGCCACAATGGCCTGCAGCTCCTCCAGCAGGGGGTCGGGAGAGGGCTCGAAGGGCTTCCCGGCGTCATCCACACCCTTGAGGTAGCGGGCATAGCCGGCCAGCACCAGGGGAATGAGCACCAGGTCGTCCATGTTCAGCCCCTTGGCCTGATAGGCCTTGATGGTCTCGCCGAAGCGGATGGGCAGCTTCTGGGAGGTGTCGGTGGCAATGCGCTGGGGGGCGTCGGGCATGAAGGGGTTGGGCAGGCGCTTGGTGAGCACCGCGCCGATGAAGTCGGCGGGCTTGAGTACGCCGGGGTCCACCACCACGGGCATGGCCTCCTTGTAGCCCATCTTGGTGATGAGGCCGCAGATATCCTCGTCCTTCATCTCCGCGGAGATGAGGGTGTAATCCAGCATACAGCCATAGATGGACATGGCGGTGTGCAGGGGGTTGAGGCAGGTGCATACCTTCATCTTTTCCACCTTGTCCACCGTCTCCCGGTCGGCGTAGAGCACGCCGCCCTTCTCCAGCGGGGGACGTCCATTGGTGTACTTGTCCTCGATGACCAGATACTCGGTCTCCTCCGCGTTGACGAAGGGGGCGGTATAGGTGTGCTTCTCAGTAATGATGGTGTAGTTGTCCTCAAAGCCGTCGGCCTTGAGCATATCCTGCACCTTGGCGTCGGGCCGGGGAGTGATCTTGTCGATCATGCTCCAGGGGAAGGACACCTTCGCCTCATCCTGGAGGTAGTCCAGGAAGCCCTGGGGCACCAGGCCGGCCTTCACCCAGGCCTGGGCATAGGCCAGGACGGCGGACTTCACCTTGTCGCCGTTGTGGGAGCAGTTGTCCATGCTCTGCACGGTGATGGGCAGCTCGCCCGCCTGATAGCGCTGATAGAGCAGGGCGGTGACCTTGCCCATGATCAGCTGGGGCTCGGCCCCCCGCTCCAGGTCGGCGGGAGAGATGGAGTAGCCCTTCTCGGTGATGGTGAAGCTCACCATCTGCAGGGAGGGGTTCTTGAAGATCTCCTCCAGCCGCTCCCAGTCCTCGTGGAACTGGGGGTCGGCCTTCAGGCTCTCGGTGACAGAGGCCACCACCCGCTTCTCAATGGAGCCGTCGGATTTGAGCAGCACGGACAGGCTCAGGTTGTCATAGGGCCGGTAGGCCTTGTCAATGATCTCGTAGTCGAAGCCCTCAGCCACGATGACGCCCCGGTCATACTCCCCCGCGTCCAGCACCCGCTGGAGCAGGGCGGCCGGGAAGGCCCGGAAGATATTGCCCGCCCCGAAGTGGATCCAGGTGGGCTGGTCGTGGGTCTTGGCCCGGACGGCCTTCAGGTCGAACTTGGGCAGCTCATAGCCCTTGTCCGCCCACTCCTGGGCGTTGAGGGCGCCGGTCTCGATATCGGAAAGTTTCATATCTGGTATCCCTCTTTACTTCGATTCCTTTTGTTCCGCGTCCAGCTTATCCAGCATATCCCAGACGCCCCACATGTACATGATGCCCAGGGCCCGGTCGTACAGGCCATAGCCGGGGCGGCAGCTGCCGGGGCCCTCGCCCCACAGGTGGCGGCCGTGGTCGGGGCGGATATAGCCCTCAAAGCCGCAGTCGTGGTAGGCCTTCAGAATGTCCAGAATGCCGGTGTCGCCGTCGCAGTCCCGGTGAGAGGTCTCTGAGAAGTCCCCGTTGGGGAAGTGCTTCACGTTGCGGATGTGGGCGAAGGCGATGCGGTCGCAGTGCTTGCGCACGATGTCGGCCACATTGTTCTTGGGGTTGGCGTTCAGACTGCCGGAGCACAGGGTCAGGCAGTTGTAGGGGTCGTCCACCATGGACAGGAACCGGTCAATGGCCTCGGCGTCCACCAGCAGGCGGGGCAGGCCGAAGATGTCCCAGGGGGGATCGTCCATGTGAATGGCCATCTTGATGTCGCACTCGTGGCACACGGGCATCAGCTTCTCCAGGAAGTACTTCAGGTTCTCCCACAGCTTCTCCTTGGTCACAGGGCGGTACATCTCAAACAGCTCGTCCAGGCGGGCCATCCGCTCCGGCTCCCAGCCGGGGAAGGTCATGCCGTGAAGATTCTGCATGATATAGTCCGCCATGGCCTTGGGGTCGTCCTGGATCAGGTCCTTCTGATAATACAGGGCGGTGGAGCCGTCGGGCAGGGGGTGGAACAGGTCGGTGCGGGTCCAGTCAAAGACGGGCATGAAGTTGTAGCAGATCACCTTCACCCCGAACTCCTTCAGATTCCGCATGGTCTGAATGTAGTTATCAATGTACATGTCCCGGGTGGGCAGCCCCACCTTGATGTCGTCATGGACGTTCACCGACTCCACCACGTCCATGTTGAAGCCGTAAGGCTCCAGCTGCTTCTGGACCTGAGCGATCTCCTCTTTCTCCCAGATCTCGCCGGGCTGCTTGTGGTGCAGGGCCCAGACGATGCTGGTCACGCCGGGGATCTGCTTGATGTCGGCCAGAGAGATGCTGTCGTTCCCTTCGCCATACCAGCGGAATCCCATCTGCATGGGCATATGCATGCGCCTCCTTAAAAAATAATAAATGTCTCTCCCCGCGGAACGCCTCCGGCGGGCCGGGGGCGGCAAGTATTGGACAGACGGAGTTCCGCTCCCCGCGCCGTCCTCCTGATTGATATTCTAATATACTAGTATGCTAATTTCAACTGGCAGTTCCTCCTTTTTTTCTCCCCCGTTTTTGTGTAGAATGCCAGTTTTCCACCGACAGCGGGGAGATTTTCTGCCCGGAGCCCCAGACAGAAACAACGCCTCCCCGGACCCAGCGGGCCCAGGGAGGCGTCGGCACGGATTATTCTCTGCCCTCCGGGGCCGGGTCGCCGGCCAGAGAGAGCATATAGTCGTAATAGGGCTTCAGGAAGCGGAACCCCTCCAGCACCTGATCGGCCAGCTCCGGCTGGAACAGCAGCCCCTCGCAGTTCTCATCCCGGGCGAAGGAAATGCTTTTCCGGTTGTACCAGGGGGCGAGCAGCGGCCCCGGGTCCCCCTTGGGGCGCTTGTACAGCTCCCCCTCCAGCTGGAATGGGGACTTCTCCAGCTTCCGGGCCAGCTGCTCCACCGGCTTGGGGTCCCGGTCGATGCGGGCGCGCAGCTTGGCCACGGTGGCCGGGGTCGCGTCATAGCACCCCATGCCGAAGCTGTAATACTCCGGGGCGATCTCAAAGTAGAAGGCGGGCAGGCTCACCCACTCCTCCCTGGGCCGCCGTAGGGTGAACCACAGGTGGTCCTTGTAGGGCCCCCGGCCGTAGAGCCGCCGGGCGTCCCGGTAGATCCGGGAGACGTGGAGGTTCAGCCCCAGCTCGGGGCAGAGCTCCTCCATGGCCTGGTGGACCTGGTCTCCCAGCTCCCGCATGGGCCGGTCCACCAGGGTCAGATACTCCTCCTTGTGGGCCAGAAACCAGCTGCGCTCATTGTTGAATCGGATGCTCCACAGAAAATCCACGGCACCCTGAGAAAATCCTTGAAACATGCGCTGTGATCCTTTTCTCTCTGGTATTTCGTATTTTACGCCTGCACGTCCTGGCTTACCGGCGGCTCCTCGGCTCCGCTGGAACTGCTGGAGCCGGTCCCGCCGGAGCTGGAGGCCCCGGAGTCCGGCGTCTCCGTTCCGCTCTGGTCCGGAGGCGTTCCCCCCGGATCTGTCCCGGCAGAGGAGCCCGGGTCTGTTGTGGAGCCGGAACCTCCTCCCGCTCCGGCGTTCGGGTCGGTGGGCGGCGTGGCGGTGCCGGTGCCGGGATTGGACGTTCCGGCGCCGGGGTCGGTGCCGGTCCCCGGATCGGTGGCCGGGGTCTCCGGCTTCGACGCGGGCTGGCTGGGGTCGCCGTCGGCGGGGTTGTAGAGGATGGTGGTGGGCCGCATCTTATAGCTGCTGACCCCCATATCCTGCTTCTCCAGCAGGGTGCCGTCCTCGGCGTAAATATACCGGTAGGTCTGGGCCTTCAACCCCACATAGGCATTCTGCACGGAGTCCACCCGGGTGGTGCCCCGGGGCACGGAGGAGTCCGCCTTATACTGGGTGGTGGGCTGGATATAGTCGTACTGAATCCGCTCCGGTACGGCATAGCGTCCATCCTCGTTGGTCCCGTAAATCTTCACGGTGAGGAAACGGCTGCCGTTCTTGTCATAGCTCTCGGTAACCACCTTCACTGGGTAGTTGGTGTTGTTCTTGAAGCGGAAGTCGGAGGCGCCATACCACACAGTGGCGTCCATGCCGTCGGGGACGTAGCCCACGGCATACATGTGAGCGTGACGCTCCACAATCTCCAGCGGCGTATGGAGGACGGCGTAGTAGATGGTGGAGGAGGTCTGGCAGATGCCGCCGCCGATGCCCTCCACCGACGCGCCGCCGGAGTACACCGGCGCCCCCAGATAGCCCTTGTCGGCGGTGCGGCTGCCGGTGGTGTTGTTATAGGAGAAGACCTCCCCGGGCATGAGCACCACGCCGTTGCAGGCCTGGGCGGACAGCTTCACGTTGCTCTTCCGGTTGGCGGAGCCGCCCACCCGGCTGGTGCCCTCCCCCAGCAGGTCCCGGAACAGCTTCCCCTCCAGGCCCTCCTTGGTCTCCTCGGGCTGGGTGATGGTCAGGGGGATCTCCACAGTCTCCCCCTCCGCCGCCGCGTCAAACAGGGTTTTGGCCTGGTTCACATCAAAGTCGACCCCCACCACGTGGTCGCTGACCTCCAGGGTCTCCGGGTCGATCTCGGCGCTCTTGGCCTCGGCGTGGAGCTCCTGGTACATGGCGTCAAAGTCGGGCTCCTGAGGGGTGGTCTCGTGGGCGGGGAGCACCACCGGCTCCACCGCGGCGGTACCGCCCTGCATCGCGTCGGACACCGCTTCGGTCATGGCGGCCATCACCATGGGCTCGGCCGCCTCCCGGTCGATGGTCACCCCGGTGACCCCCTTGGTGAGCATCAGCTTGTCGCCCTCCACGGCGTAGGTGGCGTTGGTGAGGGCGCCCCCCACCTGGAGGTCCGCCTCGTCCATCTTCGCCTCCAGCTCCGACTTGCCGGTGTCGGTCCAAGCCAGGGTCAGGCCGATCTCATCCTCCGCCCCCAGCTGATGGGACAGATAGGATGCGCCCTGGAGCAGGAAGTTTTCCCGCCCGGTCTGCCACGCCTGGGCCACGGTGGCCTGGTCGTCCACCCGGACGGCGGCGGCGGTGATCTCCCCCTCCCAGGGGCCGTACTCCAGGGGCAGCGCCACGCTGGACACCTGCCCCAGATTGTCCTCCAGGGTCTCCAGAGCCTGTTCCCGGGTCAGTCCCCCCACCGGCACGCCGGCCACGGAGACTCCCTTCAAAATATTGGGCGAGCCGCCCACCCAGGCGCACAGCCCCAGGTAGGCCGCCAGCAGCACTGCCGCGGCGCAGCCGGCGGCAATGAGGGCGATCTTCCTGCGCCGCCCCGGCTGGGCCGCGACCCTCTTCGGCGTATGCACTTCTTCCATGTTTTCCCTCCACGCCCCTCTCGCAGATCCGGGGCTTTGGTTTTGTCTCTCTATCCCGGGCGGATTGAAACCCGTGCGCTCTCATTGTACGGGACCCGGCCCGGTTTCATTCCGGCAGGCCGCGCCATATATTCGGACCGCTCTGCGGCCCGGTCCGGCGCAGACCTGTTTCCAGAATATTATAGCATTCTCTCCCCGGCCGTACAATTACAGAACAGTTACAAGTCCCCTGAAAATTCCACCAGAGCCGTTTACTTTTTCCCTGACCCGCAGTATAATCAAAGGGCGTCCCCCCTGCCGCAGGGGGTTATGTGCGCTTTTATCAAATTTTAAGGGAAGTTCAATCCCATTTTTCCTTGCGTCTGATATGCTTATCCCATGGAAATCACACGCGGCTGGAGGTCATATACTATGGCAGATCAATCCTACAATTACGGCTACGACTCCGGGGGCGGCTCCCGCCGGGGCGGAAATCGGAGCAACTGGGGCTTTTGGATTCTGGCGCTGTTCTTCCTCTTCGTGCTCCCCCCGGTAGGCATTTTGATGATCGTCATCAAGCTGGCCGGCGGCGGGAAGAAGAAGGGCCGCCACCCCTACTACATGCAGCAGGAGCAGGGGCGCATGGGTGCCCGCACCGCGCAAATGGGCGGACAGCCCGGGCCGGTGTCCCACTCCGGCACGGTGCCGGCCCCCAACAGCCTTCTGTCCAAGATGTCTGCCAAGGCAAAGAAGCTGACCATCGTGGGCGCCGTGCTCTCCGCCGTCTTTGGCTTCGCCTCCATCAACTCCGTGTTTGGAAATCTGTGGATGCTTCCAGACATCGCCTGGTATCTGGAAGAATTGGTCCCCATCTTCTGTTTCTTCGGAGCCGGGCTGGGCTGCCTGTGGGGCGGCCTGCGCCGGCAGAAGCGGGTGCGCACCTTCCGCAGCTATCTGGCCATGATCGGCAGCCGGACCACCATCTCCATCTCCGCCCTGTCCTCCACCCTGGGGACCTCCCCCGCCAAAGTGCGGGACACGCTGGAGGACATGCTGGACGACGGATTCTTCCCTCAGGGCTATCTGGACTACGGCAATGACCGCCTGGTGCTCACCAGCGACGGCATCCCCGATCCCCCCAAGGAGGAGGAGAAGCCCGCCCAGGAGGAGCCGGCGGAGGACCCGCAGAACGCCATTCTGGATGAGATCCGCGCCATCAACGCGGACATCGACAACCCCAAGCTGAATCAGCAGATCGACCGCATCGGCGTCATCACCGCCAAGGTGTTCGAGTACCAGCGCAGCCACCCCCAGAAGTCCAACCAGCTCCACAGCTTTTTGAGCTACTACCTGCCCACCACCCTGAAAATTCTCCGGGCCTACGCCCAGCTGGAGGACCAGGAGGTGGACGGGGAGAACATCTCCGCCGCCATGGAGCGCATCGAGGGCATGATGGACAAGGTGGTGGAGGGCTTTGAGAAGCAGCTGGACCAGCTCTTCCAGGGGGACGCCCTGGACATCACCGCCGACGTGGAGGTGCTGGAGCGGATGCTGGCCAAGGACGGCCTCTCCTCCGGCAGCACCTTGCGCATGGGGGGCTGAACTCCCCCGTTTTCCACCGGCCGGTCCTTTTCCGGAACCGGGCCCCATATAGATGGGGTCCGGTTCCGTTTTTTTCATACCCTGCGGTCTCCCGCTTGAAAAAACTCCTCCATCCGGGCCAGAAAGCGGCGGAGCACCGGCCCCATCTCCCCCGCCTGATAGGACACTCCATAGGACAGCGCCGGAAATTCCTGTACCGGGATGGCCCGGATTCCCGGCATTGCGACCTGGGGCAGATCCGCAATCACCGCAAAGGCAAAGCCCGCCTCCACCAGGGTGTATAACGTCTCCAGCCCCTCGCAGAAGCAGATCTGGTCCGTGCTTCGTCCGGTGATGATCTGACCCTGCACCGCCAGAAGGGAGGGCGGCGCGCTGTGGGGCGGATAGGCGGCAAACCGGTCCCCCTCCCGAAGCTGCTGTATGGCGAGCTGCTCATGGGCCGCCAGGGGGTGGTCCTTTCCGCACACGCACACCACCGCTCTCCGGGACAGCTCCCGGTAGACGGCCCGCTTGGGGGCGGTCTCCTGAAAGGTGAACATCACCTGTACATCCCCGTCCTCCAGCAGATTTTCCAGGGAGTCGAAGGGCACCAGGCGCAGCACCGGCATCAGCTGAGGAAACTCCTCCCGCAGCTGTCCCAGCACCGGCCCCAGCAGCCGCAGCTCCAGAAAACTGCGGCAGCCGATCCCAAAGCGAAGGACGGAGGAGTCCTGGCCCTCCTTCAGCCGGGCCTTGGACATGCGGGACAGGGACAGGATCTCCCGGGCGTACTGGGAGAACAGATGCCCCGCCTGGGTAAGGCGCACCCGCTTGCTGGTGCGGTAAAACAGCTTGACCCCCAGCTCGTCCTCCAGGGTGTTGATCTGGTGGCTCACCGCCGGCTGGGTGATTCGCAGCTGCTCCGCCGCCCGGGAGAAGTTCAAAAAATTGGATACAGCCATAAAACACTCCAGTTGTGTAGTATTCAAACAAAAACACTCCTTCCGCTTCCGCGCCTTTTTGTATAATACAGAAATACGATAAAACTTTTTAATAGATAATAGCAGATTTGAATTTCACATGCAACGGTTTTTGTGCTATAAAGATAAACGTCCGAACTGTTTAGGGCAAAACAAATTGGAAGGAGGTGGAACCAGCGTGGAAGTGAATCGAAGCGTCCTGATTCAGGAGAACCGGCAGATCAACATCCAGCTGGAGCAGTCGGGCAACCGCGCCATGGCTCAAAAGGGGCTGACCGCCATCCAGGCGCACATCCTTTTGTATATTCTGGACCACTCGGACCGGGGGATCTCCCTCACCGACATCCACCGGGAGTTCGGCTACTCCATGGCGGCCATGTCGGGGCTGGTCAAGCGCCTGCGTGAGAAGGACTATGTGCGGGTGGAGCCCTGCGCCCGGGACGACCGGAAAAAGATCCTCTTCGGGACCGACAAGGGCAAGGAGGCCCGGGAGTTTCTGGACCGGGCCATCTGCGAGGCCCAGAACCAGCTCTATTCCGGCTTTTCTCCGGAGGAACTGGCCACGCTGGACCGTCTGCAGAAGAAAATGCTGCAAAATCTTTCCACCCTGACGCAGAATCACAGCAAGGAGGTATCCAAATCGTGAAACGAGTGTTGCAGCAGCTGGGAGTCTACAAGAAGGACGCCCTCCTGTGCGTGGGTCTGACCACGCTGGAGGTCATCATGGAGATCCTGCTGCCCTTTATCACCGCCCGGCTGATCGCTGAGGGCCTGGAGGCCAGCAACCTGTCCGCGGTGTACCGCTACGGCGCCGTTCTGGTGGTCATGGCCCTGTTCAGCCTGATCTTCGGCGCCACCGCCGGCCGCTTTGCCGCCAGCGCCTCCTCCGGCCTGGCCGCCAACCTGCGGGAGGCCATTTACGCCAACATTCAGACCTTTTCCTTTTCCAACATCGACAAGTTCAGCGTGCCCGGCCTGGTCACCCGCATGACCACCGACATCACCAATGTGCAGCAGGCCTTTATGATGGTCATCCGCATCGCGGTGCGCTCTCCCCTGTCCCTGATCTTCAGCTTCGCCATGTGCATGTACATCAACGTGGAGCTGAGCCTCACCTTCCTCATCGCCCTGGCCTTCCTGGTGGTGGTCGTCGGCGCCATCATGGTGGTCACCCTGCGCATCTTCAGCCAGGTGTTCCGCAAGTACGACGACCTGAACGCCAGCGTCCAGGAGAACGTGTCCGCCATCCGGGTGGTGAAGGCCTTCGTCCGGGAACGCTTTGAGGACAAGAAATTCTCCAAGGCCTCCAGGAATCTGTACGACCTGTCGGTCAAGGCCGAGGGCCTGCTGGCCTTCAACGGCCCGGCCATGATGATCGCCGTGTACTTCTGCATCGTCATGGTGTCCTGGCTGGGCGCCCACTTCATCGTGGTGGACGGCACCCTGGCCGCCGCCGACCTGACCAGCCTGTACAGCTACGTCATGTCCCTGCTCATGAGCCTGATGATGCTGTCCATGGTGGTGGTCATGATCTCCATGTCCATGGCCAGCATCCGCCGCATCCGGGAGGTGCTGGACGAGACCCCCGATCTCCACGACCCGGAGCACCCGGTGATGGAGGTGAAGGACGGGTCCATCGACTTCAACCACGTGAGCTTCTCCTATAAGCACGGCAGCGGCAAGGACGCCCTCACCGACATCGACCTGCACATCAAGTCCGGCGAGACCATCGGCGTCATCGGCGGCACCGGCTCGGGCAAGAGCAGCCTGGTGAACCTGATCTGCCGCCTGTACGACGTGGACGAGGGCTGCGTCAAGGTGGGTGGCCTGGACGTGCGGGAGTACGACATGGAGGCCCTGCGCAACCAGGTGTCCGTGGTGCTCCAGAAGAACACCCTGTTCTCGGGCACCATTCTGGACAACCTGCGCTGGGGCAACCCGGAGGCCACCGACGAGGAGTGCATGGATGCCTGCAAGGCCGCCTGCGCCGACGAGTTCATCGACCGCTTCCCCGACGGCTACCACACCCGCATCGAGCGGGGCGGCAATAACGTGTCCGGCGGCCAGAAGCAGCGACTGTGCATCGCCCGGGCCCTGCTGAAAAAGCCCAAGGTGCTGATTCTGGACGACTCCACCTCCGCGGTGGACACCGCCACCGACGCCAAGATCCGGAAGGCCTTTGCCGAGAAGATCCCCGGCACCACAAAAATCATCATCGCCCAGCGGGTGTCCAGCGTGGAGGGGGCCGACCGCATCCTGGTGCTGGACAACGGCCGGGTCAACGCCTTTGACACCCACGACAACCTGTTGAAGACCAACGCCATCTATCAGGAGATCTACGAATCCCAGATCAAGGGCGGCGGCGACTTCGACCAGCCCGCGTGAGAGGAGGGACATCTATGAACGCAAATGAGAGAAGGCGGACCGGACCGGCCGTTCTGAACCGGGTTCTAGGGTACATGCTCCACTACTATAAGTATCTGTTTATTCTCGTCATCGGGTGCATTTTGGTGTCCGCCGTATGCACTGTGGTGGGGGCCACCTTCCCCCAGACCCTGATCGACGAATATATCGAGCCCATGCTGTCCACCGGCTCCCGGGACTTCACCGGTCTGGCCCAGGACATCAAGCAGCTGGTGTGCATCATGGGGGCGGGCGTCATCGCCTCCTTCGGCTATAACCGCATCATGGTCAATGTGAGCCAGGGCACCCTGCGCCACCTGCGGGACGACCTGTTCCACAAGATGGAGTCCCTGCCCATCAAATACTTTGACACCCACGCCCACGGCGACATCATGTCCGTGTACACCAACGACGTGGACACCCTGCGCCAGCTTCTGAGTCAGAGCATCCCCCAGCTCATCAACTCCAGCTTTACCATGGTGGCCACCCTCATTACCATGATCATCATGAGCCCGGCCCTCACCGTGGTCTCGGTGCTGGCCGCCATAGCGATGTTTACCGTCACCAAGAACTTCTCCCGCCTGTCCGGCAAATACTTCGTCAAGCAGCAGCGGGCCCTGGGCGAGGTGGACGGCTTCATTGAGGAGATGCTGGACGGCCAGAAGGTGGTCAAGGTCTTCTGCCACGAGGAGGCGGCCAAGGCCGACTTCCACAAGGTGAACGAGGCCCTGCGCCAGAGCGCCAACCTGGCCAACCGGTACTCCAACCTGCTCATGCCCATCAACATGAACATCGGCTGGCTGAGCTACGCCCTGGTAGCCATCGTGGGCGCTGTCCTGGCCATCAACGGCATGGCCGGCGTCACCCTGGGCACCGTGGTCACCTTCGTGGGCCTGCACAAGAGCTTCACCAACCCCATCGCCCAGGTGAGCATGCAGATCAACTTCGTGGTCACCGCCGCCGCCGGCGCCCAGCGGGTCTTTGACCTGATGGACCAGACCCCCGAGAAGGACGAGGGCTATGTGGAGCTGGTCAACGCCCGGGAGGACGCGGAGGGCCGTCTGTATGAGAGCGCCGAGCGCACCAACGTGTGGGCCTGGAAACACCCCCACAGGGCGGAGGGCACCGTCACCTACACCCGGCTGGAGGGCAGCGTGGTCTTTGAGGACGTGGACTTCGGCTATGACGAGAACAAGCTGGTCCTCCACGACATCAGCCTGTGGGCCAAGCCGGGCCAGAAGATCGCCTTCGTGGGCGCCACCGGCGCGGGCAAGACCACCATCACCAACCTGATCAACCGCTTCTACGACATTGCCGACGGCAAGATCCGCTACGACGGCATCAACATCAACAAGATCAAGAAGGACGACCTGCGCCGGTCTCTGGGCATCGTCCTCCAGGACACCCATCTGTTCACCGGCACGGTGATGGAGAACATCCGCTACGGCAATCTGGACGCCACCGACGAGGAGTGCATGGCCGCCGCCCGGCTGGCCAACGCCGACGGCTTCATCCGCCGGCTGCCCGACGGGTACGACACCATGCTCACCGGCGACGGCGCCAACCTGTCCCAGGGCCAGCGGCAGCTGCTGGCCATCGCCCGGGCCGCCGTGGCCGATCCCCCGGTGCTGATCCTGGACGAGGCCACCTCCTCCATCGACACCCGCACCGAGAAGCTGGTTCAGGACGGCATGGACGCCCTGATGACCGGGCGGACCACCTTTGTCATCGCCCACCGTCTGAGCACGGTGCGCAACTCCGACTGCATCATGGTCATGGAGCAGGGCCGCATCATCGAGCGGGGCACCCATGACGAGCTCATTGAGAAGAAGGGCAAGTATTATCAGCTCTACACCGGCAATTTCGCCGAGGAGACCGCCTGATTTTCCCTTTAAAAGACAGAAGAACACCCCGGCCGTTTAAAAACGGCCGGGGTGTTCTGTTTTTCAGGGGCGGGACAAAAAGTGGTCAGTTCGTCCCCTCCAGGTCCTCCAACTTGATGGCGTTGATGAGGGCGGGCACCATCTGCTTTTTCCGGCTGACCACACCGGGAAGGATGGCCATTCCATTCTTTACCTTGGCCTGGAAGGCTTTTTCCACCAGAACGTCGGAGCCCCGCCCCACCATCATCAGCTCGGTGGTGGAGTGCACCACATCGGTGAACATATAGAAAATAAAGTCCAGATCCTGATTTTTCAGGGCGGTCTCCAGATAGGGGGCGATCAGCGCCTGGCTGGCCCTGCGGTTCTTCTCGCTCATATAGCTGCCCTGGCCGATGCCGAAGCGGATGTTCTTGCTGTTGAAGATCTTATAGTCGGCGTTGAAGACCTCCTCGGCGGTCTTGCCGCTCACATCTCCTCCGGCCTCAAACATGGCGTCGGCATAGCGCTCCAGATCCAGACCCAGCTGCTGGGCCAGGGCCCGGGCCGCCTTTTCATCCGCGGGGGTGCAGGTGGGGCTGCGGAACATGAGGGTATCCGACAGAATGGCGGACAGCATCAGCCCCGCGGTGGTGTCCTCGATCTCCACCCCCGTCTCCCGGTAGAGCTGGTAGATGATGGTGCAGGTGCACCCCACAGGCACGTTTCGGAAGTACACCGGTCCCTCCGTCTCCAGGGAGCCGATACGGTGGTGGTCGATGATCTCCAGCACCTCGGCCTGGTCGATGCCGTCCACCGCCTGGCTGCGCTCGTTGTGGTCCACCAGGATGAGCTGCTTCTTGTGCAGGTTCATCAGGTTCCGGCGGGACACCACGCCCACATAGCGCCCCTCGTCGTCCAGCACCGGGAAGTACCGGAACCGGACGGAGGCCATCACCTTGGTCACCGAGTCCACCGAGCTGTTCAGGTTGAAGGTGAGCAGGTTCTTCTGCACCATATAGTGGCGGATGGGGGTGGCCTGGCTGATCATCTGGCCGGACACATAGGTATTGTTGGGGGTGCTGATGACGATGCAGCCCTTCTCGGCGGCCAGCATGCAGATCACCTTGGACACCTTGCTGCCCGAGCACACCACGATGCAGCCCGCGTCCATCTCAATGGCGGCCAGCTGGCTGTCGCTGCGGTTGCCCACGATGACCAGGTCCCCCTTGGTGATGGTGCGCTCCATGTGCTCGGCGCTGCCCGAGCCGATGCGGATGCTCCCCTCCACATACCGGCCCTCGATGTCCCCCACCAGCACGGTGCCGTCCAGGGTGTCCACCACATTCTGATAGCTGGTCCGGGACTCGGCCAGGATGGAGATGTCCGGCACCTCCATGTTGGCGGTGGCGATGTCCTTGACGGTGATGAGCCCCTTGAGGTTCCGGCCCTCATCCACCACGCACAGAGTGTCGATCTCCTGGTCCCGCATATTGGCCCAGGCCCGGCGCACGGTCATCTCCCCGTCCACCCCGGGGACCGGGCGGATGTCCACGTCCCGCAGCTGTGGGCTCACGTCGGTGTACAGCTCGGGGGCGGGGACCTGGAAGTGGTCCAGCACAAACTCTGTCTCCCGGTTGAGCAGTCCCGCCCGGCATGGCTTGCAGGGGTTCTCCGGGTCCAGCTTATTTTTCAGGCGGCTGTAAGCGATGGCGGCGCAGATGGAGTCGGTATCCGGATTGCGGTGGCCGATCACTTTAATGGCATGGGTGTTGAGCTCCTGATTTGTCATAGTCTGCCTCATTTCTCTCTGCGGCCGCTGGGGCCATTGTATCGTCTCGGGAGCCGTCCCGAGAACTGTTCGCGCAAATGGAGCCGGAAGGAATCCATTCTCATCCAGCTCACCCCCAGTATACCGTGTTTCCGGCCCGCGTGCAAGGGGAAAGTGCTTTTTTCGACCTGTTCCGAGGCAGATAAGCCGGCGGTAAATCCATCTGCGCCCAGCTGTTTTGACCGGTTTCGTTGGCCCAAGCTCCTATAATAGAGGGTGCAGCTGCGGTGAAAGGGGGCGTATAGCCGTGACCGTCATCTATGTGGATACCCTGTTTCTGCTCAACGCAATGGTGGACTATCTTCTGCTCCTGGCCTCCGCCAGGCTGGCGGGGGAACCCCTGGCCCGGCTGCGCTTCCTGCTGGGGGCCGCGCTGGGGGGGCTGTACGCGGTGGCCATCTTCCTGCCGGGGCTCTCCTTTCTGGCCCGCCCCCCCTGCCGTCTGGCGGCGGCGGTGCTGATGGTGCTGGCCGCCTTCTGGAAAAGCCGGCGGCTGCTGCGGCAGGTGGTCATCTTCTTCGCCCTCTCCTGCGCCTTCGGGGGCGGGGTGCTGGCCATCGGCCTGCTGGGCGGGCGGGGGCTGACGCTGTCCAACGGGGTGCTCTGCTCCGGCATGGACCTGAAGATCGTGCTGCTGTCGGCCGCCGGGTGCTACGGGGCCCTCACCCTGATTTTCCAGCGGACAGGCCGGCACACCGCCCCCTCCGGAGAGCTCCGGCCGGTGCGCCTCACCCTGGGGGAGCGGCAGGTTTCTCTCACCGCCCTGGTGGATACGGGAAACACCCTCACCGACCCGGCCACGGGGCGGCCGGTGCTGGTGGCCGAGGCGGACTGCGTGGAGGAACTCCTGCCTCCCGGAATCCGGCCCAGCCCGGCCGACCTTCGGGACCCGGCGGGTGCGCTGGAGCGGCTGGAGGACCCCTGGCGGCGGCGGTTCCGCCTGCTCCCCTACCGCTCGGTGGGGGTGGACCGGGGGCTGCTGCTGGCGGTGCGGGTGGACCAGGTGCAGGTGGGCGAGGAGGACCGGGGGCCCATGCTGGCCGCCCTCTCCCCTACCCCGGTGTCCGACGGGGGAGGCTACCGGGCTCTCCTGGGGGCCGATTGAGATGGAAAGGAAGGGACAGCCATGAGACGATTCTGGAGGGGCCTGGGGCGGCGGGCGGCCGCCCTGCTCGCCCGGCTGGGCCTGGTGCAGCCAGGCAAGATCATGTACATCGGGGGGAGCGGCACTCTGCCCACCCCCCTCACCCGGGAGGAGGAGGCCCAGGTCATCGCCCGCCTGGAGCAGGGGGACGAGGAGGCCCGCCAGACCCTCATCGAGCGCAACCTGCGCCTGGTGGTGTACATCGCCCGGCGGTTTGAGAACACGGGGGTCAACCTGGAGGACCTGATCTCCATCGGTACCATCGGCCTTATCAAGGCGGTGGGCACCTATCAGCCCGCCAAGAGCATCAAGCTGGCCACCTACGCCTCCCGGTGCATTGAAAACGAAATCCTCATGTATCTGCGCAAGATCGCCGCTCAGAAGTCGGAGCTCTCCTTTGACGAGCCTCTGAACACCGACTGGGACGGCAACGAGCTGCTCCTCTCCGACGTGCTTGGCACCGAGAGCGACCTGGTCATGCGGCCCATCGAGGCGGACGTGGACCGGCAGCTGCTGCGTCAGGCCCTGGCGCGGCTGGAGCCCCGGGAGAAGCAGATCATCACCCTGCGCTTCGGCCTGGACGGCCGGCGGGAGCGCACTCAGAAGGAGGTGGCCGACCAGCTGGGCATCTCCCAGTCCTACATCTCCCGGCTGGAAAAGCGGATCATCTCCCGGCTGAAAAAGGAGATTTTAAGGATGATGTGATCAAAATGACGGTACTTTTCCGCCGCTGCGCAAGGCGTTCAGGGCATTCGATTCCACTCGAGGCGGGCTGCCGCCCCCTCGAGCTCCCCCGCCATCACTCAGCCGGTTTCCTCTCAGCAAGTTTTTTGACAAACTATGTGCCCCGCCTCCTTCCTTGGAGAAGGAGGCGGGGCACGATTCAATTTTTACAGGCCGTTGACGATGTGGACCGGCCGCTGTCCCTCCTGGATGCGGCGGGCGTTCTCCCACATATTCCGGTGGCCCCGGCGGAAGGAGCCGCCGGTATTTCCTCCCAGGTGGGGGGAGTAAATGGCCCGGTCCGCGACCTCCGGCGGCAGGTCCACATCGTCAACGGCCTGTAAAAATTGAATCG
>NZ_NFKI01000031.1 GCF_002160305.1 Pseudoflavonifractor sp. An184
GCCCCCAACTACACCTTCACGGCGGACAACGCCATGGACATCGTGCGCAAGGAGACCGGCCTGGTCTTTGCCCAGGTGCTGGAGTGCGCCGGCGTCTATAAGCGCACCCCGGAGGGACAGGCGGCCTTCCTGCGCTTTATCCAGCAGGTGTAAACGGACGCGGTCCAAGAGAACAGAAAACATCCCGGCTTCGGCAGACCGCCGAAGCCGGGATGTTTTTTGCATGCCATTTCGTCAGTAGTCGAATTTGCAGTAGTCGTAGGCGTTGATGATGTTGGTTGTCCCCCGCACCGTCCACTGGGGGATGTTGACCCCGTAATTTCGGTGGATGTGGCCGTGGACGAAGTACTTGGGCTGGTACCGGTCCAGAAGCCCCACGAAGCACTGAAAGCCCTGGTGGGAGGGGGTGTCAAAGTCGTTGATATGCCGGGCGGGGGCGTGGGTGAGCAGGATGTCGAACCCCTTGTTTTTCCACAACTGGAACTGCATTTTCCGGATGCGGCGGCTCATCTGCCCCTCGGTGTACATATTGCGGCCGTTCTGATAGCGGTGGGAGCCGCCCAGCCCCAGAATCCGCACGCCGCCGCAGACCACGATGCGGTCCTCCGCGCAGATGCAGCCCTCGGGCGGTGAATCCAGAAAGCTGTCGTTGTGGTTGCCCCGGACGTATACCACCGGGCAGCGGGCCAGGGTGGCGAGAAATTCCAGGTACTCCCGCCGCAGATCCCCGCAGGCCAGAATCAGGTCAAACTCGCTCAGCTTGCCCGGGGTGTAGTAGTCGTAGTAATAGGAGGACTCCTTGTCCGCGACAGCCAATACTCTCATGTCTCCGCCCTCCTGTCCAGACAGCGGGCGGCGTTCCCCCATCCGGTGTTAAGTGTCAGTCTGTTTTTCCTTGGTGGAGGGGACCCCCACAATGCCCACCGTGGCCTTGGCGGCCTCGCTCAGCTCCTCATAGGTGGGAATGGCGCCCACAATGTTGTCCACCAGCCAGTCCATATTGATGATGTCCTCTGTGCTCAGAGTGTCGGAGGCTCCGATCACCTGCCGGCCGCCCTGTGCGTACAGGGGACCGTGGAAAGGATGGCAGTTCCCGCTGCAGATCCCGTCCCGGAGGATGGCGGCCAGCTTCTGGGTGCTGTCCGGCAGCTTATCCGAGCAGCACAGCTCCACCACGCCGGCGGACATGCCCCAGTAGTAGTTCAGGGCCTTCCGGCTCTCCTGGTACTCCGCCTGGAAGGACTTGTTTCGGATGCGCCGCAGCAGCTCCTCATAGTACACGCCCCACCGCCAGACCGGCATGGCCAGGTTCACCTGGCCGTCCTCCCCCACCAGGGAGAGGCCGAAGCTGCTGTCCTTCCAGCCCCCCAGCTTGGTGAGGTCCTGGGCGGAGATGAGGCGGATGCCCCGGTCGGTCAGACGCTGGACCGCCGTCTCCCCGCTGGACACGGAGGACCACTCCAGATAGACCCGGGTGCGGGGATTGGTCAGCTGGACCCCCAGAGCGAAGGCGTTGATGGAGGCCACTTGGCCGAAAATGGGGTAGTCCCCCACATAGCCGATGCTGTCTCCGCCGGCCAGCGCCCCCGCGATGGCGCCGCTGATGAACTTCACCTCGTACATCCGGGCGTAGTAGGTGCGGATGTAGCGGTGGGAGGTGTTCAGCGAGCAGTTCAGGATGAGCGCCTCCGGGTGGTCCACCGCCGCCCGCAGGCTGGAGGGGAGGAGACGGGGGGAGGTGGTGAAGAGCACCTGACAGCCCTCTGCGATGGCCTGTTCCATCACCACCAGGGGGTCGCCGTCCAGGGTGTTGCAGTAGGCGCAGGTCGCCACCTCGCCGGCAAAGACCCGCTCCAGATGCCGGCGGCCCAGCTCATGTCCATAGGTCCATCCGGAGGTCTCCGGCGCCTTGTCGTGGAGAAAGGCCACCTTCAGGGGCTTTGGGGCCGCCTTCGGGAGCATCTTGGAGAGCAGGTCCCGCTTCCGGGTCTCCTCCTCGGGGGTCAGCTTCACGTCGATGGGCTCCTCCTCCTGCTGGAGGGTGATCTCCTCCCAGGCCCGGGCCACCGCCCGCCGGATCTCCTCGCCGCTGACGCCCCGAAGGCTGGGGTAGCCGTAGATCTCCATGTAGGCCAGCATGGCGTCCCCCACCGTGGAGGTGAGCTGCCGGCCGCCGTTGTCCTCATAGGCCCGGCGGAAGTAGTAGTAGGCGGTGGAGAAGCCGCTGCGCTCCTCGTCGGTCCAGGGGTCGCCCACCCGCTTGCCCACCAGCTCCTGGAGCCGGATGTAGCTGCCCGGCTTGGAGAACTCGATGAAGTTGATCCGGCTGCACCGGTAAAAATCGATCAGCTCATAGTACAGCTCGGACTCCCGGCTGTCCGTCCGCTTGGGCAGGATGCGGGTCACATGGGCGTAGATGCTGTCCGCCTCAAAATACTTGAGGACGCTGACCCGCTTGTTCCCCTCCGTCACATAGTAGCGGTTCAGGTACTCATAGGCGGAGATGGGGTCCCGGATGCCCTCCTCCAGCTGGGACTGGCACAGCTTTTTCCACTTGAAGGCAAACTCCGACTCCTCCTCCATCAACGGCATGAAGTTCCGGGCGAAGGCCTGGGTCCGCCCGTCCGTCTGGGTGCCCACCACAAACTCCAGCGGCACCTGGATGGTGCCCAGATCCACCGTCCGCAGCAGATCCTCTTGTGAGACAAATTCGTCCAGAACAGGGAGGTAGGGGTACTCTCCCTTGGCGGTGCAGGAGCGAAATTCCTTCTGCGCCCGTTTCAGAGCGTCACGGTAATACTCAGAGGGCATAGCGTCATTCCTTTCCAGCGATAGAAGCGATCGGCGGATTGAAAGGGACAGTTGGTGAGGGGGACGCGGAGCCTCAGGCTGTGCTGGGCGAGATATTCAGATTTTTCCTTGCCCTGTTGGCGGAAATACGATCTCCTCTGTCCGTCGGAGCAGGGACAGGCCCTCACCCGGGCAGCCGTCAGAAAATAGTTCCGCATGTGGATCTCCACATAGGGCGTCTCCCGTTTCCTCTATGAGGATATCACAGCCGCCCCTGAAATTCAACTGAAACGAAGCACGGTCCGTTTCCTTATGCCCGGTATGCTTGGCAGGCCCGCCGGGCCAGCTGGGCGTAGTGGTGGTAGAGCACGCCGAAGCGGTAGACATAGCCGGGTTTCCACGGCTTGGCCTTTCCGCAGAAGTGGAGGATGGCGGTGTGCTCCATCACCCAGGGCAGGTCGTGGGCCCCGGCGCTGCGCAGCCGGTAGTTGTTGTAGTTGCGGGCGTCGTAGTTCCAGAGGGCGTCGTCCAGGGGCAGGATGCGCCGGCCGTACAGGGCGTTGAGCAGGTCCTGGTCGGGGAGCAGCAGCTCCTTTTTATGATCGGCTACATAGCGGAAGATCTCCTCCGGGGCGATCTCCCGGCGGGCGGCGGCCAGGTCCATCAGCAGTACGCCGGAGTTGTAGTAGTCGCTGCCGCTGTTGAGGCGCATCCGGTTGACGCTGTTGGCCAGCTCTGTCTTTCCCGTGTGGGCGGCCGCCGCAAAGAGGTTGCCCTCCAGATCGGTCTCCCACAGGGGGCGCAGGGGGTTGAGCACCAGAATGTCCGGGTCCAGGTAGAGCACCCGGTCCAGCGTGTCCGGCAGCAGGCGGGAGGCCAGCAGCCGGTAGTACATCTCCTTGGGGTACTGACGGCTGACAGGGGCGCCCTGAAACAGGGCGTCATCCACCCGCACCGGGAAAAAGCCATAGCCGAAGGCGGCGCACAGCCGCTCCACTCCGGCCAGCCCCTCCGGAGAGACGGCGCTCTGGAGCAGATACAGATCCATGTGCTCCCCGGGGTTGTTCAAACGAAGGGAGGTGAGCAGAACATGGAGCTGAGGCAGATAGTGCTCGTCCAATGCTGCTAAAATGGAAATGGCGTCCATGAAAAATTTCTCCTTTCCGATCCCGGCCGCGCGGGAAGCGTTGGGAATCAGTTGTATGGTTGCAGTAGATGGAAGTCAAAATCACTGGGAAGAGTGGTAGAGAGGCTGTTTCCGAAGCGTGAACGTCAACCTCCAGGCAATTTGGAGGCAGGAGTCTCCCCCATCAGACGAAGAGCCGCGCCCCGGACGTGGTCCTTCAGCAGCTGATCCACAAATTGGATCAAAGCCTCCGGGCTCTCCTGGATCTCCCCCAGCAGCCAGTCCTCCATCATGCCGGCCAGCGCCCCCACATAGACCTTGGTCAGCAGCGCGACCTCCCGCTCGTCGGCCGGGTACCGCAGCTCTGCGGCGATCTCCCGGATGGTGTTCTGGATGATGGCCTGGAGATCAGTCCGGAAAAAGTCCTTCAGGTGTTCCCGGCTCATGGAGTGCAGGGCGCACAGACAGACCGCCCGGTTTTCCTGAAGATATTGGAACAGCTGAAGCAGGCCGTCCTGCCACAGGGTGACGCCCTCGTGTTCCCGCAGCAAGACCAAGGCCTCCTCCTCGAACATCCACCGCACTGCGGCGTAGATATCCTCAAAGTGGTAGTAGAAGTGCTGCCTGGCCATGCCGCAGGCGTGCATAATCTCAGTTACAGTGATCTTGGTCAGCGGCTTTTGTGCCATCAGCCCCTTGAGGGCGGCGCAGATCTCCCGCTTGGCGGTATCGCTCGCCAGATAGGTCCGTTTTTTCATACCTGCCCCCCATGCTCTCCCGATGGGATCTCTTTTTCCATTCAAACTTATCACAGATTCAAAAATAGGTCAAGTGTCAGATTTCTGACACTTGACTATATTCTGCATCTTGTATTTACCGCTTCCATCTCATATGCTGAAAGAAAATAGGGGCAGCCCGGCTGAGAGACGGAGGGCCTTCCGTCCGGCCGGAACCACAGCGGGACAGGGCGTCCCTGACCCGCCGCAAACCGCTTGCGGCGGGTCCTTTCGATTTGTCCGGCGCGCCCCGGCGGACAACTGCAGTATTCAGGAGGAATCAACATTGTGAGCAAAGACACCGGAACAACGTCCTTTTTTGAAAAACTAGCCACATTCATTGTGGATAAACGCAATCTCATCTTCTTTCTCTACGCCTGCGCCCTGATCTTCTGCCTGTTCTCCCGGAACTGGGTCAGTGTCTGCAACGACATCACGGAGTATCTGCCTGAAAGCACGGAGACCCGCCAGGGGCTGACCCTTATGGAGGAGGAGTTTACCACCTTTGCCACCGCCCGGGTCATGGTCTCCCATGTAACCTATGAGATGGCGGAGAACTTGGCGGAGCAGATGGAGCAGATCGAAGGGGTCTCCTCGGCCGCCTTTGGGAGCAGCGATGTCGGCGCGGACACGGAGGAGGACAGCGAGCCGGAGACGCCGGAGGACATCGCGGAGTATTTCAAGGGGGCGGACGCCCTGATCTCCGTGACCTTTGACGGGGAGGAGGAGGACGAAATCAGCCTCGCCGCCCTGTCCGCCATTCGGGAGCTGCTGGAGCCCTATGACTTCTACATCGACAGCGCCGTGGGAAACTCCCAGGCCGCCTCCCTGGCCAATGAGATGGGGATTATTCTGGCGGTGGCGGCGGTGATCATCGTGCTGGTGCTGCTGCTCACCTCCCGCTCCTACGCGGAGATCCCGGTGCTGCTGCTCACCTTTGTGGCGGCGGCGGTGCTGAACCTGGGGACGAATTTCATCTTCGGAGAGATCTCCTTTGTGTCCAACTCGGTGACCGTGGTGCTGCAGCTGGCCCTGGCCATCGACTACGCCATCATCATGCTCCACCGCTTCCTGGAGGAGCGGGAGTACGCCGGGGACCGGGAGGCCTGCATTGCGGCGGTCAGCGCCTCCATCCCCTCCATCTCCGCCAGCAGCCTGACCACCATCTCCGGTCTGGCCGCCATGATGTTCATGCAGTTCCAAATCGGGTTTGACATGGGAATCGTTCTCATCAAAGCCATTTTGTTCAGCATGCTGTCCGTTTTTACTCTGATGCCGGGCCTGCTGATGCTCTTTTCCAAGGCCATGGAAAAGACTCAGCACCGCAGCTTTATCCCCAAAATTGACCGCTGGGGCAAACTCACCCTGAAACTGCGCTATGTGGGGGCGCCCCTGTTCGCGGTGGCTGTTGTGGCGGGCTTTCTGCTGTCCAACCAGTGCCCCTATGTGTACGGATACAGCCAGATCGAGACTGCCAGGCAGAACGAGACCCAGATCGCGGAGCAGCGGGTGAACGAGACCTTCGGCACCCAGAATATCATGGCCCTGCTGGTGCCGAAGGGCGACTACGCCAGCGAGAAGGCCCTGCTGAACCGTCTGGAGACCTACGACCAGGTGGACTACGCCATGGGACTGTCCAACGTGGAGGTCATGGACGGCTATACCCTCACCGACGCCCTGACGCCCCGGCAGTTTTCTGAGATGACGGACCTGGACTACGAGCTGGTGTGCCTGGTATACGCGGCCTATGCGGCGGAACAGGAGGAGTACGGCCGGATCGTAGGCGGGCTGGACGACTATGCGGTCCCTCTGATGGATATGTTCTTCTTTGCCTACGACAAGGTGGAGGAGGGCTATGTGAACTTGGACGAGGAGCAGCAGGCGGATCTGGACGACCTCTACGTGCAGCTGTCTGACGCCCAGGAGCAGCTGTTGGGAGAAAATTACACCCGGATGCTGGTCAGCCTGAACCTTCCGGAGGAGGGGGAGGAGACCTTTGCTTTCCTCCAGACCATCCACCAGGAGGCGGAGCGGTACTACGACGCCGGCAGCGTCTATCTGGTGGGGGACTCCACCAGCGACTATGACCTGTCCGTCTCCTTCGCTCGGGACAACGTGATGATCAGCGTGCTGTCGGTGGTGTTCGTCATCATCGTCCTGCTGTTCACCTTCCAGTCGGTGGGGCTGCCCCTCCTGCTGATTCTGGTGATCCAGGGTAGCATCTGGATCAACTTTTCCTTCCCCGGCATCACCCAGCAGCCTATTTTCTTCATGAGCTATCTGGTGGTGACCTCCATCCAGATGGGGGCCAATATTGACTATGCCATTGTGATCTCCTCCTGGTACAACGAACTGAAGGGGAGAATGTCCCGTCGGGAGGCGGTCATTCAGGCGCTGAATCTGTCCTTTCCCACCGTGCTCACCTCGGGGAGCATCCTGTCCGCCGCGGGTTTTCTGATCGGCCGGATCACCACGGAGCCCGCCATTGTAGGCATCGGAGAGTGCCTGTGCCGGGGAACGCTCATCTCCATGTTCCTGGTCATGTTCATCCTGCCCCAGATCCTGTTTTTGGGGGACCAGGTTGTGGAGCGGACCCGCTTCAATCTCAAGGTTCCGGAGGTCGGCCGGACGGTCCACGGCACGGTCTATGTGAATGGCCGGGTTCGGGGCCGGATCTCCGGCGTGGTGGACGCCCATATTCAGGGCGTGATCTACGGCGACGTCTCCGGCATGCTGGAGACCGGAAACTATCAGAACAAGGAGGCTTCAAAAGACAATGAAACGGAACATCAGTAAAATTCTGAGCCTCCTTCTGGCGGCGGTTCTGATTCTCTCTCTCGTTGCCCCAGCCGCTCTGGCGGCTGAGAGCGCCGGTTCCATCTACCTCCGTACGACGGAAGATCTGGCGGAACTCTCCCGGAACTGTACCCTGGACAGCTGGTCCCAGGGGAAGACGGTCTATCTGGAGGCGGACATTGATCTGACCGGCGTGGATTTTTCCCCCATTCCCACCTTCGGCGGCACCTTTGAGGGACAGGGCCACACCATCTCCGGCCTGTCTATCACCGGCAGCGGCAATGTGCGGGGCCTGTTCCGGTACATACAGCCCACCGGCGCTGTGCGGGATCTCCATGTCTCGGGCAGCATCGCCCCCAGTGACCGCAAAAACACCCTGGGCGGCCTGGCGGGGGAGAACCAGGGGACCATCACCAACTGCACGTTTTCCGGGGCGGTCAGCGGGGCGGACAGCATCGGCGGAATTGCGGGCATCAACGAGGTCCAGGGACAGATCATCAACTGTTCTTTCTCCGGCTCAGTCACCGGGGAGCACTATGTGGGCGGCATCGCCGGACAGAACTACGGCTCCGTTGTCCAGTGTGAGAACAGCGGCAGCATCAACACCACAGAGGTGGACGCGGAGCTGAACCTGGACAATTGGAATCAGGACCAGCTCAACGCCGCGGAGAATGTGCCGGTCTGCACCGACATTGGCGGTATCACCGGTTTTTCTTCCGGCATTCTGCAGGGCTGCGTCAACACCGGGGCGGTGGGGTACGCCCACGTGGGATACAACATCGGCGGCATCGTGGGGCGGCAGTCCGGCTATCTGAACGGCTGCACCAATTCCGGGACGGTTTTGGGACGGAAGGATGTGGGCGGTATCGCCGGACAGCTGGAGCCGGAGGTGCGTCTGCTCTACAACGAGGGACAGGTGGGTGACCTGCTGGATGAATTGGATGTGCTGCGCGCGCTGATTGACCAGACGGGGGACGACGTCCGCGGTTCCTCCGATGAGATCTCGGAGCGGATGCAGGCCATCTCCGACCGGGCGGGGGAGGCCCAGGAGGCCATGAGCAATTTGATGGACTCCGCCACAGACTGGACCAATGAAAATATTGACGAGATCAATGACCTGTCCGCCCGGCTCTCCTGGCTCACGGATGAACTGGCCCCCATTCTGGACGACGCCACAGATGCGATGGATCTGATGGAGGAGCTGGCCGGCCAGATGAATGATGTGATGGACGAGGCCCAGGAGGCCGGCGGCCTGGCCCCAGATGCGGCGGACCGGTTTGAGGACGCCATGGGGGATTTAGGCTCCGCCGCCCAGCATGGCCGGGACGCTGTGGAGCACCTCAAAACGGCCCTGGCCCATCTGCGGAATGTGCTGGGAAAACCGGACGTGGAGACCGCCCTGTCGGAAATTCAGAGGGCAGTTTCTGAACTGTCCACGGCGCTCTCAGACATTGCCGGCTGCTTTGCGCGGATGCACCAGATCCTGCAGGAGGCGGAGAGCGAGCTCCAGGGGACGCCGGAGTGGGATGTGATACAGGAAAAGCTGGCGGCATTTCAGACCGCCTGCGGGGCTCTGCCGGGCTGTCTGCGGGAAGTCGGCGACGCGCTTGCCCAGGTGGTCCGGACCGGCGCGGACGATCCGGACGCCCTGGTACGCCTGCAAACCGCAGCCGGGAATCTGCTGGCCGCCGGTCAGGCATTTGGGGAGGCCGGCGCGGAGCTGGCCAAGGCGCTGGCGGATGCCGGCCCCGGCGGGGAGCCGGATTTGACCTCCGCCTATGAGAGATTGCAGACGGCGTCCCAGCAGCTTGCGGCTGCGCAGGCAGAGGTGGACGACATCCTGAAACATTTGGGAGACACTGAAGCCGGGAAGGATCTGCAAACAGCGCTGGATGAGCTGAATAATGCCATCGCCGCCGCAGAGCAGGCCGCTGCGGAGGTGGAGGACGCCCTTGCGGCACTGGCCGGCACGGAGGCGGCCCAGGACGCCGCCGAAGCGCTCCGGGCCGAATTGACCGCCATCTATGCCAGCCTGGGAGACGCGAAGACAGCCGCGCAGGAACTCGGAGCGGCCGCGGTGAAGCTGGTGCTGCCCTCTGTGGATACTGAGGAGCTGGAGGCCGCCCGCCGGGAGGTCCGGGCCGCCGGGGATAGTCTGGCCTCCGCGCTGCGGGCGCTGGAGCGCGGCGTGGACAGCGGAGAGGACGCCGTCCGCCGGCTGCGGGAACTGCTGGAGCAGGCCGGAGACGTTATGGATGAGCTGCAAAACGCCGGAGATACCATGGAGGAGCTGGCCTCTCTGACCTCAAATCTCAGTGAGGACCTCTATGATGTACTGCATGAGCTGTCTGAGATGCCCACCATTACCATCCACCCCATCAGCAGCGGCCTGCGGGAGCAGGGGGACGCCCTGGGGGACATCTTCTCCGGCCTGCTGGACGACGGGGACGCCCTGCGGGAGTCCATGTCCAGCAGCATGGACATTCTGCTGGACGATCTGGACGCCATCAACCAGCAGTTCGGCGTCATTACCGATCTGCTGCGGGACATTCTGGAGGGTTCGGATGAGGAATTTGAGGACCGCTTTGAGGATGTGTCGGACGAAGCGCCCGAGACCACGGATACAGGGTATCTGTCCGACGCCCGAAATGACGGAACTGTGGAGGGAGATATCAATGTGGCCGGAATCGTGGGCTCCATGGCCATTGAGTACGATTTTGACCCGGAGGACGACCTGATCCAGGAGGGGGACCGCTCTCTGGACTTCCGGTATCAGACCAAAGCCGTGGTCGCCTCCTGCATCAATACGGGAGAGATCACCGGAAAACAGAACTACACCGGCGGTATCGTGGGTCTGATGGATCTGGGACGAGTGGGGAACTGCGAAAATTACGGCGCGGTCTCCAGCAGCGACGGCGACTATGTGGGCGGCATCGCCGGGGCCTCCTGGGGCAGTATCCGGGACAGCTGGAGCAAGTGCCGCCTGTCCGGCGGGGACTATGTGGGCGGTGTGGCTGGACTGGGGGCCACTCTGGTCAGCTGCCATACTCTGGTGACCATCGCCGAGGGCTCCGCCTATCTGGGCGCTGTGGCGGGAGATGTGGACGGAGAAGGTACCATATCCGGCAACACTTTTACCAGCGAGAGCATGGGCGCTTTGGACGGCATCAGCTATGCCGGGCAGGCGGAGCCGGTGGATTTTGACGCCCTGTGCAGCACGGAGGGCGTGCCGGAGCTGTTTTCCCAGCTGGAGCTGACCTTTGTGGCCAATGGTGTCACGGTGGCCGTCATTCCCTTCCAGTATGGGGAGGGGGTCGAATCTCTGCCGGAGATCCCGGCGAAAAAGGGGTACTCCGCCTCCTGGCCGGATTTGGATTATACCCATCTGACGGCCAGCCAGACCCTGGAGGCGGTGTATACCCCCTATACTTCCGCCCTGACCGATGGAGGAGAACTGCCGGAAATTCTGGTGGACGGCAGCTTCAGCAGCCGGGCGGAGGTCTCCCACACGACGGAGGATGTAACCTGGACCGATGACCGGGGACGAACTCACGCGGGCACCTCCTATACCGTCACGGTAGAGGACCCTGACCTGGAGCAGGTGTCCTACACGGTGCACTACCGCCTGCCGGACTCCGGGAAACGGTATGACCTCTGGGTGCTGGGGGAGGACGGCTGGAACCGAGGGGAGCATGAGATCGACGGTCAGTATCTCCTCCTGACCAGCCGGCAGGCGGAAATTACATTCTGCGTTCTGGAACGGCCGGTCAACCTTCTGGCCTGGGGCGCGGCGGCAGGCGCTCTGCTGCTGGCAGCGGGAGCCTGTGCGGCTGTTCGGTTCCGAAAGCGTCGGCATTGAGCAGGCTGGAGAAAGGAATGGCGCAGTATGGGAACGGAGTAAATAAAGATTCAGGCTGAGTGCCGTCCATCTCGACCGGCGACAATCCTTACTTGGAAGTGCCGCCCAGAGCGAGCAAAAATTAAGACTTTTCTGGCGGAGAATCTGCAAAAGATGGCATATTCTGAGTGTCAGCAATCACTTGAACAAAAACACAGGATCCCGATAAAAGGGACCCTGCGGCACTTATTTTTCTGTTATATCCATAAAAATCGGATGGAGAATACATTTTGGGGGTCAAAGATAAAATATTCGCAATTATATCGATGCTTTGTCCGCTGATTTGGAACGGTCTGTTTTATCGTGAAAATACCATGATCAAATCGAGAGATTGCACGGAGTTTAGGCCATAAATGGCTGCCATCAAAGATTCCCTCAATTTGAGACTGATTAAGACCACTGCCTCAAAATAAGTTTTATCGCTTATTCTTCTTCCGTATATTCGTAAAAGGCGTTAAAAATATAACCTTGATCCAAATCCTGGTCGCCCAAATGTTTTCCAAAATACTGGCAGAAAACTCTGGGCGGTTCCTGAGAGAAAATATCGATCCATGTGTCCTCGGCGGCAATGACATAGTGAAAAAAATCAGTTTCTCCCTCAAAAAAGCCCTGCTGCATACACCAATTATAGTAATTGGAGTATTTACACCGGTAGAAGTGAAAAATAGGCTGCGGCAAGTTTGCTGCGGCAGACCGATGCTGCAGGTCAAAAAGTTTATTTTCCTGATGTACTGTCATCGCAAACATCCGCATACTTTTGATGGTACAGGGAAAGACCATCTTCAGCGTGAAGGAGCGCGGATTGAAATTGTCCCCATCATTATATTGAAAAACAATGCCGCATTCATTCCAGAAAAATCCATCAAAATAGACAGCAGTATTTGGCGACAGGTTGGGGCAAGGCGTTAGGAATTCTACGCAGTAGCGGGGGTCCATTTCTTCAAAGTCATAAATAAGATTGCCTTCGTAAGCCGGCAGCTGTTGTTCCATGACACGGTCCTCTTGTTTATTGATTTAACGGTATTTTACTGATGGTGTGCACAGTATAACATAACAAATTGTGCAAAGATTTTAATTATTTCTTAATTCCAGCTTCTTACCGCCCGCCAGAGTCAAAGAAGCGCCGGGCCGCTTACGGCCCTTTCCCACCTGTTGCCGCTGTTCAGAGATAGCTAGCAAATCTGGCTCGTACAGTCGATGGAACGCAAAAAACCCGCAGAGCCCGATCTGATGGGCTCTGCGGGTTTGAAATTCTAATTATTCCCACTCGCCGAGTTAAATCCATTTCTAAACTTTTTTGTATAGGGAATTTAATTCGTCGTGGTTTTATTTGATGCAGATTATCCTTATCCTAAGGTCTATTCGGACTTTTGCTATCAAAAATCTATCCGGGCCATCCTATCAAGGGTTTTGCTTGAGACGGACGATTGGGTGGCTTAGGAGTATTATAGCATGATTTTATCGAATTTTCCATAGAAATTTCATTTTGCCTAATCAGACATTACTCGCTCATATAATCCAGCATTTGCTGATTCAGGGTTTCCTTTACTACTCGCCACTCCGGAAAAAAGGTATCCATATACTTCTGGAATTGCTCGTTGTGATTTCGCTCCAGCAGGTGTACCAATTCATGGGTCACAACATAAGCGAGACACTCTGGAGTTTTCTTTGCAAGCTGGAGGTTAATCCAAATTCTTTTCCGGTCTATATTGCAGGTTCCCCACTTGGTACGCATGTTTTTGACCTTCCACTCATATGCATGGACACCTACAACCTGTTCACATTTTTGAACTACTTCCGGCAGCTTGCTTTTTAGCTGCTCCCGATACCAATCATTCAAAACACGCTCGCGCTGCTCCGGGGTGCTTTCAGGCCGCACTTGTAAAATCAGATGCCCGCCTGTAAGGGATACCTCATTCCTAACATTTGAGTATTGCACATCCAAACGATAACGCCGCCCCCAGACATAGTAACTCTCGCCAGTCACATACTGTCGCTTTGTTTGACGTGCTTGAGCCTCAAAGCTCGCACGCTGCTTTTTAATCCAGGAAATTCTGGATACCGCAAACATTCGGATCGCGTCATCCCCAGCAGAGTGCGGTACAGTAATTTGGACTTTCCCATCGGGCGGCAGAACGCGGATGTACATATTCTTGATGTTCTTTTTTGTAACGGCAATACTCATGTTGCCGATTTGCAGTTCATCCACTAGAATTCACTCTGCTCCTTTACCAATGCAAGCAACTGATCGGCTTCCTGGTCATCTTTTACGACAGCACGAATAGCCCGCCAGATTTTACGCTCTTTGATTTTGCTTCCCCGGAAATTGTCCTGTTTGCTTGACATGACTGCGTCATATATCTGATTGGCAACAGCCGTATCCCCATTAAGATGGTCATAAAAGGCTCGCTTGGCAGCACTCTCCCGGATTTCCGGAGGATATTCTGCGCCGCTTTCCGGCTTATGTACCTTTCTTGCCAGTTCCACAATCTGACGCAAATACTCCTCATAGTTGATCACGTCATTTTTGCGCTTTTCAATCAATTCTCGAAGAAGCGCAGACATCTTCTCGTAGTATTTGGGGTTACTTTGGGTTCTTTCAACAATTTCCTTGCCAATATTGTTTTCAATAGTCTCTGCAACTGCTTCCTGCTCTTTGGGTGTGGAGGCAGGCATATCCTTCAGCGCGGAAATCCCGTTGTCTACCAGCAGCTCGACCAGTGTTGCTCCTCCAAAAGAGGTCAACACACGACTGGGATCAGCCGACAAATAGGTATCGATTAAATGGCGCATGTCCGGATCATATTTCTTCAAATCCACATAGTCACCGCTGGCCAGACGCACATCGTCACGCACCTTGATGTAGTAGGTAACTTCTCTCTCCAGCGCTTTGATCTGTTCCACAGTATAGTGGTACTTTTCCTGTAATTCGCCCGATACTTCACCAAAAGCGCGAAGAGCTGTCGCTGACAGATTGTAAAGCTGTTCCCGCTTAGGCATATTCTCTTCCAATTCATCCAAGTCAAAGGCTTCGGTATTGGTACCGCAGAAATAATGGTAGTAGTCCACCATATCTTTAGGTGGAGCTACAGGCTCGCACAGCGCGCGCAGAGCTTCCAGTGAATCCTCCAACTGTTCCTTAGCCTTGTCCAAGCGATCTGTCAGCAGGCCGGAGACATCTTCCTTATCGTAGCTGTCAAATGCTTCGGAAGTATAGTCTGCAACCGCATTTTCCAAGGAGCGAAACAGGTCTTTGTAGTCAATAATATATCCAAATTCCTTATCTTCACCATCCAGGCGATTGACACGGCAGATTGCCTGGAACAAGCCATGGTCTCGCATAGACTTATCAATATACAGATAAGTGGCAGGCGGAGCATCAAAGCCCGTCAGCAGCTTGTCCACCACGATCAGCAGTTTCATCTGTTCCGGCTGCTTGATAAACTTTTCCTTGACCTCCTTTTCAAATGCCTTCGGGTCTTTTCCACCCAGCATCTTCATGTAGATCTCGTATTGCTCCACCGCCTCGGTCTCGCCATCATCACCTACGGTTTCAGTGCGAATATCGCCCACCGCCGGTTCGTAAGAGGTCACGATAGCGCACTTCCCCTTCAGCTCGGTCTCCTGGAACAATTCATAAAATTTGCACGCCTGATAGATACTGCCAGCCACCAGCATAGCATTACCCCGCCCATCGTGCAGGCGTGGTTTTGTCTCCATATCGAAAACAATATCCGCTACAATCTGTCCCAATCGGGCCTTGGAACTGAACATCTTTTGCAGATTGCCCCAACGCTGTTTCAGCTTAGCTTTTGCCACACCGGTCAGCCCGCGCGTTTTTGCCTCAAACCAGGCGTCGATCCGATCCTGCTGGACAACATTCTGCTCCACCTCTCGGGCCTCATAACGCAAATCCAGAACTACCTTATCCCGCACCGCTTCATCAAACTTGTAGCGATGAATATAAGGGCCAAATACCTCCAGACTGGTCTCCTTATCCTTTTTCATCAATGGAGTACCGGTGAAACCGATAAAGGTGGCATTCGGCAAAATGGTTTCCATCGCTTTGTGGAGCTTGCCGGATTGGGTACGGTGACATTCATCCACAAAGACATAGAAATCGCCTTTGGGAGAAAAGTTTTCCGGCAGCGAGCGTTTCAGCTCCTCAATAAATCCAGTATAATCGGACTCGCCGCTTTTGCCTCTGTTTTTCTTGCCAAACTTGTGAATCAGGGAGCACATCATGACAGGCGAGGTGTCGTTGATCTTCTGAATCAATTCGCTTCCCCGGCGAATACGGACAATGCTCTCATTGACCCCGGCAAACACCTGCTCGATCTGCACATCCAGCTCGTCCCGGTCGGTGATAATCAGAATACGGCTGTCAGAAATATTTTCCTTAATCCACTTGCTGAGCCACACCATGGTCAAGGATTTTCCGGAACCTTGGGTGTGCCAGATAATCCCGCCATCATGACGCCGCACAAAATCCCGCGCTGCCATATTGCCAAAGAACTGATTAGGCCGACAGGTCTTTTTCACTCCGCTGTCAAATACGATAAAATTGTGCAGCAGCTCTACAAGCCGCTCTTTCCGGCACAGAGAAATCAGGTTTTTGTCCAGACGCAGGGGATATTTTTCGATTTGAGTGCGTACCGCTACGGAAACCTCATCTTTGGCATTGGGATCTTCTTTCCAGGAAAGATAATACTTTTCTGGTGTGCCGGTGGTACCGTAACGCGCCCCCTCCGAATCATTGCCAGCCAGGACAAGCCCAATGGTGGCAAAGAACTGCATGATCATATCCGGGCGCTGGTTGGTCAGGTTCTGGCGGATGCCCTCCGACATGGAAACTGTGCTGCGCTTCAGCTCAATGACGGCAAAAGCGATGCCGTTGATGTACAGCACCAAATCAGGGCGCTTGTGCTTGATGGTTACTTCCTCAGCGATGTAAAAATCATTTTCAAGGGGATGCTCCCAATCCACAAACTGGACTGTGACCTTATGCTGGCCGACAGACTCGCTGACCTTGACGCCGTAGCGCAGCTTTTTATAGGTCTGCTCATTCAAGTCGTAAAGGTTCACCGACTGATCTCCGGCAGCATCCTGCAGCTCCTTCAAGGCGCGGCTGATAAGTACCGGCGAATAGCCCTTGCGGATCAGAAACTTCGTCAGCAGTTCGGTTTCAATATTGGAGTTTTTCCGCTCGGTGAAATCGCCCAGATAAGTATAACCGAGTTCCTGGGCAAATAGCTTTATGACACGCTTCTGCGTGGCTTTTTCCCGTTGTCCAACAGCCATCTTTATCCCTCCTTGTCAGGGAATAGTTCTTGGCAGTGTTTGATGGCTCGCTGAATATCTGCGTCCTTGAAATAAGCCTTTTTCAGCTTATCTCTCCATTCTTTATTGGAATGGATCAAGTCTTTAATCGAGGCTACGGAAGTTTCCTTACCTTCCCGCCGCAAGTCGCAGATGGCCATATCCACCGTTGCCAAAAGCTCCAGTTCATTGACACTTGTGTACTGGAACTGCGACACCAGCCAATCCACATCCCCCTGCTTTCCCCAGTCCTGCAAATAGGTCAACGCCTGCTGCATCTGCACACCTTTTTCAAAACGGCTGCCCTTTTCGCTTCTTTTGACCTGGATATACTTGTTTTTCTGAGCAATCGGCTCGCCACCTTTATAGCGGATCTCATCAGCGTATGGACCGGCCGCTTTTTTATGGAAGGCAGAAATATCCGCCTGCTCCTTGCGGCGAACCAGATAGAGCAGCTTCTGAACTTTTTTGCGCCCCAGGGGATACTTCTCGGAATAGAATGCATTCACAATTCCTGCAATCATGACCGCATCATCAAAATGCTGATTGTGTGTCGGTTGATGCTGTTTTTCCCGAACCATGTGTGCCTCCGGCGACTTTTTGACATCTGCATCTACCAGCCGAATCCGTCCGGTGAGCAGTTCCTGCATCATGCCCTGCTTGATCTGTTGATACTTTGCCAGCTTCTTTTCCAACTGCTCAATTTCACTGTCCATATCAGAGAGAACTTGAGCAACTGCCTGTTGTTCAGGAACTTCTGGCATATAGATTTCGAGATTTGAAATCAGCCCTTTTGTTAATCCTCCGCGACCGCCATCACCAGAAGATAATTCTCTCAAACTTTCATACATACTGTCGATGATATAATACAGAAACCGAGAATCAAATTTTTTATCGTTAGGATAAATTGCTGCAATCGACTGATTCGTGCATAGCGAAATATAATTATACGCTGCCGTTCCTCGAGTTTTTCCTTGTCCAGCAAGCCCAATCAAAACACAGTATTTAGGAATTAAATGCGCACTTGAGTTTTGCATTCCCTTCTGTGTAATTCTCCCCTCAACATCGTAAATCTTTTTGTTATTAAGTTCTCCCGAACTCATCCATGGAATGCTTCCACCCCAATATTCTGATATTGTGGTGCTAGGAGTTCCGCCAGAGTAAATTTCTGTCATTTCTCCTAAGCGAAATTGATTCCATTCCCCAGAAAACTCCGGCAGGCGTTTTTTACCGGTGAGCAGTTCCTGCATAGTCCCCTGCTTGATGGCTTTCTTTTTCTCAATCAGCTTTTGCAGGGAGGAAATCAGGCTATCTACATCGGAAAGGGCTTCCGCAATAGCGGCTTGTTCTTCTAATGGTGGAAGTAATATTTCCGTATCACAGATAATTCCATTATACAATCTTGAAATCGTACTTCCTTCAGATGAAGCCCACTTTATAACTTTGTAATAATGGGCCAGATAATCGTTACAAAGCTGGCTCTTATCAATTTTAAGCCAAACAATATTCGAATCTTGAAAATAAGCGGGACGCCCGTCAAATACAACGGTTCTGCCCAATGTTCCTGCTGCCGAAATGAGCACATCCCCTTTTTCCGGGTATGAATATTTAGCCTTATATTCTTCGTATAATTGGCTCGATATATAGGCATCAGCTTCTTTTCCAAACGTGCCTATTTTGTAAAATGGAATATTTCCAATTTTACTGGTCTGATGCGCAAAAATACGTTTACACATGCAAACTTCTGCAACTTCACCCAGCTTTTTTGTTTTCCATCCGTTCACCATACAAACCCCATCCTTTCCAGATGAGATTTGACCTTGGCCTCGTACTGGTCTACTTCATCCTCACATTCCTTCAAGGTATACTCATACCGCTCCACCAGTTGGGTCACACGGGCAGAAAGGTGATGAGACACTGCCTCGTGAATGGCGTCTATCCCGCTGTAAATAGTGGCAAACCACTTTTCCTCCACCAGCAGATGGCGAATCTCCTCCAGCGTCAGCTGGGGGTATTTTTTCTCCAGTTTGGTATCCAGATCTGCCTCGGCTTGCTTGATTGCCTTCCTGTAATTGCTTTCAGCATCCAACAGAGACAGATACTCTTTCAATGCAGCCAGTTCTTCCTTGGCGGTGGGGTCTTTCTTGATTGCCTTGATACGGGCACTGATAGTGGCCTTTTTCAGATTATCCAGCTGAGCAAACAGTCCGTCCTCACCGCCATTTTCTTCGGCCAGTTCTTCCAGCTTGGCGGACACCTCATCCAGTTGGCCCCGAAGGGTCTCCAGCGCCTTGACATCCTCCTCAAAAAAGTGTGCAGCAATCAAAGCCTTGGGGAGCAGCTTTCCCTCAAAGCCCTTGATCTTATCGGTCTTGACCTCAATGGTCTGGCCGTTTTCTTTTTTCTTCTTGGTCACATACTCATAGGCAATTTCTCGCCCGGCCTCATAGCCGTCATAGCAGACCGCATACACATCGTCCTGCATGGTCTCCGCCCAGTACTCCATCAGCACTTCATAGACATCGTATTTGTCGAGGAGCGATACCTGGGCAAAATCATCAAGGAGCTGCTCGGAAATTTTGGCAATCAGCTCTTTGGGGTGAATGGCCCGGCTGAGTTCCATCAAATCGTGGGTAACGGTCGCCTTCCATCGGGCATAGGCATCGTCCACCTGGTCGGCATGGCGGATAAACTCCGGGTGGGATGTAATCGTGGAAACCACTTCGTCCTTGCCCACCGCCGGACACAGATATCCCGGACGCAGCGGCTGAAACAGGATTTCCTTCAAAGATGGATATACCGCCCAATATTCCGCCATGCTGTCCACATCGGGTTCCGGAATGCCGCCGTTCAGGTGAGCATTGATGTCCTGTAAATCTTCCGGCTCGCTGCTATCAATATAGCGTGGGATATTCAGGTTGTACTCGTTGGTGACTTTGATCTCCTCGTTCGGAACAAACCGGGCATACTTGGGGTCCGATTCATCCATTGTAAGGAATGTAGTTACGATCTTATGAATGTCCTGTTCTCGCAGACGGTTTTTGTTGCCGTCCTTCACATAGCCTTTGCTGGCATCAATCATAAAAATGCCGGTACGATCAGCAGCATCCTCTTTGTCCAGCACCAGGATACAGGCAGGAATTCCTGTGCCATAGAACAAGTTGGCAGGCAGACCAATAATGCCTTTGATATAACCCCGGTCAATGATCTTTTTGCGAATCTCAGCCTCGGCATTGCCACGGAATAGCACACCATGGGGCAAAATGATTGCCGCCTTGCCGGTAGATTTCAAGGATTTCAGGACATGCAGCAGCCAGGCGTAGTCGCCGTTTTTCTCCGGCGGCACGCCCAACACAGTCTCACTGTATCTCCCATAAGAGTCAGGTATCGTAATGCCGTCCATCCAAGATTTATCTGAGAAAGGCGGATTGACTACGATGTAGTTGAAGGTTTTCAGCAGTTCCGGGTTGTTCTCATCTTTATACTGGGGTGCAGACAAGGTGCTTTTATTGCCGACAATGATACCAGCACCCTTGTTGTGCAGGACCAGATTCATGCGTGCAAGACCGGCGGTGGAGTTGTCCTTTTCCTGTCCATAGATAGAGATCTCACAGGGTGCCTCATCCGCTGCACGAATCAACAGCGAACCGGAACCGCAAGCCGGATCGTAGACTGTCATGCTGGGATCGGTGGCTTTATCAATACCAATCACCTTTGCCATAATCCGAGAGACTTCGCCCGGCGTATAGAACTGGCCCTTGCTCTTGCCGGAATCCTGGGCAAATTTCCGCATCAAAAATTCGTAGGCGTCGCCCAAAATGTCATCACCGCCAGCGCGGTTGTTGGTGAAGTCCAACTCCGGTTTCTGGAAAATTTCCACGAGACCAGAGAGCTTATCCACCGCTTCTTTGTCGGTGCCCAGTTCATCGCTGTTGAAGTCGGCAATGTCAATAATACCTTTCAAGTCGTTGGCTTCTGCCAGCTTGCCAATGATGATATTGATGCCTTCACCAATGTTTTTCTTGTATTTCAGCGCAGAAATATCGTCAAAACTACCGCCTTCCGGCACTTCAATGTCCCAGTTATCGCTGCTCTTGAAGCGGTCGGACACATACTTTACAAACAGCAGCGTCAGAATGTAATCCTTATAACGAGCCGGTTCCACACCGCCCCGCAGTTTATCACACGCAGCCCATATCTGGCTGTAAATTTCGCTCTTTTTGATTGCCATCGGTACCTCTCCGTTCTCTTTTTAAATTCCTGTCAGGTTCCCATTTACTCCTCTGGGGGAACGGGGATGTACACCATTTTCAGGGGGATCATTTTGCGGTATTTGACACTGAGCTGGTCGTAATATTTCAAGACCAGATCCACAAGTTCTGTGCCGTTAATGCCGCGAATAATAGGGGTGTTATCCAGGTATTTCTGCGCATTTTTGGTATAGTTGGATAGTGTCACAAACAGGCCATAATCTCCTTCACGCATAGCACCTTTCAGAGACTGGATGGTAGTCTCTTTAATATCTCCATCCTGGCTTTTGACCTGGACAACAATGCGGGGCGGTAGCTCATCTTTATAGGCGGTAATGTCGATACCGCTGTCTCCACCATGCGGAGACAGGATCGTGCGGTAGCCCATGGCCTGCAAAAGATTTGCGACAAACGGCTCCAGATCATAGCCTTTCAGATTTTTGCTCAGCTCTTTTAAAATAAAATCTCGGGTAGCCTCGATAATTTCATCCGCCGTTTGTGCCACTGTCTCATCGGTATCCGGCTCCATGATATTACCTTTGAAGTCTTTATCTAGCGCCTTCAAATACTCATCCGCGTAGTTCTTCACCAAGAAAAAAGTCAATGCCGATCCTACTTCATGCAGAGCCCCTTGCGAAAAAGCCGTACGAGGCAGATGTTTGAGCCACTTTACTTTCCGACGATTGTGATACTGTGCAGCTGTACTATCATAAAAATAGGCGCTCTCAACGATTCCAATATTGATTTTACGGTCGATCTTAGATGGGAACACGACATAATCGCCTTCTCGCACTTCATGAACAAACCGGTACAGCATTCCAGCACTTGTGGCAATCGAACCTTTTTTAGCATCCGGATAGGTCGCAATATATTTTTCTTTGTAGGCATCACGAGATGCACTTATGACCGACAAGTCGCCCATCTCTTCCCAGCCAATTGCAATTAGATTCTGATGCAAAAAAAGGGGATCGTCCATCGTATGAATTCCCCAAACTGTTTTGTTTGCTGCTGCCATCACAGCCACACTCCTATCCAATCTTTCGCAGCTTTTCAGCTGCAAAGGTCTTGTGTCCCGAAATTTACCTTCAAATATCAAACCACTTTGTCAAAATTCATGCTTATTTTTCTTCCGGAACAAACTCCAGAATATCGTCCACGCCACACTCCATCACGCGACAAATCTTCTCGATGCTTTCGATGGAAACATACTCGTTGCGCTTTAGGCGGGTGATAATATTGGCACTAAAACCGGCCTTCTCTTTTAGCTGTGCATTGCTTATCTTTTTATCAATCATCAGGTGGAATAAGCGGTCATAACAAATCGCCATTTTAGTCCCTCCAAAGCAAGAAATGCTTGGATTTATTTTATCACACTTTCGTGAAAAACTCAACTTTATGTCGAATCATTATGCTTTATCACTGTTATGAAAAGAGAGCCTTTCTTTACTCGCCTTTGAGCATGCTCCAGTAACTCCCGCGCATTGCTGGCGGGGTGCCACGCATAGGCGATGAGGTAGTCTACATGATCCACAACATAGCGATTTGCTCTCACGATTGCGACCTTGCGCGGAACGCTTTCCATCCCTGGTGGATAGAAGGTGCTGTCAAATCCATCTGGAGTTGGGATGGGCCGCTCTGCCGGATGATATGACAATAGCAAAGTGAGCTTCACTTCTGGGTAGAAACGCTTTGCTTCTTTGACTGCTGACGCTGCAAGACGGTCAAATCCGCCGTAGTGGCCAACGATAAATTCTGTAACGCCATATTCCAAAATGTGCTGCTCCACAACCGCATACAATGCCGGGTAAATTGCCTCCGATGTTTCCCTGTGACCGATGAAAAAACAGCTTTTTCCTCCCAAATTTCTCCCTCCTTTTAGTTGTGTTTATCGTTAAAATTATACGATATAAATGATTAAATCACAACGATTTATCAAAGTATAATTTACGAAGAACACAAGCAAAGGAGTGATGCAGGTGAAGGATATTCTCTCGGTTATAACCGCGTATCGAGAGGAGCGGGGCTGGACAGAGTATCAGCTTGCAGAACGCTCCGGTTTGCCGCAATCCACGATCTCCTCATGGTATCGCAAGAATATGGTTCCGACCATTCCATCCCTGGAGAAAATCTGCACAGCCTTTGGCATTACGCTATCTCAACTGTTTGCCGAAGAAGATGCACCGGTTTCCTTAACTGAGGCGCAGAAAAAGCTTCTGGAACGCTGGTCAAGACTAAGTGAAGAACAGCAGGCTGTTGTATTTGCTTTGATTGATAAGATGTAAAAAATCCGTCAGAGGCGCACCCTTTAGAGTGCTGCTTCTGGCGGATTTTCTTTGCCATCAATCTAACGGAGTTTTCTTTGTTACTGCTTTTAGATACAATTCAGGGTCCCCATTCAAAATCAGTTCGGCATAAGACAGCGGATCATTATAGATCAGCCAGTCCAGTTCTGACCGCTGGTACATACTGTTCGCTACCTCGTTCTCCACGGCGGTACAGTCGATGGACAACAGGGTTCCATCTTCCATGCACAGCTCCACGCAGGCAGTGTCCGGGTTGAACTCACAGGACAAAATCTTTCTCATACTCGTTACCTCCCAATACTTGAATTTCAGTTGATTTTCCGCAGCGGCACAAGGGCCGTTTCGGTTGTTTTAGATACAGGCAAGCAATGCGTGTGGATAGCCACACACAAATCCGGCAAGCAATGCGAGTGTTAATACACACTCACATTTCCTGCCGTCTGCTTGTTGAGGGCAGCGCCCCCAAGCCCCTTCTGAACACAGAATTTCATTCTGTGGCTGCGCGTTCTCCGAACGCTTTTTGCCCCTGTACCCGGTGCCCTGTTTCGGGGCATAGGGTGTCGTGAATCGCGACATCCTCTGATACTTTTAGGGTGTCCTAAAATGGGGCATCCTCCTTGAAGATGGGGTGGCAAAATACCACCCCATCTTTTTCTTTCCGCGACGGTGGCGACGGTCGCAACGGTGCTGGGAGCACCCCTCAAAACACCGTCGCGACCGTTGCGAGCGTCGCGCTTTACTCGATTACTTCAAACGCAGGTGCTTCCACCACCATGTAGGTCAGCCGGATACGCCGCCCGGCGTGCTTGGTTTTGTTCTCATACTTTACCTGATGTTCTTCCAACAGGCGGCTGGCATTCACATTCAGATGCTTGGTGAGCCGATTTACCGCCATATCTGTTTGAATTGCCTGGGCCAGCTCGGTGGGACTGCCTTCCCATTCGCGGTTGTCAGCAGATACGATCTTTGCTACGGCTTCCAGTACCGGGTCTGGAGGCTGCTTCCAAAGCTCATTCTCTGCATGGTCAAGCCCCCAAACTAGGCTCTCTTGGTCTTTGCTCAGATACAACCGCTGATCCGGCTGGTCTCTGCCTACCACTTCCAAGGTGGCCCTGCTATCCGTCCGCTTTTCCTTCTGCATCAGGAGCGCACCATCCGCACAGCCCAGCAAGCCCGTGGTGCCGGAAATCATTTCAAAGCTATCTCCCGCAGGTTGCTTTCTGGTGTGGTGGACAATCAGGACGCAAACGCCATATCGGTCAGCAAATTGCTTCAGCTTGCCGATTACCTCATAGTCGCTGGAGTAGCTGTAACTATCGCTCACTGCCTCCCGGACTTTTTGCAGGGTATCCACGATAATCAGCTTGGTATCACTGTGTTCCCGAACAAACTTTTCCAGCTGTTCATCTAGGCCACCACCGATCATTTTAGCGCTGGTAGCGAAGTGGAGGGAGCTTGTCCCCTCCACACCGAACATACGGAACATCCGGCGCTGCAGGCGGCTCTCGTCATCTTCCAGCGCCAGATAGAGAACCGTTCCCTGATGTACTTTGTAGCCCCACAGGTCTTGCCCGGTACTGACATGGTGGGCGATCTGTGCAACCAAGAAGGACTTGCCGATTTTGGGCGCTCCGGCAAGGATGTACGCTCCTGTATAGAGCAGATTTTCAATCACCGCAGACTTGCCCTCGAACACATTGTCCATCAGCTCGTCCAGGGTCACAGTATGCAGGTAAGCTGGGTCGCTCATGCGGCGCATCTTTCGGTAAAGTTCCTCCAAATCTCTTCCTGGGGAATTGCTTTTTTCGTCCGGGTCTGGTATAGTGGTCTTGGAATTTTGAGAGATTGACTGCCCATCATCTGCGCCAACAGATGAGCCCTGGGCGGTCATTTTCTTTTTTTCATTGATCATAGGCGAAATCCTCCTGCATCCCGTTCATAATGGTGGCGATCATCTGGATGGTGTCCAGCAGCTCGCCGTTTACGCCCTGCCCAGCTTCGATCCGGCGGAGTTCGTCCAGCACGGCGGCCAGCTGGTCCCGCAGGGCCTTGTAGACCCTGGGGTTGCCCTGGACCACCACATCCCGTTCCAGCAGCCGCCGGATGATGTAGTCCTGCTTGGTCAGGCCTGTGAGCTTCACCAGGGCTTCCAGATGGAGGTCTTCCTCCGCCGACACCCGGAAAGCCACCGTCTTGTTCCTCCAGCGGTTGTGGTTATCGTAGTTCTTCTTGGACATTTTCTTACACTCCCTTCTCATTTTTCAGTGAATCCAGCTTATCGGCCATTTCCACCTGACGGGTGGGGAACAAATGAGCGTAGCGGTAGGTGATGTCGATGCTCTCGTGTCCTACGCGCTCCGCAATAGCCAGGGCAGTAAAGCCCATGTCGATCAACAAACTGATGTGGCTATGTCTCAAATCGTGTATGCGAATCCTTTTCACCCCAGTTTGCTTGCAGCCACGGTCCATTTCCCGGTGAAGATAGCTTTTGCTGATGGGGAACATCCGGCTGTCCGGCTCCACGCCATAGAGCTGCTTAAGGTAGTCCTGAAGCTCGTCACAGAGAAACTGGGGCATCTGAATCACCCGGTTGCTCTTTGGTGTCTTGGGGGTGGTAATGACATCCTGCTTGTTGAGCCGCTGATAGGACTTATTGATGGTGAGGGTGCGCTTCTCAAAATCGAAGTCCGCCGGGGTCAAGGCCAGCAGCTCACCCTCCCGGATGCCGCACCAGTAAAGCACCTCAAAGGCGTAGAAGGACAGCGGCTTATCCATCATGGCCTCGGAAAACTTAGTGTACTCCTCCCGGGTCCAGAACAGCATTTCCTTCCGCTCCTCCGCCCCCATGTTGCCCGCCTGCCGGGCCGGGTTGAGGTTCAGGCCGTAAAACCGGGCAGCATGGTTGAAAATTGCACTAAGTTGATTGTGAACGGTTTTAAGGTAAGTTTTTGACAGGGGTTTGCCGTGACAGTCCCGCATCTCCCGGATCTCGTTCTGCCAGCGCATAATGTCCTTGGCTGTGATCTCCGAAAGCTTCCGCTTGGCAAAATAGGGCAGGATTTTCTTTTTGATAATGCTCTCCTTGGTGAGCCAGGTGTTGAGCTTCAACTTGGGCTTAATGTCCCTCTCATAGAGGGCGACGAAGCTCTCGAAGGTCATGTTCACATCGGCCTGCTTTTCCATCAGGAACTCCCGTTCCCATTCCAGCGCCTCTCGCTTGGTGGCAAAGCCCCTTTTGAGCTTCTGCTGGCGCTCACCTTTCCAGTCGGTGTAGCGGAACTGCACATACCAGGTGCCGTTGTCCTTGTTCTTAAACGCTGCCATGATTACTCCCCCTTTCTCGCTGTTTCGGTTCTCGTGCCATAAAACTTCTCGTGGAAGAACTTGCGGTCGATCCGGCCGGAAATCGTGATGCAGCCGGTTTTCGCCAGTTCCTCGTTCATCTGCCGGATGAGCTTATAGGCGTAGGGTACGGACACCCCCAGCTCCTCGGCCACTTCATTGACGCGCATAAAAATCTGGTTTGCCATGATAAATACCTTCCTTTCTTAGTCGTTGGTGACTGTGGACTGCAAGCGTTGTGTTTCATAAATGCCTCCTTACTTATGTCCGCCACTTTTTCTCTGTTTCGCAACCAAAAATCTGGCGGGCCATTTGATGCGCTATATTATCTAAGCTTATATGCTTAGTATTCTTATGATACTATACATATAAGCTTAGTTCAAGCCTTTTAGAAGAAATATTATTAAATAAATTTGCTTAGATTACCTTGACAACACTAAGCAAATATGCTATGTTTCATATAAGAACAACCATAGATGGGAGCTGGATGTATGGCGATTGGCGAACGGATTCACTTTTTCCGTCTTCTGCGGGGGATGACACAGAAATATCTTGGTATGGCGCTGGGCTTCCCGGAGAAGTCTGCCGATGTGCGTCTTGCGCAGTACGAAACAGGGTCAAGAACCCCTAAGGCCGATCTGACTGCTGCCCTGGCGCAGGTACTGGATGTCTCGCCCCATGCCCTTTCCGTCCCGGATATAGACTCCTATATAGGGCTCATGCACACCCTGTTTACCCTGGAGGACAACTACGGGCTGAAGATCACGGAGCAAGATAGTGAGCTTGCCTTGCAGGTGGATTTTCGCAAAAACAAGGATGCTGCCCGGCTGCATGAGATGCTCTGGGCCTGGCGGGAACAGGCAGCCAAACTGGAGGCCGGTGAGATCTCCCAGGAGGAGTACGACCGCTGGCGTTACCACTACCCGGAGTACGACAGCAGCCAAATCCGCGCCAAGGTGCCGCCGGAGGGTCTGATCTAACCCTCTCACTTGTAGGCCACGGGAAAGGCCGTTTGTTGCGTAAAATCAGAAAATTCAGATAAATGAGAGCAAAATAAAAAAGGTCTAACTGATCAGCAAAAATCAGTTAGACCTTTTACTTATGAATAAAAAGATAAGGATTTTTAGGCTACTCGCAAGCCACCCGATTTTTCTTTTCAAACTCAATAAATCGGGATTTGACGAGTGCTATCAATCTGCTATCAAATGGGGATTTGAAAAATCAAAAAGTCAGTATTTTCAAGGGTTTGCGGGCCCTCATATCCACTTTTTGCTTATTCCCACTCGATCGTGGCGGGGGGCTTGCTCGTGATGTCATAGCAGATGCGGTTGATGCCCTGCACCTCGTTGACGATGCGCACGCTGATGCGGTCCAGCACGTCGTAGGGGATCCGCGCCCAGTCGGCGGTCATAAAGTCGCTGGTGGTGACGGCGCGGAGAGCCAGAGTGTAGTCATAGGTACGCCCGTCGCCCATGACGCCCACGGAGCGGGTGTTGGTGAGGACAGCAAAATACTGGTTCAGGTTCTTGTCCTCGCCGGCCTTGGCGATCTCATCCCGAAAGATGAAGTCGGCATCCCGGAGCAAATCGGCCTTCTCCTTGGTGATCTCCCCGATGATGCGGATGGCCAGGCCGGGGCCGGGGAAGGGCTGGCGGGAGACCAGATACTCGGGCAGGCCCAGCTCCCGGCCCAGCTGTCGGACCTCGTCCTTGAACAGCAGGCGCAGGGGCTCGATGATCTCTTTGAAATCCACATAGTCGGGCAGGCCGCCCACGTTGTGGTGGCTCTTGATGACGGCGGCGTCGCCGGAACCAGACTCGATCACGTCGGGGTAGATGGTGCCCTGGGCCAGGAAGTCCACGGTGCCGATCTTCTTGGCCTCCTCCTCAAAGACCCGGATGAACTCCTCGCCGATGATCTTCCGCTTGCGCTCGGGCTCGGAGACACCGGCCAGCTTACTCAGGAAGCGCTGCTCCGCGTCCACCCGGACGAAATTGATGTCCCATTTGGCGAAGGCGGCCTCTACCTCGTCGCCCTCGTTTTTCCGCATAAGGCCGTGGTCCACAAAGACGCAGGTGAGCTGCTTGCCCACCGCCTCAGCCAGCAGGGCGGCCACCACGGAGGAGTCCACGCCGCCGGACAGGGCCAGGAGCACCTTGCCGGAGCCAACCTTCTCCCGGACCTGCTGGATGGCGGTCTTGCAGTAGTCCTCCATGGTCCAGTCACCCTTGGCGAGGCACACCTCATAGAGGAAGTTGCGGATCATGGCGATGCCGTTCTCCGTGTGGTTGACCTCAGGGTGGTACTGCACGCCGTAGAAGCCCCGGGCCTCGTCGGCGATGGCCACATTGGGGCAGGCGTCGGAGCGGGCGGTGAGGGCGAAGCCCTCAGGCACCTTGGCCATGTAGTCCCCGTGGCTCATCCAGGAGATGCCCTGCTGGGGCAGGCCATGGAACAGCTTGCAGGTGGTGTCGTAGTAGGTCTGGGTCTTACCGTACTCCCGGGCGGAGTCGTCCTGGGCCTCGGTGACCTGGCCCCCCAGCAAGTGAGCCATCAGCTGGCAGCCGTAGCAGATGCCCAGAATGGGCACACCCCAGGTAAAGATCTCCGGGTCCACCTTGGGGGAGGAGTCCAGATACACGCTGTTGGGGCCGCCGGTGAAGATGATGCCGATGGGATTCATGGCCTTCAACTCAGAGAGGGGAGTGGTGTAGGGCTTGACTTCGCAGTACACGCTGCACTCCCGCACCCGGCGGGCGATGAGCTGATTATACTGTCCGCCGAAGTCCAGCACGATAACAGTCTGATGAGACATAAGAGCACCCTTTCTTAAAAATTTTACCTGAGTTTTACTCCAGGATTCTTGTTGGGTGGAACGGAACCAATTATACTAAAGAAAAACAAAGGAGGTGAACAATATGGAGCTTCACTGGGACGCCGCCGCCGATCTGGAGGACCTGATCTACGAGTGCAAGGAAGTATCCGCCAGCGAGCGGTGAGCATACATTTTCTGGAGAACCACACCGGAGGGTGTGGTTTTTTCGTATCCGGAAAAACAGCCGGGGAGGGGAAGTATCCCCTCCCCGAAGTGTTTGGGTTTAAATCTTGGTGATGTCGATGGGGGTCAGGTCCTCGCTGCGGCTCTGCTCCCGGACGGTGAGAACGGCCCGGGCGGTGTCGATGGCGGTGACACAGGCCACAGAGTGCTCCACGGCGGAGCGGCGGATCTTGAAGCCGTCGCTGTCGTGCTTGCGGCCCTTGGTGGGAGTGTTGATGATCAGGTCCACGGTGCCGCTCTGGATCATATCCAGAATATTGGGGTGGGACTGGGACACCCGGTTCACCCGCTTGCAGGCGATGCCGGCGGCGGTGAGAGCGTCGCAGGTGCCGGAGGTGGCGTAGATCTCAATGCCCATCTCCTCAAAGCCGCGGGCAATGCCGATCATCTCGGGCTTGTCCTCGTCCTTCACAGTGACGATGATCCGGCTGCCCCGCTTGGGCACCCGCAGGCCGCAGCCCTTGAAGGCCTTCAGAAGGGCCTGGGGATAGGTCTCGGCCAGGCCCAGCACCTCGCCGGTGGACTTCATCTCCGGGCCAAGGCCGGTGTCCACGTCGGTGAGCTTCTCGAAGGAGAACACAGGGGCCTTGACGGCGTAGTAGTCGGCTTCCTTGTAGATGCCGGTGCCGTAGCCCAAGTCCTTCAGCTTCTGTCCCAGCATCACCTTGGTGGCCAGGTCGATGATGGGCACGCCGGTCACCTTGGAGATATAGGGGATGGTGCGGGAGGAGCGGGGGTTGACCTCGATGACATAGATGTCGTCGTTGTAGAGGATATACTGGGCGTTGATCAGGCCGATGACGTTCAGGTGCTTGGCCATGTTCTTGGTGTGCTTCAGGATGAGCTCCCGGTGCTTGTCCTCCAGGTTGATGGGGGGGTACACCGCGATGGAGTCGCCGGAGTGGACGCCGGCCCGCTCCACGTGCTCCATGATGCCGGGGATGAGGATGTCCTCCCCGTCGAACACGCCGTCCACCTCCAGCTCCCGGCCCATCAGATACTTGTCGATGAGGATGGGGTGCTCCTGGACGGTCATGTTGATGATCTTCATGAAGTCCTCAATGTTGCGGTCGTTGTAGGCGATCTCCATGCCCTGGCCGCCCAGCACGTAGGAGGGGCGGACCAGCACGGGGTAGCCCAGCTCGTTGGCCGCCTGCAGGGCCTCCTGGGTGGTGAAGACGGTGCGGCCCTTGGCGCGGGGGATGCCGCACTTCTCCAGAATCTCGTCAAAGCGCTCCCGGTCCTCGGCGGCGTCCACGCCGTCGGCGGAGGTGCCCAGGATCTGGACGCCCATCTCGGTCAGGGCCTTGGCCAGCTTGATGGCGGTCTGGCCGCCGAACTGGACCACGGCGCCCCAGGGCTTCTCCTGCTCCACGATGTTCTGCACGTCCTCGGCGGTGAGGGGCTCGAAGTACAGCTTGTCGGCCACGTCGAAGTCGGTGGAGACGGTCTCGGGGTTGTTGTTGATGATGATGGTCTCATAGCCCATGCGCTTGAAGGCCCACACGGAGTGGACGGAACAGTAGTCAAACTCAATGCCCTGGCCGATGCGGATGGGGCCGGAGCCCAGCACCAGCACCTTCTTGCGGTCGCTGGTCTCCACAGCCTCGTTCTCTCCGTCGTAGGAGGAGTAGTAGTAGGGGGTCTCCGCGTCGAACTCGGCGGCGCAGGTGTCCACCATCTTGAAGGAGGGGACGATGCCGTACTTCTCCCGCAGGGCCTTGACCTCGGCCTGCTTCATGCCGCACAGGGTGCCGATATAGCTGTCGGCGAAGCACATCTCCTTGGCCCGCTTCAGGGTGTCGGCGGAGGGCACGTCCTTGCACCGCTCCAGCTCGTTCTCCATGTCGATGATCCGCTGGAAGCCCTCCAGGAACCAGATGTCCATCTTGGTGATGTGGTTGATCTTCTGGGGGGAGAACCCGCGCCGCAGGGCCTCGGCCACCACGAAGAGCCGCTCGTCGGTGACCTGGACCAGCAGGTCCTCGATCTCGTCGGTATAGAGCCCCTCCAGCTTGTCCAGCTTCAGAGCCCGCACGTTCAGCTCCAGGGAGCGGATGGCCTTCATCAGGGCCCCCTCGAAGGAGTTGGCGATGGCCATGACCTCGCCGGTGGCCTTCATCTGGGTGCCCAGGGTGCGGCTGGCGGTGGTGAACTTGTCGAAGGGCAGACGGGGGATTTTCAGCACGCAGTAGTCCAGGGTGGGCTCGAAGCAGGCGGTGGTCTTGCCGGTCACCGCGTTGGGGATCTCGTCCAGGTGGTAGCCCAGGGCGATCTTGGCGGCCACCTTGGCGATGGGGTAGCCGGTGGCCTTGGAGGCCAGGGCGGAGGAACGGGACACACGGGGGTTGACCTCGATGACCGCGTACTCATAGCTGTCGGGGTTCAGGGCGAACTGCACGTTGCACCCGCCCTCGATCTCCAGGGCGGTGATGATGTCCAGAGCGGCGGTGCGGAGCATCTGATACTCCTTGTTGGCCAGGGTCTGGGTGGGGGCCACCACGATGGAGTCGCCGGTGTGCACGCCCACGGGGTCGATGTTCTCCATGGAGCACACGGTGATCACGTTGCCGGCGCCGTCCCGCATGACCTCGAACTCGATCTCCTTCCAGCCGGCGATGCACCGCTCGATGAGCACCTGGCCCACCCGGGAGAGGTGGATGCCCCGGTCGGAGATCTCCTCCAGGGAGGCCCGGTCATAGGCGATGCCGCCGCCGGTGCCGCCCAGGGTGTAGGCGGGACGGACGATGACCGGGTAGCCGATCTTCTCGGCGAAGGCCACGGCGTCCTCCACGCTCTCCACCACCTCGGAGGTGACGCAGGGCTGGCCGATGGACTCCATGCAGTCCTTGAAGCCCTGGCGGTCCTCCGCCTTGCGGATGGAGTCGGGGCTGGTGCCCAGCAGCTTCACCCCGTACTTCTCCAGGGTGCCGTCCTCATACAGGGCCATGGCCAGGTTCAGGCCGGTCTGGCCGCCCAGAGTGGGCAGGATGGAGTCGGGCTTCTCCTTCTCAATGACCTGAGTGACGGAGGGGATGTTCAGGGGCTCGATATACACATGGTCGGCGATGTCCTTGTCCGTCATGATGGTGGCGGGGTTGGAGTTCACCAGCACCACCTCAATGCCCTCTTCCTTCAGGGCGCGGCAGGCCTGGGTGCCGGCGTAGTCAAACTCGGCGGCCTGGCCGATGACGATGGGGCCGGAGCCCAGCACCAGAACTTTTTTGATATTCGGATTCTTCGGCATTACCGGTCACCTCCCATAGAAGCCACAAAGCGGTCGAACAGGTACTCCGTATCCTTGGGGCCGGGGCTGGCCTCGGGATGGAACTGTGTGGTGAAGCAGTTGGGGCGCTTGTAGCGCAGGCCCTCGCAGGTGCCGTCGTTCACGTTGATGTGGGACACCTCGGCCACGGCGGGGTCCACCGTCTCGGACAGCACCACATAGCCGTGGTTCTGGCTGGTGATGAACACCCGGTCCTCGGCCAGGTCCTTCACCGGGTGGTTGCCGCCCCGGTGGCCGTAGGCCAGCCGGCCGGTCTTGGCGCCGGTGGCCAGGGCCATCAGCTGGTGGCCCAGGCAGACGGCGTACAGGGGGAGGGTGCTCTCATAGAGCTTCTTGACCTCCCCGATGATGGCCACGTTGTCGGCGGGGTCGCCGGGGCCGTTGGAGAGCATCACCCCGTCAAAGCCGCCGGTGAGGATGGTCTCGGCGGGGGTGGCGGCGGGGAACACGGTGACATGGCAGCCCCGGCGGCGCAGGCACTCGATCATGTTCTGCTTCACGCCGTAGTCCATCATAGCCACCTTGTACTTCTCCTCGCCGTAGGCGGGGCAGTCCTCGGGCTCCTTCCGGGAGACACGCTCCACGGTGCCCTCCACCCGGTAGGCCTTCAGCTTCTCCAGAATCTCCGCTACATTAAAATGCTCCGCACAGGTGACCATGCCGTTCATGCTCCCCTGGCTGCGGAGTATTTTCGTCAGGGCACGGGTGTCTACTCCCTCAATGCCCGTGATGTCGTGTTTTTTCAGGTAGTGGTCCAGCGTCTCCTCACAGCGGAAATTGCTTCCGATGGGGGAGAGGTGGCGGACCACAAAGGCCTCCGCCCAGGGACGGCTGGACTCGTTGTCCTCATGGTTGACGCCGTAGTTCCCGATGAGGGGATAGGACATCACGATCCCCTGTCCCGCGTAGGAGGGGTCGGTCAGAATCTCCTGATACCCGGTCATGGAGGTGTTGAACACCATCTCGCACACCCGGTCGGAGGTACTGCCGATGCTGGTCCCGGAAAATACGCTTCCGTTGGCCAGGATCAAAGTCGCTTTCATCAATTCTCTCACACGCCCTTCCGTTCCAGTTCACAATTCAGATACGATCCACGCGCAAAGTGTTTCAAGATATTGTATCGGAAATCGACGCGCTTTGCAAGGGGTGGGGGAATCTTTTTTCATAAAACTTTTTCCGCAGTACGGAGGATCTCTCGGATACTTTCTCCAAGAGAGGGAAAGACTGAACCAAAAGCGCACTCGCGCTCCGCAGTGAGGTGACCGACATGTTTACCGGCCTGATCCGGACCATCATCCTATACCTGCTCATCATCGCCGGCATCCGGCTCATGGGCAAGCGCCAGGTGGGGGAGCTGGAGCCCTCGGAGCTGGTGCTCTCCCTGATCATCGCCGATCTGGCCGCCGTCCCCATGCAGGATTTCGGTATCCCCCTGCTCACGGGGATCGTGCCCATTCTGACCCTCCTGTCCCTGACCATGATCCTGTCGGTGCTCACCATGAAGAGCACCCGCTTCCGCACCCTCATGTGCGGCCGGCCCAGCGTCATCATCCGCAAGGGAAAGATCGACCAGGGGGAGATGCGCCGCAACCGGCTGACGGTGGACGAGCTGCTGGAGGAGCTGCGGGCCCAGGGATATGCGGGCCCCGCCGGAATCGAATATGCCATCCTGGAGACCAACGGTCAACTGTCCATCCTGCCCTGGGAGCGGGAGAAGCCCCCCACTCAGAGCCAGCTGGGGCTTGAGGCGGAGGAGACCGGACTGCCCCTGGTGCTCATCAGCGATGGAAAGCTCCTGACTCGGAACCTGACCGCCCGGGGTTATGACGGGGTGTGGCTGCAAAAGCAGCTCGCGAAGCACGGGCTGAAGGACCCGGGGCAGGTATTTTTGATGACAGTGGATGAGGCGGGCGGCGTCTATCTGGCGCCCAGGTCGGGGCAGGAAGAGGGGAGGAGGAGAGCATGAAACGTCTGTGGGCGGCGGCGGCCATTCTGGCGGTTCTGCTGGGGGGCACCCTGTGGAACGCCTGGTACGCCGAACGGCTGACCGGCGGAATGATCCAGCAGCTGAAGCAGGCCCAGGAGCGGACCGCCCAGGGGGACTGGGAAGGGGCCGCCGAACTGAGCGAGCAGGCGTTCCAGAGCTGGCAGGACCATGAGGCGTATCTTCACATCCTTATGCGGCACAGCGACACCGACGAGATTTTGAGCTCCTTCCGGGCTCTGGAGCAGTACCTGGCCCTGGAGGAGACCGACCAGTATACCGCCGCCAACGCGGAGCTGATGACTCAGCTGGAGCTTTTGGCCGAGATGGAGCAGCCGTCGCTGGTAAACATTTTTTAAGGAGGGAAGGGTTTCGCCGCCTGCGGGCGGCGACCTTCTTTTTCTATGGCGAAAAAGAAGGCAAAACGCCACCGGGGAAGGCTCAAAATGAGCGCTGACGCTGAGGGTCCGGCAGCCTTTGCGGGATGCTCCTGCGGATGAAAAGCGCGCCTTTTGGCGTGGGTGGGACTCAAGTGCGGCTCAGAGAGACGGCGGAGACGCACCGGGCGCGTTGGCTGGAAACATCAAGGCGCGGACCTTGAACTGCAACAGCGGCAATTTTTGCAAACCCAGGGCCCAGTGGCCCGGCGGGAATTTAGATACCCACTCATATTTTCACGCGCCGGAAGGGCTGTTTTACGTACAGGAGAGCACTCCCGTAATTGGGGGTCCGGGGGAAAGCGGTCCTATGGACCTAGGCGGAGCCGTAGTCCATCGGCCGCGTCCCCCGGTGGCGTTTTGCCTACTTTGCCGCCACGGGCAAAGTAGGTCGCCGCCGGGGCGGCGAAATCCCTCTCGAAAAAGTGAAAGACAGCCGCCCGGGAAGCCCCAGGCGGCTGTCTTGTACCTTATTGATAGGAGCCAATATGACAAAATCGAGCGGTTACTCCTCCAGAAGCCCGGCGCTGACCAGGAACTCATGGGCCACTTCGTCCACATCCCGGCCCTCCACGTCCACGTAGTAGGTGAGCTCGCTCATCATCTCGTCGGTGAACTGGTTGTTGAGGAGCTTCAGGGTGTCCTCCAGGCCGGGGGCCTGATCGGCGAAGCGCTCAAACACGTCGTTGCGCACCAGGATGGTGCCGTAGTAGTCGGGGAAGAAGTGCTGATCGTCCTCCAGCAGGGTCAGGTTGGCCCGCTTGTTCAGACCGTCGGTGGCGTAGACTACCATGACATCGTAGGCCCCCTGCTCCACCAGGGTGTATTTCATCATAATGTCCACCGGCTTGACCTCGGCAAACTCCAGGCCGTAGGCCTCCGCCATGGGGCCGAACTTCATATTGCCCGCGTCGGTGAAGAAGTCCTGCTCGGCGCCGAAGCGCAGCTCCCCGGCGATGGGGACAAGGTCGCTGATGGTCTTGGGGTTGTAGGTGTCCACCACCTCCTGGGTGACGCCCAGGATATAGGTGTTGTTGACGCCGATTTTGCCCAGCATGTGCATATCGTATTCGTCGTTCATCTTCTCATTGACAAAGTCATAGAGGGTCTGCCCATCCGGGATGTCGGTGGTGTCCAGCCCCATAATCGTCGTCAAGAGGGTGCCGTCCCAGGTGTACATCAGGTCACAGGTGTGGCCGTCTCCCGTCATGGCGTTAAAGTTGTTCACTGCGGTCATCTCGTCCTGGATGGTGACGGTGAGGTCGTGGCGGTCCTCCACCAGCTGCTTGATCATGCTGTTGACCAGCTTTATTTCGGAATACTGCCCCTCATAGAGAAGCAGGCCCTCAGTGCTCTTGGGCAGGAAGGCGTAGACGCACAGCACCACCGCGGCGGCGGCAGAGAGGACGGCCGCACCCCGGGCGGCGTACCGGCTGCCCTTGGAGCGCTGGCTGCTCCGGCTGTTCAGGTACCGCTCGGCCAGCCCCATGAGCAGGTCCAGGATCAGGGCGGCGGCCATCAGCACCCCGGTGCCGCCCAGGATGGCCGTCATGTCCTCCTGGCGGATGCCGGTGGTGATGACGCTGCCCAACCCGCCGCCGCCCACGAAGGAGGCGAACACCGCGGTCCCGATGGCGGTGACGGTGGCGATGCGGATACCGGTGAAGATGATGGGAGCGGCAATGGGAATCTCCACATGGATCAGGCGGTACATCCGGGTCATGCCCATCCCTTTGCCCGCCTCAATCAGATGCTCCGGCACCTGATCCAGTCCCAGACAGGTGTTGCGTACAATGGGCAGCAGGGAGTAGAGGGCCAGGCCCACGATGACCGTGGGTTTGCCCGGGTTCATGATGACCATGATGATGCCCAGCAGGGCCAGGGCGGGGGTGGTCTGGATCAGGTCCACCACCCGGAGGATCACCTTGCGGGTGGAGGGATAGAAGTAACAGATGATGCCCAGGGGAATGCCGGCCAGAATCGCGAAGAGGAGAGCGGCCACCACCAGGGACATGTGCTCCAGAATCATGGTGAAAGTCATGCGGCGCTCCCTCCCCTCCGGATTCCCTTGGGAACCACTTTTCGCTGAAGGGCGTCCACCAGGGAGCCCAGCACAAAGGCCAGCAGCGCAGCCGGAATCGCTCCCATGAGGATGAGCTCGCTGTTGTCCGAGCTTAGACCGGCATAGATGAAATCACCCAGGCCGCCGCCCCCGATCATGGAGGCCAGCACGGCCCAGCTGACGGTGTAGACGGTGGACATGCGCAGCCCGCCGATGATGGTGGGCATGGCCAGGGGGAGCTCCACCTGGGTCAGGCTCTGTATGGCGCTCATGCCGCAGCCCTTGGCGGCTTCAATATACTGCGGGTCCACCGATACCAGCCCCGCGTAGGTGTTTTTCAGCACCGGGAAGGTGGCGTACACCCCCAGAGCCACCAGCACCGTCGCCGACTGGGCCCCCCACACCAGCACCAGCAGTCCGATAAAGACGATGCCAGGGATGGTGTTGAATACTGAGAGGATGGGCAGGACAATGCCGGAGAGCTTAGGCTTCCGGGACAGCAGGATGCCGATGAGCACCCCCAGCAGGAAACCGATGGCCACGGGGACCAGGGTGAAAAAGAGATGCTGCACTAATTTGGCGGGAAGATCTTGAATCGTCAAAACGTCTCACCCCCAGAGCTGTTCCGCCATGGCGGAGGTCATGCTGGTCTTGGTGATGAGACCGTCCACCTTCTCCTCCTCGTCCAGAACAATGAGATAGGGGGCGCCGCTGGAGATGAGCAGGTCAAAGCAGTCCTTGGCGCTGTCGCCGGTGTGGACGGTGGGGGTGTTGCAGCGGATGAGGGGCTCGATGGTCTTGACCACGTGGCCGGTGAGACGGATGTCCGCGATGGACACCGTCCCCTGGTACCGGTCCTGGTCGTCCACTACAATGAGGGTATCCACGTTGCGCCGCTGCATCTTGCTGACGCACTCATTGACCCCTCGGGTGGCCGAGACCGTGGACACGCCGGGGCGCATGAAGTCGGCGGCGGTGAGCTCCTTCTGGGCATGGGTGTCGATGAATTTGCCGAGGAAATCCTGGATCTGGCCGCTGGCGGGGTGGGCCAGCATCTCCTCCGGGGGCGCCATCTGGACGATCTTTCCGTGGTCCATAAAGATGATGACGTCGGCCAGATCCAGAGCCTCCTCCATGTCGTGGGTGACAAAGACGAAGGTCTTGTTCAGCTTCTGCTGGAGAGAGCGCACCTCCTGCTGGAGGGACCGGCGGGTCATGGGGTCCAGGGCGGAGAAGGGCTCGTCCATGAGTACGATGGGGGGCGAGGCCGCCAGCGCCCGCAGGATGCCGATGCGCTGCTGCTGTCCGCCGGACATCTCAGAGGGGTACTTGTGGGCGTACTGCTCATAGGGCATGTTGACCAGCTCCAGCAGAGAGTGGACGATCTTGTCACACTCCTCCTTGCTGTATTTCAGCAGGGTGGGCACCACGCAGATATTCTGGGCCACCGTCATGTTGGGAAACAGGCCGATCTGCTGGATCACATAGCCAATATGGCGGCGCAGCTCCACCTTGTCCTTGGCGGTGATGTCCTCCTCGTTGAGGTAGATCTTGCCCGCCGAGGGCTCGATGAGGCGGTTGATCATCTTCAGCGTGGTGGTCTTACCGCAGCCGGACGGCCCGATCAGGACAGCCATCTGGCCCTCCTGGATCTCGAAGGACAGGTCGTCCAGAATCTTCTGGCTGCCGTAAGACAGCGATACGTGTTCAAAACGAAGCAACAGGGCACCTCCTTAAAACGTCGCGTTGACAGGCCCGGACGCCGGTATTCCGGCCCACGCGGGCGGGTCAACCTGTGGTTCGGTCGAAAGTGTACAAATACAGTATAGCAAAATGTTGTAATTTAGTCAAATAAACAAGCTGTAAATTCAAAGCAGGGATGCCCTTTTGGAAACCTTAAAAAATTTTCAAAAAAACTTAATAAAGTTTGTGGCAGAACCTTAACATTCCTCTGGTACACTGGGAACACAAAGAGAGAAGGAGGGAGCCCATATGGCGTGGATGGCATATTTGTGGATGGGAGCGGCGGCTCTGGTAGGAGCGGGCATGACCCTGTGGGGCGGCTATTATCTGGTGACCGCCCTCATGTCCTGGCGCAAGCCTATGGACTATGGCCGGCACCCGGCCAGCACCCGCTTTGCGATTCTGGTGGCCGCCCGGAATGAGGAACTGGTGATCGGCAATCTGATCAACAGCCTGCTGGCCCAGGATTATCCTCGGGAGCTGTACGACATCTGGGTTATCCCCAACAACTGTACCGACCATACCGCCCAGGCCGCCCGGGATTTCGGGGCCAATGTCATGGAGTGCACCGTCCCCGTGAAGTGCAAGGGAGATGTGATGCGCTTTGCCTACCGGCAGCTGCGGGACAAGGGGTACGACGCCTTCTGCGTCTTTGATGCGGATAATGTGGCCGATCCCCGGTTCCTGCGGGAGATGAACAACGCCTACCGGGCGGGGGCCCGGGCGGCCCAGGGCTACCGGGACAGCAAGAACCCCTTTGACAGCGCCATCTCAGGCTGCTACTCCATCTACTATTGGATGATGGACCGGTTCCACAACCAGGGCAAGGCGGGGCTGGGCATGTCGGCCATGCTGGGAGGCACCGGATTCATGGTGTCCGCCGCCGCCTTTGACAAGATGGGCGGCTGGTGCACCCAGAGCATCAGCGAGGACCTGGAGATGTCCGCCCAGTGTGCCCTGGCCGGAGTGCCCATCGCCTGGGTGCCCAAGGCGGTGACCTATGACGAGCAGCCCCTCACCTTCCGGGAGTCCATCAAGCAGCGCCGCCGCTGGACCAGCGGCACCCTCCAGATCGCGGGGGAGTGGCTGCCGGTGCTGGGCCGGAGCCTGGCGGAGCGCCCCGCCGTCCAGCCTCTGGACATGGGGGCCACCATGCTGATCCCCGCCTATCAGGCGGCCGCCCTGGTGAGCATGGCGGTGACCGCCCTGGCGGCCGGTTTCGTCCATCCGGGGCACTTCTCCCTGCTGCTGTGTCTGGGGTACATCGCGGGCAATCTGCTGATTACCGTGCTGGGAGCCACTTTGTCGGCGGTGCTGGTGATTACGGTGGAGAACAAGTGGGACCGGCGGCTGCTGCCCGCCCTGGCGGTGTACTGGTTTTTCCTGCTCAGCTGGGTGGTGCTCACGGTGGGCTGCATCTTTAAAAAGACCACCGTGTGGGAGGAGATCCGCCACACCAGAAATGTGTCCCTGCCCAAGGGCGGAAAGATGAAGCGCAGCAATCAGGTCCTGGCTCCCTAAAGCAAATCGACTGGGTACCAAGGGAAACAGAGCTTGTATATATAAAAGCAGGAGCCCGGGGCAGCCGCCCCGGGCTCCTCAGGCTGTCAAAAAAGTCTAAGGACTTTTCCGACAGCCTGCAAAAATGCCGTTACTTTCCCGCCGCTGTGCGGCGGAAAAGTCCTCGCTGCGCTCGCTGAACGCCTTGC
>NZ_NFKI01000032.1 GCF_002160305.1 Pseudoflavonifractor sp. An184
GCTGAACGCCTTGCCTTGCAAGGCATTCAGGGCATTCGATCCCACTCGAGGCGGGCTGCCGCCCCCTCGAGCTCCCCCGCCAACACTCGGGCGGACTCGTCTGAACAGAGGTTTTTCGACAAGCTGAGGAGCCCGGGACAGTTGTCCCGGGCTCCTGATTCATTACTGCTCAGAAAACTGGCTCTTGTCCGCGCCGCACAGGGGGCACACCCAGTCCTCGGGCACGTCCGCCCACTTGGTGCCGGGGGCCACGCCGTTATCGGGGTCGCCGGCGGCCTCGTCGTAGATATAGCCGCACAGATCACAGACGTATTTTTTCATGTTACGATACCTGCTTTCATTCAAATTATATCGGGGCGGTCCGCAGGGCGGCCGCGCCCGCCAAACAGCCATGGGCTGGTTTGGGCAGATCAATCAGGTCAGCGGCTCAAAGTCGCTGGCGGGGCGGCGGCAGATGGGGCAGGTGAAATCCTCGGGCAGGGTGTCGGACTCGTACACAAAGCCGCAGATTTTGCACACAAAGCCGCGGGGCTTGGCCGGGGCGGGGGCCTCCGCCTCGGGCTCCGCCGCCTCACCCTTGACCGAGGCGGCCAGCACCTTTGCCAGGGCCTCCAGCTCCTGGTCCTGGCCGGGCGCCAGGGTGGACTTGAGGGTGACAGGGGCCTCCAGAATCTCCATATCCTTCATGCCGCAGAGGATCTCGCTCATGAGCTTGCCGCTGGCGGGGGCCCAGGAGCCGTTCTGGATCAGGGCCACCTTCCGGTTTTTCAGGGCGTGGTGGGCGATGTCGTGGAGCAGGTTCTCCATGGAGACGAAGATGCCGTTGTTGTAGGTGGTGGAGGCGAAGACGATGTGGCTGTACTTGAAGGCGTCGGACAGCACATAGGAGTAGTGGGTGACCGACACGTCGTACATCTCCACGGGGACCCCCAGCTCGGCCAGGCGGCAGGCCAGAATATTGGCCGCCGTCTCCGTGCCGCCGTAGACAGAGGCGAAGGCGATGAGCACGCCCTGCACCTCGGGCTCATAGGCGGCCCACTTGGCATACTTGTCCAGGATATAGCCCAGATCCTTGCGCCACACGGGGCCGTGGAGGGGGCAGATCATCTGGATGTCCAGGCCGGCGGCCTTCTTCAGCAGGGCCTGGACCTGGGGGCCGTACTTGCCCACGATGTTGGTGTAGTACCGGCGGGCCTCGTCCAGCCAGTCCCGGTCAAAGTTCACCTCGTCGGCGAACAGCACCCCGTTCAGAGCACCGAAGGTGCCGAAGGCGTCGGCGGAGAACAGGATCTTGTCGGTGGAGTCGTAGCTCACCATGACCTCGGGCCAGTGGACCATGGGGGCGTTCACAAAGGTGAAGGTGTGTTTGCCGGTGGTGATGGTGTCCCCCTCGTTCACCAGCTTGGCCCCCTTGGGATCGGTGGCGTGGAACTGGCGGATCATGTTCAGGGACTTGCCGTTGCAGACGATGGTGGCCTCCGGGTGGCGGATCATCAGATCCCCCAGAGTGGCGGCGTGGTCGGGCTCCATGTGGTGGACAAACACATAGTCCAGCTTCCGCCCGTTCAGGGCGTACTCCAGATTTTCAAAGAACTGGGTCTGCACCGCCCGGTCCACTGTGTCAAAGAGAACCGTCTTCTCGTCCAGCAGCAGGTAGGAGTTGAAGGACATGCCCCGGGGGACGGGGTGGGCGCTCTCAAACAGGGGGTGCTGGCGGTCGTTGCCGCCGATCCATAGCAGGTCGTCGGTGACCTTTCGGACACAATACATATCAAAAACCTCTTTTCTAAGTAGGTTAGGGATGCCAAACACATCATAGCATAGTTTGCACGAAATTGGTAGATAAAAAACCGAATTCAGATGAATGACCAAAAAAGAAAAAGCATTTCTAGTGTTTTGGGACAAAACAGAAGAATGAAAGAAGCTGCTGAAAATACGGTGGACAGAGGAACAACAGGCGATTGAAAAGGAGAACATTCCATGTGGCCTTTTGTTGCAAAAATGGTAACGGCGGCGCGGTGGAGAAATGGAATGGAGTATGCTGCAATAGAAATATCAAGCTAAAAGGAGAAGATACATGGAATTGTCGAAAAAGAGCCTGACGCTCCGCCGGGCGCAGGGACTGCCTCAGGAGGCTTTGGCGGAACAGCTCCATATATCCCGGCAAGCTGTCCCCGTTGGGAGAATGGGGTATCACACACTATAATATTGAAACGACTTACGCTATCGGCATGAATTGATAGGATGTTTACAGGCTTGGACAGTATTGCCGCCCAAAGCCATACAAAGGCAAGAAGCATCTTGTAACGATGCCCTATTCCGTATTATAATAAAACATAAACGCATACTAATGGGAGGAAACGTATGGAATACCTCACTGTGCGGGAGACTGCGGAAAAATGGAGTCTTTCGGACCGGATGGTGCAGCAGTTCTGTATTGATGGGCGCATCCCCGGTGCACAGAAATTTGGAAAATCTTGGGCGATTCCCATGGAGGCGGAAAAGCCCCAGGACCCCAGGGTCTCCCGTAGGCAGAAACAACAGGCCGCTGGACCGTTGGATATTACCTGCCTGATGCCCCTGATGAACACGCCATTCCAACCAGGGAAATGCCTTGCCGTGGTGGAGACTATGGCAGCTGGTCCCCAGCGGGACATCTCGCTGGCGGAATACCACTATTTCAGCGGCCACCCGGAGGAGGCAGCAAAGGGGGCGGAGCCCTACCTTACCAGCACCGATATGGGAGCGCGGCTCTCCGCCTGCCTGATTTACGCCTATGCCAACCTGCCCCTGGGGCATATCCAACGGGCGCGGTTCGCCCTGAATGAGTTAAAGGCTGCGCTGGGCAGCCAAAGAGGCTCCCCGGAGATGGAGGCCGCATCCGCTTTTGTGGCGGCGGCGGGGGCGGTGCTCCTGCACCTGCCGCTGCCGGAGGGGCTGCCGGAGATCCAAGGTTTCTTCCCACTTCTGCCGCTGGGCCTGCGGTCTTTTGCCATGTATATCTATGCCCACTACCGTTACATCCAGGGGGACTATGCCGCCAGCGTCGGTACCGTGGAGGGGGTGTTGGCCATGGGGGCCGGACAATATCCGATCCCTGCCATCTACCTCCACTTGGTGGCGGTGATGGACTACATGGGCCTCCGGCAGACGGAGCAGGCCCGTGCCCATCTGCTGGCTGCTTGGGAACTGGCCCGGCCAGACGATCTCATCGAGGGGCTGGGCGAACACCACGGCCTGCTGGGCGGGATGCTGGAGGCTGTCATCAAGCCGGAATGGCCGGAGGACTTCAAGCGGATCATCAACATCACCTATTCTTTCTCTGCGGGATGGCGCAAGGTTCATAACCCGGACACCGGCCACGATGTGGCGGACAACCTGACTACCACAGAGTTTGCCGTATCCATGCTGGCGGCGCGGGACTGGAGCAACCCGGAGATCGCGGAGCACCTGCACATTTCCCTTGCCACCGTCAAGCGGCACTTGTCCAGCGCCATGATGAAGCTGGATGTTTCTCAACGTCACGATCTGAGAAAGTTCATGCTGCAATAGCCGCCTCCAACGGGCTGCGGCTGCCGCAAAAATAAACTTAAAATTCACCATTTTAGGACATGCGTCTTGAAAATGGCATCTCTCATGCCCAGGGCAAAGCGCCCTGGGCATGAGCCGTTTTTCCCCCAAAACCGGCTAATAGCACGGCGAATTTTTTTATGATACGATAGATACAAAAGTGACGCAGCCGTGCCGGGCGGTACGCACAGGAATCCATTGGAAAAAGCCCGAGGACTTATGCCCGCACCGGGGAGAAGACCACGCTGGATGTGGTCCAGACCAACGGCACCTCCACCACGGCCACGGTGTCCCTGAAGAATAACAGCCTCCAGCAGCAGTCCACCGCCACCCTGGTGGCCACCCTGCTGGATGAAAACGGAGCTGTGCTGGAGACTCACAGCACCGGCATTTCCGGGGTGCTGAACGGCGAGGCCGAACAGACCGCCGACGTCCAATTCAGCCTGCTGGGCAGCCGGGTAGTGGTCCATGCCGCCGCCAGCGGCGAGGACAGCCTGACCTTTGACGGCCTGCCCGTGTCCATGGAGAACTTTGTCCAAGGGCCAGACGGCGCCTATACCCATGCCATTTACGGTGTTACCGCAACGGGCACCCTTGTCACCGCCATTTCCGGCAACGGGGAAACGGTTACCATTGACGGCGAAGCGGTCAACAGCAAGCAAGTCTCGATTGTCGATAACCCGCAGACCATTACCGTGAAAATCGGGGACAATACCTATCAGTTGACCATCCACAGCGATGCCGCTCCGCCGGCGACAGAAGTGACGGTGATCTTCGACGCCAACGGTGGCAGCGTGTCGCCCGCTTCCGCTGTGACCGTGAACGGGAAACTCGCCAGTCTGCCCACACCCACGCGGGAGGGGTATGACTTTGACGGCTGGTTTACAGCGGAAAGCGGAGGTGAGAAAGTCACCGCCAGCACCGTCTTTACGCAGAACACGACGATCTATGCCCGGTGGGTGGAAGAGGAAGAACCTGACCACGGCGGCGGCAGTGGCGGAGGAGGCAGCACCTCTAGCTACCGCATCACTGTGGAAGACAGCAGCAACGGCGAAGTGACGGCCAACCGGGAGACCGCCAGCGCGGGCAGTACCATTACACTGACGGTTACGCCGGATGATGGCTACCAGCTTGCCGGCCTCACCGTGACAGGCAGAAACGGCAAGGAGATCACTTTGAAAGACAAGGGAGATGGTACCTACACCTTTACCATGCCGTCCAGCACGGTTACTGTGGAGGCGATGTTTACTCCGATCGTCACAGAGCCGCTGCACTTTACGGATGTGTCTGACGGTTCCTATTACTACGACGCCGTGAATTGGGCGGTGTCCAATGGAATTACCGACGGTACCAGCGCCACGACGTTCAGCCCGGACAATATCTGCACGCGTGCGCAGATGGTGACCTTCCTGTGGCGGGCCGCTGGGTCCCCCACGCCTCACAGCGGCAGCAATCCCTTTGTGGACGTGCCTGCTGACGCATATTACTACACCGCTGTGCTTTGGGCGGTGGAGCAGGGGATCACCACCGGTACCAGTGTTACCACCTTCAGCCCGGATGACACGGTCACCCGCAGCCAGACAGTAACTTTCCTGTGGCGCTATTCCGGTTCTCCGGAAGCCGACGGAAGCAGCTTCGCGGATGTGGAAGCCGATGCCTACTATGCGACTGCGGTGGCTTGGGCGGCCGGAGAGGGCATCACCAGCGGCACCAGCGCCACTACCTTCAGCCCCTATGACCCTTGCACTCGTGCGCAGATCGTGACATTCCTGTACCGGGCACAGTAGGCAGATGCGGGAAGAAGTACGCCAAATCCTGATACATTTTTATACAGCATCAGGATAATATGCAGCGAGATGGGGTCGGAGAAATCTTCGACCCCATCTCGACAGACTGAACGCAAGGACGGAGGCCCAACTGGGCCTCCGTCCTTGCGTTTTCATAAAGTTTAGAAGTTACCGGAAATACACCAGGGGGTCCTCCGGGGCCTGGGCCTTCTCCACCTGATCGGCGTAGAGGACCACGCCCTCGCCCTCATAGACGTTGGCGTGTTCCCATTGGATAGTGGCGTGGACGGTGACCCACTCCCCCTTGCGCAGGGAGCGGGCCCGGTCGTACTTACACAGAAATCCAAAGAACCGGATGTCCTCCACACAGCAGGTCATGGCGTTGCGGCCGGGGATGAAGGTCCCCTTGGGCAGCTTCAGGCTGGTCATGGCCTGGGCCTTGAAGGTGATGGTCTTGCCTACATACCGGTCCGGGTGGTCCTGAATGTCCAGATACCAGATGCCGTAGTCGTCGTCCTCCAGATCGATGTGATCGGCGTCCAGAGAGTAGGGGAGAATATCCTCCACCTCCAGCTCCTCGCCCCGCTCGTCCTCAAAGACCACCTCGCACATGCGGTTGGCCGCCCGAATGGAGCGCTTCCAGCCCGCCAGGGGCATGTCGGGGGTGCAGCGGTTGAAGAGGACCATGTCCGCCTCGGTGACCATGTCGATGATCATGGACTGCATGTTGTTCCGGTACATCTCAAAGGTGGTGCCGTCGATCACGTCGATGGCCTGGTAGAGGCCCCAGGTCTTGGGGAGCTTCAGGTCCCGCAGGATCTGGATGGGCCACATGCCGTTGTACTCCATCAGCACCCGCTCGGGCTGATAGCGGCGGTCCACCTCCTCCAGAAAGGCGGTGGTAATCTGGTCCTGGGACTCGATGGGCACGACCCGGCAGTTCTGCTTGGACAGCTTCTCCTGGTCGTACTCCTCCTCGCCGTCCTCGCACATCAGAAGCACGGTACGCTCGCCGTCGTTGAAGTAGTCCATGCCCAGAGTGTCGGTAAGCAGGGTGGTCTTGCCGCTGTCCAGGAAGCCGGTGATGAGATAGAGGGGAATGCGGGAATCAGGCATATTTGTCTCCCTCCATTACGCCAGAAGGAACAGCTTCTCCAGCTGATCCTCCTTCAGATCGGAGCCGATGACGCACAGACGGCCGGTATAGTCGGCCGCGCCCTCCCGGATCTGGAACTCCTCGGGCACCAGGTCGAAGTGGAGCCAGGTCTGGCCGTCCTCACAGGGCACCATGCCCTTGGCCCGGAGGATGTAGCCGTAGTCCTGCCCCATGGCCAGGGAGGACAGGATGTCCTGGAGCTCCTCCCGGCTGTACTTGCGGGGGGTCTCCCGGCCCCAGGAGGTGAAGATCTCGTCGGCGTCGTGGCCGTCGTGGTGGTGATGGTGGTGGTCATGGCCGCAGGCACAGCAGGCGTCACACTCGTCCCCATGGTCATGGTGATGTTCGTGCTCGTGGTCATGCTCGTGATGGTGCTCGTGCTCTTCGTGGTCATGATGGTGTTCATGTCCGTGGTCATGGTCGTGGTGATGATGGTGGTGCTCGTGCTCGTCATCCTCCTGATGGGTGCGGCCGATCTCCTCCATGAGCTCCTCGGCCAGGGAGTGTCCGCCCTCCATGGCGGAGACGATCTGGGCCCCGGTGAGCTGGTCCCAGGGGGTGGTGAGGATGGCGGCCTTGGCGTTTTTGGCGCGCAGCAGATTGACGGCGGCGTTCAGCTTGCCCTCGTCCATGCTCTGGGTGCGGGAGAGGAGAATGGCGGAGGCGTGCTCCACCTGGTTGTTGAAGAACTCGCCGAAGTTTTTCATATAGATGCGGGCCTTGGTGGCGTCCACCACAGTGACAAAGCTGTGGAGCTGAAGCTCCGGGGACTCCTTCTGCACCCGCTCCACGGCGGCGATCACGTCGGACAGTTTTCCTACTCCGGAGGGCTCGATGATGATGCGGTCGGGGGAGTAGTCCTCCAGCACCTTTTTCAGGGCGGCGCCGAAGTCGCCCACCAGGGAGCAGCAGATGCAGCCGGAGTTCATCTCGGTGATCTCCACCCCGGCGTCCTTCAGAAAGCCGCCGTCGATGCCGATCTCGCCGAACTCATTCTCGATGAGCACATTCTTCTGCCCCTGGAAGGCCTCGCTGAGGAGCTTCTTGATGAGGGTGGTCTTGCCGGCCCCCAAAAAGCCGGAGATAATGTCGATTTGGGTCATGGTATTGTCATATCCTTTCTAAAGATAAAAATTAAACCAGATTCGGGCCTTCCCCCGCTGGGGGGAAGGTGCCCCCGCAGGGGGCGGATGAGGGGGAGGGGGTGCGTGGGACCGGCTCACCCTCATCCGTCACGGCCTTCGTCCGTGCCACCTTCCCCCTGGAAGGGGGAAGGCTTTATTCTATGTTCAACTCCAAATCAGGTGGGTGGCCTCCATGAGGGCGCACAGCAGGCCCGCGGCGGTCTCCCGGGTGCCGGCGTCGCCGGGCTGCTGATCCCCCACCAGGGCCCCCAGCGCGTCCAGATTCCGGGCGGAGGTCTGAGCCCACTCGGAGAACTGGTAGTAGTTTCCCCACTCCCCGGCGGACAGATTCTTTTGGGCGAGCTCATAGCCGTCCAGGCTGGCCCAAGCGGCCACCGAGGAGAGGACGGTGACCATCTCCTCATAGGTGATGGTGTCCTCCGGGCGGAAGGTGGAGCCGTCCCCGGCAAAGAATCCCTTGGCGGCCATGGCATTTACGCCATCGGCGTACCAGGCGTCCTCCGGCACATCGGAGAAGTAGCTCTGGGACGGAGCCCGCAGGTTCAGGGCCGAGGCCACCATGGAGGCGAACTCCCCGCGGGTGATCGTCTCCTCCGGGCGGAAGGCGCCGTCCTCATAGCCCTCGACCAGCCCGTACACGGCCAGCGTGTCGATGGCGTCGGCGAAGGGAGAGTCCGCCGTATCCGAGAAGGTGCGGCTGTGGTACTCCAGCCCCAGTTCTTCGGCCAGCGCCTCCGGCTCGATGGGCTCCCAGGTGCCGCCCCCCTGGCCCTCATAGAGCTCGGCGGAGGGAGGTAGGGCCTCCAGAAGTTCGGTGAACGCGGCGCGGTTGTCCACGTTCCGGGCGTCGGACAGGTCAATGTAGAAAGTGTATCCCCCCAGGCCCAGGCGCAGGGAGCCGTTGGCCACGGTGGGCGCGCTGGAGCGCAGCAGCAGGGCAATGGACTGGGTGTGCTCCGGGGAGACCAGCAGCGTGGGAATCACGCCCACCGTGTCGTTGGTGGCCCCGTCGGGGGCGTAGAAACGGTAGGCGGTGATTTTCAGGCAGTCGCCGTCAAAGAGCTCCGCCACCGAGGAGACGGAAAAGTCCTCGTCCAGCACCAACTGGGCCACGCCCTTACCGTAGGTCCGCTGGCCAATGGAGATACCCAGGCGGTGGGAGCGGACGGCGGCGGCAAACATCTCGGCTCCGCTGGCGCTATGGGAGCTGGTGAGGACCACCACCGGCAGATCGGTGAAGTCGGGAGCGGTGGGCTTGATGGCACGGTAGTACTCCAGACCGTTCCGGCCCATCATGTAAACTACTACGCCGTTGGTGAATTTTCCGACTGTCAGGGTCACCGACTGGTCGGTTCCACCGGGGTTGGAGCGCAGGTCCATCACCCAAAGATCGGCCTGCTCTTTCAGCTGGGTGAGGGCCTCCTCCACCGTGTCCGCGGTAGAGGCGCCGAAGCTGTCGCAGTCGATGTAGCCCACCTCCCCGTCCACCAGATCGTAGGTGACGATGGGGATGAGCACCGCCCGCCGCTCCAGCGTCACGTCCCGGACCTCGCCGGTGTCGTGGAAGCGGATGGTGAGGGTGACGGAGGTGCCGGGCTCGCCCTGGATGCGGGCGGAGGCGTCGGTGCCGCTGGTGAGGGCGACGCCGTCCGCCGCCAGAATATAATCTCCGGCGGACAGACCCGCCTCCAGGGCCGGGGAGTTGTCCAGCACGGAGAGAATTTCGATTCCAACGCCCTCCTCCACAGAGTCCAGGTTGGAGATGGAGACGCCCACCCCAACCACCGTGCTGCCGTTGACGGAGGAGAGGAAACTCTGGTACTCCTCGGCGGTCATATATACCGTATAGGGATCGCCAAGGGACTCGATGATAGCGTCCACAGAGCCCTGCTCCAGTACCTCCTCCGGAATCTGATCCACATAATAGGTGCTGAGAAGGGCCTTGGCGTCCTCGGTCTCCAGGGCGGCGGCGGGCATGGCACACAGGCTGAGGGTCAGAGCAAAGGACAGCAGGCCGGGAAGAAAACGATGCTTCATATGTGTCTCCTTTTTGGATAAACCGTGCGCCGGATGCCAATGGCATCCGGCGCAGAACGTATGATTACAGCTTCGAGGTGCGGTAGGTCATCTCCTCACGCTTGGGACCGGAGGAGACCATGGTGATGGGGCACTGGATGTGCCGCTCCAGGAAATCCACGTAGTCCTTGGCCTGCTGGGGCAGGGCGTCGTAGTCCTTGCAGCCGCGGATGTCGCACTTCCACCCGGGGAGGGTGGTGAAGACCGGCTTGGCCCGCATCAGGCGGGGGGTGACAGGGAACTCGTCGGTGACCTCCCCGTCGATCTCATAGCCGGTGCACACCTTGATCTCGTCCAGATAGCCCAGGACGTCCAGGCAGGTGAGGGCCACCTGTGTGGCGCCCTGGACCATGCAGCCGTACTTGGTGGCCACGGCGTCGAACCAGCCCACCCGGCGGGGACGTCCGGTGGTGGCGCCGAACTCGCCCTTGTCGCCGCCCCGGCGGCGCAGCTCGTCGCCCTCCTTGCCCAGCAGCTCGCTGACGAAGGGCTCGGTGTGGGAGCCCACGGAGGAGGAGTAGGCCTTGGTGACGCAGATCACGTCCTCAATGGCGGTGGGGGGCACCGCCGCGCCCACGCAGCCGAAGCCGGCCAGGGTGTGGGAGGAGGTGGTCATGGGGAAGATGCCCAGGTCCGGGTCCTTCATGGAGCCCAGCTGGCCCTCCAGCAGGACGGTCTTGCCCTCCTTCAGGGCCTTGTGGACAAAGCCCACCGCGTTCCCCACATAGGGGCGGATCTCCTCCCGCAGGGCGAGAAGCTGCTCCATGAGCTCGTCCGCATTCAGAGCGGGCTTGTGGTACAGATGCTCAAAGAGCACGTTCTTGATGGACAGGGCGGCCTCCAGACGCTCCCGCAGCCGGTCCTCATAGAAGAGGTCGCACACCTGAACGCCGATCTTGGCGTATTTGTCCGAGTAGAAGGGGGCGATGCCGCTCTTGGTGGAGCCGAAGGCCTTGCCGCCCAGGCGCTCCTCCTCATAGGTGTCCTGAAGCACATGGTAAGGCATGAGGATCTGGGCCCGCTCAGAGATGATCAGGTTAGGGGCGGGCACTCCCTGCTCGGTGAGGGAGTGGAGCTCGTCCACCAGCTTGCGGATGTCCAGCGCCAGGCCGTTGCCGATGATGTTGGTGACATGGGGGTAAAACACGCCGGAAGGGAGCGTATGCAGGGCGAAACGGCCCTGATCGTTGATGATGGTGTGGCCGGCGTTGGCGCCGCCCTGATAGCGGATGACCACGTCGGAGGTCTCCGCCAGCATATCCGTGATCTTGCCCTTGCCCTCGTCGCCCCAGTTGGCGCCTACGATCGCTTTTACCATAATGTGTTACCTCCGGAGACCGGGATTCGCAACCGCTCAGGCGGATTTGCCTTATCCGGTTTCCAACACAGCTCCTTTATTATACTTCCTTTTTTCATCCCGCGCAACTGTTTTTCTGGAAAGAAATGCGGGGGAAATCGCTTTTTGCGGAGACTCGCCCCGCCGTTTCTTTTTTCATCCTCCCTATGGGGCTGTCCCTGCAAAGAAAAATCAGACCCAGTGCGTGTTTCATAGAAAGGACAGGAACCTCCAGAGGCGGCGGGGCGGGCGATCATTCGTAAAACAGCGAAAAAACTCTTGACTTGGAGCGCACTCCAGGGAGTAGCATAGCACCAGAGAGCAAATGAGACCGGAGGGGCAGTATGCCGCCGCCTCCGGGAGGGCGGCGTGTGATGCGCCGTGAGATGGAAAGGGGTAATACCAATGATCTACAAAACGTTTCAGGATCTGGAGCTGTCCGCCCTGGGTATGGGCTGCATGCGCCTGCCCGTCATTGACGGGGACGACGCCAAGGTGGACGAGGCGGCCGCCTTTCAGATGGTGGACGAGGCCATGGCCGGCGGCGTGAACTACTACGACACCGCCTGGGGCTACCACAGCGGCAACTCCGAGCTGGCGCTGGGCAAGGCTCTGGCCCGGTATCCCCGGGAGAAATTCTACATTGCCGACAAATTCCCCGGCTACGACCTGGCCAACATGCCCAAGGTGAAGGAGATCTTCGAGGAGCAGCTCAAAAAGTGCCAGGTGGACCACTTCGACTTCTACCTGTTCCACAACGTGTGCGAGATGAACATCGACGCCTACCTGGACCCCAAGTACGGCATCTATGACTACCTGATGGAGCAGAAGAAGAACGGCCGCATCCGCCACCTGGGCTTCTCCTGCCACGGGGCGATGCCGGTGCTCAAGCGGTTCCTGGAGGCCTACGGCAAGGACATGGAGTTCTGCCAGCTGCAGCTCAACTACATCGACTGGACTTTCCAGAACGGCAGGGAAAAGGTGGACCTGCTGAACGAGTACCACATCCCCGTGTGGGTGATGGAGCCCCTCCGGGGCGGCCGCCTGGCCCGCCTCAGTGATCAGGAGGCCGCGCCCCTGAAGGCCATGCGCCCCGACGAGACCATCCCCGCCTGGGCCTTCCGGTTCCTCCAGTCCATCCCCAGCGTCACTATGGTCCTCTCCGGCATGTCCGACCTGGAGCAGATGAAGGCCAACATCGCCACCTTCCAGACCGAGGCCCCCCTCAATGAGAAAGAGATGGCCGGTTTGATGGAGGTGGCCGGCGGCATGGTGAGCCAGACCGCTCTCCCCTGCACCGCCTGCCACTACTGTGTCAGCCACTGCCCCAAGGGGCTGAACATCCCTGAACTGCTGGCGCTGTATAACGAGCACTCCTTCACCGGCGGCGGCTTCCTGGCGCCCATGGCCCTGTCCGCCATCCCCCAGGACAAGTGGCCCAGCGCCTGCATCGGCTGCCGCAGCTGCGAGAAGGTCTGCCCCCAGCAGCTGAAAATTTCCGAGGCCATGGCCGACTTTACCGCCAAGCTGGGCGGCTGAGAGAATTAAGAATTAAGAATGAAGAATTAAGAATGAAGGATTGCGCCGCGGCGCGGCGCGAGACGAGACGCACGCCGGCTCTTCCCCTTTGGGAGAGCCGGCGTGTGTTTTTGTCTGCCCCTTTGATGTAAGCTGGTGTGCAACAAAGCGTGCAATTTCAGGATGGAGTGGGTCGGACGAGAAGCGCGCAGCGCTGCATCACAGCGGCACAGCAGAGAAAGGGGTAAATTGTGGAACGGATCGGGAGAATTTACGGCTACATCCGGGTGAGCACCCGGGAGCAGAACGAGGACCGCCAGTGGATCGCCCTGCGGGAGGCGGGCGTGCCGGAGAGCAACATCCTGCTGGACAAGCAGTCCGGCAAGGACTTCCTTCGCCCCCAGTACAGGCGGTTGGTGTGGAAATTGAAAAAAGACGACCTGCTCTACATCAAGAGCATCGACCGTCTGGGGCGCAACTATGGGGAGATCTTGGAGCAGTGGCGGCTGCTCACCAAGGAGAAGGGGGTGGACATCGTGGTGCTGGACATGCCCCTGATGGACACCCGCCGGTGGCTGCCTGTTTTCTTTGGGTGTCACTGCCGGAGTGACCGTTCCTTTTTTTGGAAAGGAAAGCAGCTTCCGATTTGCGCCAGATGTACTGGAGAACTGGCAGGAATTTTGGGAGCTGTAATTGCGTTTCCATTTGTTCAGCTCGTTCCAGCCATCTGTATCGTGATGCTGTTTCCCATGCTGCTGGACGGTCTCCTGCAGAGCTTGACAGCTTATGAGAGTAAGAACTGGAGGCGTCTTTTTACCGGAATTTTGTTTGGATTTGGTCTGACAACGCTGTTCCTGCAATCAATTGCAGGGGCGGTAGATTGCGGTTATCGCTGGGGACACAGTTTAAAAACATATTTGTAACATTGTGACAGAATCCCGCCTGGCAGAAGCGCCAGGCGGGATCTTACATGAGCAAAGCTGATTTTAATTAATACTGGAGGAATTCACGGTCCTCCTATACACCCAAAACGCCGCCGCAGCGGTGACCGCCTCAGTAATCCAGAAGGCGTGCCACACCCCGTCCGGGCCAATCGTCCGGCACAGGAGGAAGGCGGCGGGGAGGATGACCACCACATAGCGGCACAGGGAGATGACCAGGGACTGTGCCCCCTTGCCCAGGCCCTCCAGGGCTCCGGAGGAGGTGACCGATACAGAGGAGATCACGAACCCTGCGCAGATGATCCGCAGGGCGGTCCCGCCGGCCTGGATGGTGTCCGGCTGGGAGGTAAACAGTCCCATCAGGGGTTCCGCCCAGAGTAGGCAGACCACGGTGCCGAAGGCCATGATGATCCCGCTGGCGCACAGGGTGGCATTGTACAGCTGCCGGACCCGGCCGCGCTCGCCCGCTCCGTAGTTGTATCCGATCAGGGGGCGCATGCCCTGTACGATGCCGCTGGCGGGGAGGTAGAGGAAGGTCTGGAGCTTGTAGTAGATGCCCAGGATCACCACATAGCTTTGGGAGTAGACGGAGAGCAGGCCGTTGAGCACGGAGATGAGCAGGGAGGGGAGGGCCAGATTCAGGATGGCGGGCACCCCCACCCCATAGAGCTTCCGGTCCAGAGTCGCGTCCGGTCTCAGGCAGTCCCGGCGCAGCCGCACCGGGATAGGGATCAGCCGGTAGGCGGCCAGGTAGACCAGCAGGGTGAGCGCCTGTCCGATCCCGGTGGCGAGAGCGGCCCCGGAGATGCCCAGCTCCGGGAAAGGGCCCAGGCCGAAGATGAGCACAGGGTCCAGCAGGATGTTGGAGACGCACCCGGTCAGCAGGGCGGCCATGGTGACCTTCATCCGGCCCACCGCCTGGAAGATCTTCTCAAAGGAGAGGCCCAGCATGATGATGACCGAAAATGAGAAGGCGGTCTTGGAATACGCCAGGCCCATCTGGATCACGGCCGGGTCGGTGGTGAACCGGGCGAGGAAGAGGGGCATGACGGCAATGCTGGCCAGCGTGAGGATCAGCCCGTGGAGGGCGGACAGGGCCATGCCGTGGGTGGCGGCGGCGTCCGCCCGGCGGCGGTCTCCGGCGCCCAGCGCGATGGAGATGACCGCGTTGATCCCCACGCCGAAGCCGATGGCCACGGCATTGATGAAATTCTGGACCGGGTAGACCAGGGACAGGGCGGTCATCGCCGCCTCGCTGATCTGGGCCACAAAGAAGCTGTCCACGATGTTGTAGAGGGAGTTGACCAGCATGGACAGCACCATGGGCAGGGCCATGGAGGCCAGGAGGGGCAGGATGGGCCGCTCCTTCATAAACGTCTCGCGCATTGCGGTTCTCCGTTCCGTGCAGAGGGGTTCCAGCCGCAAAAAAGCCGCACAGCTGTCCAATGGGACTGCTGTGCGGCGAAAAAGAGCAGGGGGGGCAGGGACGCCGAAACTGCTGGAAAAATCCACACAAAGTTTTTATAGCGGCATCATAACACAGGCGAAATCCCCCTGTCAAGGGGCGAAAACCGCCCCAGCCTGCGGCGGATATAAATTTCAGAAAGAAAAAGGAAATTTCTCTTGCTTTTTGCGCCGGGTTGTGCTATGATGCTAGATGCGTTTACAGACGATCCTCCATGGAGAAAGAGGTGAAGATACAATGAAGGCAGGAATTCATCCCGATTATCAGCAGACCACCATCCGGTGCGCCTGCGGCAACGTGATTGAGACTGGTTCTACCAAGAAGGACATCCGCGTGGAGGTGTGCTCCAAGTGCCACCCCTTCTACACCGGTAAGCAGAAGATGGTGGATACCGGCGGACGTGTCAGCCGCTTCAACAAGAAGTTCGGTCTGGACAAGAAGTAAGATCGCACCAGAAAAAGCCGTACCGAGGTCTCGGTGCGGCTTTTTGTCTTGTCAGACTCAAGGTGGGTCTGACGGCGCGCTCCCGCATACAATAGAGCGTATGAGCCGTGAAATTTTGATAGGAGGTATCTGTCATGCTCAAGCCCATCGATCCCAAGGCCATTGATCAGAACGTGTTTTCCCTTATCGGGGAGAAGTGGATGCTCATTACCGCCGGCACGGCGGAGTGGTGCAACACCATGACCGCCTCCTGGGGCGGCCTGGGGGTGATCTGGGGAGCTCCGGCGGCCACCTGCTACATCCGCCCCCAGCGGTACACCAAGGAATTTGTGGACCGGGAGGAGTACTTCACCCTGGCCTTCTTCGGGGAGGAGTACCGGGACGCCCTCGCCCTGTGCGGCAGCAAGAGCGGCCGGGAGGTGGACAAGGTGAAGGAGTGCGGATTCACGGTGAAGGCGGCCCGGTGCGGCGCCCCCTATTTTGAGGAGGCGGAGCTGGTGCTGGTGTGCCGCAAGCGCTTTGTCCAGCCCATGGACCCCGCCCGTCTCCCGGAGGATGTGAAGGAGCGCTGGTACCCCCAGAAGGACTACCACACCTTATATATTGGGGAGATTGTGGAGGCCTATCAGAAGTAAGAGCATCGCGCGGATGCACAGCGCGCCGTCCCGGCGGACGGCGCGCCTGCGCGCCGCGCAGGGAGAAAGGAGCGAGACGCCATGAACCATCTCAGCCAGATTGCGGACAAGCTGTCTCAGTACGATCTGGACGCTATGCTGATTGTCAGCGAGCCCGGCGAGCGCTACGCCGTTGGATTTCAGGGGGAGGGCTATGTCCTGGTGACCCGGGAGGGGAGCCGGTATTCCACCGATGGACGGTACATTGAGGCGGCCCAAAAGCAGGTGACCGGGGCGGAGGTGGTTCTCATCTCCCGGGAGCGGAGCCACCTGGCGCTGGCCAGGGATTTTCTGGAGGCCCGCGGCCTGAAGCGGGTGGGCTTTGAGAGCGCCGCCGTCAGCGTGGTCCAGCACCGGCGCTGGCAGGAGAGCTTCCCGGAGGGGTGTGAGCTGATCCCGGCCCAGGAGCTGCTGGACGGCCTGCGGGCCTCCAAGGACCGGGAGGAGCTCGCCGCCATGGTCCAGGCCCAGAAGATCACCGATGCGGCCTTTGGGGAGATCCTGAACTATATCCGCCCCGGCATGACGGAGCAGGAGGTGGCCGCCCGGCTGGTGTACGAGCTGCTGCGCCGGGGAGCCCGGAAGGTCTCCTTCGACCCCATCGTGGCCGCCGGAGCCAACGGCTCCATGCCCCACGCAGTGCCCGGGGAGACGGTGATCCAGAAGGGGATGTTCATCACCATGGACTTCGGGTGCGTGTATGACGGCTACTGCTCCGACATGACCCGCACGGTGGCGGTGGGGCAGCCCACCCAGGAGATGGAGCGGGTCTATGAGACGGTGCTGGCCGCCCAGAAGGCGGGGATTGCCGCCGCCCGGGCGGGGATGCCCGGCCGGGAGCTGGACGCCGCCGCCCGGAAGGTGATTGAGGAGGCGGGCTATGGGGACTATTTCACCCACAGCTTCGGCCACTCCCTGGGACTGGAGATCCACGAGTCCCCCAACGCCTCCCCCAGCGAGACCAGGCCGCTCCCCGCGGGGACGGTGATCTCCGCCGAGCCGGGGATCTACCTGCCCGGCCGCTTCGGCGTGCGCATCGAGGATGTGCTGGTGCTGGAGGAGGGCGGCTGCCGGGACATCACCCAGTCCCCAAAAAATCTCATCGTGCTTTGATTTTACGCATATTTTCCCAAACCCCCTTGTCAAACAGGGGAAAAAAGGGTAAAATGAATTAGTTCATTAAAACACAATGGAGGATGATTCCTATGGCAATGATTTCCGCCAGTGATTTCCGCAACGGCGTGACCTTTGAGATGGACGGCAAGGTCATGCAGGTCGTCGAGTTCCAGCACGTGAAGCCCGGCAAGGGCGCCGCCTTTGTCCGCACTAAGATGAAGGACATCATCAATGGCGGCGTGACCGAGACCTCCTTCAACCCCACCGCCAAGTTTGAGCAGGCCTATGTGGAGCGCAAAGACATGGAGTACAGCTACAACGACGGCGATCTGTACTACTTCATGGACATGGAGACCTACGACATGATCCCCATCAGCAAGGACATGCTGGGCGACGCCTTTCGATTCGTGAAGGAGAACATGACCTGCAAGGTCATGTCCTACAAGGGCAGCGTCTTCGGCGTGGAGCCCCCCAACTTCGTGGAGCTGGAGGTCACCGAGACCGATCCCGGCTTCAAGGGCGACACCGCCACCAACGTGACCAAGCCCGCCACCCTGGAGACCGGCGCCGAGATCAAGGTGCCCCTGTTCATCAACCCCGGCGACAAGATCAAGATCGACACCCGCAGCGGCGAGTATCTGGAGCGCTGCAAGAACTGATGATTCTGTTGGATACCTGCGCCCTGTAAGTGTTTGCGCGGGTGTCGATGGGGCCCCGCAGAGCGGGGCGCGCGCAGCGCGTACAAGCGTTTTGGCGCAGCCAAAACCTTGCCGCAGGCGGAATTCACTTCCGCCGAGGATTTGAATAAATCCGGGTTCCCAATCAAATCGTGATTTGATTGGGAGGCACCCGCAGCGGCGAGTATCTGGAGCGCTGCAAGAACTGAGTGAAAATCACAGGGAGTTTACCCGTCCATGAGGCTTCGCCTCAGAAAGGAGCGTAACCATGACCATTTCTGAAAAAGTTGCATACCTGAAGGGACTGGCCGAGGGCCTGAACCTGGATGTGGAGAAGTCCAAGGAGGGCAAGCTCATCTCCGTGATGATCGGCATCCTGGAGGAGGTCGGACTGTCCATCGAGGACCTGGAGGAGAACGCCCTGGCCCTGGGCGAGGAGATCGACGTGCTCTCCGACGACCTGGCCGACGTGGAATCCGTGGTCTTTGACGAGGATGAGGACGACGAGGACTACTTCGAGGTGGAGTGCCCCAACTGTGAGGAGCCCATCATCATCGACGACGAGGCCCTGGCAGCCGGCGAGGTCCAGTGTCCCAACTGCGAGACCCGCTTCGCCCTGGATCTGTCTGACGACGGGGACGAGGAGGAGACGGACGAGGACTGACCGTTTCCACTGGAAGCAATGAAATTAGCCCGGCACAGCAATTCTGCTGTGCCGGGCTTTTTGCATCCTGGCTTCCGGCGGGCCGGGGAGCTCCGGTTTCCGTCATGCTCCGGCGGGCTCTGCGTTGGCGGACGACAGGGCAAAGCCGTTGATCTCCACCCCCGCGTCGGCGGGGACCAGCAGGTATTTTCGCCCGTCGATCTCCCGCAGCTCCACCAGATAGCTGCGCTCCGGGTCCACGGTGACGGCGGCGGCCTCCGTCTTGATTTCAAAGCGGCGGGGGTCGATGAGGTTGGCGGGGTTCAGCACGCCCTCCCCCAGCAGTTCCCGGCACTCCTCCTGAAAGGCCGCGATGGGCTCCTCGCCCACCCCGCAGTCCCGAAGGATGGCGGCCACGTCCTGGGCGGTGACCTCCAGGGGTTCCGGGTCCTTGGACTCCTTATGCTGGGCCATCCGGTCCAGCAGCCGCTCATGGATGGCCTGGACCACCTCCACCGTGCAGGCGTCCCCCAGCCCCTCCCGCAGGGCGGACTGGAAGGCCTCCTTCTGCTCGGCGGCGGACATGGGGGGCTCGGTGTGGAAGACGGCGTCGATGAACTCCTGATGGATCTGGTCCGCCTTTTTGGAGTAGAACAGGGCGTTGTACAGATTGGCGGCCCGGCCGTCAAAGGCGGGGAACAGGAAGCCCAGCTCCGGCGGGGCCACCACCTGGCCGGCCCGGCTGTGGAACTCGTTCTCCCCGGGGAAGTAGCCCAGCTCCACCTTGCTGTCCTTCACCGGGCAGACGCAGCAGACCAGATAGGAGAACACCGTGTCCGAGTCCTCCTGAAGCCGGTCGTCCTTCCCACGGCGGGGCACGTCGTAGGCGTCGTGGGCCAGCAGGATCAGATAGTTCCCGTCCAGCTCCAGGGCGTCGATGATTTTGCGGTAGAAGGTCTCCCGGGCCTGGGCGTCCTTCAGCTGGGAGTCCCGCAGGGCGGAGAGGAGCTTGTGCTCCTGGCTGTCCGCCACCTGCTGGGTGGAAAAGACGATGTCAATGAGCTGCTTGCCCAGGGTGCCGGACAGGGCTTTCTTCAAAAATCCTAAGTACTGGGCGGACTCCTCCTCGGGCATGCGGCCCATGGACTCGTCCAGGTAGGAGACAATCTCCTGATTGCCGTTGACAAAGCAGCCGTAGATGCGGTGGATGGCGCTCTTGTCCGGGCGGAAGCGGCGCTTCAGCTCGCTCAATTCTTTTTGATTCATTCCAGGTCCTCCTTCGTAGGGTCACAGGGATTCTCCAGGCGACGGGCTGCCGCATGGAAACGCGCGTTCTATTTTAGCGGATTTTTCGGGAAAAAGCAATCGAGAATGGGAAGTGGGCGGCCTTCCAAAATGAAAAACCGAGGCGGCCCGTCAGAGCCGCCTCGGTGAAAAAATGCTGATAAAATATCTGTGGGCAGCGGCTTACTCGCTCCACACCGCCTGGGCGCCGGCCGCGGCGGAGTCCAGCTGGTCCACCAGGGAGACCAGGCGGGCCGCGGCGTTCTCCACCCCGGCCCCCTCCAGAGCGGCCAGCACGTCGCTCCGGGTCCCGGAGACCCAGACGCGGTCCACGCTGGCGTTGAGGGCCGCCGGGGTCAGACCGGCGCTCCCGTCCGCCCCGGTGAGCACGCCGGCGGAGGCGTGGAGGGAGAGCTTGGTGCCGTAGGGCTCCAGGGCCTGGGCGGCCTGGGCCAGAAAGCCGGTGATGACCCCGTCCAGCGCCCCGGCGGGGTAGTTGTCCTCGCTCTGCCCCAGATTGCCCAGGGTGCCGTCCGCCTGGGTGGGGTAGCCGAAGTAGTCCAGCACGATCTCGTCAAAGCCCATCTGGGCCAGCTCGGTCATCAGGCCGATGAGGTAGCTCCGCACCGCCTCGTTGGAGGGGGTGGCCCAGTGGAGATCCCCGCTGTCCCGCCAGCGGTAGTCGCTGCTGGTGCGCAGGGTGTAGTCCATGTTGGAGCCCAGGGCCTCGTCCCGGAAGCAGGACAGCCGGGCCACGGTGTACACGTCCCTCTCGTTCCAGGCGGTGAGGGCGGCGTTCACCGTGCCGGAGTCCACGCCATCCTGGAGGGCGGAGGCCAGCGCCTGCTGGGACTGCCAGCCCAGCGCCCCCTGGTCGTCCTTCATGGTGACTGCCACCCCGTCCGCTCCGGCCTCCTGGGCCAGTTGGGCGGCGCTGCCGTCCAGCAGCGAGGACAGGGAGACGGAGAGAATGGAGGAGGCGTCCTCCTGGGGTTCCTCCGGCGGAGTGGTCTCCCCCTCCTGGGAGGCGTCAGGCAGGGCCGCCGGGTCGCCCTCGATCACCGTCACATTTCCAGGGTCCGGAGTCTGGGGCTCCGTCTGCTGGGAGAAGGGCCAGTGGATGCGAAGCCCCTCGTCGGTGTAGGAGATGGACCCCTGTCCAAAAAACAGCACGGCCACCAGTATGACCACTAAGACAGCCAGCACCAGGGCGATCCGCTTGAGCCAGTCGGTGACGGTGGTGCGGCCCCGGTAGGAGTGATAATCAAATTGGGATCTCTGAGAACGGCGCACGGGCGTATTCCTCCTTTTCGCGCAGCGCGGCGGGAGAGCCGCGGGAAGGGTCCCTGTTGAAGCGGAAAATTGCCGCCCTAATTATAGCAACCTTTTTTTCACCTTGCAACCACTGGTTTCCAGAAGAAAGGGAAGATTCCCTAAAAAATTTGCAAAAAAGACACAAATACGGTCCGATTCAGATGACCATGCCCCCGTCCACGGACAGGACCTGTCCCGTGATGAAGCTGGCGGCGGGGGAGGCCAGGAAGAAAATGGCCTCGGCCACCTCCTCCGGCTGTCCGATGCGGCACAGAGGGGTCTCCTCCGCCAGGGCGTCCAGGTCCTCCTGGGTCAGGTGGGCGTTCATATCGGTGGCGATGACCCCGGGGGCCACGCAGTTCACTCGGATGTGGGAGGGGCCCAGCTCCTTGGCCATGGCTCGGGTCAGGCCGATGATCCCCGCCTTGGAGGCGGAGTAGGCCGCCTCACAGGACCCGCCGGTGAGCCCCCACATGGAGGAGACGGTGACGATGGCCCCCCGCTGCTGCCGGACGAAGCCGGGGACCGCCGCCTGGAGCAGATGAAAGGCGCTGTCCAGGTTGACGGACATGACCTCCCGCCACTCCGGCGCGGACAGGTCGGTGAGGAGCATCTGCCGGGGGGCCACCCCGGCGCTGCACACCAGAGCGTCCAGGGGACCAAGGAGCTCCTCCGCCTGCCGGACCAGGGCCTGTGCCTCCGGACGCTGGGATATGTCCCCGGGGAGGGCGGCCGCCCGGGCCCCCAGGGCCTCCAGCTCCCCCACCAGAGTCTCCGCCTGTTCCCGGGAGCGGCGGTAGCCTACCGCCACGTCCCAGCCGCCCCGGGCAAACCGCCGGGCGGCGGCGGCACCGATTCCCCGGGAGCCCCCCGTGATGAGGACCACAGGCCGGGTCATGGTTAGTGTTTCCATCCAACCGCTCCTTTCATTCTAGCCGGCATATAAAACCGTCCACATTGTACCTGTTTTTCCGGGAGAGCGCAACCCTGAGACGGGAAGTGCCGGACACATTTCCAAAAAGTTTACACAATTACCTTGCATTTTCCGGGAAGGGCCGTATAATAAGGAGCAATGAAATTGTGCGCGGGCCGGACTGGGGAAGGACGGGCGCGGAGAGATCTGGAGAATCACGATATGAAGCGAATGCTGTTTTTATATAACCCCACCGCCGGGAAGGGGGCGGCGGCGGCCCATCTGTCCGGCGTGGTGGATCAGTTTACCAAGGACGGGTGGCTCACCACCGTCTATCCCACCCAGGGCAAGAAGGACGCCACCCGGGTGGCCCGGGAGCTGGGGTCCTACTACGACCGGGTGGTGTGCTGCGGCGGGGACGGCACCCTCAGCGAGACGGCGGCCGGCCTGCTGGAGCTGAGCCGTCCGCCCCTGCTGGGCTATATCCCCTCCGGCTCCACCAACGACTGCGGCGCCACCCTGCGCATCCCCCGGGGCTATAAAAAGGCGGCGGAGCTGGCGGCGGGGGACAGTGAACCCCTGCGCTGGGACATGGGCACCCTGAACCAGCAGCCCTTTGTCTATGTGGCCGCCTTCGGGGCTTTTACCGAGGTGTCCTACGACACCCCTCAGGATCTGAAAAACACCTTCGGCCATCTGGCCTATATCATGGCGGGGATCGCCTCCATCCCGTCCATCACCCCCTACCACATGAAGGTGGAGTACGACGGACAGGTGCTGGAGGACGACTTCTTCTACGGCATGGTGTGCAACACCTACTCGGTGGCAGGGATGCGGAATCTGCCCACCGACCGGGTGGAGCTGGACGACGGCCTGTTTGAGGTGATTCTGGTGCGCAAGCCCATGAGCATCGGAGAGATCGGAGCGGGCCTCCAGACGCTGCTCCGCCCCGGGGCGGTGGAGGAGGGGAGCGCCCTGCTCTCCTTCCACGCCTCCCAGCTGAAATTTACCAGCGAAAAGCCCATCCCCTGGACCATCGACGGGGAGTACGGCGGCAGCCATGAGGTGAGCCGGGTCCAGAACCACCGCCAGGCCCTGGCCATCCTCTCGGGGCGGAAGCAGGGGGCGTGAGCGGCGGTGAGGCAGAGTAAAGGAGAGAGGGGGGAGCTGACGTGACAGAGCAGGAGAAAATGCTGTCCGGCCAGCTGTATTTTGCGGGCGTGCCGGAGCTGCTGGCGGCCCGGAAGAGGGCCAAGGAGCTGTGTCAGCGGTTCAACCGGACGGCGGTCCAGGACCCGGAGGCGGGGACGGATCTGCTGCGGGAGCTGCTGGGCAGGATGGGGGAGGAGATCTCCATTCAGCCCATGTTCTGGTGCGACTACGGCTTCAACATCCGGATGGGCTCCCATGTGGAGATCAACCACAACTGCGTGATCCTGGACTGTGCCCCGGTGACCTTCGGGGACCATGTGTTCATCGGCCCCAACTGCGGCTTCTACACCGCCGGCCACCCCCTGGACGCCCAGACCCGGAACGCCGGGCTGGAGTTTGCCCGGCCCATCGCCGTGGGGGACAACGTGTGGTTCGGCGGAAACGTCACAGTGCTGCCGGGGGTGACCATCGGCGCCGGCTCGGTGATCGGGGCGGGGAGCGTGGTCAGCCGGGATATCCCGCCCAATGTGATCGCGGTGGGCAATCCCTGCCGGGTGGTGCGGACCATCCTGCCGGAGGAGCCTTGAGATCGGGCATAACCGGGCTTTGGCCCGTTTATGATAGAAGGAATTCACAAGCATCGCAGAAGGAAAGGAGGACCATGGGGAGACCCCCATCAAAAGCGCCAGCGCCTGTCTCCCAGGGGAGACAGGACGACGAGGAGAAGGGAGTATCGAAAGGACGGCGGATTCCCCCGCCGGCCCCAAAATTCGGCGGATGCCCTTCCGTACCCCTCCGGGTGCGTGACACAGCGGGCAAATATGCGGGCGACCGCAAAACAGAGACGCTGTGACCGGATGACGAGGCACAAATGGCTGCGAGTTTGTCCTCCCGATTTTGCAATTAGGAGGAAATTTCATATGTGTGGTATTGTCGGATTTATCGGCCGGGAGCAGGCCGCGCCCATTCTGCTGGAGGGTCTGTCCCGCCTGGAGTACCGGGGGTATGACTCCGCCGGCCTGGCGGTGTACGACCGGGAGAAGGGACTCCAGGTGGTGAAGGCCAAGGGACGGCTTCAGGTGCTCCGTGATTTGACGGACGGGGGGGCCAAGGTGCCCGGGACTATGGGTCTGGGCCACACCCGCTGGGCCACCCACGGGGCGCCCAACGATGAGAACGCCCACCCCCAGGTGAGCCAGTCCGGGCGCATCGCGGTGGTCCACAATGGGATCATCGAGAACTACGGGGAGCTGAAGAGCTTCCTGGAGGCCAAGGGGGTGGTGTTCACCTCTGAGACAGACACCGAGGTGGTGGCCCAGCTGCTGGAGTTCTACTACGCCGGGGACCTGCTGGACGCGGTCTTTAAGGTGCTCCACCGCATCGAGGGGGCCTATGCCTTGGGCATTGTCTGCGCCGATGAGCCGGATAAGCTGGTGGCGGTGCGGAAGGACTCCCCCCTGATCCTGGGGTATGGCGAGGGCTTCCAGATGCTGGCCTCCGACGTGACGGCGGTGATCCAGTACACCCGGGAGGTGTGCTATCTGGACGACGGGGACGTGGCGGTGCTCACTCCCGGCGGGGTTCAGGTGTACGACTCCCTGGGCCAGCCGGAGGAGAAGGAGCGGTCCCATGTGGACTGGGAGATCTCCGCGGCGGAGAAGGGCGGCTATGAGCACTTCATGTTCAAGGAGATCATGGAGGAACCCAAGGCTCTGAAGGACACCATCTCCCCCCGTATCCGGGACGGGAAGGTGGTGCTGGACGACCTGACCATCACCCGGGAGGACCTGGAGGGGATGGACCGCTTTTACATCATCGCCTGCGGCTCCTCCTACCATGTGGGCATGGCCGCCAAGTATATTTTAGAGCGGCTGCTGCGCATCCCGGTGGAGGTGACCCTGGCCTCTGAGTTCCGGTACTGCCGGCCCATTGTGTCGGAGCATACCCTGGCCCTGGTCATCAGCCAGTCGGGGGAGACCATCGACACCCTGGCCGCCATGCGGGAGGCCAAGCGCCTGGGGGCCCGGCTGCTGTCCATCGTCAACGTGGTGGGCTCCACCATCGCCCGGGAGTCGGACGACGTGCTGTACACCTGGGCCGGGCCGGAGATCGCCGTGGCCACCACCAAAGCCTACTCCACCCAGCTGGCGGTGATCTATCTGCTGGCCATCCACTTTGCCGGCCTGCTGGGCCGCATCGGCCCGGAGGAGTACCGGGAGCTGGTGGAGCAGCTCCAGCTGCTGCCCGGCAAGGCGGAGGAGATTTTGAAGCACACAGAGGAGATCCAGTACTACGCCTCTATCTATTTCAACCACGACTCGGTGTTTTTCATCGGCCGGAACATTGATTACGCCGTGGGGCTGGAGGGCTCCCTGAAGCTGAAGGAGATCTCCTACATCCACTCGGAGGCCTACGCCGCCGGCGAGCTGAAGCACGGCACCATCTCTCTCATCGAGGACGGCACCCTGGTGGTGGCCCTGGCCAGCTGGAATGAGCTGTTTGACAAGCTGATGAGCAATGTGAAGGAGGTCAAGGCCCGGGGGGCCGACGTGATCGGCATTGCCACCGAGAGCCATAAGGCCGCCCTGGCCGCCCTGGTGGACAGCGCCCTTTCCATCCCCGACATTCACCCCATGTTCCTGCCCTCTCTGGAGGTCATCCCCATGCAGCTGTTTGCCTACTATGTGGCCCTCATGCGGGGCTGCGACATCGACAAGCCCCGGAATTTGGCCAAGAGCGTCACTGTGGAGTGATGCGCGCCTTTCAGAACAAGTCCAAGGCCCGCCGCCGTCTGCTGATGCAGACGGCGGTTTTTTTACGAGGGAGCAGCGGTGTTTTTGTTGGGCCGGAGTAAAAAAAGACCTGCCTGCGCACACTGTATCCGGCGAGGAAGGGGAGAAAGCATGAGGAAAACACCGGAAATATTTGAATAGACGCGGGAAAAAGACATAAATTTTGGATAAACTTTAAAAAGAAATCAGAATCTCCTTGCTTTTTTCTGTGACTTCGCCTAGAATGAAGGTAACAGGCATAAAGATTGCATAAATTCCTGGATTAAGGCGGTGACGTTTATGGCGGTAGAGGCAATTCAAGCGGTGACCGAGTTGGAGGAGCGTGTGAAGAAGCAGAAGGAGGCCGCGGCGGTTCAGAACAAGCAGCGGCTTCTGGAGGCCCAGCGGGCCGCACGCCTTCTGGTGGAGCAGTCCCGCCAGCAGGCGGAGGGGGAGGCGCGGCAGAAGATGGCCCAGGCGGAGGCCCAGGCCGCGGAGTGGACCCAGGGCGTTCTGGACCAGGCCAAGCAGGAGTGTGAGGCGTTAAAGACGCAGGCGCGCGGCCGGCTGTCTGAGGCGGCCGCCTTTCTGGTGGAAAAGGTTGTGAACTGAATGGCCATTGTGACAATGAAGCGGCTTCGGCTGCTTGCCATGCGGGAGGACCGGGAGGCCCTGCTGGACGACCTCCAGCGGCTGGGCTGTGTGGAGGTCAGCGAGCCCACCCTGGACGGCCGGGAGGAGGAGAGCGGGGCGGCGGAGCTGCTGTCCCATCTGACCCCTCCGGACGCCCAGGCCCTCTCACAGGCCCAGACCCGCCGCCAGGAGGCGGAGCGGGCCATGGGTATTTTGAAGCACTACGGGGCCAAGGGGAGAGGGCTCCTCACCCCCAGGCCCCAGACCTCCAAGGAGGAGCTGTGCTCCCCCCAGGCGGCCGCCCGCCAGGACCAGGCGGTGGCCGGTGTGCTGGCGGAGGAGCGGCAGGTGAACGCCCTCCTGGCCCAGGGGGAGAAGCTGGCGTCCCAGCGGGCCGCCCTGGCCCCCTGGCTGGCTCTGGACGTTCCCCTGGAGAGCCGGTCTACCCCAAGTCTGCTGGTGCAGTTCGGCACCCTCACCGCCGCCCGGCCCTTTGAGGAGGCGGCGGGTGCGGTCCAGGCGGCCAGTGAGCTCTCGGAGCTCCGGGAGGCCAGCGCCGGGCGGGAGCTGCGGTACTGCCTGCTGGTGTGCCATGTGAGCGCCCAGGAGGCGGTGCTGGAGGCCCTGCGGGAGTTCGGCTGGTCCCGCCTCTCCATGGATGGGTGGACGGGCGCCGCAAAGGAAAACGATCAGCGCCTTACCCGGGAACAGGAGGAGAATCAGGCTAAGCTCCAACAGGCCCGGGAAGCCCTGGCCTCCATGGGGGACCGGCTGGACGACCTGTGCCGGGCGGCGGACCGGGCCGCCCTGGACATCCGCCGGGAGGAGGGTCGGATCAAGCTCCGGGACACGGAGCAGACCTTCCTGCTCCAGGGCTGGGTGCCTGCGGAGCAGTGGGAGAAGGTCCAGGCCGCCCTGGAGCGGTATCCCTGCGCCTATGAGCTGGAGGACCCGGCGGAGGAGGAGTACCCCCAGGTGCCGGTGCAGCTGAAAAACAACTGGTTCACCCGGCCTTTGAGCATGGTGACCGAGATGTACTCCCTGCCCGCCTACGGGACGCTGGACCCCAATCCTCTCATGGCCCCCTTCTTCATCCTGTTTTACGGGATCATGCTGGCGGACATGGGGTATGGGCTGCTGATGATTCTGGGTTCTGTGTTTGTACTGAAAAAGGTCCGGCCAAAGGGCGGCATGTGGAACTTCTTCGCCCTGCTGGGCCTGTGCGGTGTGAGCACCTTTGTGATGGGGGCAATTACCGGCGGCTTCTTCGGGGACTTCCTCACCCAGCTGACCACAGTGATGGGAATGGAGACCCCCATCGTGCTGCCCGCCCTGTTCACCCCGCTGAACGACACCATGATGATCCTGGTGGGGGCCATGTGCCTGGGGTTCGTTCAGATCCTCACCGGAATGGCCATCAGCGTGGTCCAGAAGCTCCGCGCCGGAAAGTTCATGGACGCCCTCTGGGAGGAGATCACCTGGTGGGTGGTCTTCCTGGGCCTGGGGCTGATGGTGCTGGGGGTGACCAACCTGGTGCTGTACGCCGGCCTGGTGCTGGTGGTGGCCGGGCCCCTCATTACCGGGAAGGGGCTGGGGAAGATCACTGGGATCTTCGGCTCCCTCTACAACCACATTACCGGATACTTCGGAGATATCCTCTCTTACTCCCGTCTCATGGCCCTGATGCTGGCCGGGTCGGTGATTGCTCAGGTGTTCAACACCCTGGGGGCCATCCCGGGAAATGTGGTGATTTTCCTGGTGATCTCTCTGGCGGGCAACGCCCTGAACTTTGCTTTGAATCTGCTGGGGTGCTACGTCCACGACCTGCGCCTGCAGTGTCTGGAGTTCTTTAAGACCTTCTATGTGGACGGCGGAAGGCCTTTCCGCCCCATAGACCTTACGACCAAATACTACGACGTGGTGAAATAAAAAGGAGGACGCGACCATGGACATGAATCAATTGGTAGAGATGCAGCAGAGTTTGACCTTCCTGGGCAGCATCGGCGGCCTGGCCCTGGCTCTGCTGGGGGCGGGCCTGGCGGCGGTGCTCAGCGGCATCGGCTCGGCCAAGGGCACCGGCATCGCCGGTGAGGCAGGCGCCGGCCTGCTGTGTGAGGACCCCGGCAAGTTTGGCAAGGTGATGATCCTTCAGGTCATCCCCGGCACCCAGGGCCTGTATGGCCTGGTGGTGTGGTTCTTCGCCATCTTCCGCATGGGCCTGCTCAGCGGCACCCTGCCTGATCTGACGGTGGCACAGGGAATGCAGTACTTTGTGGCCTGCCTGCCCATGGCGCTGGGCGGCCTGTTCTCCGCCATCGCCCAGGGCCGGGTGGCGGCGGCCTCCATCAACCTGCTGGCCAAGAAGCCGGACGACTGGTCCAAGGGCATGGTGCTGTGCATCACGGTGGAGTTCTACGCCATTTTGTCCCTGCTGGCCTCCATGCTGATGCTCATCAACATCAGCGCCTGATGAGGTGAGCCCATGGACGGAATGGAAAAAATTACGGCCCGCATCCAGGAGGACGCGGACCGGGAGATCGCGGCCATGAACGCCCAGACCGACGGGCAGATCGCCGCCCTCCAGGCCCAGGCTCAGGCCCAGGCGGAGCAGGAGCGCCAGACGATCCTCGCCCGGGGCCAGCGTGCGGCGGCGGAGCGCCTGGAGCGCCTAAAATCCGCGGCTCAGATGGAGCGGCGGAAGCTGGAACTGGCCGCCAAGCAGGAGGTCCTGTCCGAGGCCTTTGACCAGGCGCTGGAGCGGCTGTGCACCCTCCCCGACGAGGAGTACATCCAGCTCCTCACCGCCCTGGTGCTCCGGGCGGTGACCACCGGGCGGGAGCAGCTCATCTTCTCCCAGAAGGACCGCAGCCGCATCGGCAAGGCGGTGGTGGTGGCCGCCAACGAGGCTCTGGTGAAGGAGGTGGCCCCCGAGCTGCCCGACTCCCTCACCGACTCCAAGGTGGGGGCCTTCCTGGGCAAGATGGTGAACAGCGCCACCGCCCAGATTACGGGCACCGGCCTTTTGACCCTGTCGGAGGAGACCCGGCCCATCCGGGGCGGATTTATCCTGGTGGACGGCCCGGTGGAGGTCAACTGCTCCTTCGAGGCCATGCTCCGCCTCCAGCGGGAGAAGCTGGAGAAGCCGGCGGCGGAAATCCTGTTTGGAGATAGGAGATAGAAGATAGGAGATAGGAGTTTAAAAATGCCCGCAAGGAGGAGACTGTTTTCTGTCTTAGGATTCCACGCAGGGAAACAGTGGACAAGGCAATGGCTTGACCGTAACCAGGGGCGTGGAGGAGAGAAATATCTCATCACTCCTATCTCCTAACTCCTATCTGAAAGAAGGGGTGGTATTTTGTCCCGCAAAAAAGATACGGATTATCTGACGATTTCGGCCCGCATCCACGCTATGGAGAACCGGATGCTCACCCGGGAGCGCATGGACCGGATGATCGACGCCCGGGACGAGGGGGAAGCCCTGAAGGTCCTCTCCGAGTGCGGTTACGGCGGCACGGACGGCGTCTCCGGCCAGAGCCTGGAGGGGCTGCTGGCCCAGGCCCGGGCGGAGACCTTTGGGGAGATCCGGGGGGCGGTCCCCGACCCCAGGGTTGCCGAAGTGTTTCAGATGAAGTACGACTACCACAACGCCAAGACCCTGGTGAAGGGAGAGACCATGGGGGCAGATGCCAGCCGGCTCCTTTCGCCCGGCGGCCGGTACGCCCCTGAGTTGCTGGCGGACGGGTATCAAAAGGAAAACTTGTCCGGGGTGAGCCCCGCCTTTCAGCGGGCGGTCCAAGAGGCGCGGACCATTTTGAAGGAGACGGGGGACCCCCAGCGCTCCGACGTGGCCCTGGACCGGGCCTGCTTCGGGGAGATGGCCCAGCTGGCGAAGGACTGCAAGAGCGCCTTCCTGGAGGGCTATGTGCGTCTGTGTATCGACGCGGCCAACCTGCGCACCGCCGTCCGGGTGTCCCGGATGGAGAAGGGGAGCGATTTCCTCCTCCAGGTGCTGCTGCCCGGGGGCAATGTGTCGGAAAAGACCCTGTCCGCCGCCCGGGGGGAGGATCTGGGCAGTCTGTTCCAGACCGGCCCCCTGGCCAAGGCCGCCGAGCTGGGAGCCAAGGCGGCCCGTCCGGCGGGAGGGCCCCTCACCGCCTTTGAACGGGAGTGCGACAACGCCGTCACCCGGTACGTCTCCGACGCCAAGCGGGTCCCCTTCGGGGAGGAGACGGTGATCGCCTACCTGTACGCCAAGGAGGCGGAGCTCACCGCCATCCGCACCATCCTGGCCTCCCGGCGGGCGGGCCTGGACGGGGCCGCCATTCGGGAGCGGCTGCGGGAGACCTATGTGTAACGGAGGTGGAGGAAGATGTACCGAATCGGCGTCATCGGGGACCGGGACAGCGTCCTGGGCTTCCAGGCCCTGGGTCTGGAGGTGTGCCCCGCGGAGACTGCGGAGGAGGCCCGGCAGGCCCTCCACCGCATGGCGAAGGAGAATTTCGCCATCCTCTACCTCACCGAGCAGCTGGCCGCTCAGCTCCAGCCGGAGATCGCCCAGTATCAGGACGCCCTCACCCCGGCCATCATTCTGATCCCGGGCAAGGAGGGTTCCCTGGGCATTGGGATGGCCAACATCAAGACCGCCGTGGAGCGGGCGGTGGGAGCGGATATTCTCTAGGGGGGACTGCGTCCTCCTAGATACGAAGGCGGTTCCCAAGGAAACCGCCTTCGATACCCCCCTCACCCGCGCACGGCGCGGGTGGTGGACCAACCGTGGCGGAGCAAGCAGTGGTGTGCTGCGTAGGCGCACAAGGTGGATCGCCCCGCAGGGGCAAGAGAGGGCACCCTGGGGTGTGTCCTGCTCCGCACGAATTGAAATTTCTTTCACGCCGGGCGTGAAACCAGGGGCGTTGCCCCTGGACCCCGCTTTGGGGGCCGGTGTGCGGCAGAAAGAAGGTAACAGCCTATGGGAAAGATCGTAAAAGTTTCCGGCCCGCTGGTGGTGGCCACGGGGATGCAGGAGGCCAACATGGCCGACGTGGTCCGGGTGGGGGAGCAGCGCCTTATCGGCGAGATCCTGAACATGACCGGGGACGCGGCCTCCATCCAGGTGTATGAGGAGACCTCCGGCCTGGGCCCCGGGGCGGAGGTGGTCACCACCGGCGCCCCCCTGTCCGTGGAGCTGGGTCCCGGCCTCATCGAAAATATCTACGACGGCATTCAGCGCCCCCTGGAGGTCATCCGGGAGGTGAGCGGAAGCAACAACCTGCCCCGGGGCGTGGAGGTGCCCGCCCTGGACCGGGAGAAGAAGTGGGAGTTCACCCCCGTGGTGAAGCCGGGGGACCAGGTCACCGGCGGCGACGTACTGGGAACCGTGCAGGAGACCGACTCCATTCTCCACAAGATCATGCTGCCCCCCAGGATGAAGGGGACCATCGTGTCCATCCAGAGCGGCTCCTTTACCGTGACCGAGCCGGTCTATGTGCTCCAGCGGGAGGACGGCTTCCAGGTGGAGCTGCCCATGATGCAGAAGTGGCCCGTCCGTGTGGGCCGGCCCTATAAGCATAAGTATCCCCCCACGATCCCCCTCCAGTCGGGACAGCGGATCGTGGACACCTTCTTCCCGGTGGCCAAGGGGGGCACCGCCGCCATCCCCGGCCCCTTCGGTTCGGGCAAGACGGTGATGCAGCACGCCCTGGCCAAGTGGTCGGACGTGGACCTGGTGGTCTACATCGGCTGCGGCGAGCGGGGCAACGAGATGACCGACGTGCTCCGGGAGTTCCCCGAACTGGTGGACCCCCGCACAGGCCAGTCCCTGATGAAGCGGACGGTGCTCATCGCCAACACCTCCGACATGCCGGTGGCCGCCCGGGAGGCGTCCATCTACACCGGCATCACCATCGCCGAGTACTTTAGGGACATGGGCTACGCCGTGGCCGTCATCGCCGACTCCACCTCCCGGTGGGCCGAGGCTTTACGCGAGATGTCCGGCCGTCTGGAGGAGATGCCCGGCGAGGAGGGCTACCCCGCCTATTTGAGCTCCCGCCTGGCCCAGTTCTACGAGCGGGCGGGCGCCGTGTCCTGCCTGGGCTCGGACGACCGCCGGGGCAGCCTCACCGCCGTAGGGGCCGTGTCGCCCCCGGGCGGCGACTTGTCGGAGCCCGTATCCCAGGCCACTATGCGCATCGTCAAGGTGTTCTGGGCTCTGGACTCCTCCCTGGCCTACCGCCGCCACTTCCCCGCCATCAACTGGCTCAACTCCTACTCCCTGTACCTGGACAGCCTGAAGCCCTGGTACGACGAGCATCTGGGCAAGGAGTTCCTCCAGAACCGGGAGTGGGCCATGGGGGTCCTCCAGGAGGAGGCCAACCTGAACGAGATCGTCCAGCTGGTGGGCAAGGACTCCCTGTCCGCGGGGGACCAGATCACCCTGGAGACCGCCAAAATGATTCGGGAGGACTTCCTCCAGCAGAACTCCTTCGTGGACATCGACTCCTATTCGGAGTACGACCGGCAGGCCCGCATGCTCTCCCTGATCCGGGAGTACGACAGCCGGTGCCGGGCCGCCTCGGAGCGGGGCGGCGCCATCGCCGACCTGTTCAACATCCCCGTGCGGGAGAAGATCGGCCGGGCCAAGTCGGTGCCCGCCGGCGAGTACCGGGAGGCCTACGCCGCCATGGACCGGGAGATGGAGGAGGAGCTTGAGGCCGCCGCCCAGAAGGGAGAGAGTGCGCTATGATCCGGGAATATAAGACGATTCAGGAGATCTCCGGCCCGCTGATGGTGGTGGACCGGGTCCGGGGGGTCACCTATGACGAGCTGGGGGAGATCGAACTCAGCGACGGCACCGTCCGCCGGTGCCAGGTGCTGGAGGTCAACGGAGACACCGCCGTGGTCCAGCTCTTTGAGAACTCCGCCGGCATCAACCTGGCGGAATCGAAAATCCGATTCCTGGGGCACCCCCTCCAGCTGGGGGTGTCCGGGGATATGCTGGGCCGGGTGTTCAACGGCATGGGCGAGCCCATCGACGGCGGCCCCGCCATCCTGGCCGACGAGTACCGGGACATCAACGGCCTGGCCATGAACCCCGCCGCCCGGAACTACCCCAACGAGTTTATCCAGACGGGCATCTCCACCATCGACGGGCTGAACACCCTGGTGCGGGGCCAGAAGCTGCCCATTTTCTCCGGCTCCGGCCTGCCCCACGCCGCCCTGGCCGCCCAGATCGCCCGGCAGGCCAAGGTGCTGGACGGGCCGGCATCTTCCCATAGTGAAGATGCCGCCATCCGCCCCGCTGAAAGCGGAGCGGGGGCGTCCAACTTCGCCGTGGTCTTTGCCGCCATCGGCATCACCTTTGAGGAGTCCGAGTTCTTCGTCCAGGAGTTCCGCCGCACCGGCGCCATCGACCGCACCGTGCTGTTCACCAACCTGGCCAACGACCCGGCGGTGGAGCGCATCGCCACCCCCCGCATGGCCCTGACGGCGGCGGAGTACCTGGCCTTTGAGAAGAATATGCACGTGCTGGTCATCATGACCGACATCACCAACTACGCCGAGGCGCTGCGAGAGGTCTCCGCCGCCAAGAAGGAGGTCCCCGGCCGCCGGGGCTATCCGGGCTATCTGTACACCAACCTGGCCACCCTGTACGAGCGGGCGGGCCGTCAGATGGGCAAGGAGGGCTCCATCACCCTCATTCCCATCCTCACCATGCCCGAGGACGACAAGACCCACCCCATCCCCGACCTCACCGGCTATATCACCGAGGGGCAGATCATCCTGTCCCGGGAGCTGTACCGGAAGGGCATCAACCCGCCCGTGGACGTGCTGCCCTCCCTGTCCCGTCTGAAGGACAAGGGCACCGGCGCGGGAAAGACCAGAGAGGACCACTCGGGCACCATGAACCAGCTCTTTGCCGCCTACGCCACCGGAAAGGAGAACAAGGAGCTCATGTCCATCCTGGGTGAGGCCGCCCTGAGCCCCACCGACCTGCTGTACGCCAAGTTTGCCGACGAGTTTGAAAAGCGCTACGTCTCCCAGGGCACCGACGAGAACCGGTCCATCGAGGAGACCCTGGACCTGGGCTGGGAGCTGCTCTCCATCCTGCCCCGCAGCGAGCTCAAGCGCATCAAGCCCGAGTATATCGACAAGTATCTGCCCAAGAAGGATTAAAGGGGGGATTTGAATGCCTTCCACAACCATCAATCCCACCCGGATGGAGCTCACCCGGCTGAAGGGGCGGTTGAAGACCGCCCAGCGGGGCCACAAGCTGCTGAAAGACAAGCGGGACGAGCTGATGAAGCAGTTCATGGACGTGGTGCGGGAGAACCGGGCTTTGCGGCGCCGGGTGGAGGAGGGGCTCATGCGGGCCCACGCCTCCTTCACGGTGGCCTCCGCCCTCATGTCCCCGGAGATACTGGAGCAGTCCCTCCTGTGCCCCAAGCAGAGCGTGGAGCTGGAGATGACCTTCCAGAACGTCATGTCGGTGGACGTCCCCCGGTATCAGTTCCAGACGAAGAGCCAGGACCCCGGGGAGGTCTACCCCTACGGCTTCGCCCAGACCAGCGGCGAGCTGGACGACGCGGTGGACGCCCTGTCCCGGGTGTTTCAGGATATGCTCAAGCTGGCGGAGATCGAAAAGACCAGCCAGCTCCTGGCCCAGGAGATCGAAAAGACCCGCCGCCGGGTGAACGCCCTGGAGTATGTGAAGATCCCTCAGATGGAGGAGAGCATCCGCTACATCTCCATGAAGCTGGACGAGAACGAGCGTTCCAACACCATCCGGCTGATGAAGGTGAAGGAACTCGTCCTGAAAGAGGCGATTGAAGACCGGAGAGCCGAAAATGCCAGAGCCGCAAGGGCTTTTGGGCCGGCCAGGGAAACGTTCCAGGAGGAATAGGAATCAGTTTTGCCGTTTCCATGGAAATCCAACGCGGAAAAGGTGCTGTCTGGGATAAACCAAACAGCACCTTTTCTGCGTAGAATAAGCAACGATGTTGCACCTGAAAAAACAGTAACAGGAAGAAGAAGGAGCCATTCTTTGCTCAGCCGGAGCACTGCCATACAACATCGGCGCAGGTTGGTTTGTGAGGACAGTATTCCATCAAAGCTGGATTCAGCGGAAGAAAGCGGCTGCTTTTCACCATCCAAATGCCCCTAAGCTGTCAAAGCAGTTAAAGAAGCATTATTATGCGGCTAAACAATGAAAGATTGTGAAAATACCTGGGGCTCCGCTCAACCAGCCAGATTCACCTCATTGCCAGAGTTATCTGTGCCGGCGGCGGTCATGCGGTCTACGGTGTACCAGGCGGCGGTGCTGTTGTGGTCGCCCAAGTTCTCATACACCTGGATGGAGACGCTGCCGTCCTCATTGGTCTGAGCGGCAGAGGTCAGAGTTTGGTTGTCTTGTGCACCGTTGTTTTCCCGATAAAAGCTCAGGGCCAGGCCGGCCAGCTCCTGGTTGCTGTAAAACTGGAATGTGTCGGACCCCTGCTCAGAGACATAGGTGAGATGCTCTGTGGCGCCGTCCGCCCACTCCAGGGTGACCGTGTCCCCATTGCGGCTCACGGTACAGGAGTTGGTGTTGTCCGCCGCGCCCATGGAAAAGACGGCCTCCGTTCCGACCAAGGAATATGTGAATCCCACGCCGGTTCCATCCTCCAGGCTGGCGGTCCGGCCCGTGGTACCGCCCGCGTCGAAGAAGTAATACTGTCCGCCGTCGGACAGCCAGGTGCCGGGGGTGAAGGCGGCCGTCTCATTGGGCGAAGCCGAGGGCATTTTTGCAGATGTGCTGCCCGAGGCGGCGGGCGGCTGCGCGGACGCAGACGAATCGGCGCCCGTGCTGCTGCAGGCGGCCAGCAGCATCATAAAGGAAACTGCCAGGCAGGAAATCCCTATAATGTGGCGTTTTTTCACCATAAGAATCACTACTCCTTTTCTTTGGTTCGAGCATGTCATTTGAATCGGGTTTCGCGGAAGCTGCGGATGGTCCCTCTAGTATGGATCGGCTTGAGAAATCCGGCCCGCATATGTCCTCCTTTTCATGATGCCCTGTTATAGCATCAGACTGGTCTCCTGTCAACGGGGTTTCATCATCCTTCATAAAACAGAAAGAATTTATTCATAATTGCTTCATGCCTGAGCCATATGCCGCATGAGGTGTTCTAGTATGGAGAACTGCGTTTTCTGTGCATTCCTCCTCGACCTGTACTTTGGTTTTACAGTGCCCGTTTAGCCGCTTTCAGCAATGGCCTGATATTGACGGCTATTACTGCAAAAAAGCAGATGGAGGACCATACCTGCCACATAGGAACACCCCATTCCATCACAGCGCACTGGATCGTGAGACATATGGAAGGAACACAATGCGACATGAAGATCCATTATAGATAGGGAAGACGCCGGTTTTGACCACGATGAAACTGCCATTAGGCATGAATTTCTACTCACCCGGGGGCATGAGTGGGTTGCTCGGCCATCTGCGGATTCTGGGAAAGGACATTCTTTCCACGCCGAATGGAATTTGCGCATCACTGTGCGGCTCTCCCGAGGCCTTGGGCAGCTCTGCCGCCCCGAGTATTCTGATCCCGAGGGGGCGGAGTTGGCCTTCAGCCCACGGAATCCACAAAAAAGGACACGACGTAGATCGTGTCCTTTTTTGTGGAAGGGGCGGTTAAAATCGATATTTTGAAATCTCGAAAAGGTATAGGAGAACCACCCAACCGGCCTTCTGGCCGGCGGCGCCTTTGCGCCGTACGAGTGCTTTGCCGCAGGCAAAACCTCGGCGCAGGCGGAATTCACTTCTGCCGGGCATTTGAATCACCGAAGGGTGGAGCCGCCCTTCGGGCGGCGAAACCCAAAACAAAAGGACATCTGCAAAGCAGATGTCCTTTTTTATGAGGGGTTACGACAATCTGGATATTTTCAAGTTCCTTTCAAGGGGACAGGCCTATACGCACCCGGCCTTCTGGCCGGCGGCGCGGGTGCGCCGTACAAGCGTTTTCG
>NZ_NFKI01000033.1 GCF_002160305.1 Pseudoflavonifractor sp. An184
CGACCAAGATTGCCCGTATGCTTACGGAGCAGCAAATCCCCACGCCGGGGACGCTGGAATACCGCAGGACGGGCAGCACCCGCCGCTACCACCCCGGCTATGAGTGCAAATGGGCGACGAACACCGTCGTTCATATCCTCGAAAACCGGGAGTACACCGGCTGTCTGGTAAACTTCAAGACGGAAAAGCCCTCTTACAAGGTCAAACACAGTGTAGAGAACCCCGTGGAGAAGCAGGCCATTTTCCCCGACCACCATGAGCCGATTATCGACACGGAAACATGGGAGCGCGTGCAGGAGTTACGCAAGCAGCGCAAACGCCCGAACCGCTATGATGAAGTGGGGCTGTTCTCTGGTATGCTGTTCTGCGCCGACTGCGGCCATGTGATGTACCAGCAGCGGTATCAGAACAAGACCCGCAAGCAGGATTGTTACATCTGCGGCAGCTACAAGAAGCGCACCCGCGACTGTACGGCGCACTTTATCCGCACCGACCTGTTGACCGCCGGTGTCCTTTCCAATCTCCGGCAAGTGACCGAGTATGCCGCCAAGCATGAGAGCCGCTTTGTGAAGCTGCTTATCCAGCAGAACGAGATCGGCGGCAAGAGAAAGACCGCCGCAGCCACCAAGCAGCTTGAACAGGCGCAGGAACGCATTTCTGAAATCAGCCGCATGATTAAGCGGCTGTATGAGGACAATGTAAACGGCAAAATCAGCGACGAGCGTTTCATGGAACTGTCGGCTGACTATGAAGCCGAGCAAGCGGAACTGAAAAAGAGAGCCGCCGCCCTGCAAGCCGAACTGGACAAGTCACAGGCAGCCACCGTCAACGCCGAGAAATTCATGGGCATTGTCCGCAAGCACCTTGCCTTTGAAGAACTGACCCCCACCCTCTTGCGGGAAATGATTGAGAAAATCGTGGTGCATGAGTGCAGTTACGATGAGAACGGCACCCGCAGGCAGGACATTGAGATTTATTACAGCTTTGTCGGCAAGATTGACTTGCCCGAAGCCTAAGCCCGACCTATCCGGCACAATGCGCAAGCGCCGGATAGGAACGGCAAAATTTTTTACACTTCTATTGCTTCTTTATCACACACAAGCAAAAAGCCAGGGCATGAAGCAGCTCATGGCGGGCGGCGGCGTCGCTTTGATCGGCGGCACCCTTGTTCCGCTTCTTTCCAAACTTTTTGGATAATGCCTAAAACAAATACCACCCGCCGCGCCCTCTCGGAAACGGGAGGGCGCGGGAAAGGAGGGATTAACTTTTGATATGGCAGATGATTGAAGATTGGTTTCGTGGCATTTTGACAGACGGGATTTTATCGAACCTCTCCGGCTTGTTTGACAGCGTAAATACAGAGGTTGGAGAAATCGCAACGCAAGTCGGCACGACCCCCGCCGGGTGGAACGCGGGCATATTCAACATGATACGCAGCCTTTCGGAAAATGTCATTGTACCGATTGCGGGCGTTATCATTACCTTTGTCATGTGCTACGAACTAATCCAGATTGTAATTGAAAAAAACAATCTGCACGATCTCGACACTTGGATTTTCTTCAAATGGATTTTTAAGACCTTTGTTGCGGTGCTGCTGGTAACAAACACTTGGAACATCGTCATGGGAGTTTTCGACGTTACGCAGAGCGTCGTCAATCAGAGCGCGGGGGTTATCATATCCGATACAAGCATAGACGTTACCACCGTCATTACCGACATTGAAGCAAAACTCGACGCTATGAGCGTGGGCGGTCTTTTGGGGTTATGGTTTCAATCCCTCTTTGTAGGGCTTACCATGAAAGCCCTGTCAATCTGCATTATGCTTGTGGTGTATGGGCGCATGATTGAAATATATCTTGTAACGAGCGTTGCCCCTATCCCTATGGCAACAATGGTAAATCACGAATGGGGCAGCATGGGACAGAATTACTTAAAATCTTTGCTTGCGCTTGGTTTTCAGGCGTTTTTGATTTTGGTGTGCGTGGGCATTTATGCGGTCTTGATACAGACAATCGCAGCAACCGACGACATTTCCGGCGCGATCTGGTCTTGCATGGGCTATACCGTCCTCTTGTGCTTTACCCTTTTCAAAACGGGGAGCCTTGCAAAGAGCGTCTTTTCGGCACATTAAGGGGGTGAGTTATGATTTGAAAATCGGTTTAATCGACGTGGATAGTCATAACTTCCCCAACCTCTGCTTGATGAAGCTATCCGCGTATCACAAAACAAAAGGGCATAAAGTGGAATGGTGGAACGCAAAGGGGCGGTACGACCTTGTATATAAAAGCCGCGTCTTTACGGACACCTATTCCAAAGACACGATAACCGTTACCAACGCGGAACAGGTTATTTTCGGCGGTACGGGCTACGACACGAAAAACCGCTTGCCGCCGGAAGTGGAACACAGTTACCCGGATTATTCTATCTACCCGCAGTTTTTCGGGATTGCCTACGGCTTTTTAAGCCGGGGTTGTCCGAGAAATTGCGGGTTTTGCATTGTCAGCGGTAAAGAGGGGCGCAAAAGCGTTAAGGTTGCGGATTTGTCCGAGTTTTGGAAATGGCAGCCGGAAATAAAAATCATGGACGCTAATCTGCTTGCCTGTCCCGACCATGAAAATCTCATTGAGCAGCTTATACGAAGCCGCGCATGGGTGGATTTTTCGCAAGGGCTGGATATTCGCCTTGTGAACAGGGATAATGTCAGCCTGTTAAATCGGGTACGGATAAAAGCGGTACATTTTGCATGGGATAATCCCGACGAGGACTTGACCGGGTATTTCCAACGTTTTTTGGATTTGACAGCCATTAAAAGCAGCCGCCAGCGGCGCGTGTATGTTCTTACCAACTACGGCAGCACTCACGAACAGGATTTATACCGCGTGAACACCTTGCGGGCTATGGGCTTTGACCCGTATGTGATGATTTACGAGCGTCCAACCGCCCCGCCTGTTACCCGCCATTTGCAACGATGGGTAAACAACAAGCGGCTTTTCTATGCTGTTCCCCGCTTTGAAGATTACATTCCGGGCAGAAAGGAGGTATGAAATGGCGTATGTAACCGTCCCAAAGGACTTAACAAAAATCAAAAGCAAGGTAATGTTCAACCTTACGAAACGACAGCTAATTTGTTTCAGCGCGGCGGTGGCAATCGGACTGCCGCTGTTCTTTTTGGTAAAAGGCAGCGTTGGAACGAGCGCAGCGGCATTGTGCATGGTGCTTGCCATGCTGCCTATGTTTTTGCTTGCCATGTACGAGAAAAACGGGCAACCGCTGGAAGTGATTATTCGGCAATTTGTGGAAGTGAAGTTTCTTCGCCCCAAAGAGCGACCTTATCAGACCAACAATTTTTATGCCGCCCTTGCGCGGCAAGAGCAATTAGATAAGGAGGTACGGGCGATTGTCAAAGGAAAAGAAAAACACCCAAAACGAAAAGCGTAAACTTTCCCGACAGGAAAGAAAACAGATAGATACCCTTATCCGACAGGCAAAGGGCGACAGGAAGCCCCATACGGCGCAGGACAGCATACCGTTTGAGCGAATGTATAAGGACGGGATTTGCCGCCTTGCAAACGGGCGGTATTCCAAGTGCATTGAGTTTGAGGACATCAACTATCAGCTTGCGCAGCCGGACGACAAAACCGCCATTTTTGAAGCCCTTTGCGATATGTATAACTCGTTCGACGCTTCTATCGGCGTGCAGCTTTCCCTAATCAGCCGCCATGCGAACAAGGACGATTTCAAGAACAGTATCACGATTGCGCCGCAGAATGACGACTTCGACAGTATCAGAGCAGAATACACCGAAATGCTTAGGACGCAGCTTGAACGCGGAAACAACGGGCTTATCAAAACCAAGTTTCTCACCTTTACCGTTGAAGCAAAGGACATTAGATCGGCGCGGGCGCGTCTTGCCCGCATTGAAACGGACACCCTTAACCATTTTAAGGTGATCGGCGCAGCGGCGCGGGTATTGGACGGGAAACAGCGTCTTGAAGTGCTGCATGGGATTTTCCACCCGGACGGGGAACGCTTTAACTTTGCGTGGGAATGGCTACCCGCAAGCGGGCTTTCCGTCAAAGACTTTATCGCCCCGTCCTCTTTCCGTTTTGGCGACGGGCGAATGTTTCAAATGGGCGGCAAGTTCGGCGCGGTTTCCTTTTTGCAGATCGTCGCGCCGGAACTCTCCGACCGTATGCTTGCCGACTTCATGGACGCGGAAAACGGGATTATCGTCAATCTGCACATTCAGAGTATCGACCACAACGAAGCAATCAAGACGATTAAGCGCAAGATCACCGACCTTGACCGCATGAAGATTGAAGAACAAAAGAAAGCAATCCGCAGCGGTTATGACATGGATATTATTCCGTCCGACCTTGCCACCTACGGCGGGGAAGCAAAAAACCTACTCCGCGATTTGCAGAGCCGCAACGAAAGAATGTTTCTGCTTACGCTGCTTGTCTTAAACCTTGCAGATACCAAGCAGAAATTGGATAACGAAGTGTTCGGGGCGGCGGCAATCGCACAGAAATACAACTGCATTTTGACCCGTCTTGACTACCGGCAGGAACAGGGGCTTATGTCCTCTATCCCGTTGGGGGATAACCTTATCCATATCCAGCGCGGCTTGACGACCAGCAGCACCGCCGTTTTCGTTCCCTTTACGGTGCAAGAGCTGTTCCAAAGCGGCGAAGCATTGTATTACGGCTTAAATGCCCTTTCCAACAACATGATTTTGTGCGACCGAAAGAAGCTGAAAAACCCCAACGGCTTGATACTCGGCACACCGGGCAGCGGCAAAAGTTTTTCTGCAAAACGTGAAATCACAAACGCTTTTCTCATTACGGCAGATGATATTATCATTTGCGACCCCGAAGCCGAATATTACCCCCTTGTCGGACGTTTGAAAGGACAGGTTATCAAGGTATCGCAGAACAGCACGCAGTACATTAACCCTATGGATATAAACCTCAATTACAGCGAGGGCGACACGCCCATAGCCTTAAAGAGCGATTTTATCCTTTCCTTTTGTGAGTTGATTATGGGCGGTAAAAACGGGCTGGAAGCTGTTGAAAAGACCTTGATTGACCGCGCCGTTATCAGCGTGTACCGCAACTACCTTGCCGACCCGAAGCCGGAGAATATGCCGATTTTGGGCGACCTCTACGACGAGATCAAGAAGCAGCCGGAAAAGGAAGCGCAGCGTATCGCGGCGGCATTGGAACTCTATGTAAACGGCAGCTTGAACATTTTTAACCACAGGACAAACGTTGACATTCATAATCGCCTTGTCTGCTTTGATATTAAGGAACTCGGTACACAGCTTAAAAAAGTCGGTATGCTTATCGTCCAAGACCAAGTATGGAACAGAGTAACGGTAAACCGCAGCGAGGGCAAGGCGACGCGGTATTACATCGACGAGTTTCATTTGCTCTTGAAAGAGGAACAGACCGCCGCCTATTCCGTCGAGATTTGGAAGCGTTTTAGGAAGTGGGGCGGTATTCCGACAGGTATCACCCAAAACGTGAAAGATTTGTTGTCGTCCCGCGAGGTGGAGAACATCTTTGAAAACAGTGATTTTGTGTATATGCTCAACCAAGCCCAGGGCGACCGGGAAATCCTTGCCAAGCAGCTTAACATTTCACAGCAGCAAATGACCTATGTAACCCATTCCGAAGCGGGCGAGGGACTTATCTTCTATGGCAACGTGATTTTGCCCTTTATTGACCGTTTCCCAAAAGATACGGAACTCTACCGCGTGATGACGACCAAGCCCGGCGAGGTGTCAGCATGAAGATAGAAACGGATAAAATCTATTGCGGCGACAGCTTGCAGGTGCTTCAAACCTTGCCGGATAACTGTATGGATTGTTGCGTAACGTCCCCGCCCTACTATGCTTTGCGCGATTACGGCACAGACGGGCAGATCGGACGGGAAGCAACGCCGGAGGAATATGTTTCCCGCATTACAGCGGTTTTCCATGAGGTAAAGCGGGTGCTTACGCCGGAGGGTACTTGTTGGCTGAATATCGCGGACACTTATTGCGGCACAGGCAGCAAAGCCGACCACCAAGACCCGAAATATCCCAAAGGCAGGAACGGGCAGCAAGTGGCGGTAAACCACCGCGCCCCCGGCTGCAAGCCGAAAGACCTAATCGGTATTCCGTGGCTTGTAGCCCTTGCCTTGCGGGGCGACGGTTGGTATTTGCGCAGTTCTATCATTTGGCACAAGGGAAACGCCATGCCGGAAAGCACGCGGGACAGACCGACGCGCTGCTATGAATATGTGTTTCTGCTTACCAAGTCGAAGAAATATTACTACGATTGGCAAGCAGTAGCCGAGCCGATAGCCCCCACAACGGCGGTACGGCTGAAAAGCGGAGTTGGGAAAGGCAACAAATATGCCGCTACCGTTCCGGGGCAAAACCAGCCGCAGAAAATCAACCGTCCCCGCAGGAAAGGCGCATACACCGACGAAATGATTTCCCCCGTCCGCAGCCGCCGCAACGTTTGGCAGATCAACACAGCTTCCTATCGCGGCGGGCATTTTGCAGCGTTCCCGCCCAAACTTGCGGAAACGTGCATTTTGGCGGGCTGTCCTGTCGGCGGGATTGTGCTTGACCCGTTTTTAGGCAGCGGCACGACCGCAGCGGCGGCAAAAAGCCTTTCCCGCCGCTATGTGGGTATAGAGATCAACCCCGAATACTGCACCCTTGCAAAACAGCGTATTGGAGGTGATGAACATTGAGCAAGGAATTAAAAGCCCCCGACAAGGTAACGCAGAAAATGACCCGCGACGGGGCGGTTGCGGAAAACCTTACGACGGGCGAAACAACGAGTATCAGCGAAAGACCGCCGGAGGAAAACTATTCAGCCCCCGTAGCGGGAGCAGCGGAAAAAGCCACCCAACGTATTGGCACAGAGGTTAGCCGCCACTTTGAAAAGGGCGCGGAGAAAAAGACCCTTGACGCAGCACAGCTTAAAACCCATACGTCCCGCTTGCAGTTTTCCGAAGCGGAACGGGCAACGCCGGACCTGCAAAAGGCAATCAAAAAATCCGATACGGCGGCTGACCGTTTAGACAAAGCGCGGGCAGCTATCCCCAAACAGACCAAAATCACAAAAGAGCGCGTTTTTGACGAAGCCAAAGGCAAAGCAAAGACGCGCCTTGCTTTTGAAAAAACGGATAAGCCCCCAAACGGCAAGTTGCGTCATAACCCGTTATCCCGTCCGGCACAGGAATTGGACGCCGCCGTACATGGAAAAATCTATGAGGTGGAGAAAGAAAACGTCGGTGTGGAAAGCGGACACAGGATAGAACTTGTGGGCGAGAAAGCGGGCGGCATGACGACGCGGGCAGTAAAACGCGGCATACGCAGCCATAAGCTGAAACCTTACCGGGCGGCGGCAGCAGCCGAGAAAAAGGCAGCAAAGGCAAACGCCGATTTCCTCTACCAAAAGGCGCTGCATGATAACCCCGCCCTTGCGCACTCCAACCCGATTTCCCGTTTTTGGCAAAAACAGCGCATTAAAAAGCAGTATGCAAAGGCGTTGAAAACGGGCGGCAAGGTGAAAAAGACCGCCGAAGCCACCGCAAAGGCGGCGAAGAAAACGGCGCAGGAAACCAAACGGGCGACGTTCTTTGTCGTCCGGCATTGGAAAGGCTGTTTGATTGTGGGCGGGATTGCCTTTATCGTGCTTCTGTTTTTCGGCGGCTTGTCCTCTTGTTCCCTGTTCGGCGGCAACAGCGGCAGCGGCTTGATTGCGTCGTCCTATCTCTCCGAGGACGCGGATATTACAGGCGCAGAAAGCGCGTATGTCGCTATGGAAGCCGAGTTACAGGATATGCTGGATAACATCGAAAGCGAATACCCCGGCTATGACGAATACCGGGTAACGGCTGACGAGATCGAGCATGACCCGTATGTGCTAATCTCTATCCTCTCCGCTTGGCATGAGGGCGTGTTTACTCTCGATGAAGCGCAAAGCACCCTTGAAATGCTCTTTGATAAACAGTATATCTTGACGGTTACGGAGGAAGTCGAGGTACGCTACCGCACCGAAACGCGGACGGACAGCGAGGGCAACGAATACGACGTTGAAGTAGCCTATAACTATTACATTCTCAATGTGGATTTGGAAAACTTCAACCTCTCCCATGTTCCCGTTTACATTATGGGCGAGGAACAGCTATCCATGTACGCTATGTATATGTCGTCGCTTGGGAACAGACCCGACCTTTTCCCGCAATCCGGCTATATTTCAAAATACTATGAAAACCCGCCCGCAGATTACGAAGTCCCCGCCGCGCTGCTCAATTCCGATGAAAAGTTTGCGCGGCTCATTGAGGAAGCGGAAAAGTATGTCGGTTTTCCTTATGTGTGGGGCGGCAGCAGCCCGGAAACCTCTTTTGATTGCAGCGGTTTTGTTAGCTATGTGCTGACGAACAGCGGCTTATACAATACAGGCAGACTTGGGGCGCAGGGGCTTTACAACATTTCAACCCGCGTTTCCAACCCGCAGCCGGGGGATTTGGTTTTCTTTACGGGTACATATGACACACCGGGGGTATCTCATGTGGGTATCTACGTTGGCGAGGACGGGGACGGAAGCCCCGTCATGCTGCATTGTGGCGACCCGATACAATACGCAAAACTTGATACAAGCTATTGGCAATCCCATTTTTACGCCTATGGGCGGCTACATTACAACTGACTTTGAAAGGAGTTTATTTCTATGGCAAACACGAAACTTGACCGTATCGAAAGGGATATTGAGAAAACGAGGGCGAAAGTCCTTGAATACCAAAAAAGGCTGAAAGACCTTGAAGCGCAGAAAATCGAGGAAGAAAACGCGCAGATCGTTCAAATGGTGAAAGCGGTACACCTTGACGGGGCGCAGCTTGCCGCGTTCCTCTCCGCCTATGCCAACGGCGAAATCATTTTGCCGCAGCCGGACACAGACTATACCGACGAACAGGAGGAAACCGAAGATGAAGCATAAAAAACTGTTCCGCAGCGTTACCGCTTTGCTTGCCGCCCTTGTACTCATGGGCGGCTTTTCTGTTACCGCTTTTGCGGGCGGCGGTGATGTGAGCGACGAGCCGCCTACCCCCGTAACCGAAACCGAGCCGGAAGAAACGACGGGCGGCTATGAGCCGCAGCCCTTAACGCCGGAGGGCAACATGAGCCTTGTGGACGACATAACGGGCGAAGCGTCCGGCGATAAGCAGTTTATTACCGTCGTTACGAAAAACGGAAACTATTTTTACATCATCATTGACCGCGCCGAGGACGGAGAAAACACCGTCCATTTCCTCAATCAAGTTGATGAAAAAGACCTTTTGCAGCTTATGGAGGACGAACAGACCGAAGCCCCCGCTTGTAGCTGTACTGAAAAATGCGTTGCCGGAAGCGTCAACACCGATTGCCCCGTTTGCAGCGTCAATATGAGCGAGTGCGCGGGCAAGGAAGCCGAGCCGGAGCCGGAAGAAACCGAGCAGCCGGAGCCGGAGGAAGATAAAGGCGGCGGCATGGGCGGTGCTATTCTGCTTGTCGTGCTGCTTCTTGCCGCAGTGGGCGGCGGCGCGTTCTATTACTTTAAGATTATGAAGCCCAAAAAGGACGCGGCAAAAGGCAGCAGCAACCTTGACGATCTCGATTTTGACGAGGACGACGAGGACGAGGAAGAATTAGAAACCGAGCAGGAGGACGAGGAAGTATGAAACTTGTAATTGCAGAGAAACCGAGCGTCGGGGCGGCGATTGCCGCCGTACTTGGCGCGAATAAAAAGCGCAGCGGATATTTTGAGGGCAGCGGCTACCTTGTGTCCTGGTGTATCGGGCATTTGATTAGCCTTGCGGACGCGGCGACCTACAACGAGCAGTACCGAAAATGGAAGTATGACGATCTCCCCATTGTCCCGCAGGATTGGCAGTTTACCGTTGCCAGCGGCAAGGAGCAGCAGTTTTCCGTACTCAAAGACCTTATGCACCGCAGCGACGTTTCCGAGATTGTCAATGCGTGCGACAGCGGGCGCGAGGGAGAACTCATTTTTCGCTTTGTCTATGAACAGGCAAATTGCAAAAAGCCCTTTTCCCGCCTTTGGATTAGCAGTATGGAAGAAAGCGCAATCCGCGAGGGCTTTTCAAACCTCAAAGACGGGCGCAGCTATGACAACCTCTATCAATCCGCGCTTTGCAGAGCAAAGGCAGATTGGCTTGTCGGGATTAACGCGACCCGCCTTTTCTCTATCCTCTATCACAAAACGCTGAATGTCGGCAGAGTGCAGACGCCCACCCTTACCATGCTGGTAAACCGCGACTATGCGATCAGCAGCTTTAAGAAAGAAAAATATCATGTTGTCCGTCTGGACGTTGGCGGCGTTGCCGCCCTTTCGGAACGGCAGGACGACGAAGCGGCGGCGCGGCATATGAAAGCGGCTTGCGAGAAATCGCAGGCCGTTTGTACTTCCCTCAAAAAAGAGAAAAAGACCGTTGCACCGCCGAAGCTGTTTGACCTTACCGCGTTGCAGCGCGAAGCCAACCGCCTGTACGGGTTTACGGCGAAACAGACCCTTGATTATGCGCAAGCCCTCTACGAAAAGCGGCTTTTGACCTATCCCCGCACCGACAGCAAATATATCACTTCCGATATGCAGGACAGCACAAAGGAACTCATTACCGGGCTTTGTTCGCTGCTTCCCTTTATGCGGGACGTGAAGCTGCAAGCAGACCTTGCGAGGATTTGCGACAACAGCAAAGTAACCGACCATCACGCCATTTTGCCGACAGCGGAGTTTGTGAAAACGGGCTTTTCTTCCCTTGCCGAAAGCGAGAAAAAGCTAATGACCCTTGTATGCGCAAAACTGCTTTGCGCCGCAGCCGCGCCCTATGAGTATGAAGCGGTTACGGCGGTTATCTCTTGCGGCGGTTATACCTTTACCGCAAAGGGAAAGACGACGCTTTGCGAGGGGTGGCGTGAGATTGAAAAGCTGTCCCGCGCCGCGTCCGAGGAACAGGACGAGGACGCAGAGCCGGAAACCGTTTTGCCGCCGCTTGCCGAGGGGCAGACCTTTGACAATCCGGCAGCGGAGATCTCCGAGCGTTACACGCAGCCCCCGAAAGCATATACCGAAGATACGCTTCTGTCCGCTATGGAGAACGCGGGCAAGGAAGAAACGCCGGAGGACGCAGAGCGCAAAGGGTTAGGCACTACCGCAACGCGGGCGGGTATCATTGAAAAACTCATTAGTGCGGGCTTTGCCGAGCGCAAGGGCAAAAAGCTAATCCCCACAAAGGACGGGTATAACCTTGCCGCTATCCTGCCCGAAGTCCTTACGTCCCCGCAGCTTACGGCAGAATGGGAAACCCGCCTTACCGGGATTGCCAAAGGCAGCGACAGCCCGGACGATTTCATGCGCAGCATTGAGGAAATGACAGCGGGGCTTGTCAAAACCTATTCCGCGATTTCCGAAGATAAAGCGAAGCTGTTTACCCCGCAGCGGGAAGCAATCGGCACTTGCCCCCGTTGCGGCGCGACGGTTTACGAGGGCAAGAAAAACTACTACTGTTCCGACAGGGCGTGCAGCTTTGTCATGTGGAAAAATGACTTGTTCTTTCAGCAGCGCAAAAAGACTTTCACAAAGGCGATTGCCGCCGCCCTTTTGAAAGACGGAAAGGTAAAAATCAAGGGTATGTACTCCACCAAAACGGGAAAGACCTTTGACGGGGTTGTGCTGCTTGCCGACACAGGCGGCAAGTATGTAAACTTCCGCGTCGAGCAGAACCGAAAATGATTAGGCTTGATGAAAAGCAGTATCGAGCCGTTAAGAAAATGACCCGCGCCGCGTGCGCCAACAACGATTGCGGGAACTGTCTGCTATTGGACGACGGGGAAACTTGCGTGTGTGTGCAGAGTATCAGCTATTCGCTGTTATGCCGTTATTTCCGCGAAGCGGTTTTACCCGCAGACAGGCAGCTTTGCGAACAGATCACCCGCAGCGGGGAAACCGATTTGAAGCGTTGCGCGGTATGCGGCAGCACGTTTGCGGCGGGCAGCAATCGGGCGAAATACTGTCCCGATTGTGCGGCAAAGATACGCCGCAGGCAGAAAGCGGAAAGCGAGAGAAACAGGCGTTTACGGATAAGAACAACTACATAGCAAGCACAGCAAACGAGTACCCGTTTGCGAGAAATGCCCGCGCTGCTCTATGGGAAGCGCGGGCATTTTGCTTGTTGGGATAGTCCCAAACCCTTAAAAATCGAGAAAGGACGTGATGAAACAATATGCCGTATTCTTCATACGACCATGACAAATTGGAAACCGCCGAAACCATGCGGATAGAACGCCGGATATATTTTGAAGCAAAGGACGGGGATATTGCCCCCTATGTTTCCTTGCCGCCGGAGCAGCTACACGCCATGCGCGAGGAAAGCGCGGCAGCGGAACAGGCGATTTTTAACGATCTCTCAAGCCGCGCCGCCGCATGGGAGGAACAGGCGGGCAAAACGCTTTTGCTTGACAAAGCGATTGAATACACAAGGACAACCGTTGTGCAGCACACTTCTAACGAGTGGCAGAAAGGCGAATATGACCGATATACCCGCAGCAACCGGGTATATCAGATGAACTACCACATTTACGAGAACACCCGTTACGACAGGGAGAAGCAGCAAAGCGTCCCTTACTCTTATTCTCTCACATGGGGCGTTTATACCAACAGCCCGAACAGGAACGGGCAAGCGAAGATTGCCGGACAGGACAGAAAGGTTTTTTCCGACAAGGCGGCTATGGAAAAGTATCTGAATGGACGTATCAAAGCATACGACCGTCTGTTTACGGAAATCTCCCCGCCTATCCCGCAGGAGTACGCCGACTATTTCAAAGTAAACGGTATGCTCATGCCGGACTACACCATAGAGGGCGAAGAACTCCCGCAGCAGCAACAGGCGGCAGCTATCCCCGAAAATACCGGGCAGGAAAAGGAGCGTGAACACATGAGCGAACAGTTTTCTATTATGATAGGCAACCGCAGCCGCTTTGAAGCGGGCGACCCAAGCGGCTATTGGTTGGATATGCCCGCTACAAAAGAGCAGCTTCACGAAGCCATGCAGAGCGTCGGCATTACCGCCGATAACCCGCAGGATTTTTCCATTCGCGGCTATTCCGACGACCCGGAGAAACATATTGCTTTGCCTTATGAAATGGTATGCGCCGCCGACGTGGACGAACTCAATTTTCTTGCGGCGCGGCTCGAACAGCTTGACCCCGCCGAGGTTGGCAAGCTGAACGCAGCTTTGCAGCAGAAAAACGGGCTTGCAAATATCGGACAGGTAATTGACTTCACCTACAACGTGGATTTTTACGTCCATATCCCCGAAGTACATACCTACCGCGATTTAGGCGATTATTACTTAAATCAATCCGGCATGGTACAAATGCCCGAAAAATGGAAAGGCGGCATTGACCTTACTACTTTTGGCAGAAACGCCGCCGAGCATGAAAAGGGCGCGTTTACCGAATACGGCTATCTCGTCGAAAGCGGCGACGAGTGGGAGCGTCAGTTTGAGGGGCGCGAAGTGCCGGAGGAATACCGCATTATGAGTTACCCGCAGCAAGAGCGCGGCGAACAGGATAAAGTCTTTATGGACGCAGCCGAAGCGCAGCAGACAGAAACGCCGCCCGCCGAGCCGCCGCAGCCCCGCCCCGTCGTGCCGATTATCCTTTCTTCTGAAAAACCCGGCGACAAGGTAAAGGAGATCACCGCCCGTCTGGAACAGGGCATACAAGCGATTTTTGACAGCGACCGCTACAAAGAGTTTTTAACGGCTATGTCAAAGTTTCACGATTACAGCTTGAATAACACTATCCTAATTGCCATGCAGGGCGGCAATTTGGTAAAGGGCTATTCACAATGGCAGAAAGAGTTTGACCGCCATGTGAAAAGCGGCGAGAAAGGCATTAAAATCTTTGCCCCCGCGCCCTACAAGGTAAAAAAGCTGGTGGATAAAATCGACCCCGACACAAGAAAGCCCATACTTGACAGCGAGGGAAAGACGGTTAAGGAAGAAAAGGAAGTTACCGTTCCCGCCTTTAAGGTTGTAACCGTCTTTGACATTTCGCAGACCGAGGGCAAGGAGTTCCCCGATCTTTCGGTTAAGCCGCTGCTTGCCGATGTGGAACAGTACGAGGACTTTTTCGCTGCCCTTGAAAAAGCGTCCCCCGTTCCGATTGCTTTTGAGCAGATCACAAACGGCGCAAACGGATATTTCAGCTTGACCGATAAGCGAATTGCTATCAAAGAGGGCGTGAGTGAGTTACAGGCGGTAAAGACCGCCATTCACGAAATCGCCCATGCGAAGCTGCATGACGTGGACTTAAACGCCCCGCTGGAGGAGCAAAACCGCGTTGACCGCCGCAGCCGCGAGGTACAGGCTGAAAGCGTTGCCTATACGGTGTGTCAGCATTTCGGGCTTGATACGTCGGATTACTCTTTCGGGTATGTGGCGGGCTGGAGCAGCGGCAAGGAAATGACCGAATTAAAAGCGTCCCTTGAAACGATACAGGCGACCGCAAAGGAACTCATTACCGAGATTGAGGGGCATTTTACCGAATTGCAGCAGCAGCGGCAAGCCGAGCAGGAGCAGGAAGCGAAAGCAAAAGAAACCTTGCTTCTCAACGGCAAGGAGGACAGCTACGGGATTTATCAGTTAGCCCGCAGAGATGAAACTATGGATTTGCGCTTTGAGCCGTTCGACCGTCTGCAAGCAACGGGGCATACCGTTGACCGGGCAAATTATGAACTCGTCTATACCGCGCCGCTTACAAAGGATATGACGCTTGGCGGCATTTGGGAAAAGTTTAATATCGACCACCCCGCCGATTTTAAGGGGCATAGCCTTTCCGTTTCCGACATTGTTGTGCTTCATCAGAACGGCGAGAACACCGCCCATTATGTAGACAGCATAGGTTTTCAGCAGGTGCCGGAGTTTTTGCAGGAACAAGCGCAGCAGACCCCCGTATTTGATAAGCTATCTCCCGAACAGCAGCAAGCCCTATCCGATACCGTAAAAGATACGCTGCAACTGCTTGTAGACGCAGACAAGCGGATTTATGGCGACGTTACGGGCAAGACCCTTGAAGCAATCGCGGCACAAGGGTATTCCTACAAGGACGGGCAGCTTGAAAAGCAACAGCCGGAAGCGACCCCCGAAAGCCTTATGACGGGCGAAACCGTCAGAACGCCGAGGGGCAATTTTTATATTACCGACATGAGCCGCGAACAGATCGAAGCGGCGGGCTTTGGTTTTCATCATGCGTCGGAGGACGGGAAGTATCTCATTATGGGAAACGGCACACAGGCTTATGCCATAGCTGCCGAGCAGCCGCAGCGGGATAATCCCTTAAAGCACGTTGAGGATATTGTAGAGCAGAACGACAACAACTTTGACGGGCTTATCAATAACACGCCGCAAACGCCCACCGTCGCGGATTTGGAGCAGCGGGCAAAGGCGGGCGAAGCGATCTCCGTTGCCGACCTTGCGAAAGCGGTAAAAGCCGAGAAACGGGAGCAGCCGCAAAAGAAACCGTCCATTTTGAAGAAGCTGGACGAGTACAAGAAACAGGCGGTGCAGCAACCGAAAGACAAGCAGAAAGAGCAGAAAAAGGATTTGGAGGTTTGATAGCATGAATATCCGCTTTACCATTGAGGAAGAAAACATAATTGCGATTTACGCCGAGGACAGCCGGGAAAGGACGATTGATAATATCAACTCTGCCATGCCCTACATGGACGAGGATATGCGCCAGCTTGCCGCCGCAGCGGTAAACAAGCTGCAAGCCATGACGGACAGCGAGTTTTCCGAAAGGGAGTTTATCTTGACCGACGAGTAATAGCCCATAGTACACAGGGGCGCGGTGCCGGCAATCGGCAACCGCGCCCCTGTTTTTTATCGTTCCAGCAAGATTATCTTTTTCCCCTGTTTTTGCGCGTACCGCAGCGTCGTATATGCCCCGCCGAAGTCGCGCCATACCATAGCTATTAAATAGTCGCTATTATCCACAAGCCACCTGTTGCGGGCGGGTATTGCCCGCTTATAGTGTATCTCCGCTAACTCTGCCGGGATAAGAATGTCGTCAAAACTCGTTTCGTAATACTCCTTATACTCGTTTAATTTTTGCTGCATATAGGGCAGAACAAGCGTCAGCCGGATTTCTTTGTTTGGGTATTTCCTTTTCAGATTGCGGACAGCAGCAGCGGAAAATCCGTCGAACTCTCCCATACCGCCGACGTAACAGTATAACGTATCTTCGTTTTCGATCAGCGTTTCAAGCGCGTTTTCTATTTTTTGAGTGCAGGAGCCGAAAACTTCTCTATGCCCCGCAAAGGTGCAAGTAATCATTGTATTCCCTCACATATATTAGAAATACAGCTTGTGAGGTGGAATATAAAATATTTTCAAAAAAACACAAACTGTATAAAGTAATTCTTTATACAGATTATTATAATGATACAGCGGAAAAAATACAATATAGGAAAGAGCGTGATTGCGAGGGATTTTTGAATGGAATTAGATTATAGAGCGATTGGCAAGCGCATAAAGATTGCCCGTATTAAAGCGGATTTGACACAGGAAGCATTAGCGGAAAAAGCGTCGCTTTCCACAACACACATGAGCAATATTGAAACGGGCAACTCCAAATTGAGTTTGCCGACGATTGTATCTTTGGCAAATGCCCTTTCCGTTTCTGTTGACGAGTTTTTATGTGATAGCGTGATACACTCCAAAGATATTTTTTCACAGGAAATACAAGACCTCGTTTCCGATTGCGACGAATACGAAATCCGTATGATTGCAGACTTTGTAAGGGCAGCAAAGGAAACCATACGCAAAAATGCCAAACTGAAAGAGTGATTAGAATAAAGCAAGGGCGCGGCTGCCGATTGTTGGCACCGCGCCCCATTCTTTTTTGCGTTTTCGTGGAACATTAGAAAGGCACTTTTTGAGGTTTGAGTATAAAGTATCGTCTATGCCGTTTTCGCGCTCTGGAAGCCGCAGAAATACAGCCATTTTCAGCCCTTAACGTTCCACTTGCTACCCTTGTTTTATGCTTTATCTCTTGCCTTGATATGGAGAAGCAGCATGATGATAAAAGCAAGCCCGCAGACCACATAAAACCAAAGTTGATCTGCATTGGAGATAATAAACGCCAGCAGCCCGAAAATAACCGCCCAGGCAGCGGACAGCAGCACCCCGATTACCCAAAATCCAAAGCGTGTTTTTTGGAGAAACAGCAGCAGCGCGAATACAGCAGCGCCGATCAGCACGCATAATGCAGGGTGTAGCGTGAAAAAGTGATTGCAGCACACGCCGGATATAATACCGAGGGCGATACTGTCAAAAACAATGATATGCCCGATAAAAAGCCCCACTACCATAAGGATAAAGCTAACTACAAGACCGATTATTAAATAGGCTCCCGCCGCCGCTAAATAGCCCATATATACACTTCCTTTGTTCTCTGAATATAGTTTGATTGTAACAGGTTATTGTAAAGAAATCTACGGTCTTACCCCCGTTCCTGTTCTTTCGCCCTGCTTTGGGACGGATATAGAATACTGTCAACGTTCTTTTTGACAACGCTGTATTCCTGCATTTGCTTCTTGGCTTGCCGATAATCTTCATACAATTTGGTTTTCCTGTCGTTTAAGCTGCTATACTCCTTGCGCAGCGCGGCGAGATCGGGCAGCTTCTTTATCTGCATTTCCTTTAATGCCCTTGCCGCAGCTTCAAACAGGATAATTTCGCTTTCATGCCCCCGCAGATACTTTTCCTTGTCCCGCGACTTCTTGTATTCCTCGTAAATCGGTTTTAACTGTCGGTATGTGGTGGTGTGCTTGATAAGCAGCGACAAATCAGACATACGCTGTTCTACCTCTTTAACCGCCCTTGCCGCCGCGTCATGGGCGGTCATAATATCCGCAATTTTGCTTTCAAGGTCGCTGTAATACTCAATCTTGTTTTCGGTTAGGAAGTTCATGCTTTTAGCAGCCTGTTTCAGATTATGGATTTTCGCCCACCGTTCATAGCCCGCCGACTGTTGGGCTTTGATACTGTTTTCAAGATCGACGACAAGCCGGATTTTCTTATCTTCCCGCAGCGTTTTTGTTTTGGCAACATACACGCCCTTGATACGCTCCTTTATCGCTTCTTCCGTATAGGCCGCGCCGAGCGTCTTTGTGCGGGTAAACCGTTCCTGTCCGGCAGCGCGAAAGGAAATGTATTTGCCCTGTTTGATTTCATACCCCATTTCCTGCAAGCGGCGCAGCAGTTCGTCAAAATCTTTCACTTGGGGAATGAGAGTATCTATCGCCGTTTTCAGCTTTGCTTTGTAGCTTGTCCCTTGCTTTTCGGCGGTGTATTCTGCATAGCTTTTTCCCTTGTCCTGTCCCGGTACGACGACGGATAGCCCATGCTCTTTACATATCCTGTCGCTGGTGCGCCGGATAAAGTGATAGCTTTGCTTGTTGGAATGGTACTTTTTGTAGTCAACGAAGCTAACCGCGTTGAAAATCAAGTGATTATGCAGATGGTCTTTATCGACGTGAGTTGTCAAAACAAACTCATACTTGCCGCCTAATACCGCCCCGGCAAGTTCCATGCCGATTTTGTGCGCTTCTTCCGGTGTGGTTTCTCCCACCGCAAAGGATTGTATCAAGTGCCGCCCTAAATGTGTGCCGCGATCTCCGGCAGCTTCCCGCGTCCATGCAAACTCAATATCGGCGGTTTCCAGCCCGCAGCCGAAAGAGGACGCAAGCAGCTTCCCGTCTGTCTTTTCGGGATTTAAGATATAGTCTATCGCAGCCTTTAAGGTTGATTTAATAGGGTGCGTCTTTGTAACCGCCATATCTCGTCCACCGCCTTTTTAATGTCCTCTATATCCTGCCTGTAAACCGTCCCCGTCGCATTGGCGCGTTTTGCAATTTGGTTGATGTTCCGGCTCACCGCTTGCAGTTCCCGGATATATGCTTTTGTGTCGCTTCGGTCAACGACAAGAATATACCCGTCTATCGCCATTTTACGGAAGTATGCCCCATACTGCTTTATGGGAAGCTGCTTCATCTTCTCGTCGATCAGCCGCTTTTCTTCTTCCGTAACGTAAAACTTCATCTGTATATTTCTCTTTCGGTTTTCCATTTCCGCACCGCCTTTCGGTATAAGGGTTTGGGATTATCCCAACAAGCATTTTCCGCAAACGGGTACTCGTTTGCTGTGCTTGCTATCTACTCCATACCCCCACCGAAAGGCGGTATTTGTTGCGCGTTCCTTTGATTTTGGACGCAAAAAAAGATTGCAGCCGCCATGCGCTGCAATCTCCCGATTTCTCATATTGTGAGGTTAATCCTCTGCTTTTTCGACTTCCGTTATCTCCCTTGCTGTTGCGGTTACAATCCGTATGCCTTTATCGCTCATACCGTCCAGCAGCGCGTCAAGCTGCCGCCGCCCGGTGGATTTCTCCGCATTGCTGTTCGGGAAGAAAAATTGATCTACCGAAATATGATACCGGGTTACAAGGTCATAGAATACCTGTAAACTCGGCTGTTGTCCCTTGTTCTCGATATTCGCAAGGTAGCGCGGGGAAATATATAACTCGTCGCTTACCTTTTTGCGGCTCTCGCCGTATTCATTTCTCGCGGCTTTTATAGCTGCCCCGAAAGCCTTAAAGTCGTACAATGGTACGGGTCTTTTTGCCATTTTCATTCACCCTGTTACATTTTACAGTTCACCTTTCTTTTTGGATATGTCCACACAATTCATATCATTAGGTTAAATACTTCCTGTTGTGTATTGACAGTAGACTGATTTTCTGATAAAATAAAATTTATGTAAAAGGAGGCGGCGTTTATGTTGCATAGCATGCGTATTAGATAAGCATTGAAAAAAAGGATTTTCCCATTTTCAACATGGGCTTTTTTGTCATGCTTATTTTGCGGATGCTATACAAAAAACTAACGACGTATAGATATAGTATAGACATAGTGCAAGCTATGCCTTAGTTTTGTTGTACTGCTCTGTGCATTATAAATGCAGGTCAATGCTCATGTTGAGGATTGACCTGCATTTTTTTGTGTAAAAAGGACGAGTGAAATATAATGCTTAAAAAATATTGGATAAAATGTCCGATTTGTAACGGAAAGACGAGAGTTCAAGTATTTCATAATACTGTATTAAAAGATTTTCCTCTTTTCTGCCCTAAATGCAAATTGACGCATATCATTGATGTAGAAAAATTAGAGATTGTAATCAAAAATACAGAAAAACAAACTTTTATTATTTAGAAGAAAGGATATAAAAATGAAACGTTTACCTAAATATACGCCTGCGGAAGTACGGAATGATCCATACGGATTTACTTACAAAGAAATGTCGGAAGTTATTGGCGAGAATGAAGCAAAAGCCTTATATGAAGAATTATATAAGCAATTACCACGCAAAAAAAATCTATCAATGTTGGTAAAAAATATTTGCAAAAGCAGTGATACTGAAAAGTATGTTTACGAACTGAAAGACAACAAATACATTGAAACGGTTTTTATCAAGCGGCGAGATGGTGGAACTGTTTGCGTGAGCACACAAGTCGGTTGTCCTGTTGGTTGTATTTTTTGTGAGTCCGGGCGAAATGGCTTTGTTCGTAATCTAACATCGTCAGAAATCGTACAACAGATTATATTGTTGCGTCGAAAAGTAAACCGTATCGTTTTTATGGGTATGGGAGAGCCTTTATTCAATTATGACAACTTGATAAAAGCAATCCATATTCTCCGAGATAGATATGGGCTCAACTTTCCAACCGACGGCATTACCATATCAACAGTTGGTCCGGTCGATCAATTAAAAAAATTGCGCGAGGAACATCTTAAAATTCAGTTGACAATATCTTTACACGCAGCAACACAATCTGCAAGAAATCGTATTATTCCTCACATGCGCATATATGCTATTGAAGATGTTGTTAAGCAAGCCTTATCCTATTCTGAAAGGCATAATCGCAAAATTGTCTTTGCGTATTTGCTTTTACCGGGTATAAATGACCGGCCCTCAGATGTAAGACAACTTGCAAAATGGTTTCGGGGCAAAAAAGTTATGATTAACGTGTTACAATACAACCCAACAAGCAATTCAAGAATTAAAGCACCACAGAAACGGGAAATAGTTGCATTCAAACATCAATTAGAGCAAGCAGGACTTGAAGTTACTATGAGAGTTTCTCATGGCAGAGAGATTAACGCGGCTTGTGGACAGTTAGCTAACACATATAATAAATTCAAAAAAAAATGATTAAAAGTGCCAGACGCATAGACGCAGAGCCGATAACGCATTAGGTCAAAAAACCTATGTGTTATCGGCTTTTTTATTTAATATTGCGCAAAAGCCGCTGTTCCCTATTATAGAATGGATTGCGGGTAGTGTATTAAAGTCGCCCTTTTTTAAGGATACGGCGGTATCGGGGAGGTATCGCCGTGTCCATTTTTATTTACTGTAACCCGCCTAATGCTTTGCGGTCAAAAAAAGCTATGCTCCGCAAGCGGGATATTCCGGCTATGAATGTGAACTGTCAATACATTTAGCTACTGCTTACATTTCCTTTGCGCCCGTCCGCGTCTTGCGGACGGGCGCATTTTGCTTTTTTCAACTTTTTTCTGAAAAGCGCACTCAAGAGCCATCTCCCGAACGGGTACGGAGCGAAAGGGGCAGAGAGGACAAGCCCTTAACTCCCGTCCTCTACTCCACGCGGGAAGGAGGTGAACTCTATGGAGCTATCTTCTTCCGACAAGGAAAGAATACAACATCAGTACGACGCATTAGCAAAGAAAACTTTGGTCGGCGAAGCGAAAAGCCACCGCCGCACTCTTGCGAAACGCGCAGCACGCGAAGTTACTTTTTCGGATTTGAGCGAAAGCGAACTCGCGCAGCTTTTCACAACGGACGAATACGAAAGCGATTATTTCCGTTTTCAAGTGTCCGGCTTTGATGTACTCGTCAAAAATGAACTGCTTGCCGAAGCCCTTAACGCTTTGCCCGAAAGGAAACGCGACATTATCCTTTTGTCCTACTTCTTGGATATGAGCGACGCGGAAATTGGCGAACTGCTGAATGTTGTACGCACGACGGTTTTCCGGCACAGGAAATCCGCGCTTGCGAAAATCAAACAGTATTTGGAGGGAAAAGCAGATGATGAATACCGTTAGGAAATCTGAAAATCTGTTGCCGTTCCCTGTCATTTCCGCAGCGGCAAACGGCGACACAACCGCCATGTGCGCGATCTTGAAGCATTACGAGGGTTACATAGCGAAACTTTGTACCCGCACGCTGAAAGACGACGCGGGCAATACCTATTCCTATGTGGACGAGGAAATGCGTAACAGGCTGCAAGTGCGCCTTATTACCCGCACCCTTGCTTTTCATGTAGGATAATCTTTTAGCCCATGCGGGGAGCGTGTCCCCTTTCCACGATTCCCGTTATGGGCTATTTGTCGTTCCGCAAAAGCATATCCGCTGTTGATGTGCTTTTGCAGGCCGACAAAGCCTATTGTAACTTGACAAAGAAAGCGACCTTTGGTGCGCAGCATAACAGGCAACGGGTACATTCCGTCTGTATCGAGCCAGTCGGCGGGTACGCCATGACAGCTTTTCCCCTACGGGGAAAAGTCGAGCGACAACTACCGCGCCGTAAAACAGGTTTAGCAGCTTGTGGGCGACGACATACAAGGCGGCACAATGATACTCCCGCGTTGAACACCCTCAAAGTATTGCGCGGCGCACCCATAAGCATGGGCCGGGGTGAAACTCCCGTGAGGTTGCAGCTAACAACCGCCCGTTTCAGCCTTATTTCTCATATCGTACAAGCCGGAGCGCATATTCTGTACTATGCCGCTAACCGGGAGGGAAAGAAGATGATTACCAAGTTACAACTTCAACAAATGAGAAATGTTGATATTACACAGGTTGACCGCAGCACTTTGGTTGATATTCGTAATATCCATATTGACAGTTCTTTGCCAGCAGCAAAGAAAATGCAAAGCTACTTTGAGCAGATTGTAAATCCATACTGTTTTCTTTGTGGTGATACACCCGTAAGAATACGGTTTGTCGCAGAGGATAGAACGCTAAAGCAATCATTGTGTGATTACTTTTTAAGTCTGAAATAACCGCCGACTTTCCCTAACTCTACGGGTAAAGACCTTGTGATTACGGGGCGAAAATGGTATAATTAACTCGTAATTATAGGGGGAAAGGAGGTATAATGCCCCGCATACGCAAAGACAAAATGGCACGCAGTTATGCAGAGCCGTTTTGGAAAATTGGGCTATACATTCGACTATCCAGAGAGGACGACAACGAGGACGAAAGCGAGAGTGTTATCAACCAAGAAAAGATACTCCGCGACTTTGTAGACAGCTATTTTGAGCCGGGAACCTATGTGATTGTAGACGTGTTTGCCGACGACGGATTGACAGGCACCGACACAGCGCGACCAAACTTCAAACGGCTTGAGGGCTGCATTGTCCGCAAAGAAGTAAACTGCATGATTATCAAATCCCTTGCACGCGGTTTCCGCAACCTTGCCGATCAACAAAAGTTTTTGGAGGAGTTCATACCCATTCACGGCGCAAGGTTTATTTGCACAGGCACGCCATTTATTGACACTTACGCTAACCCCCATTCTGCAAGCGGTCTTGAAGTACCTATTAGGGGAATGTTCAATGAGCAGTTTGCCGCGACCACTTCCGAAGAAATCCGCAAAACATTCAAGATGAAACGGGAGCGCGGCGAGTTCATAGGCGCGTTTGCCCCTTATGGCTACAAGAAAGACCCAAACGACAAAAACAGCTTGATTGTAGATGAAGAAGCAGCGGAAGTTGTCAAAAGCATTTACCATTGGTTTGTCAATGAGGGGTACAGTAAAATGGGGATTGCAAAGCGGCTTAACCAAATGGGAGAGCCGAACCCCGAAGCCTATAAGAAGAAAAAAGGCTTTAAGTATAACAACCCTAATTCCGACAAAAACGATGGTTTGTGGTCTGCCAGCACGATTGCAAGGATATTGCAAAATGAAGTTTATACGGGCGTAATGGTGCAAGGCCGTAACCGCGTAATAAGCTACAAAGTACACAAGCAGATCAACGTCCCCGAAGAAGAATGGTTTGTCGTCCCCAACACACACGAAGCGATTATTGACAGGGAAACATTCGAGAAAGCGCAAGCCCTACATAAGCGCGACACAAGGACAGCCCCCGGCAAACAGGAAGTCTATCTCATGTCCGGCTTTGTCCGTTGCGCGGATTGCAAAAAGGCCATGCGGCGCAAAACCGCCCGTGATATTGCCTACTACTCTTGCCGTAGCTACACCGATAAGAAGATTTGCAGCAAACATTCTATCCGGCAAGACAAGTTGGAAAACGCGGTATTGGCAGCGTTGCAAATGCAAATTGCCCTTGTAGATCGGCTTGCAGAAGAAATTGAACGGATTAACAACGCGCCTGTTATCAACCGGGAAAGCAAAAGATTATCCTATTCCTTGAAACAGGCAGAGAAGCAGCTAAAACAGTACAATGACGCTTCCGACAGCTTGTACCTTGATTGGAAAAGCGGTGAGATTACCAAAGAGGAATACCGCCGCTTGAAAGGCAAGATTGCAGAACAGATACAACAGCTTGAAGCGAACATCTCCTATCTGAAAGAGGAAATGCAGGTAATGGCTGATGGTATCGGAACCGATGACCCGTATCTAACCGCCTTTCTGAAACACAAAAACATTCAGAGCCTTAACCGCGGGATTATGGTTGAACTCGTAAAAGCGGTTTGGGTGCATGAGAACGGGGAAATAACGGTTGACTTCAATTTTGCCGACGAGTACCAGCGAATTATTGATTACATTGAGAATAACCACAACGTTATCCAGGTGATTGAGAGCAAGGCAATCTAACGGCTTGCCTACTCAACACAAAGGAAAATCTAATGTTGTGCATAAATAAACGGCTCTACTGGTCCCACCGGTCCGACGGGCGCCACAGGGACTCAGGGCGCGACGGGCCCCACCGGTCCGACGGGCGCCACAGGGGCTCAGGGCGCGACGGGCCCCACCGGTCCGACGGGCGCCCAGGGCGCGACGGGTCCCACCGGCCCGACGGGCGCTCAGGGCGCGACTGGTCCCACCGGCCCGACGGGCGCCGCGGGCGCCCAGGGAGCCACCGGCCCCACTGGCCCAACTGGACCCACTGGCCCGCGGGGGGCCACCGGGCCCGCTGGTCCCACCGGCCCGTCCGGTGAGGACGGAGACGCGGCCACCGTCCAGGTGGGCACCGTGACCACCGGAGAGCCGGGGAGCCAGGCGGCGGTCACCAACTCCGGCACGCAGCAGAACGCGGTGCTGAACTTTACCATTCCCAGAGGGGATGCGGGGACCGGGAGCCAGCCGGTCGCCCTGCTGTCGGCCTATTCCACGCCGGTACAGAACGGGACCTCCGGCACTGCGCTGATTTTTGACCGCAACGGGCTGAGTTATGGCAGCGCCATCTCCCATGCCAGCAACAGCGCGGCCTTTACCATCAACACGCCGGGCGTCTATATGACGTCCTTCCAGGGGGTTATCAATCCGGCCTCCGGGAGCAACTTCCCTCTAAGTATCACCCTCACCCTCCAGCAGGGGGGGAGCGGCGTCCCGGGCGGGGGAGTGCTGCACACCTTCCACACCTCGGCGGACGCGGCGGTGCTGCCCATTGCCGTGCCGGTGGCCGTCACCTCCGCCCCCTCCACCTTACAGCTGGTGGGGACGGGAGGCGGCTTCCAGTACAGCGGCATCACCATGACCATCACCCGGCTGGGGGACATTCCCACCGCCTGATTGGCCAGCCGCCAGCGATTTCAGAGAGGGCGCGAAGCGCCCTCTCTCAGGCTGTCAAAAAAGTCCAAGGACTTTTCTGACAGCCTGAAAAATGCCGTTACTTTTCCGCCGCGTAGCGGCGGAAAAGTTCTCGCTGCGCTCGCCGAACGCCTTGCCAAGCAAGGCATTCGGGGCATTCGATCCCACTTGAGGCGGGCGGCTGCCCCCTCGAGCTCCCCCGCCAACACTCGGACGGATTCGTCTGAACAGAGGTTTTTCGACAAGCTGAGAGAGGGCGCTCTGCGCCCTCTCTTTTGTGGAAGGAGAGACTGAGAATGAAAATCGTCGTATATGCCATCGCCAAGAACGAGGGCTTCTTTGTAGACCGGTGGATGGACTCCATGTCCGAGGCGGACCAGGTGGTGGTGCTGGACACCGGCTCCGACGACGGCACGGCGGAGCGGCTGCGGGCCCGGGGGGCGCGGGTGACGGTGGAGCGGATCTCCCCCTGGCGGTTTGACCGGGCCCGGAACCGCTCTCTGGAGCTGGTTCCGGAGGACGCGGACGTGTGCGTGTGCACCGACCTGGACGAGGTGTTCCATCCCGGCTGGCGCTCCGCCCTGGAGGAGGTCTGGACGCCGGGGACCCGGCAGGCCTCCTACCGCTACACCTGGAGCTTTCAGCCCGACGGCTCCGAGGGGGTGGTGTTCTGGCAGGAGAAGATCCACGCCCGCCGCGGCTTCCGGTGGGTCCACCCGGTCCACGAGGTGCTGGAGTGGGTGGGGGAGGGGGAGCGGGGACTGCTGGCGTTGGCCCAGGGGGTCCAGCTGGACCACCACCCGGACCCCCAAAAATCCCGGGGACAGTACCTGCCCCTGCTGGAGCTGTCGGTGGCGGAGGACCCGGAGGACGACCGGAACCTCCACTATCTGGGCCGGGAGTACCTCTATTACGGCCGGTGGGACGACTGTATCCGCACCCTGACGCGGCATCTGGCTCTGCCCAGCGCCGTCTGGCGGGATGAGCGGGCGGCCTCCATGCGGTATATCGCCAGGGCCCACGCCCAAAAGGGGGAGCGGGATGAGGCCCGGGACTGGTATCTGCGGGCGGCGGCGGAGGCCCCACACCTGCGGGAGCCCTGGGTGGATCTGGCCATGCTCCTCTACGAGGACCAGGAGTGGGACGGCGTGCTGTACGCCACGGCCTGCGCCCTGAAAATCCGGGAGCGGCCCCGCACCTATATCTGTGAGGCGGAGGCCTGGGGCGGTCTGCCCCACGACCTGCGCTGTCAGGCCTATTACCACACCGGGCGGCTCCCTCAGGCCCTGGAGGAGGCCCGGCTGGCCCTGGCCGCCGCCCCCTCAGACCCCCGGCTGGCGGGGAATACGGAGCTGCTGGAGAAGATGGCGGGGCTGGCCGGGGAACTGTAAAGAAGCTGCAAGCGGTGCGGAGCAGTCCGCACCGCTTTTTCTGAGAATGGGGATGTCTTTTGTGCAAGGTGACAATTCCAAAATGGGAGAGAACGGGTGAAAAAATGGAGGATCTGGGCAGAAATGCACAATTTCCTACCGTAAACAGGACGTTTTTCCTCCCACCTCCGGCGTTAAGAAACCGTTAAAAATGTTGTTTTTTCTTTGGAGGAGAAGTATCATGTATCAGAATAGAAATCAGTCTGTTAACATGGAAACGAATGTGAGGAGCATTTTCAGTTTATGAGTCTTCGTATCGGCATCGACATCGGCTCCACCACGGTCAAGGTGGTGGTGCTGGACGAACAGAACAAGCTGCTGTTCCGCTCCTATGAGCGGCACTACTCCAAGACCCGGGAGCGGGCCTGCGAGACCCTCCGGTCCATCTCCGACATGCTGGCGGGCAGGCAGGTGAAGATGGTCATTACCGGCTCCGCCGGACTGGGAGTGGCCAACGCCTCCGGGATCGACTTTGTTCAGGAGGTGTACGCCACCGCCGCGGCGGTGAACACCTACATACCGGGGACCGACGCGGTTATCGAGCTGGGGGGCGAGGACGCCAAGATCATCTTCTTCGGCGGCGCCCTGGAGGAGCGGATGAACGGCTCCTGCGCCGGCGGCACCGGCGCCTTCATTGACCAGATGGCCACCCTGATGAACGTGTCGGTGGATGAGTTGGACGCCCTCTCACTGAAGCATGAGAAGATCTACCCCATCGCCTCCCGCTGCGGCGTGTTTGCCAAGAGCGATATCCAGCCCATCCTGAACCAGGGCGGGCGGAAGGAGGACGTGGCCGCCTCCATCTTCCAGGCGGTGGTGGACCAGACGGTGGCCGGCCTCACCCAGGGCCGGGAGCTGAAGGGCAAGATCGTCTTTTTGGGCGGCCCCCTCCACTTCCTCATGGGCCTGCGGGAGCGGTTCGTGGAGACCCTGAAGCTGGATGAGGAGCACGCCATTTTCCCCGAGGACGGCGACTGCTTTGCCGCCATGGGCGCGGCCCTGTGTTCTTCCGACTATGACACCATCCTCTTTGAGGATGCCCTGAAAAAGCTGGAGGAGAGCGTGGACACCACCACCCTGGTAGACACCATGCCCCCCCTGTTCCAGGACGTGGCCGAGTACGGCGCCTTCTGCGCCCGGCACAACGCCAAGCGCCCGCCCCAGGTGGATATCAAGACCTATGAGGGGCCCGCCTGGTTGGGCATCGACGCCGGCTCCACCACCACCAAGCTGGCCCTCATCACCGGGGACGGGGGACTGCTGTACACCTACTACCACTCCAACCTGGGCAACCCGGTGGCCATTGTGCTGGAGCAGCTGCGGGAGATCTACGCCCAGTGCGGGGACCGCATCGAGATCAAGGGCGTGGCGGTCACCGGCTACGGCGAGGACCTGATCAAAAACGCCTTCTCCTGCGACCTGGGGCTGGTGGAGACCATGGCCCACTACAAGGCGGCCGCCCACTTCGAGCCCGACGTGGACTTCATCATCGACATCGGCGGCCAGGACATGAAGTGCTTTAAAATCCGCAACGGAGCGGTGGACTCCATCATGCTCAACGAGGCATGCTCCTCCGGCTGCGGCTCCTTCATCGAGACCTTCGCCAAGGCCCTGGGCTACACCATCGCCGACTTTGCCAAGCTGGGCCTGTTCGCCCAGAAGCCGGTGAATCTGGGCTCCCGCTGCACCGTGTTCATGAACTCCAGCGTGAAGCAGGCCCAGAAGGACGGGGCCAGCGTGGAAGAGATCTCCGCCGGCCTGTCCATCTCCATCGTGAAAAACGCCATCTACAAGGTTATCCGGGCGGCCTCCGCCGACGACCTGGGCAAGCACATCGTGGTCCAGGGCGGTACCTTCCTCAACGACGCGGTTCTCCGGGCCTTTGAGCAGGAGCTGGGCCGGGACGTGACCCGCCCCACCATCTCCGGCATCATGGGGGCCTTCGGCGCGGCCCTGGCCGCCCGGGACCTGCACCTGGAGAAGAGCGCGGTGCTCACCGCCCAGGCCCTGGAGAAGTTCACCCACACCGCCAAGCCCGCCACCTGCGGCCTGTGCACCAACCACTGCGCCCTGACTGTCAACACCTTCGACGGCGGCCGGCGCTTTGTCTCGGGCAACCGGTGCTCCCGCCCTCTGGGAGAGGAGCCCACTCACCTGCCCGACCTGATGCGCTATAAATACGCAAAGCTCCGCGCCCTCCAGGGCAAGGGCCAGGGGGACGGCTCCCGGGGGCGCATCGGCATCCCCTTCGGCCTGAACATGTACGAGAACCTGCCCTTCTGGTTCGAGCTGTTCACACGCCTGAATTTCGAGGTGGTCCTCTCCCCGGAGTCCAGCCGGAAGCTGTATGTGAAGGGTCAGCGCACCATCCCCTCGGACACGGTGTGCTACCCCGCCAAGCTGCTCCACGGCCATATGGAGGCCCTGGTGGAGCAGGGGGTGGACGCCATCTTCTACCCCTGCATGCCCTACAACTTCAACGAGGGGGTCAGCGACAACAACTACAACTGCCCCGTGGTGGCCTACTACCCGGAGCTGCTGGCCGCCAATGTGCCGGAGCTGAAAAAGACCCGGTACCTGTACCCCTACTTCGGCCTGCACCGCCCCAAGGACTTTGAGAAGCACGCCGCCAAGTGGTTCGAGGAGGAGTTCGGCGTCCCCAGGAAGGAGACGGTGGCCGCCGCCCGGGCGGCCTACGGGGCCTATGACGCATATAAGAACGATTTACGCGCCACTGCCCAGCAGTACATCGCCCAGGCCCGGGCCGAGGACCGCCCCATTCTGGTGGTGGCCGGCCGCCCCTACCACATGGACCCGGAGATTAACCACGGCATCAACGACCTGATCACCAACTACGGCTTTATTCTGATTACCGAGGACGCGGTGGCCTATCTGGAGGATAAGGCCCCCCGCCACGTGCTCAACCAGTGGACCTACCACGCCCGCATGTACAACGCCGCCCGGTATGTGTGCACTCAGCCGGACATGGAGCTCATCCAGCTGGTGAGCTTCGGCTGCGGCATCGACGCCATCACCGGCGATGAGATGCGCTCCATCCTGGAGGAGGGCGGCAAGCTGTACACCCAGCTGAAGATCGACGACATCAGCAATCTGGGCGCCGTCAAGATCCGCATCCGCTCCCTGATGGCGGCCATTGAGGCACGCAAGCAGAAGGCAGCTGAGTAAAAAATAGACTGCGGGAGCAGATAGGAGTGAGGAGATAGAAGATAGGAGATATTTCCTCCGCTGTTCTGTCAACTCCTATCTCCTATCCAAGAAAAAAGGAGTATTTATGGCTAAGTTAGTATACGACGAGACCGGCCGCCTGCTGTTTACCAAGGAGATGAAGGAGGAGTACACCCTCCTCATGCCCCAGATGCTCCCGGTCCACTTCAGCATGATGCAGAAGCTGCTGCAGAACGCCGGGTATAAGGTGGATATGCTCACCACCAACCACCGGGGGATCGTGGATGAGGGGCTGAAGTACGTCCACAACGATACCTGCTACCCCGCCCTGCTGGTCATCGGCCAGCTGATCGACGCGGTGAAGCACGGAGGCTATGACCCCCACAAGGTGGGCCTGCTCATCACCCAGACCGGCGGCGGCTGCCGGGCCTCCAACTACATCCACCTGCTGCGCAAGGCCCTGGAGAAGGCGGATATGGCCTACATCCCCGTGGTGTCCGTCAACCTGTCCGGCCTGGAGAAGAACCCCGGCTTCAAGCTGACCATCCCCTTTATCCGCAAGGCGGTGTACGCCATGATGTACGGGGACATCATCGTCAATGTGGCCAACCAGGTCCGCCCCTATGAGGTGAACCAGGGGGAGACCGATTCCATGATCGAGGCCTGGACCCACAAGCTGGTGGACGGCTTCGAGGCGGGCAAGGGCATGAGCCGGGGCCAGATGCGCCGGCTGTTTGCCCAGATCTGCGGCGACTTCGCCGCCATCCCCGTCCAGGGAGAGCCCAAGGTCCGCGTGGGCGTGGTGGGCGAGATCTATGTGAAGTTCGCTCCCCTGGGGAACAACAATCTGGAAAAATTCCTCCTCAGCGAGGGGGTGGAGCCGGTGGTCCCCGGCCTCACCGACTTTATCATCTTCAAGATCTACAACCGTGTGGCCGATGTGGACCTGTACGGCGGCAAGTGGATCAAGAAGGCGGCCTGCAAGATCTTTATGGGCTATGTGGAGAACTGCCAGAAGGACATGATTCAGGCCCTGGAGAATTCCGGCCGCTTCCGGGCTCCCGGCACCTTCCGGGAGCTGCACTCCCTGGTCCACGGGTACCTGGGGGACGGCAACAAGATGGGGGAGGGCTGGCTCCTCACCGCCGAGATGCTGGAGCTCATCCACTCCGGTACCGGCAACATCGTGTGTACCCAGCCCTTCGGCTGCCTGCCCAACCACATCGTGGGCAAGGGCATGATCCGCAAGCTGAAGGAGGACTACCCCGACTCCAATATTGTGGCCATCGATTACGACGCCAGCGCCACCAAGATCAACCAGGAGAACCGGATCAAGCTCATGCTGGCCAACGCCAAGGGCATGGCCAAGCAGGAGAAGGCCGCCCGGGAGGTCCCCGCCCAAGAGGCGGCGGAGCCCCTCACCCGCGCCTCCGCCCACGCCTGACCTACTTTTCTTGAAAGAAAAGTAGGCAAAAGAACTTTGTGCGAAGCTTCGCTTCGCCTCTGGGATCATTTTCAGGATTCGGAAGGAAAGATAGTGTGAAAGAAAACCATCAGGGTTTTCTTTCACGTGCAATCCTTCCACGTTTTGACGCGCAGCGGAGAAACGCGGTGCAAAGAAATTTTCTGCGAAACTTCGTTTCGCCTCTTGGGCGCAGATACGTCTAGTGTAATTTGATACGCGGCTGACAGCAGAAAAAAGTCCCGGAAACCGGATGGAAAACCGGCTTCCGGGATTTTTGTTCTCTATCAAAAACGGCGGGGCGCTGGAGAATTTCCGGCGTCCCGCCCTTTGGTTGAGAGGGAAAGTTTTTTATCCGTCGATGACCTCGCCGGTGAGCACCTCCTTGGTGTCCACGGTGAGCTCCCCGCCCCGGCAGTCCACCGTGATGCGGGAGCCGGGCTCCACCTGGTCGGCGATGATCTTCTTGCTGACGAGGGTCTCCACCGTGTGCTGGAGGAACCGGCGCAGGGGACGGGCGCCGTAGATGGGGTCGTAGGCGCTCTCGATGATATAGTCCTTGGCGGCGGGGGTCAGCTCCACCGTGAGCTGCTTGTCCTCCAGACGGCGGTTGATGTCGGCCGCCATCAGGTCGATGATATGGGTCACGTTCTCCTTGGTCAGGGGCTTATAGAACACGATCTCGTCCAGCCGGTTCAGGAACTCCGGGCGGAAGGAGCGCTTCAAGAGCTCATTCACCTGGTCCCGGGCCTGCTGGCTGATCTCGCCGGTTTCGTCGATGCCGTCCAGCAGGTACTGGCTGCCCAGATTGGAGGTCAAAATGATGATGGTGTTCTTGAAGTCCACGGTGCGGCCCTGGCTGTCGGTGATGCGGCCGTCGTCCAGCACCTGGAGCAGGATGTTGAATACGTCGGGGTGGGCCTTCTCCACCTCGTCAAAGAGGATGACGGAGTAGGGCTTCCGCCGCACGGCCTCCGTCAGCTGGCCGCCCTCCTCATAGCCCACGTATCCGGGAGGCGCGCCGATGAGCCGGGACACGGAGAATTTCTCCATATACTCGGACATGTCGATGCGCACCAGGTTCTTCTCGCTGTCGAACAGGGCCTCGGCCAGGGTCTTGGCCAGCTCGGTCTTGCCCACGCCGGTGGGGCCCAGGAACAGGAAGGAGCCGATGGGCTTGTTGGGGTCGGCGATACCGGCCCGGCTTCTCAAAATGGCCTCGGACACCAGGCGCACCGCCTCGTCCTGGCCCACCACCCGCTTGTGGAGGATGTCCTCCAGGTGCAGGAGCTTCTCCCGCTCCCCCTCCATCAAACGGGCCACCGGGATTCCGGTCCACCGCTCGATGATGCGGGCGATCTCCTCCTCAGTGACCTTGTCCCGCAGCAGAGAGCGGGCCTTGCCCTCGTTGGCGATCTGCTCCTCCGCCTCCAGGGCCTTGCGGAGCTCGGGGATCTTACCGTACTGGAGCTCGGCGGCCCGGTTCAGGTCGTACTCCCGCTGGGCCTTCTCCAGCTGGGCGTTGGCCTCCTCCAGGTCGGAGCGCAGCTTCTGCACCTTGCCGATGGCGTTTTTCTCGTTCTCCCACTGGGCCTTCTTGGCGTTGAACTCGTCCCGCATGTCGGAGAGCTCCTTCTGGATCTCGGCCAGGTGCTCCTGGGACAGCTTATCCGTCTCCTTTTTCAGGGCGGCCTCCTCGATCTCGTGCTGGATGATCTTCCGCTGGATCACGTCCAGCTCGGTGGGCATGGAGTCGATCTCGGTGCGGATCATGGCGCAGGCCTCGTCGATCAGGTCGATGGCCTTGTCGGGCAGAAATCGGTCGGTGATATACCGGTTGGACAGTGTTGCGGCGGCGATGATGGCCCCGTCGGTGATTTTTACGCCGTGGTACACCTCGTACCGCTCCTTCAGGCCGCGGAGGATGGCGATGGCGTCCTCCACCGAGGGCTCGTTCACCATCACCGGCTGGAACCGCCGCTCCAGGGCGGCGTCCTTCTCAATATACTGGCGGTACTCGTTCAGGGTCGTCGCGCCGATGCAGTGGAGTTCGCCCCGGGCCAGCATGGGTTTCAGCAGGTTGCCCGCGTCCATGCTCCCCTCGGTCTTGCCCGCCCCCACGATGGTGTGCAGCTCGTCGATGAACAGGATGATCCGGCCCTCCGACTTGCGCACCTCGTTCAGCACGGCTTTCAGCCGCTCCTCAAACTCGCCCCGGTACTTGGCGCCCGCGATCAGGCTGCCCATGTCCAGGGAGAAGATGGTCTTGTCCTTCAAACTGTTGGGCACGTCCCCCTTGACGATCCGCTGGGCCAGTCCCTCAGCGATGGCCGTCTTGCCCACGCCGGGCTCGCCAATCAAAACAGGATTGTTTTTTGTCTTTCGGGACAGGATGCGGATGACGTTCCGGATCTCGTCGTCCCGGCCGATCACCGGGTCCAGCTTGTTCTGCCGGGCCCGCTCCACCAGGTCGGTGCCGTATTTCTTCAGGGCGTCATAGGTCTCCTCCGGGTTGTCGCTGGTGACCCGCTGGTTGCCCCGGACGGAGGCCAGGGCCTGCATGACCTTTTCCTTCGTCACGTTATAGGTGCGGAACAGCTCCTTCAAGCTGCGGTTGGCGCTGTCCAGCAGCCCCAGGAAAATGTGCTCCACCGAGATATACTCGTCCTTCATGGACTGGGCGGTGGACTCGGCGGACTTCAGGGCTTTGTCCACGTCCTGGGCGATATAGACCTGTCCTGCCTCCCGGCCGCCGCCGGACACCTTGGGCAGCTTCTCCACCTGGGCGGTCACCGCGGCGGTGAAGCTGGGCACCGTCATGCCCATGGCGGACAGAAGCTGGGGAATAAAGCCCTGCTCGTCGCTCAGAAGGGCCAGGAGCAGGTGCTCCTGCTCGATCTGCTGATTGCCGTGCTCCGTGGCGATATCCTGGGCCCCCTGGATGGCGGCCAGAGATTTTTGGGTGAATTGGTTCATGTTCATATACAAGAAACCTCCTTTGCTTCGGTTTCGATGTTTCAAAAATTTAGCACTAAATAGATAAGAGTGCTAACACTAGGGTATAACAAACCCGTCAAAAATACAAGAGGGAAAAGAAAAAATTTTCGGAAAAAGCGGGCGGACCCACAGGCCCGCCCGCCAGAATTTTTTTTCTGCTTACTGAATGGAGATCTTCCGGCTCTGGGGGACGACCTCACCCTGCTTGGGCAGGATCAGCGTCAGCACGCCGTTCTCATAGGCGGCGGAGATGCCCTCCTCCTGGATGCCGCTCACGTCGAAGGAGCGGGCGTAGCTGCCCACCCGGCGCTCCCGGCAGATGTACTTGCCGTCCTGCTTGTTCTCGGCGGTCTCCTGGTGCTTGGCGGTGATGGTCAGCACGTTGTCCTCCAGGTGCAGGTCGATGTCCTCCTTCCGGAAGCCGGGCAGGTCGGCCTCCAGCAGGTAGTGGTCGCCCTGGTCCTTGATGTCGGTGCGGAAGGCGGGCAGCCGTCCGCTGGGCTGGGCGGGGAACATGCTGCGCTCCATCTCGTCAAACAGGTCGTTGAAGGTGCGGCTCATATGGTGAAAGGGAAGCATGGTATACATGGTAAAAACTCCTTTCGGCGCTGGGGGAGCGTTCTGTTCCGGTCCCCCGGCCTCTCTTAACTTTGGCTTTAGTATACCGTGGAATTATGAACAGTTCTCGCAGAATATGTGTCTAAATTGTAAATTCTAGCACTCGATATAATAGAGTGCTAATTTTGAGGGGGCCGCCTTGTCCGCCGCCCCCCCGGCTGATATAATAGGAGAGAAATCAAAATCGGCCTCCCCCGCCGGGGCAGAGGCGCGCAGATCAGGAGGGAACTGTTCCATGAAGATCCTCGTATTTGGCCCCAAGGCCCGCTATGACGCCTACATGCCGGAGTTTGCCCGGGAGCTGGGGGCGGAGCTGGTGTTCTGTCCCCTGGGCAGCTCGCCCCGCCAGGCGGCGGCGGACAACCCGGACGCCCAGGTGCTGTTCACCGATGCAATCATTGATGTGGACCGGGAGATCCTGGACCTGCTGCCCAATTTGAAGCTGGTCCAGTCCGAGGGTGTGGCCTTCAACCGCATCGACCTGGAGGCGGCCCGGGAGCGGGGCGTCTACGTGTGCAACAACAAGGGGTGCAACGCCGACTCGGTGGCGGAGCACACGGTGATGCTCATGCTCATGGCCCTGCGCCACGGGATCACCGGCCACAGCGCGGTGCTGGAGGGCCGTCAGATGCAGATGAAGGAGGCGGTGATGGCCTCCAACAGCCCGGAGCTGGGGGAGCAGGCTGTGGGGCTGGTGGGCCTGGGGGACATCGGACAGGCGGTGGCCCGGCTGCTGAAGCCCTTCGGATGCAGGCTGTACTACTACACCCTCCACCGCCGGCCCCCGGAGGTGGAGGCGGAGCTGGGGGTGACCTATCTGCCCCTGGAGGAGCTGTTTTCCGCCTGTGATATTCTCTCCCTCCACTGCGCGGTGAACGACCAGACCCGGGGCATGGTGAACGAGGCCCTTCTGGAGCGGCTGAAGCCCGGGGCAATTCTGGTGAACACCGCCCGGGGGGATCTGGTGGACAACCTGGCGGTGCGGCGGGCCCTGATTCAGGGGCGGCTGGGGGGCATCGCCATGGACACCCTGGCCCCCGAGCCCACCCCCGCCGACC
>NZ_NFKI01000034.1 GCF_002160305.1 Pseudoflavonifractor sp. An184
TTGTTTGAACTCCCCTGTGTATCTTTTATTTGGTTTCCCTTTTGGCATAAAACAACACCCCATTCGTTAGTAGTATACCATACTGTCTAACAATTGGGGTGCTGTTCATACTTCCGGTGCTTTCTATGAATATAATATATAGTTCAGAGGGAGTGGAGAGCCGGAAACACGTTAAAAATAAGATGCGCCCAGGGTGCCCCCTAGGGGTCACCCATAGAGTTTAAGCGTTCTCTTGATCGTATAAAGCATCGTGGAGAGATGGTAACAATCCTTGAATGGGGACAAGGATATAACGGTCAATATAATCATTGGCCTGGTCAGTTAACTCTTCCACAAAATCGCGAAGTTTTTCACCGCTATCCTCAGAGATAGAGTCAAGTGCGGAGTCAAGGCTGTACCCATATTTTTTAAATCCACTAGCAATCATTCTGCCCAAAAATCCATCAGCGAACTCTGAAGGGTCATTGATTTCATAAGAGATTTCTCCGGTATAATTTCCAACATGGGGAAGCTGGTATTTCTCGGCTAAACGGTCATTCGCGGAACCCAAACTGTCCAGCACTTTTGTTTTAGTGAGATATTCACTTACTTGGTCGACAATAGAAGCAGTGCGAGGATTCCGTAATTTAGCGAGCCTGGTCTTGGCTGTTTTGAGCAAAGATTCTAATTGTTCGGAATAGGATTTATAGATGCTGTCGTCACCATAGCGTTTTGTATATGCTCCCATCTTTTTCTCGATCTGCCGCCAGTACCGTTCAAGATAGCGCTCAGAATCATTCCTACACTTGCTGTTATCCTTGTAACATTCATCGTCTATATATGCGGATCTACTTACATTTGAATAATCTTTATCAGCCCAAATATTTGACACAAAGCGAGATCTTACGTGAAAATATTCCGAATCCATTAGGTGCTCAAAATCATCAAAGGCAGCTAATGTTTGCTCTTTTGCCTGTTGAATCACTTCATCATTCCCATATTTCTCTGCTAACCCTTTTGCACCCACAGCATTGTAGAGACGACTGACCGTATTTTCGATAGTGGTTGCTTGTTTTTTGTTTACAGAGAAATTTTCTAGAAAATCTTCTTGATCTTCTGATATTTCATCTCCGTCCTGTAAATAGAAGAACTCTAATACCGTTTGGAGGATTGCTTTCTGGGTGTTACCAGAATCAATTTCCCCCACTACTGAGAGATCATCTAAGCCAATTTGAGGATTGGTGATCTCCAAATACCTTTGAACCCCATGAATATATGTCCGTTGATAGTCGTTTAAACGCTCACCTTCATTTTCGGCCAACTGGTATAGAAGGGCCACTAAGAGTCGTTGTTCAGATTCTTCCATATCCTTAATATCATACGGTGTATTCAGATGGTATAAGGCAGCCTTTTCTTTGGCGTCCAAATAATCGTAGATACCATTTAATTCATCGCCAAGACCGGAAAGAGCATCTTCTAACTGACTCTTACCTTCGCGCACTTCCTTCCGAATCTCAGCTAATGCATCTTCTTGCTTTTTACCAAATGCTTCGTAAGCACTCATGGCATCAGCAAGACCTTTTTTATACATTTTCTTTGTTCCAAACATATTATTTTACCTCCATGAAATTGTATGGTTTTCCAACGATTTGATTGTAAATTTCTTTCTTTAAAAAATCTCGTTTGATGTCCTGGATAAACTGGTAGTCAGAGATAAATCTATGTAGCGCAACCAAAATTCCACCAACATCGAGTTTTGTTAAATTGTTTGTAATTGCAGTAACAACGACATTGCTTCCAACTGCTAAGGCATTGGAATAGCTCAATATTTTTCTTGTCCGAATTTCATACATAGATTCACTCCCATCTTTGGCTTCGTCATAAAACAACCTGTGAATGGTAGCGATTAGTTGGTTAATCAAGGCAGCCAATGCAGCTCCTCTGGTGATACTCCAAAGATCAATATGACCTTTTGTAATCAATGTTTTAGCCACGTCATTATTAACAGTGGAAATAAGGGGAATTGGAAGACCCTGTTTAGTAAAATAATCAGAGCCGAAATGAATTGCTTGTCTCGCTGTGGATGCTGCCAACAGCATCGGGTCATTTTGGGCGTATTCAACCGCTTTATTCAGCATCCCCATGGTGCCCATAGGATAGTGCCGGATGATCGTCATATTGGAGACCTGATAGGTCGTGATGATATCAGATTTTGTTAAGGAATTGGTCATAATATTAGCCGTTCCGAATATCCAACCAAGAACGGGATCGTGGCCCAGTGTACGGTAACGGTGTGTCGTCCCTGCAAGTCCTGTCTCTGAAATATGGGAGCTCGTCTGGATGGCGTCATAGGGAACACTTTGAAACAAAGCATCTTCCCAAGAGGGAGGCATAAGTTGACCAACTGTACTGTCAATTAAGGTGTCACCTTGAACCGCAGTAATTCTGAACTTATCATTGGTCAGCAGATACTGTCGTGCACACTGGAGGGCCGTGCAGATCATCAGAAAAGCAATATCGCTATCCGCTAGTTTTGTTTTTTCTTTAAACTGTTTATCGATATTTTCAATCACGGCTGGGGCATGATGGGATAAGTCAGCTACACGATGGTATTCACTTTGTACCTGGCCTAAGTGATCGTTTAAGGTACTTGTGGTCTGGGTCAAAATGTTCTTCGCATTATTTACTTTTGCCTGTGAGCGTTTTTTCATTCGGTCAAGCTCTTTACTCATAGCAAACCTCCACTATCGAATCTCCTTGGCTGCGGAGCCACATGTCAATCCCTTTACCGAACACTTCTGCGGTGACGACCCAGCCGGTTTCGTCCTGATTGAGGATTTGTGCAGTAGGCAGGCGATCTAGAACAGCCTCAATCGAAGGGCCGGTGTAGCGAAACTTGATTCGTTGCAGCTTGCCACCGTACATGAACTGTACTCGCTTTCGGAACTCCCCTTCCTCAAATCGGTCCTTATAAGGAACTCGGAAATGTTCCTCCAGCACATGAAAGGATTGGATTCGGTCAAGCCGGTAGATTGTGGGAAATATGTCGTCAGGATTTTCAAAAACGCTTTCTCTGTCAATGTTTCGTATAAACGCGGCTAAATAAAAATAATATTCTGAAAACAGCAGCCCGACTGGCTCGATCACCCGGTGGACCGTTCCGCTTCTGCCCAGCTTCTCATATTCGATTTCCATTACATTTTGATGCTGAATCGCTAGACTGATTTCCCAAAGTCCGGGCAGCAGACGCTTTTGGTGGTGGGGCTCAATATAGTGGAATTTTTCATTTGCCACCAGCTGCTTGACTACTGTTCGGTTTTCAGCAGGAACACAGCATTCAATCAGCTTGTCCAATATAGGAAGCATTTCGTCCTTCCGCATGGACCGGCTCTCTAAGAGAATCTTGCACACAACCAATATTTCGCTGTTGGTAAGCCCTTTGGGGATCTGATTCACGAGCCGGTATCCGCGGGCCCGGTAATCAAATATGATGTCCTGAGCAAGAGCGTGATTTGTGATGAAACAGCGTAGAGATTCCATATCACGCTGGATACTGCGGTCTGAGACGCGATACTGCTCCGCCAAAGCTGCCTTGCTAAGGAACTCGCCATTGACAAGGCGTGAGTAAATCTCCAGAAGACGAGCGGATTTGGCCTCAGTGAGACGATCCATAGGCCTATTCCCCCTTACAGATTTTGCTTTACAATATCAATATAGCAAACAGGGTGGACACTCATTGACGGTTTGGAAAAATTATAAAAAATTTTCATTTCCTCAAATTGCAAATAGAAATCAGCAAGCGCTGTTCCTGTCGCCTTCACATATATTATAACTAATGAAGTTATATTTGCAATATATTTATCGGATAGAAACACCGGGGAGGCTTTTATAGAATAAAAGAGCGAGGTGCATCCGATGAAGTATGAGTTTGAGGAAGAATATAAGAAAATCGGGTTAAAGGTGGCCTACTACCGGAAGTTACAGGGTCTTACCCAAGAAAAATTAGCTAGCAAATTAGGAGTGGCAACCTCTTACATCGGCCAAATTGAGGCGGCTGGGATGTACAAGCCGATTTCTTTGACCACGCTGCTTCGGATCGCAGAGGCTCTGGACACGCCCGCATATAAATTTTTGGAATTTTGAGGTACAGCAAGGATGCTGTACCTCATATTTCTATAGAGGAAAATGGGGAGAAAACCGCAGCGGGCCATATTAAAAGAAGTGGAAGCAAGCGGAAACCGGGGGAGAACTGTAGTAGTTCTCCCCCGGTTAACTTATGGACTCTATTCAGTGAGAAAATCGTCTAAAGCGTCTGCCCTGATGCGCCACTCCCGGCCAACTTTGACTGCTGGAAGGTCTCCACTTTGGATCATTTTGCGCACCTGCTGCCGGCTGGTTTTGAGAAGTGAGGCAGCCTCCTTAACTGTGAGAATTGCGGTCATGCCCAGGGGTCCTCCTCATTGGAGTTGTACAGCGCTTCGTCTGAGGCCTGTTCCCGCTGCTCTTTGTAGATTTTATTGTGCAGTTTGCGAAGCTCCTTTTTCGGGAATCCGTAGTTGCCAAACTGATCCCTGACCGGGAAAATCTCAAACCTTTCACTGTAATGCTTCAGGTCCTTCTTCTCCATCTTGAACAGACGGCACACCTCAGCAATCGTGTAAAACTCCTTCATGTTGGGATAATCCAAATATGGAATCATTATGAAATACCTCCAGTTAGAATGATTTAGGAGCATGTTTAGATCAGGCAGCAGCTGGATCGCATTTCACTGCTCCTTATCATTATGTTAATGAAATCATTTTATATCACCTTATTTTGAAGCGTTTAGCCTGATGATTCGGTTAAATAATTAAGACATTTGTTGTTTGCCCCTACAAAAAGACGCATTTTCAGATATATCAAGCAAAATACAACCACTAAGTATTATGAATTTATTACCGATAATGCTGACGATAAAAGTATATAATCTTTTAGAAAACGATAGAGGTAATCATTGAAAGTAGATTGATGTACATGCCGAAAACAAAATCGAGGCGCATTCTTTCCGTGCAGAGAGAGTTCCATCTCATTAATCAGAGTATCATTGAAATTTTTACAGGTTCGTGATATGCTTAATTAATATCCAACAGACTAGAGTTCCAATTGGGAATTTATCAAGGGTTTGGATAGACATAAAAGTATGGTCTAACAGACGAAGAAATTACCTTTATTGAATTTACGATTAAACGGATAGAATAAGGTCCCTAAAAATCCGGCAGGAGGAGATGTATCGTGGACATAAAGGAGTTTATTTCAAATTACCACAATCATCCTGTACTGTTTGTTGGTACCGGATTAAGTTTAAGGTATTTGGAAAATTCATATAGTTGGGATTCTTTGCTAAAAAAGGTGGCATCAGATTTCAATCCAGACCCAGAGTATTATCTTGATATTAAAGCTGAGCATATGCGTCCAACTGACTATGCTTTTGATCAGATCGCCGCCCAACTAGAAAAAGATTTTAATCAACATCTCAAGGATAACCGCCATGGGAAATTCGAGCATATTAATGACCTTTTTTATTCCAATATGGAAAAAGGAATTAATATTAGTAGATTTAAGCTATATTTGGCTGACCTGCTAAGAGAAGTAACTATAAAGGATTCCGCACTGCCTGAAATTGCCGAGTTCAAAAAAGCTCGCAAAAATATAAGCTCTGTAATTACAACAAATTATGATACCATGATTGAGCAGTTATTTGCATTCAATCCGCTCATAGGGAACAATATTTTACTCAGTAACCCGTATGGTTCTGTATATAAAATACACGGTTGTGTATCACAGCCAGACAAAATCATTATCACAGAAAGGGATTACGAAGAATTCAATCGCAAGTATGAGCTGATTCGTGCACAATTACTTTCTTTATTTATCCATAATCCGATTATTTTTATAGGGTATAACATCGGTGATAAAAATATTAAAGATATTCTCAGGACTATCTTTTCTTATGTGGACTATAATTCTGACGAAGCCAAAAAAATACGGGATAACTTCCTTCTCATTGAGTACGAACAGGGATCAGAGAGCACAGAAGTTATAGAGCACGACATAGATATTGAAGGGTTTGAAACCATCCGTATCAATAAGCTGAAAACAGATAATTTTGTCGCTGTATACCAAGCATTGGCAAACCTCTTTTTGCCAGTTTCTGCTATGGATATTCGAAAAGTTCAGACTGTTGTCCGAGAAATATGTGAGGGAGGTTCCATAGAGGTTTCAATTACAGAAGATTTAGACAAACTTGAAAATTCGGATAAAGTGCTTGTTGTAGGCTCTAGGAAAACCATTAAGTATGAGTTTTTGACAACCGCTGAAATGATGGCAAATTATTTCCAGATAATTGAAGAATCTAACTCTCAACTTCTGTATCTCTTAAATAAGCAAAAAATTCAATCTTCGCAGTATTTTCCGATATATGCTTTTTCTTTGATATGTCCCGAAATTGATAGGAGCGAAGATCTAAAGCAACAACAGCAAGCTAAAATTAATGCACTTATTGCAGGCACTCCACCGGCATGTCATGGAAACCACTTAAGTCCACAAGCTGTGATTGATGACCAGCGAATACCACCGACTTACAAAACATTAGAGATGATTTGCTCTATTATGTCAGGACAGATGGATTTGCGACAGGTTGAGGATTACCTTAGAAATTTTCCAGATAAGGGTTCAACAAATTATCGCAAACTCCTATGTGCATACGATTTAAAAAAGAATACTTAAAGTATGCGAGAAGAACGCTATGAGTGTGTAATGGAACTGGCGCGGCACCCCTCAGCATACTGGTCCATATCTCTGCTCTAGCTGTTACGTTGGCCGCTGTTTTGCCCATAAAAGTTTCCCTTATTTTTTCCCTTAAAGGGAAAAATCGTAGAATTGATCTTTGTACCTAGTCAACACCAAATAACATCAGGTTTTTCACAGCTGACGTGTTTGTACGCAGAAAATGACCGCGAAATATGGGCCGAAAACATGAACGTAGTCTTCGAGTCCCTTCGGGCGTACCATGACGAGTGTTCTTATAGTATTTGAGAAGCTGTAAGAACACTCGTCTTTTTTTGTTGATTTCATCCGGCGATGGTGGATGGGGCGTAGTTGACGACTACGCCCTTTCTTGTGTTTACGGACACCTCCGGTGCAGGCAGCAGAATGAAGTTGGGGATCTCAATAACCCCTACGCAGTTATAGTGGATACGGAGCCGCTGTTCCCACCGCCCGTTTATCTTCTCAGCGTTGAATATAGCAATTTAAATCTATATCTCGACGCTGTCCTCCTCTTGTGGTATACTAATTTATTATGTGTCCCTACGAGAGGAGGAGCTTTATGGGCCAGCAGACCAACAAAACAAAGCCTATCAAGCATATATGTGCGGGTCTGTTGGCCCATGTGTGAGCTAATAGACGGTCACAACTGCTAAATATAACTGAATAAAACGATAAAGCCGCTTATTTTTTGAAATTAGCGGCTTTTTCACGTACTAAGGCCATTCAAGGAAACTTGAGTGGCTTTTTCTGTTTTCAAGGAGGAATTGATTTTTGAATACCCAAATCATCGCCGTTGCCAACCAGAAAGGCGGCGTCGGCAAGACAACCACCTGCGCCAATTTAGGCATCGGGCTGGCTCAGGCCGGGAAGAAGGTACTGCTGGTGGACGCTGACCCCCAAGCCAGCCTGACCATCAGCCTGGGCAACCCGCAGCCGGACAAGCTGCCCTTCACCCTCTCGGACGCAATGGGCCGCATCCTGATGGACGAGCCGCTGCGCCCTAGCGAGGGCATTCTGCACCACCCGGAGGGCGTGGACCTTATGCCTGCTGACATCCAGCTCTCCGGCATGGAGGTCTCGCTGGTGAACGCCATGAGCCGAGAGACCATCCTGCGGCAGTATTTGGATACCGTGAAGGGACAGTATTCCCATATCCTCATCGACTGCCAGCCGTCTTTGGGGATGCTCACGGTCAACGCGCTGGCCGCCGCCAACAGGATCATAGTCCCCGTCCAGGCGGAGTATCTGCCCGCCAAGGGCCTGGAACAGTTGCTGTCCACCATCAACAAGGTTAAGCGGCAGCTGAACCCCAAGCTCCAGATTGACGGTATTCTGCTGACGATGGTGGACAATCGCACCAACTTTGCCAAAGAAATCGCCGCCCTGCTGCGGGAGACCTACGGCAGCAAAATCAAGGTGTTCGGCAGCGAGATACCCCACTCGGTCCGGGCCAAGGAGATCAGTGCCGAAGGCAAGAGCATCTTCGCACATGACCCCGGCGGCAAGGTGGCGGAAGCCTATAAAAATCTGACGCGGGAGGTGATAAAACTTGAAAAGCAGCGCGAAAAAAGTAGAGCTGGCCTCAGTCGATGACCTGTTCTCCACCGAGGAAAGCCGCGCCGACACCCAGCGGGAGAAGGTTCTGGAAATCCCCCTGTCCGAGCTGCACCCGTTCAAGGACCACCCCTTCAAGGTCAAGGATGACGATGCCATGATGGAGACCGCCGACAGCATCCGGCAGTACGGTGTGCTGGTCCCCGCCATCGCCCGCCCGGACCCCAACGGCGGCTATGAACTGGTGGCTGGGCACCGGCGGCACCGGGCCAGTGAGCTGGCGGGCAAGGATACCATGCCGGTCATTGTCCGGGACCTGGACGACGACCAGGCCACCATCATCATGGTTGACAGCAATTTGCAGCGGGAAAGCCTGCTCCCCAGTGAGCGGGCTTTTGCTTATAAGATGAAGTTGGAGGCTATGAAGCGACAAGCAGGCAGACCGTCTAAGGAAAATGTGTCCCAAGTTGGGACACAAAAACGATCAGACCAGTTATTAGCCGAACAAGTTGGACAGAGCCGCAATCAAATTCAGCGTTACATCCGCCTCACCGAGCTGATTCCCGAACTGCTGGACATGGTGGATGAGAAGAAAATTGCCTTCAACCCGGCCTATGAGCTGTCCTTCCTCAAAAAAGAGGAACAGGTGGATTTGCTGGACGCGATGGACAGCGAACAGGCCACACCGTCGCTCTCCCAGGCCCAGCGGCTGAAAAAGTACAGCCAGGAGGGCCACCTGACCCTCGACATAATGCGGGTCATCATGGGCGAGGAAAAGAAAAGCGACCTGGACAAGATCACCTTCACCAGCGACACCCTGCGCAAATATTTCCCCCGGAGCTACACCCCTGCCCGGATGCAGGAGACCATCATCAAACTGCTGGAACAGTGGCAGCGCAAGCGCCAGCAACAGCATGAACGCTGAGAGAGGAGTTACCTATGAGGGATATTTCAGCCCGCGAGCTGAAAGGACACAACATTCTTGCCGTGGAGCGGTTTCGGGACAATACCCGCTGGATGATCGAATTTTCCGTCCTGCGTTCCGGCTCCTACGGCAGCTCCGGCGATGAAATGCGGCTGTTTCTCACCGAGGACGGCTATCAGGCCGCCTTACTCAGCCAGCAGCGCCGGGACATCAAAATCAAGCGCCATGCCCACGTTGTCGAGGGGCACATCATCGACTTCAAGCCGAAGAAAAAGCGCCGCCACCCGTAAACCCACCACTTGCCAAGAAAGGAATGAACTATGTGTACCGTTAGAGACATTGAAGAAGCCATCCGCGAACATTGCCAATCCCAGCATGACATGGAAAGCACCGAGATCGACCAGGTGATGCAGCGCCTGCCCTTCGGCACCGCGCAGGACGTTTTTACCCGGCCCCCTGTGCCGAAGCCGCCGTATTCCTGGCGCAGCCGGAACTACCGCACCTGACCGCCGCAGTCTCTTTGAAGATTGCGGCTTTTTCATGCCATGAACACTGGAAGGAGTGACGCAAATGGCCGTTTTTCGCATTGAACGGACCCGTGATTATACCGTGATGAGCAACCACCACCTGCGCGACAAGGCGCTGTCGCTGAAATCCAAGGGGCTTTTGTCCATGATGCTGTCCTTGCCGGAGGATTGGAACTACACCACACGCGGCCTCGCCAAAATCTGCAAGGAGGGCGTGGACGCCATCGGCGGGGCGCTGCGGGAGCTGGAAGCTGCCGGGTACATCGTCCGCCACCAGATGCGGGACCGGCAGGGCCGCATCAGCGACACCGAGTATGTCATCTATGAGCAGCCCCAGCCCAAAGCGCCGGATACGCCCCAGCCGGATACGGCTTCACCAGATACGGAAAACCCGTATCTGGCTGACCCAGATACGGAAAAGCCCGCTGAATTAAATATAGAGAAATCTAAGACCCAAAAATCAAATACTCAGGGATCAAGTACCGATTCCATTCCCTTCCGGGGATTTGCGGCGGCCAGGCCGCCGGAACGGAAAGGACGGGATGCGATGTCGGTGGAAGAAATGCAGAGTTATCGGGATTTGGTGTTGGAGAACATCGAGTACGACCACCTGTGCCGGGAGTTTACCACCTACCGCGAGGATTTGGACGAGATCGTGGAGCTGATCGTGGAGACGGTCTGTGCCAGACGCAAGACCACCCGCATCGCCGGGGCGGACTTCCCCCATGAGGTGGTGCGGTCCCGGTTCTTGAAGCTGGACAGCTCCCACATCGAGTTCGTCATGGAGTGCCTGCACAACAACACCACCGAAATCCGCAACATGAAGCAGTACCTGCTGACCGTGCTGTTCAACGCGCCCACCACCATGAACAACCACTACACGGCCCAGGTCAACCACGATATGCACGCAGGCGGCTGGTAATGGCCGCTTTTCTGCTGCACCGCCCAAGGAGGCACGATATGAACCAGATGGAAATTTTCAAAAACCCGGAGTTTGGGGCTATCCGCGCCGTAGAGATTGACGGGGAGCCTTGGCTGGTCGGAAAAGATGTGGCGTTAGCGTTAGGGTATAAAAATCCGCAGGAGGCGATCCGCAACCACGTTGACGCAGAGGACAAAGGGGTGAGCGAAATTCTCACCCCCGGCGGGATTCAGAAACTCCCTATCATCAACGAGTCCGGCCTGTATTCTCTGGTGTTGTCCAGCAAACTTCCCAAAGCAAAGCAGTTCCGCCGCTGGGTCACGTCTGAGGTGCTGCCCAGCATCCGCCAGCATGGGGCCTACCTCACCAGAGAAAAGCTGTGGGAGGTCGCCACCTCGCCGGAGGCGCTGCTGAAGCTCTGCTCCGACCTGCTGGCCGAGCGTGAGAAAAACGCGGCGCTGCAAGCGGACAACGCCCGGCTGCAAGGCAAGGCCGTCTACTACGACCTGTTTATCAACCTGCGGCACAGCACCAACCTGCGCACCACTGCCAAGGAGCTGGACGTGCCGGAGCGGCGCTTCGTCCGCTTTCTGCTGGAACGCCGGTACGTTTACCGCACCCCGTCGGGCTGCGTGCTGCCCTACGCCAAAGGCAGCAACGAGGGGCTGTTCTGCGTGAAAGATTTTTGCCGCAACGGCCACACCGGCTCCTACACGCTGGTGACGCCCAAGGGCAAGCTTCACTTTGCGGAACTTCGGTCCCTGATCCTGGTGACGGTATGACGGGCCGCCACCTGTTACGGCGGTTGGTGGTCCCGCCTTAGTACCCAAGACCGCTTTCTGCATAACCGACGAAGGGAGGCGAGAAAAATGCAGGAGGAAGTGGAAAACAGGACTTTGACGCTGATTGTCAGCGGCACCAAGTTCACCGGACGGCTGTTCAAGGCCGCCATATCCAAGTACATGGCCCACCGCAGGGAGAAAAAGCTGGAAAAGCAGCGCAGCCGGGATTCCCCCGTCACCCCCAAGGGCAAACAGACGGTGAAGCAGCTCATTGGGCAGAACCAGGGTGTTTCCAACATCGAGATCAACGACCCGTCCATCAAGGACTTTGAGCGCATCGCCCGCAAGTACGGCGTGGACTATGCGGTGAAAAAGGACCGCAGCGCATCGCCGCCCAAGTACCTGATCTTCTTCAAAGCCCGCGACGCCGACGCCCTGACGGCGGCATTCTCGGAGTACACCCAGAGGAAGGTCAAGAAGGCCGACCGCAGCGAGCGCCCGTCGGTGCTGGAGAAGCTCAGCCACTTCAAGGAGCTTATTAAAAATGCGGTGGTGGACAGGACAAAGCGGAAGGAGCTGGAACGATGAAGCAGCTGAATGTGAAAAAGCTGGTGCTGCTGAACCTGCCCTACTTCCTGCTGGGCCTGTTTGCCACCAACCTGGGGGAAGCCTGGCGGCTGGCGACCGGCGCGGACGCTTCGGCCAAGATGCTCTCGTTCTTTTCCACCCTGCCGGTGGCGCTGGGGAGCTGGTGGCCCAGCCTGCACCCGCTGGACCTGGCTGTGGGCCTGTGCTGCGGCGCTGGCCTGCGGCTGGCGGTGTATCTGAAAGGCAAGAATGCCAAGAAGTACCGCCACAACGTGGAGTACGGGTCGGCCCGCTGGAGTGCATAATTTTAAGTGTAAAGGACACCTACATGGACGCACAGGAGGTTATGCACATGACTGATTATAGCAAAATTACCGCCCTTTACTCCCGCCTTTCCGTGGGCGACGAGGACAGGGACGGCGGTGAGAGCAACAGCATACAGAACCAAAAAATCTTTTTGGAGAACTATGCCAGAGGACAGCACTTAACCAATATCCGGCACTACATTGACGATGACGAAAGCGGCAGATTTTTTGACCGTTCTGCCTATTCCCGCATGATGGACGATGTAGAAAACGGAAAAATCGGTGTCTGCATTATGAAAGACCTGACGCGCTGGGGGCGCGACTATCTCCAAGTTGGCAACGCTATGGAGATATTCAGACGGAACAATGTGCGCTTTATCGCGGTCAACAACGGGATAGACAGCGAGAAGCCCGACACATTGGAGTTTGCGCCCTTTATCAACATCATGTCGGAGTGGTACGCAAAGGACATCAGCAAGAAAGTAAAGACCGGCATTAAAACGAAGGGCATGAGCGGAAAGCCGATTGCCACCGAAGCCCCCTACGGCTATATGAAAGACCCGGACAACAAGGATTTTTGGATAATCGACGAGGAAGCCGCCGAGGTTGTGCGCCTTATTTTCCGTCTGTTTATCGGCGGGAAGAACCGCAACCAAATCGCCGTATATCTGACGCAGGAGCAAATCCCTACCCCTACTTTCTACATGAAAGACCGGGGACGGGGAACGTGTAAAAACAAGGCGCTCAATGAGGATAACCGCTACAAGTGGAACAAAGCCACCTTGACCCATATCCTTACGCGGCAGGAGTATTGCGGCGATGTAGTCAACTTCAAGACTACAAAGCATTTCCGGGACAAGCGGAACCACTATGTAGACCGGAGCCAATGGCAGATAACCGAAAATGTGCATGAGCCGATTATTGACCGCGCCGACTTTGAAACCGCACAGCGGATTTTGGAAAACGCGCCCGTCAGACGCCCCAACGGGGACGGGGAAATCCACCCTTTGTCGGGCTTGCTTTTCTGTAAGGATTGCGGCGCAAAAATGCACATCCGCATAGATTACAGAAACGGCGGCAAGCGGCACGTTGCCTATTGCAGCGAGTACCACAAGGGGAAAGCCAAAAACCCCAAGTGCCATTCCCCACACATCATTGACGCGGATTTGCTCATGCAGACCGTCGCGGAAGTGCTGAAGAAAATCGAGGACTACTCTATCAGCAACCGGGCGGAGTTTGAAGCCTTAGTGAAAAAGAACCTTGCCATGCAGCAGACCGACAAGACCAAGAAACAGCAGAAGCGTATCCCGCAAATCACGACGCGCCTTGAACAGATTGACAAGGTGCTGAACAAGCTCTATGAGGACAACGCCCTCGGCACGATCCCGCAAGACCGCTATGAGCAAATGTCGCAGAAGTATTCAGAAGAATACTATGCGCTGAAAGCGGAGCTTGCCGAGCTGCAAGAGCAGCTATCCGCTTTTGAGAACGCGGGCGGACGGGCGCAGAAGTTTTTGAAGCTGACGGAACGCTACGCTGCCTTTACCGACCTGACCCCCGCCATTCTCAACGAGTTTATCAGCCGGATTGAAGTGCATGAGCGCGACAAGAAAAGGGCAAAACAAGCCATTCAGCACATCGGGATATATTTCAACTATATCGGCAAATTTGAGAACGAAGTGACACAGCTTACAGAGCCAACGGAGCAGGAAATCCGGCAAATGCGGGAGAAAATCGAGGAAGCCCAAAAGGAAAAGAGCCGCGCCTACCACCGGCAGTATTCAAGGGAGTACCGGGCGCGTAACCTTGAAAAGCGACGGGAGTATGACCGCATGAAAGCACGGGAATACCGGGCAAAGAAAAAGGCACAGGAAGCCGCCGCAGCACCCGCACAGTAAAACCGAATACTGACAACCAAGAGGGATTTTCCGGGCTACGGGAAATCCCTCTTTTGCACCCAGAGAAAGGAGCCGCCTATGGCAGAACAGAACGGGACACCTCAATCCCCCGACAGTGTTATCACGACACAGAGGGACGGACAGACCATCGTTGCGGAGTTGTTTTTCAACCACAGCGGCACAGAAACATTCCGCGACAAGCTGCTCAAAGTGATACTTGCCGACAGCTTGCAGGACGGTCAAGAGCCGGAAAAAACGAAAATCACGCGATAGGAACCGCCCGGACGAAGAATGGTTCGCCGGGGCGGTTTCTATTTGAAAATCCCCATTTTCCCCAAGTCAAGAGCCGGGAAAATTCCCTCAAAAATGCCCCTCTCTCCAAACGAGGGCGCAGAAAGGAGAGTTTATGCGAACAGGGCTTCCCAAGCAAAAAAAGGTCACAGACATCTGGTTTGATGAGAAAGACCCGTTGATCCATATCCGTACCCACAACACCGACTTGAAGAAGCGGCTTGCCGCCTATGCCGAGCAGCACCCCGATGTGTGCCGCCAGACCGACGCAGACCCGGAAACGGGCTGCATGGAGTTTGACATTGAGAAAGGCCGCTTCTCTTTCCGTCTGACCGCCCCATACAGCGAGGAACGGCGGGAAGCGGCGCGGCGGTATGCCAGAGAGAGCAACGTCGCCGACAGGCTGAAATAGAGTTGAAATGTTCATAGTTTTGTGCTATACTTTTTCTAAAAGCAGAGTAATACTGCGGAATTGATTGGAGGACAACACAATGGTTACATTTATGAGATTAAGATAAAACCGCGAGTTATGTTGCGGTTATCCGTATTGCATAACTCGCTTATTGAAGCAGAGATGTAATTACGGAGGAAAAACAAATGAATAATAATTTATCACGCTTTGCAGACAGCAAGGTTTATTTTCAATGCCCAATTTGCACAAAATCAATGGATATACAAGGCAATAGCCTAATTTGTAGACATGGACATTGCTTTGATATTTCAAGATATGGGTATGTAAATTTGTTGTTAAAATCATCGCCCAAAACCAACTACAGCAAGCGGTCTTTTGACAACCGGCACCAAATTTTGGAGTATGGCATGTATGATGTTGTGTTGGAGAAAATCATACAGTTTATTTCTGATACGCCATCTATAAGAAACATTTTAGATGTTGGTTGCGGCGAGGGTTTCTATGCAAGGCAGATACAGCAAAGAACAGAACGAAACATCTTTGCCTTTGACTTGTCAAGGGAGGCAATACAGATTGCATCAAAAAAAGACAAGCGCAAAGCAGTGAAGTGGTTTGTTACTGACTTATCAAAAATCCCTTTGAAAGACGGAAGTATGGATTGTATTTTAGACATATTTTCGCCTGCACACTACAAAGAATTTCAGCGATTGCTATCTCCTAACGGATATGTTGTGAAAGTAATTCCTACGAAAAATCATTTGAGGGAAATCAGGACTAAAGTGCAAGCACACTTGAAAAATCCAGATTATTCAAATGAGTCTGTCGTTGAATATTTTGAGAAATATCTTAAAACCATTTCAAGAGAAACGGTTTCAGCCACCGTACAGTTGTCATCAGAACAAAGAATGTCGTTTATTGAAATGACGCCGCTTCTCTTTTGCGTTGAAAAAGATTGCGTTGATTGGCGTACTCTCACACATTTGACAATCGAAGCTGATGTTTTAATAGGAATGTATTAAAGGGCGTATTGATATTTAATATTCCCATTTATTGAGCAGAACGGAGTAAACCAAACACCCTAATCAAAAGGACAGCCGAGGAAATCGACTGTCCTTTTTCTGTGCCGACAGGTAGAAAGGAGTGACCACCCATGACGAAACCGAGAGAAAAAAACGCGAGGAATTGCAAGCCGAGATTGAGGACGGGAAGAAGAAAATCCGGCAGCTTGAAAATCGGGAAAAGGTGTTGCGGCAAAAGTTATCCCAAGAGGAACGCAGGACGCGCAGCCATCGGCTGATCGTCCGGGGTGCGGTCTTTGAGAGCATTGTGCCAGAAGCAAAGACCATGACCGACGAAGAAGCCGCCGCCTTTCTCCGGCTTGCCCTGACGAGCGAGGAAGCGCGGGGCTATCTGAAAAAACGCACCGAGGGCGGGAAAAGCGAATAATCCCTTTGGTACAAAGGGCGCACTTATACACCCTTACGGGTGCGTGCGCTCTGCCGAGGGCTTGTCGGCACAGAGAGAAAGCCGCTTGCTTCCCTCTCTGACCGACATTGGCGGCTTTGCCGCAACAAGGGGCTGCACCCCTTGCGCCGCTTACGCGGCTATCCCTGCACACCCACAAAAACAGTATACCCGCCTTTGGCGTCTGTACCATTTTTGCGGGTTTTCATTTTATCCGGGAGGTGATACCCATAGCCATCTATCATTGTAATATCAGCATTGTCAGCCGGGGCAAGGGCAAATCAGCCGTTGCCGCAGCCGCCTACCGAAGCGGCGAAAAGCTGACAAATGAGTGGGACGGAATGACACACGACTACACCCGCAAAGGCGGTGTTGTCCATACGGAAATTATGCTGCCACCCCACGCCCCGCCCTCTTTCTCTGACCGTTCAACCTTGTGGAACAGCGTGGAGCTTTACGAGAAAGCCGGGAACGCCCAGCTTGCCAGAGAGATTGACGCGGCGCTCCCCATAGAGTTATCCAGAGAGGAACAGATCCGGCTTGTCCGGGAATACTGTTCCTCTCAATTTGTTTCCAGAGGAATGTGCGTTGATTATGCCATTCACGACACCGGCAAGGGCAATCCCCATTGTCACATCATGCTTACCATGCGCCCCCTTGACGAGCGCGGCGCATGGGCGGCAAAGTCCCAAAAGGAATATGACCTTGATGAAAACGGCGAGCGTATCCGCTTGCCAAGCGGCAGATACAAGACGCACAAAGTTGACCTGACCGGCTGGAACGACAAGGGCAACGCCCTCTTGTGGCGTAAGGCATGGGCGGATATTTCAAACGCCTACCTTGAACGAGCCGGAAGCCCGGAGCGTATCGACCACCGCAGCAACGCCGAGCGCGGCATTGGCGAGATACCCACCGTCCACATGGGCGTGGCGGCTTGCCAGATGGAGAAGAAAGGTATTGCCACCGAGAAAGGCGAACTGAACCGGAATATCCAAAAGGCAAACCGCCTTATACGGGAAATCCGAGCGCAGATTGGAAAGCTCAAAGAATGGATTGCCGACCTGTTCAAAGCGTGGGAAACCGCCCCGGAACAGCCGCAACAATCCCCCGGCCTTGCAAATCTGCTGATGAAGTATTTGAGCGTTCAGAGAGAAAAGAGCCGGAAGTATTCGCAAAGTTGGCAAAGGCAGCACGCCGCCGATGAACTGAAAACCGTTGCAAAGGCAGTAGGCTATCTTTCCGAGCATGGCATTTCCACCCTTGCGGAGCTGGACGCTACCCTTTCCTCTGTCAGCGACCAAGCCGACGCTATCCGGGCGGGCATGAAAACCGCCGAGAAGCGCATGAAAGAATTACAAAAGCTGATTGAATACGGGAAGAACTACACCGAGTACAAGCCCATTCACGACGAGCTGAAAAAGCTGAAAAATGGCTGGACGAGCAAGCGCGACAAGTACGAGGAAGCCCACCGCGCCGAGCTTACGCTATGGAACGCAGCGAGCCGCTATCTCCATGCAAATCTGCCGAAAGGGACAAAGAGCTTGCCTATCGCTGAATGGGAAAAAGAGTACGCCACCCTCAGCGGGCAGAGAACAGCGGAATATACCAAGCTGAAAGAAACCCGCGCCGAGGTTGCCGAGCTGCACAATATCCGCAAGTGCGTTGATATTGCGCTGAAAGCCGACCAGCCGGAGCAGACCCGCACCAAGCAGCACGACTTAGAACGATGAAAGGAGTTGAGATTTTTGTACTACACCCAAGAACAGATAAACCGGGCGAACCAAGCCGACCTTGTTTCTTTCCTGCAATCACAGGGCGAGCAGCTTACCCGCGCCGGGAATGAATACCGCTGGAAACGGCACGACAGCTTGACCGTCCGGGGCAACAAGTGGTATCGCCACAGCCAGAGCAAGGGCGGCGGCCCCATTGATTTTGTCATGGAGTTTTTCGGCAAGAGCTTCACCGAAGCCGTGGAACTTCTCACAGGAGAAAAGGGAGCCGCACCGCCGCCGGACAGACCTTGCCCCACGTCCCTTTCCGACTTTCGGCTACCACCCCCAAACAGCGACAACCGAACAGCGAGGAACTACCTTACAGCAGCCCGCCGCATTGATGAAGATGTGACGGGCTTTTTCTTTGCCCGCGGCGATATTTATGAGGACGCAGCCCACCACAACGCCGTATTTGTGGGGCGGGACGAGGACGAAATACCGCGCTACGCCCACAGCAAGGGAACGGCGGGAAACTTCCGGCTTGATGTGAAAGGCAGCGACAAAGCCTTTAACTTCTGTTACCGGGGCGAGGGCGAAAGATTGTTTGTCTTTGAAGCCCCCGTTGACTTGCTCTCTTTCCTCTGCCTGTTCAAAAAGGATTGGCAGAAGCAAAGCTACCTGTCATTGGGCGGCGTGGGAGAAAAAGCCCTGCTCCGCTTTCTCTCTGACCGTCCGAACATCAAGACCGTTTATCTCTGCCTTGACAGCGACGAAGCCGGAAACGACGCTTGCAGCCGCCTTGTGAAGCTCATGCCGGAGGGCTACACCGTCCACCGGCTTATCCCTCTTTTCAAGGATTGGAACGAGGTATTGCAGCACCGGGCAGAAATCACAGACGGGAAGTATTTGCGAGAAGCGGTCTACGGCTTGAAAGAGCCGCCGCAGGAAGAAACCGTTGAGATTATCCGCATGAGCGAGGTGGACACGCAGACCGTCGAATGGTTATGGGAGCCGTATATCCCCTTTGGGAAAGTAACCATTGTGCAGGGCAACCCCGGCGAGGGCAAGACCACCTTTGCCCTACGCCTTGCCGCCGCTTGTACCAACCGCAAGCCGTTCCCCCACATGGCAGTGCATGAGCCGTTCAATGTGATTTACCAGACTGCCGAGGACGGTTTGGGCGACACCATCAAGCCCCGCCTTATGGAAGCCGAAGCAGACCTTGACCGCATTCTTGTCATTGACGAGAGCAAGCAGGGGCTTTCCCTGTCCGATGAGCGCATAGAGAGAGCTATCCGACAGACCGGGGCGCGGCTGATTATCCTTGACCCCATACAGGCGTATGTGGGCGAGAAAACCGACATGAACAAGGCCAACGAGATACGCCCCATGTTCCGCCGCCTTGCCGAGATTGCCGAGCGTACCGGGTGCGCCGTTATCCTAATCGGACACCTCAACAAAGCCGCCGGAGGACAGAGCGCCTACCGGGGTTTAGGCTCCATCGACTTCCGCGCCGCAGCAAGGAGCGTCCTGCTGATCGGGCGCGTGAAACGGGAACCGAATGTGCGCGTTATCGTCCATGACAAATCTTCTCTTGCACCGGAGGGTAAGCCCATAGCCTTTTGCCTTGACCCGGAAACGGGCTTTTCGTGGATAGGCGAGTATGACATTACCGCCGACGAGCTGCTGTCCGGCGCGGGCGGCAACACGGCCACCAAGACCGAACAGGCGGAACGGCTGATACTTGACCTGCTTGCAGACGGGAAAGAGCTTGCCAGCGAGGAAATTGTAAAGGCCGCAGCCGAAGCCGGAATATCTGAAAGGACGGTGCAGAACGCCAAGCGCAACATGGGCGGTGTTTTGGATGCAAGGCGCGTCGGCGGTCAATGGTACAACTTCATCAAGAAGAAGCAGCCGCCCGAACCCGCAAGCTGAAAACGCAAAGTGCAGACCCTTTGCGCTTTGCACTTTCGCGCTTTCACTTTGATTGTGCGTCAATAACTCAAAATAGCACTTGACAAAACGCTTCATGGGGCACCCATGAGGATATTGCCCCCTACATCGACCCGGTGTTCCAGAACAACGTCATCCTGACCCAAACCGAGCGCCTTACCATGTCCAGCCGTCCCAAGAACCCCAAGTATGCCCGCAATAAAAACGTGCTGGTCATCGGCGGCAGCGGTTCCGGCAAGACCCGCTTCTGGCTGAAGCCGAATTTGATGCAGATGCACAGCTCCTATGTGGTCACCGATCCCAAGGGCACCATCCTGGTGGAGTGCGGCAAAATGCTCCAGCGGGGTGCGCCCAAGCTGGGCAAGGACGGCAAGCCGGTGAAGGACAAACACGGCAAAATCGTGTATGAGCCATACCAGATCAAGGTGCTGAACACCATCAACTTCAAGAAGTCGATGCACTATAACCCTTTCAGCTATATCCATAGCGAAAAGGACATCTTGAAGCTGGTAACGACCCTCATCGCCAACACCAAGGGAGAGGGCAAGGCCGGGGACGATTTCTGGGTCAAGGCGGAGACGCTGCTGTACTGCGCGCTCATCGGCTACATCCACTACGAGGCCCCGGTGGAGGAACAGAATTTCTCCACCCTCATTGAAATGATCAACAGCATGGAGGTCCGGGAGGATGATGAGGAGTTCAAAAACGCCGTGGACCTGATGTTCGATGAGCTGAAAGAGCGGGAACCCAACCACTTCGCGGTGCGGCAATATGCCAAATATAAATTGGCCGCGGGAGATGTATGCTCTAAGTGACTTCTTAATCATGGTTTTTGTCATGGTTAGTGAAGCAGTCACTTAGAGCATTTTCATTTCAGGAGGTACAGCCATGAGAAACGAGAAAATCACCCCTCTGTATGAGCGTTTGAGCCGCGATGATGAGTTACAGGGCGAGAGTAACTCCATATCGAACCAGAAAAAGATGTTAGAGGACTATGCCCGCCGGAACGGGCTGCCGAATCCCACCCACTTCACCGATGACGGCGTATCGGGAACCCGCTTTGACCGTCCTGGCTTTCTGGCGATGATGGAGGAAGTCGAGGCCGGACGGGTGGAGGCCATTGTTATCAAAGACATGAGCCGCCTGGGGCGCGACTATCTGAAAGTCGGTCAGGTCATGGAGATTTTGCGGCAGCGCGGCGTCCGGCTGATTGCGATCAATGACGGTGTTGACAGTCTGAAAGGCGATGATGATTTTACCCCGTTCCGCAACATTATGAACGAATTTTACGCCCGTGACACCAGCCGAAAAATCCGCTCTGTGTTCAAATCCAAAGGCATGAGCGGCAAGCACCTAACCGGCACCGTTATCTACGGCTATCTGTGGGACGAAAAGCGAGAACACTGGCTTGTGGACGAAGAAGCCGCCGAAGTGGTACGCCGCATCTTTTCCCTGACGATGGAAGGCTATGGCCCCTATCAAATCTCCAAGCTGCTGTCCGAGGCAAAGGTTGAAATCCCCGCTGTCCATCTGGCACGCTTTGACGAAGGAGTAAACAGGACGAAGCCGGTCAAAGACCCCTACGGCTGGGGATCATCCACCATTGTGAACATCCTAAAAAAGCGGGAATACCTGGGCCACACCATCAATTTCAAAACCCGCAAGCACTTCAAGGACAAGAAAAGCCACTATGTTGACGAAAGCGAGTGGACGATTTTCGAGAATACCCATGAGGCCATCATCGACCAGGAAACCTTTGACAATGTGCAGCGTATCCGGGGAAACGCCAGACGCTACCCGGACGGCTTTGGGGAGGCCCATCCCCTGACCGGCCTGATGTACTGCGCCGATTGCGGTGGCAAGATGTATGTTCACCGCACATACAATGGCAAGCGCGTCCCGCAGTACACTTGCGGCCAGTATGGGAAATACCCTATCAGCTCCCTTTGCCCTACACAGCACCGTATCAAGGCCGAAGCTGTTCTGACCTTGATTGCCGATATGCTCCGGGCCATCGCGGAGTATTCCAAGAATGACCGGGCCGAGTTTATCCGCACCGTCCAGGAAACGCAGGCCGCCCAGCAGACCGCCGATATATCCAAGAAACGGAAACGGCTGGCCGCCGCCCAAAAGCGGGCCGGGGAACTGGAAAAGCTGATTTGCAAAATCTATGAGGACAACGCCCTGGGTAAGCTGCCGGACGCCCGGTATGAGGCCCTGGACGCACAGTATGCTAAAGAGCAGGACGCTCTCAATGCGGAAATCACGGAACTGGAAAAGGCCGTTACCGGCTATGAGCAGAGCCGGAAATCTGCGGAGAAGTTTATTGCCCTGATTGACAAGTACGAAAATTTCGATACGCTGACAAATACCATGCTCAACGAGTTTGTAGAGAAAATTCTTGTCCATGAGCGCGCCCGGAAAGGCAGCCAGGACACCACGCAGGAGGTTGAAATCTACTTCAACTTTGTGGGCCGGTATATCCCGCCCGCCTTGCAGCCGGTTCCCCTGACCCCGGAGGAGCAGGAAGAACTGCGGAAGAAGGAGGAACGCAAGGACAGGCTTCACCAGAACTATTTGCGCCGCAAGGCAAACGGCAAGCAGAAGGAATGGGAAGAACGCTACAACGCCAAGCGCAAGGCCCAGGTGGAGGCGGCAAAGGCAGCTATCCGGGCCGAGGACATGGAGAAGGGCATTTTTACCACCGTCAGCCAGTTACCCAGGCAGGAGCCGCGCAAGGCCACCGTATCGGCCAGCGCCGCAGTTTAACCATCACAGTGCAAAGGAGGACGAACATGAACAAATTGACTTACACCCGCTGCGGGGATTACTACATCCCCGACCTGAAACTTTCCGAGCAGCCGGAGGCCCCCATTGGCAAGTATGGCCGTATGCGGCAACGCTACCTGAAGGAACACCGGCCCGGCCTTTACAGCAGCTTGATTTTGAGCGAAAAGCTGAACCCGCACCTGTTGGAGATTGACCGGGCGGCGCGTGAACGGATGGACGCCATGCTGCCCCACATGATGGAGGCGGCAGGCGTCACCGAGGAACTGAAAGCCCGTGACCCCATGCGCTGGGTGGGGCTGATGAATACGCTGAAAGCACAGGTGGAGGAAGTTATTTTTAGCGAACTAATTTGGACATAGATGAAACAGCAGAAGTTTTTTACTTATTATCTGTACTTCTTGAGGCAACGATTGACAAATTGAACCCCTCATAGTATTATTAGAATCGAGAGTTGTACCTCTCAAAAGGAGATAAAGGCATGACTATGAATTTTCATTTGACCGATCAGCGTAAAAAGAAAATCAACTCTGTACAATCCATACCGATGAAACATTGTGCAGAGTATAGCGTATAAACGACGCATTTAGATTTCATCGGGAAGCCATCAAAGGGGATTTTATACCCATTTTTAGGAAGCGGCTTCCCATGCAGTTATAATGTGTATGAGGCTATGGACAATGTTTTGTCCATGGCCTTTTGTTTTTGAGCTACTATGCCAGAGGCAGAAGGCAGATACACTTATGTATCTTTGCTTTCTGCCTTTTTCTTTTGCCCAGAATATACAGGAAAGGTTTGATAAACATGAGCTTATTAGAAATTGACGGACTGACACACTCTTTTGGAGAGAATGTGCTATACAAAAATGCAGGCTTTACACTCAACAAGGGGGAACATATTGGTATTGTCGGACAGAACGGAACCGGCAAAAGCACTTTAATCAAAATCTGTACGGAGCAGATCATTCCAGACAGCGGGCGTATCGTCTGGCAACCAAATACTACGGTTGGTTATTTAGACCAATATGCGGAAATTGACCATTCCCTAACGATGAAGGAATTTCTTAAATCTGCTTTCTCAAAGCTATTTGATATGGAAGCACAGGCAATGGAGCTCTATGAAAAAGCTGCTGACGGCGATATGAAAAGCCTTGAACTGGCCGCCCATTATCAGGAGCAGCTTGAAGCCCACGATTTTTACTCGATAGATACAGCCATTGAGCGTGTCGCCAATGGGTTAGGACTTCTGGCTATTGGCCTTGACCGTTCGATTGCAGAAATGAGTGGCGGACAACGAGCCAAAGTAATTTTAGCGAAGTTGCTGCTGGAAAAACCGGATGTTTTGTTGCTGGATGAGCCGACCAATTTCCTTGATAAAGACCATGTGACATGGCTGGCAGAATATTTATCTGCTTTGGAAAATGCTTTTTTAGTAGTTTCCCATGATTATGACTTTCTGGATAAGATAGCGAACCGCATTTGTGATATTGATAACGATACTATCACGAAATACTATGGCACGTATTCCGAATTTTTGCGAAAGAAAACTTTGCTGCGGGAAGATTATGTAAGACAATATGCGGCCCAGCAAAAGGAAATTAAAAAGACGGAGGAATTTATACGGAAGAACATAGCGGGAAGAAAAGCAAAAATGGCGAGGGGACGACAAAAGCAGCTTGACCGGATGGAAAAGATGGAAGCCTTAGACCAAAAGGAAATTATTCCGTACTTCCATTTTCCCGTACTTCCATTAACCAATACAGAACACTTGTTGGTGAAACATCTGGCAGTTGGCTACCATTACCCCGTTTTATCAAACGTTGAATTTAGCATTAAGGGAGGACAAAAAGTTGTTATTACTGGATTTAATGGGATTGGAAAATCGACACTGTTAAAAACCCTGATTGGGGAAATTCCATCTATGCAGGGCCATTTCAAATTTTCCGATCAGGTTACTATCGGATATTTTGAACAGGATTTAGAGTGGCAAGAACCTGAATTGACGCCCATTCAAATTGTTGCCAATGCTTATCCCAATATGGTGACAAAAGATGTCCGCAAACATTTGGCACGATGTGGGATTTCCAGTAAACACGCTATGCAGGCCATAGGAACATTAAGCGGTGGAGAGCAGGCAAAGGTAAAAATGTGTCTGCTTACTCTGACTCCCTGCAATTTCTTAATTATGGATGAACCTACAAACCATTTAGATGTACAGGCAAAAGAGGCTTTGAAAACAGCCCTTTCAACTTTTGCGGGAACGGTATTGCTCGTATCGCATGAGGAGGCCTTTTACCGGGATTGGACTCAGCGGATTATCAATATCGAGAAAAAATAAACAATAGAATAAATATAACTCACAAACGCTCCTGCCCCGTAAACAGGGAAAGAAAAAAACCGTAACCGGGCAGGCTGCTTTTGTGCGCTCAATTTACATTTTTATCCGGCGGCGGTTTTGAAAGACATTCAAGGCCGCCGATTTCTATTCTCTCATAGGAATGAGGTTCTAATACTAACAAGAACGGCGGCTTTAGGAGGGAGCCGCCATGAAGCACACTGACCGCCGACAAATTCAGACGATATTTGCACTATCGTCAAAAAAAGCCCGGCCACCGGACAGGCCCCGTCTGGCAGCCAGTGCGAAAATTGTCACAATGTAACTGAATACCGTGTTTTTTGCGCTCGAATAGCTTCATGCTGTCCGGGCGTTTTTTCATACCTATGGGGCCGGAACATCGGGCCAACATGGCCCGAACCCTGCCCCCGGTGTCGTTCCCCGCCGCCCCGTTCAGATTTTCCCGCAAAAATCTGAACGGAGGAAAGGCCGATGGAAGTCACCATCAATTACAATGGACAAGCTGTGGCCGTGGAGGTCACGCTGGAAGTCTATGAATTTCTTGACCGGGCCGACCACAAAGCCGAAAACCTGTCCCATGAGCAGCGGCGGCACTGGGATGGCCGGGAGTTTGACGAATACATAGTTGCCACCGAGGGCGTGGGTATCTACGGCGAAACGCCGGAGGATTACCTTTGCCGCAAGGAAACGCTGGGCGAGCTGATGGCCGTCCTGGACACCTGCACCGGGGCCCAGCGCCGCCGGTTCCTGCTCTATGCCCTGGACGGGCTGACCCTTGCGGAGATCGGGACGGTGTGCGGCTGCTCCAAAGTGGCCGTGTATCAGAGTGTGGAGGCAGTCAGAAAAAAATTTATAAAATTCTTTGAAAACAGGCTTAACGAATGACCTGTTTTCGGGCTACCAAGTGAAAGGGATTGTTTCCCTTATCCCAGGGGAGGCGGACAGCGGACAAGCTGCCCGCCTCTCCCATTTTCAGGAGGTAAGCCTATGAAAACCATCAATCTGCGGTGGATTTATCCCCACTACCGGCACGATGAATTTGTGGAGGTCAGCGACGAGGTTTGGGAGGCCATGCGGCAGGCCCAGCGCGAGATGAACAACTATGAGCGCCGGAAGGTCTACCACCGCGCCTGGTACTCTCTGGACGCATATAGCTGGACGGAGAACTATGCGCTGGAACACGGCAGATCGCCGGAGGAAATCCTTTTGGAGCGCGAGGAACGGGCCGCCCGCCTGCGGCTGGTTGCCGCCTTGCCAGAGGCCCTGGCCCATGCCACCCCTACACAGGCCCGCCGCGTCCGGGCCTACTATATCGCCGGTATCAACCAGCCGAAAATTGCCCGGATGGAGGGCGTACACAGCAGCAAGATCAGTATTGCCATCCGGCGGGGCCTGCGGAATATGCGCCGCTGCTATGACGGCCTTTTCCCGTCAGAGTGAGGGCGGGCCTATGCAGACGATCAACCTCAAACAGTATTACCCATTCTGCACCGAGGACACCTTTGTGGAGGTGTCGGATGAAATTGTCGAGGCGTTTCTGCTGGACAAGCGGGCCGAGGCTGCCAGGGAGCGTAAGATGTACCGCTACAAGGCCCATTACTCCCTTGACTGTGACGATGGGATTGAAAAAGCTGCCATCGGCTGGGCGCAGCCATCGCCAGAGGACTACATCGCGCAGAAAGAGGAACAGGCCGAACACGCCGAGCTGATCCGGCGGCTCTATGAGGCCCTTTCCACTCTTACCCCAACGCAGGCTCGCCGTGTCCATGCCCGGTATATGCTGGGGATGAAAGTGAAGGATATTGCCGCGATGGAAGGGATCACCCCATCCCAGGCGGGAAAGTCCATCTATGCGGCGCTCCGGCGGCTGCGCCGGTACTTCATGCGCCGGAAACGGACAAGCGGCCTATGAAAACCATCAACCTAAAAAAATACTACTACCCGATTTGTAAGAAAGACACCTTTGTGGAAGTGCCGGACGAGGTTGCAGACGCCATTGTAGAGGAAAACCGCGCAGAGGACGCCAATGACGCCAAACAGCATTATCACTGTTACTCTCTGGACGCATCCCCCGGCATGGAAAACCATTTCCCGGAGCAGGCCGTTTCCCCGGAGGATATTCTGATGGAGAAGGAAACGGAACGGGAACAGGAGGCCGCACGCGCCCTGATGATGGAACGGCTCCGGGAGGCCCTTGCCACCCTGACGCCCCGGCAGGCGAGCTGCCTGCACGCCCGGTTTTGGGAGGGAAAGCCGTTCAAAGAAATTGCCGAGGCCGAAGGTTTTACCACATCGGCGGCCATTGTCACGGTACGCAACGCCATCATCAAGTTGCAGAAATATTATATCAGGCGCGGCTGGATGGAGCCGCCAAAGGAGAAAGCGATATGCACAAAGACCACACCACCCAAGCGAAACCGAAAAAGGACGAGCGCGAAGAAGTCCTGAAGGAGATCCGGCAGCTTGAGAACCGCCAGAAGATTTTGGAGAACAAGCAGCGTAACGAGGAACGCAAGGCCCGCACCCGCCGCCTGATTGAGCGCGGGGCCATTTTGGAGGGCGTGTTCCCTCTGGCCCCCGGCCTTCCCGGCATGGAGGTCAAGGCATTTCTGATTGCCCTGTCCCATCTTCCGGGGGCGGCGGAACTGGCCGCAAAACTGCCGAAATCCGGGGACAAGCCGTAAGTCCCTTGTTTACAAGGGCGCACTTATACACCGTTGCCGGTGTCGTGCGCCCTGCCGGGGGCTGTTGCGTACTTCGTCCGCGATGGGGAGCTACACTCCCCAAACCCCTTGTGCGCCACAGGCCACGGAACATCCGCAAGCGGCTGTCCCGTCCCCTGCGGCCTGAATATCCCTCACCGAAAGGAGGCGATCCCCATAGATTTTTGCCATATCCCCGTCAGTATCATCAAGCGCAGCGAGGGCCGTTCCGCTGTTGCCGCAGCCGCCTACCGCAGCGGAACCAAGCTGACGAATGAATGGGACGGCCTGACCCACGATTACACCCGGAAAGGCGGCGTTGTCCATGCGGAAATCATGCTGCCCGCCCACGCCCCGCCAGAGTTTGCAGACCGCTCCACCCTCTGGAACAGTGTGGAGCAGATCGAGAAAGCCAGGGACAGCCAGCTTGCCCGCGAGATTGAGGCAGCCCTGCCCCGTGAACTGTCCAGGGAACAGCAGCTTGCCCTTGTCCGGGCCTATGTGAAGGACAACTTTGTGGACAAGGGGATGTGCGCCGACTTCGCCATCCACGATAAGGAAACCGGCAACCCCCATGTTCATATCATGCTGACCGTCCGGCCCCTGAAAGAAAATGGCGCATGGGGCGCGAAGTGCCGCAAGGCATACGACCTGGACGAAAACGGCCAGCGCATCCCGGACGGGAAAGGCGGCTGGAAGAACCACCGGGAGGACACCACAGACTGGAACGACAAAGGGAATGTGGAGATTTGGCGGGCGGCATGGGCGGCTTATACCAACCGGGCATTGGAGGCCGCCGGTCATCCCGCCCTGGTAGACCACCGCAGCTACAAGCGCCGGGGCATTGATAAAATCCCCTCTGTCCACCTGGGGCCAGCAGCCAGCCAGATGGAGAAGCGCGGCATCCGCACCGACAAGGGAGAAGTCAACCGGCAGATCGCCGCTGACAATAAGCTGCTGAAAGAAATCAAGGCCCGCATTACCCGCCTCTACAACTGGTCGAAGGCCGAGGCGGAGAAGCCGGAAGGACAGCAGCCCAGCATGATGGACTTGTGGGAGGCCCAGCAGCAGCTCAAGCGGCCCGACACCCGCACCGGCAAAATCCGGGCTTTGCAGGAGAGCGCCGCCCTGTTCAGCTTTTTGCAGGCAAACGGCATCCAGTCCATGCAGCAACTCCACGAAAAAATCGCAGATATGAACACCCGCTACTATGACCTGCGGCGAGAGATCGTCAAGGCCGAGCGCCGGATCGCTGTTCTCACTGAGCGCGGGGAGATGTGGGCGCAGTACAACGAGTACAAGGCTGTCCATAAGCAGCTTGCCAGGGTAAAGCCGGAGAAGCGGGAACTGTTCGAGCAGCGCCACAGCCGGGAACTGATCCTCTATGACGCGGCGGCTCGGTATCTGAAAGAACTGAAAGCCAGCGGCGAGGAACTTTCTCCGAAGGAATGGTGGCGCGAGATCGACCTGCTGACCGCCCAGAAGCAGGTGGACAGCATCGACATGAAGGCCATGCGGGAGGAACTGAAAGCCGTGGAACGGCTCCGCAAGGCCGCCGACCAACTGGCCCGGCAGGAACGGGACAAGCCCCGCGACCGGGGACCAGAGCGGTAAAGGGTACGGCGTTTTGGCGACCCCTTTTAGGTGTGTCGCGTTTCACGACACACCTTTGCACAGAACTGTCAACATTCACTCACGGAAGGAGATTGCCCTATGAAGCAGATTATTTTACCTGTCACCGTCCACCTGAACATCCGCCTGCCCCTTGCCCTGTTGGAGCCGGAACCGGCAGACGCGCCCACCGGCCCGGAGCCGGAGGCCCATGCCTGCCAGGGCTGCGGCAACTGTGGCGGGTGTGGGAAGTGCCAGCATGAAGAAAAGCAAGCCTGAACCCATCCCCGTCATGGACTACCGCCAGTACCGCAGAGCGCGGCGGCTGGTACATGAGTGCTGCAACTATGACGGCGGCAACTGTATTGCGCTGGACGATGGGGAGGAATGTGTCTGCGTTCAGTCCATTTCCTACTCCCTGTTGTGCCGGTGGTTCCGGGCGGCAGTGCTGCCGCTGGACAGAGAACTGGAAACGGCCCTGTTCCACCGCCTGAACGCCAAGCGGTGCGCCGTCTGCGGGGCGCTGTTCACCCCCGGCTCCAACCGGGCCAAATACTGCCCGGAATGTGCTGTTCAGGTACGCCGCCGCAAAGAGGCAGAACGACAGCGGAAAAGATACTACCTTTCTACGCATTTAGGGGCTGAAAAACCCTTGTAAATCAAGGACTTTTTCGAGGGTGTCGCTGGGGGCCTGATAGATTTATCCTCTGGCCCCCAAAACAGCCCTCTAAAGGCGTACAGACCCCTGAAATAAACCCCAAGGAGGAACCCTATGTCAGACAACCGAAAATATTACTATCTCAAGCTGAAAGAAAACTTCTACAACAGCGAAACGATGGTTATTTTGGAGAGTATGCAGGACGGCCTGCTGTACTCCAATCTACTGCTGAAAATGTACCTCATGTCACTCAAAAGCGGCGGTATTCTCATGCTCAACGACCATCTGCCCCACACGCCCCAGACCATCGCCACCTTTACCCGCCATCAGGTGGGGACGGTGGAACGGGCCTTGAAGGTGTTCCTTGAATTTGGCCTTGTGGAGATTTTGACCGACGGGGCCTACTACATGGCCGACATCCAACTGCTGATCGGCCAGTCCTCTACCGAGGGGGAACGGAAAAAGAAAGAGCGTATGCGATTGAAGCGTCAAAAACTGCTCCCATCCGGCGGGGCGGACATTTGTCCACCATATAGCCGGGGGGACATTTGTCCACCAGAGATTAGAGATAAGAGATTAGATATTAGAGATAAGAGTATAGAGAATAGAGAGAGTGAGAGCGCCCGCGCCTATGGCCGTTACCAGAATGTTTTTCTGACGGACGAGGAACTGGCAGACTTGCAGGCCAGCTTTCCCACGGTATGGGGCCAGTACATCGAAAAGCTGTCCGAGTACATGGCTTCTACCGGCAAGCGGTATCAGAGCCATGCGGCCACCATCCGGCGCTGGGCCGGTGAGGACGCCAGGAAAGCAGCCCCGTCCTCTCGCAATCGGGATTACAGCGTAAAGGAGGATGAAACCGTATGATGGAGATTACCGCAGAAATCCGGGCGCTGATCGACAAGGCAGCCGCCGGTGTAGAACTGGCCGGGGACGAGTACATAGACCCGGCAGACGGCCTCATTCACTGTAAGAAGTGCGGCGGCCAGCGGCAGACCGTTGTGCCATGCTTTGGGAAACCGGGCTACTTCATGCCCCGCTGTATCTGCCAGTGCCAGCGGGAGGCCGAGGAACAGCGCAAGGCCGCCGAGGAACGGCAGCGCCGCATGGAGCGTATCAAGCGCCGGAAGGCCCAGGGCCTGCAAGACCGCTATCTGTACGACTACACCTTTGCCAACGACAACGGCCAAAATCCCCTGATGGACAAGGCCCGCGCCTATGTGGAGAACTGGAAAGAGGCTTATAAGAACAACACCGGCCTGCTGCTGTTCGGGGATGTGGGAACCGGCAAGTCCTTTTTCGCCGGTTGTATCGCCAACGCCCTGCTTGACCGGGATGTGCCGGTGCTGATGACGAACTTTCCCACCATCCTGAACCGCCTGACGGGGATGTTTTCCGAGGACAGGGCCGACTTTATCGCCAGCTTTGACGAGTACGACCTGCTTATCATTGACGATTTGGGTGTGGAGCGCAGCACCGAGTATGCGATGGAGCAGATGTTTTTCGTCATTGACAGCCGCTACCGCAGCCGCAGGCCCATGATTATCACCACTAACCTGAAGCTGGCCGAACTCAAGAACCCGCCAGACCTGGCCCACGCCCGTATCTATGACCGTATCCTGGAACGGTGCGCCCCGATCCTCTTTGCCGGGAAGAACTTCCGGGAGGAAAACGCCGGAGCCACCAAGCAGGCGGCGAAAGACATTGTAAACCGTAAGCATGAGTAATTTTTTGCCGGACGGCGCAGCCCCGCCCGGAGAAAGGAGCGCCATGAGCGAAGAAACCCGTACCATGCAGACCGCAGACACCACTCCGGCCAGAGCGCCGGAGGACGCCCCCGCGCTGGTAAAAAAAATCGGCAAGACCACCTACAAGGTGCGCGTCCATTTCAGCGATACCAGCACTGAAACCATGAGCGACAAAATCAAGCGTATGCTCAAAAACGAGATACAGCAGATGTGACCGGCTGATAAAGCCAGCCGCCTTGTGTTAAACTGATGATGGTACACACCAAAACTTTTAGCCAAGGAGGACATGAAAATGCTGTACACAGAAAAAGAGAAAACTGAGATTGAACGGGTACGAAAGGTGTTTGCCGAGCATCTTCAACAAAGCACTAATTTTGAACTGCTATGGTCTGATAAAGTGGGCTTTGTCTGGCTGGCGATTGGCCTAAACCCGCTTTATGTTGATACCGGAAGGAGGATAGAGTCTGCCGCCGATCTCTGTCACGAGTGCCTGGATGATGTTGCGATGGATGTTCTGTATATGACAGGCAACGACCACGCGATAGAAGAAGCCGACCCGCTGGAACTGGCCGAGATTAAGCGGCGCTGGAAACCCTATATCGACCAGTTGCCGGAATATGCGTATCTTTGCGATGAGCTATTAAGTGGCCGCAAGTGACCCGCCTGCCTGAGTGTCAGGAGCATGAAAGTGCTTCCTGGCACTTTTTTGTGGCTTTTCTGTGAATTTGATTAAAAAGTCCTTGACAACTCGTTTCGGGCAAAACCGCTAAGAGCATATTGGTGAGCTGCGGTGCCCGGCTGGCCGTGTTCGACATTGCCGAGCTGCGGGAGGTCACGTCCTACGACGAGTTGGAGCTGGACACCCTGGGCGACCGCCGGACGGCGCTGTTCCTCATTATGAGCGATACCGATGACAGCTTTAACTTCCTGATCTCCATGTGCTACACCCAGCTGTTCAATCTCTTGTGCGAGAAAGCCGACGATGTGTACGGCGGGCGGCTGCCGGTCCATGTGCGCTGCCTCATCGACGAGTGCGCCAACATTGGCCAGATCCCCAAGCTGGAAAAGCTGGTGGCCACCATCCGAAGCAGGGAAATCTCCGCCTGCCTGATCTTGCAGGCACAGAGCCAGCTCAAGGCCATCTACAAGGACAACGCCGATACCATCATCGGCAATATGGATTCCTCCATCTTCCTGGGCGGCAAGGAGCCGACCACGCTCAAGGAGCTGGAGGCCGTGCTGGGCAAGGAGACCATCGACACCTACAACACCGGCGAGAGCCGGGGGCGGGAGACTTCCCACAGCCTTAACTATCAAAAATTGGGGAAGGCGCTGATGAGCCAGGATGAGCTGGCCGTCATGGACGGTGGCAAGTGCATCCTCCAGCTGCGCGGGGTGCGGCCTTTCCTGTCGGACAAGTACGACATCACCCAGCACCCCAACTACAAGTACACCGCTGACGCCGACCCGAAGAACGCCTTTGACATCGAAGGCTACCTCAAGGCCCGGCTGAAGCTCAAACCCAACCAGGTCTGCGACGTGTATGAAATCGACGCCGCAGCTGGCGAATGATGTTCCGCTTTAGAAGGGAGTGATCGTATCTACCCGCCACAACCGCCCCGCTGGGGCCATCGGCGTACAAAGCGGACGATCTCTAATCAAAATAATGAAAAAGGAGGAAGGCCGGAGTCAGCCAGCCCGGAAACCGGGCGGCGGATTGTCCGGCTTTTGTATGCCTATGAACCATGACTAAATCAAACTTTTCAAACTGATTCCGGCCAACTTTATTTATGGAATTTTTCAATCAGGCAATCACCGTTCTCCAGACCCTCGTTATCGCCCTCGGTGCCGGTCTCGGCGTGTGGGGCGTCATCAACCTGCTGGAAGGTTACGGCAACGACAACCCCGGTGCCAATGCTCATGTGCCGTAAAGTAACACACAAGAATTTGATAGACAGCAGTCCGCTATTCCGTAAAAATAATTTGTGTGCTGTTATGAAGTGGCTTGACGATTGCTACTTCATGTGGTATATTTATATCATAAAGAGCGAAATACACCACATTTCACAGGAGGTAATTTTATGAAACATAAGATTAACTATTTGGGATTTTTATCTCTGCTTGCATTGATAGCAATTCTAGGCTTGATAACAGACAATAATGGTCTATATGGTTTTTTTGGATTTGCCTATTATCTCAGGTATTTTTGGGTTATTCCAGATGAATTTTTCCAACTTAATGTTCAAAAGGCTGCAACATTTGCTTTTATGTCTGAAATGATTTCTCTTGTTCCTTTTATGTTTGTCTGCACTTATATTTATGGCGCTGCAAAAGCAGTTCCTACAGCATTTGGATTGAGTTTTGCGGTAACCATTTTTGTGTTTACAATTGCACTTATCGTTTTGGAATGGAAAGAACGAAAAGGAGCAGAGAATGATTAAAAATCGCATTAAAGAATACAGAGCAAAGTATGATATGAAACAAGAGGATTTGGCAAAGTTAGTAGGTGTTCGCAGAGAAACAATAGGGAATTTAGAAAAAGGCAAATATAACCCGTCATTGGTATTGGCATGGAATATAGCAAAAGTATTCAATGTTTCAATCGAGGAAATTTTTACTGTTGAAGATTAAGATAGCAAAGCCAGCCGAGCCAGTCAACGGTCAAGATGAACGGCGCATACGCGCCGCCGTTGACAGCCCCGCCCACCTTTGCAGATAGGCAATCAAGGGGCGACAGCAAGGAGTGCTGCCGCCCCGCACTATTATCAGAGAGGGGGAATTTCCATGACCGAAGATGAAGCCTACAAAGTGCATATCCAATACACCTTTAACGCCTTTTGCAAGGTTGTCATTCGTCACGCCGCCATAGATATAATTTTGAAGCTGCGCCGGAGGTGGGAACGGGAAGTTTCCCTTGATTATCTGATGAATGAGAAGTTTGTCCAGCTTGCCGAGCCGGAGCAGCTTGAAGAATATCTTTTTACCACCTGCGGCCAGACCGCCGTTCTGTACCATGCGGAACTTGCCGCCGCCCTTGCCCTCTTGCCGGAGCAGGCACAGGAAGAAATTTTCCGTTACTATTTCCTGCGCCAGCCGCAGCGCGTGATCGGCGTACATATCGGCCGGACACGCAGCACAGCGGGGCGGCATATCCAGCTTGCCTTGAAGCGACTCCGGCGGCTTATGGAGGGAAAAGAGCATGAGTAAACTTCTGCCCTATGAAACAATCGTCAAAGCCCATGAGGGCGACCCGGAAGCGGTAAACGCCGTTCTTTCCCACTACGCCGGATATATCCGCTACTTTTCCAAAGTACACGGGCAGGTCAACGCCGAGGTTGAGGAATATGTGAAGCAACAGCTAATTGCCGCGCTATTCAAGTTTCGCTTTGACCGATAGATTGAAAAACTGAATACCAACTGTCATTAGCGGTGCCACTCAGCAAGTTTACAATTCATCTATTTCCAAGGAAGAGCAGATATAGTATAATAGACCCAGCGATAAATTGTTATTTATGGAGGTGATACAATGCTCGAAAATATACCATCTCAATCAACTATGACTGAATTGCTCGGACAATCTTTATTTGAAGTATGGCAAACATTATGTTCAGCTATTGATGAAAAATACGATATGGAACGACTTTGGAATACTGGCGGTAAGAATTGGACTTACGAGTATAAATATCGTAGAGGTGGCAAAACACTTTGTTGCCTATATGCAAAAAGTAATTGCATTGGTTTCATGATTATTTTTGGAAAAGATGAAAGGACAAAATTTGAAGATATTAGGGATAGCCTTTCTAATTCCGTTTGTAAACAATATGATGAAGCAAAAACCTACCACGACGGAAAATGGGTAATGTTTGAACCGACTAATATGGCTGAATTTGATGATTATATGAAATTGTTAGCTATCAAAAGAAAACCGAATCGGAAATAACATTTCCAATTCGTTGGGGAAATCTAAACTTGAACTTTCAAAACTGAATATCAGCCGCCACCGGCGGCCAGCGAAAGCAGTAAGTCTGAAAAGATTTGCTGCTTTTTTGTTGTCCATTTGGCAAAATCGCAAAGTCACCCGTAGTAGGTAGGTGAAGCCAAAAAAGCTGCCTGCTCCGTTTGGCAAATTTCAAAATGCGGTGTTGTAGGGAGTGAAAGGAAAAATTCTCTGCCCCGCCGGTTGCCAAAATCCTGTTTCCCGGATTACTAAGGCAAAAGAAAATTTGAAAAATCCCCGTTCAGCGGGTAGCTGGCGACCTTTCAAATGTATCTTTGGCGAAAGAAAAAAGGCCGCGCACAACGGGCTGAAAGCCCCGTTCCATTCGCTCTATGTACGGAAAAGCCCGGACAGGGGCAGTCTGCGGCAGTCTTAGAGCAAGTTTCTACCACGGTGCCAAAATCCGCAATTCTGCGGTTTTGCCCCTCGCGGGAAACTTGTTGGGGAGTGCCTTCCCCAAACCCTGCTTTGCGGCTTGCG
>NZ_NFKI01000035.1 GCF_002160305.1 Pseudoflavonifractor sp. An184
TGGACATCACCATCAACCTGTCCAAGCCGGAGAAGGACCCCAAGGCCATCGCCGCCGCCCGGAACCTGCCCGCCTCCAACTACCCCCGGTGCCAGCTGTGCGCCGAGAACGAGGGCTACGCCGGACGGGTGAACCACCCGGCCCGGCAGAACCACCGCATCGTGCCCATCACCATCAACGGCTCCCCCTGGTTTTTACAGTACTCCCCCTATGTGTACTACAACGAGCACTGCATCTGCCTGAACCGGGAGCACGTCCCCATGAAAATTGACCGCTCCTGCTTTGCCAAGCTGCTGGACTTTGTGGGGCAGTTCCCTCACTACTTCGTGGGCTCCAACGCGGACCTGCCCATCGTGGGCGGCTCCATCCTGGCCCACGACCACTTCCAGGGCGGGCGGTACACCTTCGCCATGGAGAAGGCCCCGGTGGAGACCGCCATCTCCTTCCCGGGGTATGAGGACGTCCGGGCGGGCATCGTCAAGTGGCCCATGTCGGTCATCCGCCTCACCGCCCCCCAGCCGGACCGGCTGGTGGACCTGGCCGACCGCATTCTCACCTCCTGGCGGGGCTATACCGACGAGAGCGCCATGATTTTGGCCGAGACCGACGGAGAGCCCCACAACACCATCACTCCCATCGCCCGCCGGCGGGGGGAGGACTATGAGCTGGACCTGGTGCTGCGCAACAACCTGACCACGCCGAAGCACCCGCTGGGGCTCTACCACCCCCACGCGGAGCTCCACCACATCAAAAAGGAGAACATCGGCCTCATCGAGGTGATGGGGCTGGCCGTCCTCCCCGCCCGCCTGAAGGCGGAGCTGGCCGCAGTGGCGGACAAGCTGGTCACCGGCGGCGATCTGCGGGAGGACCCCCTGACGGCGGCTCACGCCGACTGGGCGGAGGGCTTTGCCCCCAACTACACCTTCACGGCGGACAACGCCATGGACATCGTGCGCAAGGAGACCGGCCTGGTCTTTGCCCAGGTGCTGGAGTGCGCCGGCGTCTATAAGCGCACCCAGGAGGGACAGGCGGCTTTCCTGCGCTTTTTGTATCAGATATCTTGATCTTCTTTCTTAGTAAAGGGATCTTTGCTTATGGACAGTGTACCTCTCAAAAGAAGATAGATACTAAAAAATATTTGCGGATGCCCCGCTTGGTCTTGGACTGAGCGGGGCTTTTGCAACTTACAGGTGCCTCGCAGAGATGGCACGCCTCGAGTTTCACTTTGAGAGAGAACTACCACAAACTCAGTTGCTGCTCTGCAGAAGTCTTATGGAGCAGCGGGGGGACCATCGTAAGGATCGAGTTCACTGCGGCGTCGTCCAAAAGCCAGCGATCAGCAGCTGGTTGAGGAAGCACCAGCGGCATCCGGTTATGAATGGGCTGCACGGATGGATTGGCAGCCGTGGTCAGGATGCAGTAACAGTCCTCGCCGTCCCTGTGATCATAAAGTCCGGCCATGTAGAGAATATTTTCACCGGGAAGAGTGAACTGGTACTTTCGTTTGGCGGCATCCCACTCATAGAATGCAGTGGATGGAATTACACAGCGTCTTGCGGCCAGGCTCTTTCGGAAAAGTGGTTTCTCCGCGGCTGTTTCTGAGCGGGCATTGATCACCAGAGTGCCCGGCAGCTGATAGCCCCACTTCATCAAAAGGGGCGTCGGCGCATGATTTACCGATACCAGTACTGGGGCCCGGGACGATGGCCGTATCTCTCCAGGCGACCACTGCGCAGCCCCGACTTTGCGCTGAATCGCATCAACGATTTGACGAATTTCCGCACATTGTTCAACTGTAAACTCATAGCGTCCACACATTCTCTATGGCCCCTTGTGCAACAAGTTGTACGCTGAGGTACAAAATATAGTATACCATGAAAAAGCGGCTCTGTCCCTGCCTGCGGCTGGAACCAGAAAATTCCTCTTGACAATTAGAACAAATGTTCTAAACTAAAATCGGAAGGTCAGGAGGTGAGCAACAGAATGAGGCATATTCTGCATTGTGATATGAACTGTTTTTATGCCTCTGTTGAGATGCAGCGGCACCCGGAACTGCGGAATAAGCCGCTGGCAGTCTGCGGCAGCCAGGAGGAGCGGCACGGTATTGTACTGACAGCAAACTATTTGGCCAAACCCTACGGAGTCAAGACGGGCATGGTAATCTGGCAGGCCAGACAGCGGTGCCCGACCCTGGAGATTCTGCCCCCTGATATGGGGGAGTATATCCGATTCAGCTGTATGGCTCGAGAGATCTATGAAGATTACACAGACCAGATTGAACCGTTCGGCCTGGACGAGAGCTGGCTGGACGTGACTGGCAGCGTAGGTCTTTTTGGAGATCCCATGACTATTGCCCGGGAGATCAGCGACCGGATCAAATTTGAATTGGGTATTACGGCCAGTATCGGCGTGTCGGACAATAAGATCACCGCCAAGCTGGGGAGCGACTATAAAAAGCCAGATGCTATCACGAGGATTGAGCGGGATAACTACAAGGAAATCGTCTACCCATTGCCAGTTGAGGACTTGCTTTATGTGGGTCCTGCCACTTCAAAGAAACTGCGATCCATTGGGATCTACACCATTGGCCGCTTGGCGGAGAGTCCGGTAGACGTCCTGGTGCGGCGGTTGGGAAAAATGGGAGCGATTCTCCATAGCTTCGCCAATGGGTGGGACACTTCTCCTGTTCAACGCAGCGATCATATTCCCAACATCAAGAGCGTCGGCAACAGCGCGACTACCCCCCGAGATCTGACGACAGAGGAGGATGTAAAACTCATGCTCTATCTTCTGGCAGAGAGCGTCTGTGCCCGAATGCGGGAACTGGCCTCCCGGTGCACAGTGGTGGAGCTCTATGTACGGGATACAGAACTCTGTTCCATTGTCCGCCAGCGGAAGCTGCCGGCGCCGTCCTGCTCCAGCCAGGAGTTAACGGAAGTAGGGATGTCTCTATTTCAGCGCAATTACCGGTGGGAGCGGCCGATCCGCAGCATTGGACTGCGCGGCGCCGGGCTGGTGGAGGCGGAGGGAACTGCCCAGATGTCACTCTATGCGGATGAGCAAAGACGGGATAAATGGGAGCGGATCGACGCGGCTGTGGATCGTTTGCGTCAGCGATACGGCTATATGAGCATCCGGCGGGCTATTGTGGACAGTGATCCGCTCCTGGGGCATATCAATGTGAAGGATCACACCATTCATCCGGTAAGCTACTTTGGAGGATAGACCATGGACAAGCGCAGAAAACAATATGTACCGGTCGTCGTTCGCTTTGATACAGAGGGCAAGCTGCGCCCGCTGGTGATTGAGTTCGATGAGGAACATAAATATCCGGTTGACCGCGTGCTGGACGTTCGGCGGGCAGCATGCCAGCGGGTGGGCGGTGTGGGTGACCGCTACACCTGCCAGATCAATGGACAGGTAACCTATCTGTGGATGGAAAAGGGGATTTGGTTCGTAGAGGCAAAAGGATGAATACTCCTGAGAAAGTGAGTAGAATACAGAGAAAAACATCGGGAATATCCGGGTAGGATATTCCCGATGTTTCTTATGTCATGAGGGGCTATATTTAATTATAAATTTTGTGCTGATGATCTGGTGCGATTATATGACCCTTTTATAGTTAGGCGTAGGTGGGATCGAATGAGTCCACCCCAAACTTTGTGTAAACCTCTAATGTGGTGTAGAATAGGAGCAGCACATTGGAGGTTTTACTATGGCCAGAAAGAATCGCACCCCAGAAGAAAACGCTCGCCGAGAGAAAAACCGTGAACTGCTGCAGATGGCAAACATCGGTAGCATGGATGACATCCAGAACCTGTTCAAAGAAACCATTGCCGAGTTCATGGAGAACGGCCTGGAGGCGGAACTGGATGAAGAACTGGGCTGCAACATAAAAACAAGGACACAGACAATAGCCGCAACGGACACAGCGGCAAGACGCTGCGTACCAGCTTTGGAGATGTAGAGGTTTCTGTGCCCCGGGATCGGAAGGGGGAATTTGAGCCGCAGGTGCTGAAAAAGAATCAGACTAGTATCAGCCAGGATATTGAGGAAAAGATTTTGTCTATGTACACCAAGGGGATGACCACCGGCGATATTGAAGCTCATATCCAGGATATTTACAGGCTCTCGGTCTCAGACAGCACGGTGAGCCGGATCACGAACAAGATCCTGCCCATCGCGAGTGGCAGCAGCGGCCGTTGGAGGCCATCTATGCTGTGGTTTTTCTGGATGCCATCCACTGCCATGTCCGCAGCGAGGGGCAGATCGTGAAGAAGGCGGTATATATCGCCATTAGCATCGATCTGGATGGCCGGAAGGATGTGCTGGGTATGTGGGGCGGGGAGAACGAGAGCGCCAAGTTTTGGGCTTCCGTACTCAATAGCCTGAAAAACCGGGGCGTGGAGGACATTTTTATCGCCTGTACGGACAACTTGACTGGATTTGACGCAGCCATCCACGCCACATTCCCCAAAACTGAGCTTCAGAACTGCATCATCCACCAGTTGCGCAATTCCAGCAAGTATGTGTCCTACGAGGACCTGAAGGCCCTCTTGGCCGACTTGAAAGCGGTCTACGCTGCCGTGGGTGAGCAGGCTGCTTGGATGCCCTAGATACCTTCGGGGAGCGCTGAGACAAGAAACACCCCAAAATCTCTCAATCCTGGCGGAATAACTGGGCCAACCTCAGCACCTATTTCAAATATCCACAGGAAGTGCGGCGGCTCATCTACACCACCAACGCCATTGAGGGATTCAACCGGCAGCTGCGCAAGGGCACTAAGGAAAAATCGGTATTCCCCATGACAGCCTGCTGAAAATGCTATATCTGGCTATGATGGATATTACCAAAAAATGGACAGGCCGCCGCCAGGGTTGGAGCGTGATCCACGCCCAGATGGCAGCCTTTTTCGCTGAGTCTATGCCTGAGTGACACCACCGGGCCAGAATGTCAAGGGTAAATGTACGGCTTCGCTGCCCTTGACTTCCCGCCCCGCACGCGTTATGTTGTTGACAAGGCGGCAGTCGGACAAGCCGCTGCCGTCCCATATCAGTTTTGCTCTGTTTTCCACCTTATATGGAGTTTACACAGAATTTTGGATATACCCAGTATACACCTATAAAGGGGTATCTATAGGCCGCTTTTGTTGGTTCAGATATTCACCACATCTATTGAGGTTTTCCAAATCTTTATTTCTTTTTCTTTGTTAATTCATTTATTATTAGTCCTACCACTGTCATATCAATAATCGTATTTCCCAAGAATCCGCTCCATCCCAAATTTATACATACAGCATAAACTCCAAAGACGATTAACATTGAACAAATAGTTTTCATATGTATGACCATACCTTTCCGCTGCGCTCCAATGCCCCAAAGGGAATGAAACCCAGCACCTCTAACGCAGCAAGTCAAAATTTGTTAGAATGTGCTTGAGGGAGCAGACACACTACATAGCACGTGGAGGTGAGTAGGCTCAGTTTCGGCTGGACTGAATTTGTATGTGTGCCGGCCACTCTTTCAAGCACCAATGAGTAGGGCATAAAACCCTGTAACCTTATCTTTGGAGAGACGGACTACTTCAATCTTTCAGTGAGCGGCCAGTCCCTGCCTGTTCCCACAAATACTGTTTCGAGGGGATGTGTTATGCTTAAAATCGTTTACCGTGTCTGCCGCGGGATGGATGATATGTTCCCAATAAGGCAGACAAGAAAATAATATAGGGAGGGAGCATATAAAACATTTTCTTTCCAACAATATTAACAGTCTCTCGCTTCCAAGCCTTGGCGAGTTAGTCTCCTGTCCTGTTTTCCACCGCCTATCTGATCTAATGCTCATGCCCTTCCACTATACACAATTTCCCTCTTGAATAGAATACAATTTTTGAGCTGTTTCAGACTATCGAGACAGCACAAAAAACCTCCTTCTTAGAAATATTGGGACCAATCCCAAATTCTGTTCATACTCCATTTAGAGGTGCAAATAGAGCAAAATTTATTCAGAATGGCTGCCGAGAAATCCGGCTGCCGTCTTTTCAACAACGTTACACCAGGGGGGCTGGGTAGCCCAACTCGTCATCCAGTTCTGCCCCCAAGTCATTTTTCATGAATCTCGAAATGATCTGTCTTGAACAGATTCTGGATGTCGTTCATACTGCCGATATTTGCTATCTGCTGCAACACACAGATTTTTTCTCGATGGGTATTTTTCCGTGGTGCAGTTCTTGCTAGTCATATGTAAAATCTTCTGTGTAGTGCATCTATCTACACCGCATTGGATGGTTACACAAAATTTGGTGTAGCCTCAAATTTTGATTTAGCAGGGGAAGTGTCGCATAAGCGACTCTTCCCCTATTTTAATCCAAATAAATTTGCAATTGTATACCTGGATGTATCGTCCAATTACTTTGATATAATTATACACCCTGGTGTAATATTTATATTTCCCCACATACTACACTGTAGAGCAATAATGTATAGATTAATTACTACGCAGAATGGGTTACTTCTACAATAGCATTGCGTGTATCCGTTGACCGGTTAAGCGAGAGCCCTATTGACGCAGAGACGTTCCCAGATAAATCAATTCCTACAGTAGGAGATGAAACATCTATGTTGAAAGTGGAATGATCATACGTTGCGATACTATTAAACCACCTTGTTTCATCGGGCGATGCTACATGACCGGAATATTCAAAATGTGCATGGACATTAGAATAAATAATATCCATTCCGCCAACATAATCACTTACTACGTTGTCTGGCAGATTAAAGACACCAGCAATACCAGCCCAACCCTCCTTACTCTTCCATTGAATATCACCAATTGTCTCTTCGTCATCACTGTATGTGGTTTCAGAACCAGCCATAACATAGGCTATATCGTATGTAATGCTCCCCTCAGCGGTGGATGGAGTAACAGTACAGTCCATAGCACAAGAGCCAATCGAATCATAGCCACGGAAAAAGGGCATAGTGAGCCAGGTTGCATCTGTTGTAAATAGATACTTACCAGCACCTTTATGTGCAACAGTGTGTGTCATTTCCATATAAGAGTCCAAAAATTCACCTGGCACATCGCTTTCATTTGGCTTTGTTCCAAAAGTTGAAATTTCCGGGACTGAAGGATAGCCGTGTTCTGAGATGTAGGCATCCTGTTGTGCAGAGAGTTCAGCAGCAGCTTGTAAAGCTTCTTCTTTAGGAAGATAGGTCAATTCCCCGGTTGCAGCATCAAAACTAGAATATGAAACGGAAATGCTGATATCGTCACTTTCAGCCAAGAAATTTAAGGCATCAGTCGAAAGTTTATTGATACTTTCTTCATTCATTCCTAAGGAAATTAAGAGAGACTTAGTTGTATCAATAGATTTAACTGCGACAGGGGAATCAGATTCGTAGGTTCTTGTTACAGTGTGAGAGTTATCAATGCGCTCTACAATAGGAAAAGTATTGCCATCAATAACTAGGGTTTCTGTGCTAATTTCAGTCGGAGACATTTGATCGAGGAGGGGAGAAGAAGCAGATGCTGGTACGGAACAAGTAATACAGAGAAGTGATGAAAGTAGAATAGTAGATACTTTTTTCATGTTAGCCTCCATTAAACAAAGCATATGATAGGGAACATCTTGTGCGAGTTAATTGCTTCTTGGGCTAATCTCAACGTCCTTTGTAAAAGTTGAGGCCCAGTTAGATTGATATGTGTACAAGTTGCATTTCTATCTATTTGTCCGCGAAATAGATACCGGGGTCTTGCTAACGCCGTTAATTGAATAATCAATCTCCAGCGTATAGGTTGTGTTTCTGGCTACAGTTGCAGTCTCGCTGATTTTAAGGATTCCATATCCGGAGGCACTCCAATCATCAATGAGCCGGCCCCCCTGCCGCAGTTCCATAGTAGCCACGATCTCGTCCGTTGTCCGATCACCAAAGATGAGAACACTGCAGGTTGCCCTTGTGCCGTCAAAGTTGATATCAGGTTCTACAGAGATGGCGCGTGTGGAGGCGGCATTGGCAGGGATCACAAAGGCCATGGTGATGAGGAGCATCATACAAATTATCCGTTTTCTCAAAACAGTCACCCCCTTTCTCCGTTTATTTAATACGAAGAAAGGGGGCGGTTTTGGACAGCTGAAAAATTATTTTAGTGGTTGGATATTTTCTGCGATCTTGATGAGTTCGCTTTCACTTAAAAAGCCAGAGACATAAAAGGCAGAATCTTGTTCATCTGTCCAGGCGATTACGCTGGCAGTAGTTATGTTGTCTGCCAAAAGGATTTCGGCGGGATAGCCATTTACGGTGGTTTCTTTGATTACTGCATGCGTAGCATCAATGAACCAATCAGTTTCATTTGGATTATGAGTGTACCGAAATGTTAATAAAAGTCCATCCGTATTTTGATACGATACAACTGTAGTAGCATCTATGTCATCAACGTAAAACTCTGTATAGCCTTCCGGGAGCCATGTGGGTCGGTAAGCTACTGAACTCTCACTATAGTCAGCGTTGCCTTCAAAGCGGTAGACAAAATACGTTTCATAGATTTCTTTGACCCATCCAAAGAATGCCGACCTGGCTTCGGCATCAACAGTGAACCATGCGCCGCAGGCGATCAGGCAAACAAGGATGATCGATGCGATACGCTGCAGTGAACGATATACAATAGGATGGTTTGCCTTGCGCCTCAGTCTCTTGATTTTCTTTTCAAACTCTGGTGAGAACTCATGCTGTGTTTTCGGATCATAGCCGGACTCCAGCTGATTCACATAGATTTCGCAGGACTTTTTTGCCGCACTGCGAAGCATGCTGTCTGAAATCAAAAGGTGCCACCTCCTTCGCGGTAAAGGGCTTCGAGCTTCTTTTTAGCCCGTTGATCAATCTTCTGGGCCCATGAAAGCGAAATCCCAAGTAATTTTGCTATCTCATGCAGGTTATATCCGTATACGTATTTTAGCCAGATTACCATTCGCTGTTGCTCAGGCAGTTTCAAGATACACTCAGTCAACAGATTTTCACAATCAGGAGATACTGTTGAAGGCATGTTCAGCAACTCCTCATCGTATGCAGCGGTAGGGTGTCGGCCTCTGCTGCGAAACACATCGGTTACATGGTTGTTTACCATAGTTACGACGAGCTGCTTGGTTCTTGGACTGACCGGCTCAATGATTTTAATATTTTCTGCAATTTTCATAAAGACGTGGTGCACTACATCCTCTGCATCTTGTTCATGATGCATACGTTCAAAGGCTACGTGGTACATAAGACCTCGATAGGCTTTATATATGGATTCAAACTTCGATTTTTCTTCATCCGTCTCTATAATCTGTAAATAGATGAGCATACTGGAAACACCGTCCTGAAAATAATCCCATTATAATAATAAGGGGGAAATTGGAATTCGTCCAGGTGTTTGCAGATTATTTTTAATTTTTGACAACACGGAGTCCAAATTCAGCTGCGGGGGATGCCCCTCGGATAAGATGCTGTATGCATCGGAGAGCCGGATCAGGGAAGCAGATGTGTTTTGAAACGGGGACATTTTAGAACGCAAGAAAGAAATATTGACTTTTGTATGGAAATTATATACTATTTCAGGGAGAATCCTGGCATTCAGCGTCAACAGCACATGCTGTGTTCTCAGTATATTGAAGGGGGGAGAGTCCAATGACAGCCGAGATTTTGCTTCCGATCCTTCTGAGGCTTGCTCTTGTGGGAATCGGTATTCTGATATTCATTGTTACTTACTTGGGGCTCCATTATTTTGCGCAGACCGGCCGGTCTATCGGGAAGTTTTTATCGAATAGTACAGTGAAGATACTGCTGTCCTGGGTATTTGCTGTTTTCTGTGTCCTGGTCATTGCTAAACTGATGGAGCCGCTCCTTCCATGAAGCTGGCCCAATTTCGTATTCTCTGAAACTGCTAAAACAGGCGCGGACTGCAACTTTGCAGTCCGCGCCTGTTTACTTTGGGGATCTGTTACAGAGCTCCAATTAAAAATCGCCGTATGTCAAGCTGTCGTGAATGGCAAGCGCCGCGGCGCCGTTGGCTCCGCTGTAGTCATTTGGCTCCACAAAGCGGAACTCCGTGCCGGGGTGGAGCGCATTGCAGAGATTTGTGTGGATGACATTCAAGAGCAGCTCCCTGTTCTCCGGCACGCCAAACAGCACGCCGTCGATGAACATGATGCGGGAGCTGGCGAAGTTGACCACGTTGGCCACTGCGAGGCCCAGCATGTTGACCGCGCTCTCCACAATGCGCCGCACGTCCTCGTCGCCCTCCATCTGGGCGGATATGATATTCTGCATGGTAGGCGGCTCCCCCTGGCAGAGACTGCGGAGCAGCTTCGCCTCGCCGTGGTCCATCGCCTCTTTACAGCGGGTGATGACTGCCACGTCGCTGGAGTACGCCTCCAGGCACCCGCGGTTTCCGCAGCTGCAGAGCAGGCCGTTCGGTTGCATGATCATATGGCCGACCTCACCGGCGCCGACAACGGAGCCGACGACATTGCTGGTGTCCAGAAACAGAGGACATGCGATGCCTCGGGAGATGAAGAAGTACGTAAAATTGTGAATGTCCTTCAGAAGCTCCCGCTGGGTCAGCCGGAGCCCGTAGGCCCGGGCACAGGCGTTGTTTTCAATACTGATGGGACCGCTGTAGCCGGTCAGAGCTCTCACATCATCCCGGACGGGCTTATCCCGCCAGCCAAAGCTGGGCAGGGTATCCAGAATCCCGTCCTCGCTGTTGACGACGCCGGGCATACAAAAGCCAATGCCGGAAATGTCGTTCAGGGTGAATCCGCAGGCGTCCAGGGCCTCCTGGAGCATGCTGCACCCCAATTTCACATTCTCATCATAGCCGTGGAACAGCCGGTTATCCTGGTTGGCATAGATCGTTTTACCCATCAGGTTGCGGACGCATATGACTCTTTTGTAGCCTCGGATCTCGATGCCCACATAGTGCTTTGCATCCGGGACAATGCTCACTCGCCGCGCTTTTCTTCCCAAGCTGTTGGAATCAAGGACGGGCTTCTCGTCCTCTTTTACCAGACCGGCCGCAATCAGATAATTGACGTTGGTGGTGATCGTGGCCTTGGTCAGTCCAAGCAGATCTGCTATTTCAGAGCGCTTGATAGGGCCGCGGTAATAGATTGTTTTGAGTACTTCGGATGTGCTTGCGGACCATGTTCCCGGCAAGACGCTTCGTTGAATACTTTGCATGAAAACCACCTCTTAATCTAATAAGACGGACCAGTCTGGTTTAAAGCTCAGTTTTGAGGATCAAAGGCGGATACCCTGAAGAAATACGTCGGCGACTTGATTCTGCTCGTCCAATACGACAAGGTCTGCGTCCTTCCCATCTTCGATCGAGCCCTTCCGATCGTACACGCCGATCAGCTTGGCGGGGTTTTCGGTGAGCACTGGGAGGATCTCCTCCAGGGACAGCCCGGTAAAGGAGAGCAGGTTTCTCAGCGCCCGGTCCTGCGTCAGCGTACTGCCGGCGCGCGTCCCGTCGGAGGCCAGCTTGGCGTCCCCCTTCTCCACGACCACCTGATTGACCCCCAGATGGTAGTTTCCATCCGGCAGGCCGGCGGCCATGATGGAGTCGGTAATGGCAACGAGACGCTGCGGTCCCTTGGTCTTCCAGAGCAGGCGGACAATGGCGGGGTGCAGGTGGAGGCCGTCGCAGATCATTTCACAGTAGACGTCCGACTCCAGAGCGGCCCCGATAATGGCGGGGCGGTGCTGATGGAGCGGCGCCATCGCGTTGAAGGTGTGCGTGCAGGCGGAGGTTCCGGCCTGGATGGCAGCCATGGCGGTGTCGTAATCTGCGCCGGAATGCCCCATCGCCACAACAATGCCCAGCTCCCGGAGTCTGGGGATCAGCTCCAGAACGCCCTCAACCTCGGGGGAGACTGTGATATACCGAATGTTCCCGTTGGCCTGGCGCTGGTAGGAGACAGCCAAGTCCGCGGAGCCTTTTTTCAGCAGATGCTCCGGCATGGCGCCCTTGAACTCAGAGGCGAGGAACGGGCCCTCCAGGTGGATGCCCAGCAGCTGCGCGCCTTTCCCGGCGGAAGCCTGGTATTCGATGCACTGGGAGATTGCGCGGCTTGTCTGCTCCTCGGTATCCGTCAGGATGGACGCCAGCCAGGAGGTGGTTCCGTTTTTCGCAAAGAACTTTCCGATCTTCTCCAGGTCCTCTGCCGACGCGCCGTTGACGTCGACGCCCACAGCGCCATGGGTGTGGATGTCGATAAAGCCGGGAACGATCCTGCGGCCGGCGGCGTCGAACACCGTTCCGCTGGTCTGGCAGTCCGTCTCCAGCAGATTGATCGTTCCGTCCTGAATATAAATGGTCTTTTTCTGGAATGTGTGATCAATATAAACTTGACCATTTATGATATATGTACCGTTCATTGGTATCACCTATTTCAGCAGAATCAGTCGGGCAGATTGGCAACAAATTCAGTAAAGCGAAGCAGGGCGTCGGGGTGATTTTGGAGGATGGTGACCGGGAAGTGCGCGGAGACCTCGCCGTAGGCGGCGTGGCGCACCACGCTGCGGTGCCAGTCCCGGAAGCAGCCGAGACGGATCTTGCGGGCGTTGTAGATCTCGTTCATGCCAATGGTAACGCACCAGCGAGGCATGTCGTCCAGAGCGCCGTTGAAGTCGCCGATGGCGTTGGCGGTGCGGGTCTCCGGCGTGATCTTCAGAACGCGGGTGTGCAGCTCCTTGAACTGCTCCGGAGTCAGCTCATCCTGCGCCTCGTTGAAGGCGAGGTGGCCGTTGATGCCGATTCCGCCAAAGCAGATATCCACGCCGCCCAGCTCGGCGATCAGCTGACCCATACGGTCCGGATTCTTCGGGTCCGGGAAGACGCGCTGCTCCTCCGGCATCACCAGCTCGGGCTTGAGCTTGGTGTAGACGGTGCGGTCCATGAAGCCGCGGAAGCTCAGGGGGTGGTCATGGTCGATCCACTCCTGATCGTCCGTCAGATACTCGTCCATATTCAGGAACCAGACGTTTTTCAGGCTGATATTCTCCTGGTTGACCATGTCCACGAAGTAGGGGTACTGGCCGACGGGGCCCACCGGGCAAATGAACACGGTGCGCTCGCCCAGAGCATTCTTTCTCTTGATCTCATCCACCATCTCCTGGGCGATGGCCTTGAATACCGCCTGATTGTCCTCCAGCACCTGGATGGGCAGCTTGGGGGCCTTGAGGAGCTCCTCTTTGGTATAGTAATAATATTCGTGACGCATAACGTACTCCTTTCATTCCTCAGAGAGAGGAAAACCGGTATATTTTCTTGTTACTTCCAAAATGCGGTAGACATCCAGGTAGGGCTGATACTTCTGTTCATTTTTGCAGATCAGATCCCGCATCTCATACCAGCCGGCAGCCGCCTGCTGAGCATCACCCCCGGCCAGCGCGCCCATGGCGCGGCTCAGCGCCAGGATATACTCCCGATGGTACTGCAGGATCTCCCAGAACAGAGGGGAGCCGTCCTTGGGGACGTCCAGGGAAGCGCTCTGGCAGAGCCGGGATATCTGCTCCATACGCTCTGCAATCGCCGGATCTGTGCGCGCTCCCTTGCCGTTGAGGTAGTCGCAGCTGCTGAGGGTGGACAGCTCATTCAAGTACGACAGGACCTGGTCCGCGCGCTCGCCGTACGCCGCGGAGAAGTATTCCTGAATCAGTGCCTGGGGATCGGCGGACTCGTCGAATAAGGTATAGCCCATAACGTAGTTGGGCAGCGCGTTGGGGAAGACCACGCGGAGCTCCTGGCAGCTGATGTACCCGTCCAGCCCCATCTTATGAAGCTGCTTGATGTCGCTGGAAATCACGCGGGCGATGTGGACGTATCCGAAGTCGCCGTAGTGGGCGCGCCCCAGGGGGTAGTCGTACACGAAGCTGTCCCCGTGGAAGAGCTGCTGCCAGCCGCGGAGGAACGCCAGATTCTCTTGGAGGTTGGTAGGAAGAACAATGTGGTTGCGCTCAAATGCCGGGATGGGAACCTCCGGCCCGCTTAAATCGTAGGAGGCCTCAAAGGTCCGGCTGATGGGTGCGAACATCAGCACGAAGCGGTCGGGATTCTCTAGCTTCTCCTTGGTGGGAGGCCAGAGCAGTTCCTGATAGAGCAGGAAGACGATCCGCGTTGACAGCTTTTCCGCGGTCAGGCGGCGGTCGATCTCATTGAGCAGGGAGACATATTGATCGGAGGGCGTCGTCTGCCGGCACCCGCAGCACTCGCAGACGTTGTTGTATTCGTCGGCCAGCCAGACATGCAGGTAGTCTACGGCCGGATTGCTCTTTGCGTATTGTACCACCAGATCAGCAAAAATGTCTATCGAATCGCCGTTGTGAAAACAAAGATTGGTGTTTGCGGGACTGCCCTGCCACAATTCACGCCTGCCCGCGATTTCAGCCGTCATGGCCTGCTTCTCCGGGGTGAGGGGGCTCCGCTCCTGATCCCAGGAGACGGTCTCATAGCCCAGGACTTCGCCGGTCCATCCGTGTCCGGCCTTGTGGAGCAGAAGTCCCCGCTTTTTCAGCTCTCCCTCCAGATCTGCGGTATCCTTCTGCGCGTCCTCCACGCTGTAGGGCTTGGGCTGCAGATACGGGTTGCCCTGATGCTGATACCAGCGGGCCAGGAAAGCAAACGGCACTTTGAACTGGAAGAAGAAGCTGTTGTATCCGAGTTTCGGGAGCCAGTCGATGAATGCCAGGATATTTTCACGGGAGTCCGCGCCCTCAATGCACACACCGCGGTGGCGGAAGGAGGCGCGCTTGGTATAGTCTGCGGGGATGGACTGCATGGAGATGGTGGGAACAACTTCGCAGTCTTTACCCGGCCCAAGGAATCGGCAGCCCAGGTGGTGGAGATAGTCATAGACGCCCAGCAGGACGCTGCGGTCGTTCACGCCGCTGATCTCTCCTCCATCCTGCCTGATCTTCACGGAAAACCCATCCAGCGGCTCTTGGCTGGACGCAGCAAGCTGGAACGTGAGGTCGGAGGTGGAAGGGAGCATTTTCGTCAGGTATGTCTCCAGCTCTGAAGCTGCAAATTGGATTGTTTGAGATGCCGTGGGGCTGCAGGCAATTTTCATATGCATCATTACCTCCCAGAAAGAAAATGACAAATAAAGAGGACCCTACGAACCGGACAAAAGCCGTTCCATAGGGTCCGTTCCTATGCCTACTTTATCCGCGGAGAGGCAGGATGAACACCTTAGATGCCGAGGGCTTCCCTCATCACATCATAAAGAACAACCGTGCTCATATCCACAACCTCGTCCTCGGTAATAGACTCGCCATCCAGGAAGTCCTGCTGGAGGTGATCGTAATAGCCCTCCATAGTGCCGTCCTGCAGATTGGAAGTCAGAGTGGCAATGTCAAACCAAGTGGCGTCGCCGGTCTGGGCCAGGTTGGCCTCCAGGCTGGTCTTGGTCTGGTCAGCGCACCACTGAGCAACTTCCTCCCAGTTGTCGGGGTTGGAGCCGTAGTCCATGCCCTTGTACAGCGCACGGGAGAAGCGGACCAGGGTGTCGTGGTTCTCCTCGGCATAGTCGGGCAGGCAGATCCAGCTGGACAGGTTGATGGAGCCGTTGGAGAACTCGATCTCCTTGGAGCCTTCCACCTGGTTGAGGATCTCGGTGGTGTAGGGATTCCAGGCAACCGCAGCGTCAACGGTGCCGGATACCATGGCGGAGACCATGTAGGACACGTCCATGTCGAACAGCTCCACATCGGCCTCGGTCAGGCCGGCCTGGGTCAGAGCGCTCTGCATGGTGGACTCAGAGGAGGAGCCGCTGTTGAAAGCGATGCGCTTGCCGGCCAGATCCTCGATGGATTCGATGCCGCTCTCGCCGCTCACAACGATCTTATCGCTGGTGTGGACGGAGCTGGGGGCGAAGACGACCGCACGGCCCTGGATGCACAGGGTGTGGGCGCCCTTGCCGATGTAGGCCAGGTCGATGCTGCCGCCTTCCATAGCGGCCACCTCAGAAGGACCGTCGGCGAACTCCCACAGCTCGACGGTGATGCCCTCCTCCTCGAAGGCACCGGTGTTCATGGCGGACAGGACGCCCCACAGAGAGGCATAGTTGGGCATGTAGCCGATGCGCAGGGTGATGGGCTCGGCACCGGTGCTTGTACTGGTGCTGGCAGAAGTGCTGGACGAATTGGACTGGCTGCCAGTGCTGGCGTCAGAGCCGGAGCTGGACCCGCCGTTGCCGCACGCGGCCAAAGAAGAGACCATGGCGAGTGCAAGCAGCATAGATGTGAGCTTCTTCTTCATTTTTCTTCCTCCTAAAAATGTTTGTTTTATCCGTTGATCCGCCGGAGCGGCAGATAACTTTACTTCCGGACTTCCAGGTATTCCTGGTAGACTTCGTTCCAGACCTCAGCCTTCAATTCCATGAAGCGGGGGTCGCTCTTGGTGCCCTGATCGCGGGGATAGGGGATGTCCACGTCCACGATCTTCTTAATGCGGCCGGGGCGGGCGGACATGATCACAACCCGCTGAGCCAGAAGGATGGCCTCGTCTACGTCGTGGGTGATGAAGAAACAGGTCTTCTTCTCACCCTCCCAAGTCTTCAAAAGCTCAGTCTGGAGCTGCGCGCGGGTCTGGGCGTCCAGAGCACCGAACGGCTCGTCCATCAGCAGAACTTCAGGGTTGTTGGCGTAAGCGCGGGCGATGGCCACACGCTGCTTCATGCCGCCGGACAGCTCCTTGGGGAAGGAGTTCTCAAACTCCTCCAGACCCACCAGCTTGATGTACTTGCGGGCGATCTCTAAGCACTGCTCCTTGGGCATGCGCCTCATTTCGGGACCAAACATAACATTCTGCAGAACGGTCAGCCAGGGGAACAGGGCGTACTGCTGGAACACCACGCCGCGTCTTACGTCCGTGCCAACGATTCGCTCGCCGTCCAGATAGCACTCGCCGCTGGTGGCCTCGTGCAGGCCGGCCAGGATGTTTAGCAGAGTGGATTTGCCGCAGCCGGAAGGACCAACTACACAGACAAACTCATTCTCCATAATGTCCAGGTTTACGCCGTTCAGCGCCACAGTCGTGCCGTGCTCGCCCTTATACTCTTTTACTACATTCTGAATGCTGAGCTTTACTCTTCGCGTCTCTCCTGCCACGATGTCAGTCTCCTTTCAATGATGTCCACAAACAGGTTTAACAGAAGTCCGATGATGCCGATGATAATAATGTAGGCCAACATCGCGCCGGTCTCGAAGGTGGTCTGCAGGCTCCGAATCCGCATGCCCAGGCCGCCCTGTGCACCAGTGGATTCCGCAGCGAGCAGGGTGGTCAGGCCAGCACTCAGACCCAGCCGTACAGCTGTGATGACGAAGGGCAGAGTCGCGGGCAGAATGATACGGAAGAAGATATCCATATCGTTGGCGCCGAGAACCCGGGCAGCCTTGATCAGAGTGTTGTCAATGCTGCGGATGCCGTGGAAAATCGTGATGGACATGGTCATGAATGTGCAGATCCAAATCAGGATGATCTGGGGGGGCTTGCCGACGCCGGCCGCAATCACGATCAGAGGCGCGTACGCCAGGGCGGGGATGTTGCGGATGAAGTTGATCCAGGGCTCGATGATCTTGCGCACCGGCATATACCAGGCCATGAGGAATGCGGCCGGCACAGCGGTGAGGAAGCCTAAGCCGAAGCCCGCTGCGATGGAGGTCAAGCTGCTGAACAGGTCAGACCAGAACGCACCGCGGTCGATCATGGTCTGGAGTCCCTCAATTACCACAGGGATAAAGGGGAAACTGTTTCCTGTCCGTTTACCCAGAGAAAGTAAGTACCAAACTACCAGCGCTGCGCAGAACGAGAGCAACAGCCAGAGCTTGTCACTTATTCCCTTCTTCTTTGTCTTCCCTTTCATATGACACCTTCCTTTTTGCGCTTTTTTCACATTTTCGCACGGAATCATGCGGCTGCCCCTTCACTCTGCATATATCCGTGTAAAATGTAAGAAAACCAACTAAGTCTAATGGCAGGATTGCCTGCTCAAATGGATACCTCTATCCGCTGCGAGCGGCTGAAAGAAGCACCAGGCGGCAGAAGAATCGCTCCAGGACGCTCTGCAAGCTGATGACCCGGGCCCGGGTAGCCTGTCCAAGGCTCGATGCAGACCCAGCCGGGAATCTCAGGGAGGCTCCAGAGAAGGACGTAGGGGTAGCCCTTCGTGGCAACTCGCAGATAACGACCGGTATCAAGTTCCTCCAACTGAATCCATTCAGACTGCAGATTGGAAAAGCAGATGCTGTCGTTCTCAAAGAGACTTTCGGTAAGAGCAAGCCGGTCGCTTCCGTCAGGGCTCTCCTGCATTTGGAAGCGGATGCAGTAGTCGCGGATACCCCGCCCGGCTGTGAAAGGGCACCGAAGTCCGGTGTGGAATCCCAGCTGTACGGGCATATCGCTTGCTCCAAGATTATTGATCGTACAAGTGGTGGTTAAAAATCTTCCCTCAAGCACATGACTGGTCTCGAAGGAAAAGGGCCACGGCCACCGGATGCGGTCGCCGGCCCACTGCAGCCGGAAGCGGAGATGATCCGCTCCCTCCTCTGCAAGGCTGTGCTCCATATCCCGCACAAAACCGTGGGCGCCGGCTTCGTAGCGGACGCCGTCCACAGAGAACCAGCCGCCGTCCACCTTTCCGCACCAGGGGAAGCAGACTGGGGCCCGCCGGGGCCAAAACTCCGGGTTTCCATCCCACAGGCAGGAGACGGAGTCCCCGCCCAGCGTGTGAATATCCCAGAGTTCCGCCCCTTTGCTGTTCACGGACACTGAGAGAGATTCATTTTTTATAGAGTAGATCATGTTCCCTCACCATCCGTACAGGCTCTCAGATGAAGCAGTTGACCAGGTTGTAGCAGCTGATTGCGGTAATGACAATAAGCAGCCAGAAGAACAGCCGGTCGACGTCGCTGTTGCTCAGTTTTTTGCTGATGCTGCGCCCCAGATTGCCGCCCAGGATGCCGCCGACTACCATCACAAGCAGGGCCGGCCACTCAAATTCCGGGACGGTGCCGCGGGCAACGGTGCTGATAAAGCTGGCGGACTGGGAAAACAGGATCACGTACAGGGAGTTGAGCGCAGCCGTCTTGGTATCCATGGAGAAAAAATAGTACAGCACGGCCAGATTGATAGGGCCGCCGCCGATTCCCAAAAAGGCGGATAAAAGGCCCAGTACCAGACCGATGCACACACAGACCACCGGCTGGGTCACATTCCTGGCGGTGATGCGCGGCCGGTTCAGGGTGTACGCCAGAACCCCGAGGGTAAGGGCGATCATCATGACCTGCTGCGCCACGGAGACGGTCATGCCGCCGGCGGCACGGACCAGCTCGAAGAGCTCCTTGCCGGCCACACCGCCGATGGCAGCGCCTATGGCCAGCAGCGTGCCCCTGCGGGGCTCCACCTTCACGTCGCCTCTGCGGCTGCGGATCATCGACGTGATGGTCATGGCCAAAACGGTACAGCCGGACAGGAAGCTGACGGTGGCTACCGGCATGCCGGAGACCGCGTCCAGCACCGGCTTGATGATGACGCCGCCGCCCACTCCGCTGATGCCGCCGATGGTCGTGGCTAAGAGGCAAATCAGGAAGCTGAAGAGGATCTGCATACTCAGCAGTCACTCCTCTCAGCGAAGCTGGGCAAAGCGATTGTCATACGCCCCAAGCAGAGGCAGACAGTAGTCCCGAAACTCCGGACGGATGCTGGCGCCGTCTTCGCCGATCCACTCCAGGGGGAACTTTTTCTCCGCGTTGGCGACCTGCTCCAGGGGAACAAGGCAGGTCTCGCTGCGGTACTCCGGCTCCCGGGTGGTCTGGAAGCCGACCATGAAGCCGGTCTTGCCCTCCACAGCGGAGCGCACGGCCACAGCGCCGGCCTCCTCGGCCTCCCGCTGGTCCACCTCGGACATGAGGGCCACGCTGACCCGGCCCAGCAAACCGGGCTTCTCCGACCGGGACTTCAGGCCGGTCTCCTGCATGATCATGTCGCTGAGAGTCTGGGCGGCGCCGCCGGGGATCTTGTGGCCGAAGCCGTCCACGATGCCAGAGTCGGCCACAGGAGAGCCGTCGGCGTAGTGGATTCCCTCGGATACGGTGACCAGAAGGCCGCGGCCCTTGCTCCACTTCTCTTTGACCGCGGACAGGAACTGCTCCTTGTCGAAGTTGGTCTCGGGCAGGTACACCAGATGCTCGCAGGGCATCTGGTCGGCAAACAGGGCGGAGGCGGCGGTGATCCAGCCGGCGTTGCGGCCCATGAGCTCCATCACCACCACATGGATGGGCAGGGCGGAGGCGTCAAAGGCCAGCTCCAGGGCGGACACCGCGGCATATTTGGCCGCACTGCCGAAGCCGGGGCAGTGGTCCGTGACGGCCAAGTCATTATCGATGGTCTTGGGGATTCCGATGACCCGCAGCTCGTAGCCGGACTGGCAGGCCAGCTGATAGACCTTGTGGCAGGTGTCCATGGAGTCGTTGCCGCCGTTGTAGAAGAAGTAGCGGATGTTGAACTTCTTGAAGCACTCCAGCACCGCAGGGTAGTCCGCGTCGGTGAGCTTCCGCCGGCAGGAGCCCAGAGCGGAGGCGGGGGTGCGGGCCAGCAGGTCCAGCTGCTCCTGGCTGAACTGACCCAGATCCATCAGGTCCCCGGCCAGAATGCCTTCCGCACCGAACCGGGCGCCGTAGATAGTTTCGATCTCCTCATGGAGCTTGGCCTCCCGGACAGCTCCCAGCAGGGAGCTGTTGATGACCGGGGTGGGGCCGCCGCCATGGGCAATGAGCATATTTCCTTTCAGCATATGTACCGCGCCTCCCTTACACCGTGGTAAGGTCGTCGTCCTTCATGCACAGGTGGACGGCGCCCACTTTGAAGGTCTTGGGCAGAGCCAGGATGTTGGGGTTGGGACCCACGAACTTCTTCTTGGCGTCCTCCAGAGCCTCCTCGAAGGTGGCCCGGGTCTTCAGGCCCATGCCGCGGGCGATGCCGGGCTCCTGGGCGCCCACGATGTAGATGGCGGAGGTGTTCATCTCAGCGATGTGGCCGCAGCTCATCATGGAGAAGCCGTGGAAGGGATGGAAGGCGTTGCAGTAGCGGTACTTGCGGATGTACTCCTCATTGGTGGCGAAATACTCGCCGTAACGGTTCATATCGGGGAGGATGTTCATGTGGTCGTGCTGGAACATCTCATACAGCTCCCGGAGGTAGGGCCAGCGCTCGTCGTGGAAGTAGCCGTTGCAGATGGAGGAGCAGATGATGACGCAGTTCTCCTTCATAACGCGCTTGTGGCGGATCACCTGGGCGGACAGGGCCTGCATCATCTGGATGGGGTTGGTGCCCATGCCGTCGCCGTAGTGGAAGTCCTGGGGCATGCCGAAAACCATGACGTCGAATTTCTCCTCTGCCCAGGGCACGTAAGTGCGCTTGTTGGCGATCTTCCAGGACTCGGGCTGCATCACCTTGGCGTAGCCGGAGAAAATGGCGATCTGGCGGGAGTAGGTGTCCAGCACGGCGTCGCAGCAGAAGAAGGGGTGGCCCATCTTCTCCTCCATGTGCATGCCGATCTCGTCGAACTTGGTACGCATGAGGGAGTGACCGGACACGGGGGTGAAGTCGGGACGGTGCATGACCTTGGGGACGTGGTGGCTGGCGATGCTCCGCCAGTGGGTGATGCCGGTGGAGCAGTGCTTGTAGCCGCCGGAGTAGCCGCCGTAGGGGTTGCCCTGGGTGTGGCCGATGAGGATGGGGATGTCGCACTCAAAGACGTACTTGTTCATCAGCACCGGGTCGCCCCGCTGGGTGACGCCCAGGTCGACCATGTGCTCGGGGTCCTCGCTGTCGTGGCTGGTGATCTGGTTGGTCCAGTAGAACTCGTTGAACAGGTCCTCGCCCAGGATCTTCTTCATCTCCGGCACGGTGGCGCGGGGGTGCAGGCCGTTGGAGAACAGGAGCAGGATGTCCTTCTTCTCCACACCGGCGGCGTACAGCTCGTCCAGGCAGGCCCGGATGGAGACGCGGCGGTGGGCGGTGGGCTGGGTGCCGCCCTTGACAATGTCAGGGATGACGAAAACCACAGTCTTGCCGGGGCCGGCCAGCTCCTTCAGAGGAGGCATCCCCATGGGGTGGCGGATGGACTCCAGGGTGGCGGCGTACAGGCTGTCCCAGTCCTGAGGCAGGCAGGGGGGATCGGGCACGGTCTCGCCGGGGATAAAGACCTTGGTGTTGTCGGGCAGCTCGGCGCTCATCAGACCGTGGCCGTATTCAAAATCAAGTTTCATGTCTGTCTCTCCTTATTTTCCAAGGTAGGTTTTGATGATCTCCAGATACTCGTCGGGGTAGAAACCGATCTCACCCTGGAAACGGGTCAGGGCAATCAGGCCGCCGTCGATCTCCTCAATGGAGGCAAGCATTTCGGCGTTGTCCACCTTCAGGCCGCCGCCGTACACCACATCCAGGCCGCCGGTGCGCTCCTTGACAAAGCGGGCGATCTTGGTGATGTAGTCCTTGCCGGCCGGGGTCTTGCCCGGGCCAATGGACCAGACGGGCTCATAGCCGATGACTACCTTGGAGGTGTCCACGCCGTCCAGGCCCACGCTGAGCTGCTCGCCCAGGACCTCCTGCCAGCGCTCCTGCTCCTCGCTCTTCTCGCCGATGCAGTAGAGCACGGTCAGGCCCTGCTCCACAGCCAGGCGGATCTCCTGGTTCAGGAGGCGGTTGACTGCGGCGGTGTCGGTCACCCCGGCCTCAGCCAGGATGCCGGCCTTGTCGTTGCGCTCCTCGCAGTGGCCGATGATGGTGGACGTGCACCCCATCGCCTTGGCGATAGAGGCGGGACGGTTGGTGGTGAAGGCTCCGAAGTTTCCGCCCACGGCGGTGTTCATCCGGTAGACACCCTGGCAGCCCACCTGAACGGGGCTGTTTTCGCACAGGGCACTCACAGCGCCCAGGATGTGAGCCTCGGGGAAGTATTGAACAAACTCAACCTGGCTGGGGTCGTACTTCTTCAGACCATCCTGGGTGTGGGAGACAATATAGCTGCCCCAGTCCTTCAGCGGGGCGATCCGGTTGACGCCGCCGTACTCCACGGGAACGTCGAACCGCTTCAGATTCAGATACAGATGCTTCATGGCCGCTCCTCCTTACTTCTTGTAGAAGGCGATCATATCCTCTAGGGACTTCTGCTCCACCAGAGGAGCCTTCCCGTAGGAGCCGAAGTTGACGATCAGGGAGCCGACCGCCTCCTTCACGCCGGCCTCCACCCGGCTCATGAGCAGGGCCACATCCTCGTCAGGCACATTGCCGGTGAGGATGGTGTCCATGATGGGCGGGAAGAACACACGGGGATCGAAAGCGGACTTCTTCTCCTCCAGGAGGGCGTACACACCGCCGATGGAGGCGCTCTTCTGCAGCTCGGGCTGCTGAGCAAACAGCTCCTTCATGTTCCGGGTGACAGCCAGGCGGATGTCAGTGTCCACGTTGATCTTCCGGATGCCGCAGGGAATGGCGGCGATGAGCTCGTCCACATTGATGCCGTAGGCGTTCTGGATGTCGCCGCCCAGGTCGTTGATCTCCTTGACGATGTACTGAGGCACGGTGGAGGAGCCATGGGACACCAGCGCGCAGAAGATGCCCAGCCGGTTGATGCACTCCTTGATGGCGATGGGGATCTCACGGCGCAGCTTGGCGTTCTTGCCCTTGTTGGCGCCGTGCTGGGTGCCGTAGGAGATGGCCAGGGCGTCTACCCCAGTATCCTGGATGAACTTCACCGCGTCCAAGGGGTTGGTGTAGGTGGAGGTGGCGGCGAAGACGTGGTCCTCCTGGCCGCCCAGCACGCCCAGCTCGCCCTCGACGCTGACGCCCCGGGCGTGCGCGTACTTGACCACCTCGCGGGTCAGCTCAATGTTCTGATCCAGCGGCAGGGAGGAGCCGTCGATCATAACGGAGGTGTAGCCGCCGTCGATGGCAGCCACGCAGGAGTCAAAATCCTTGCCATGGTCCAGATGAAGTACGATGGGGATGGGAGAGTTCTCACCGTACTTCTTCACCGCGTTGGCAATGTTCCGGGCACCCTTCTTTTTGTCCTCCAGGGTCCCGTTGGCAAAGTCCACACGGCCGCCCATGAAAGCGTTGGCCAAATCCGCGCCCTGCAGGATAGCGGGAGAGCGGAAGGTTTCGTGCATCTCAATGACAGCTTTGGCCTGTGCCACAGCGTTAACATTGAACGCACCCTGAGCATAATTGTGAGTTTCGGCGGCCTCCATGAGAGGTCTCAGTGGTACCAGTGGCATAATTCATAACCTCCATCATTTAAAGTTAATTATTTTTTTAATTAAATTAACTAATTGAAGTATATACCTTTTGGGGCCATGTTGCAATTCGGAATAGATAACAAAGATTTTACACTTTTTTCTATAAAATACACAAAAGGGCGGATTGAGATTACGGTCGGCACAAATAAATTAACGAATCGTTCTTGTGCACAGGTACTAAAAATGATCTGTTTATTTTGGTAGTTTCAACACTTTTGAATTGCATAAGCCGAGGATACTTTTTACTTAAAGTACTGTTCTTCGGGCTCAAACTTTTGGCTTCTGCTGTGAAATGACCGGGTTGGAGCGGACGGATAGGAGGCGATCAATGAACGTGAAAATGTTAGTTCGTACCGCCGGAGCACTTGTTTTTTGTTCTTTGCTTTTTGGGGTTTCCGGGTGCCAGACGAGGGAGCCGCTCCTGTATGTGAACGGAACTGCGGTCACGGAAGAAGAGATGGCGCTGCTCAATGACGATGCCGATACTGCGGTCCATATGAAGGTACTGCAGCAGACGGCGGAAGAGTATGGCGTGATCGATGCGTTTTCACTTGAGGAGCTGAAAAGCGATCTGGAGCAGGAGAATCAGCGGCGGGCACAGCAGCTGCAGGATGGAGAAGTGGTCTACGGGATTCAAGAGTACACTCTGGTTCAGTATTACAACATTGTGATGGGGGAATATGAGAGTTCGCTGGAGGACACCCTGGCTGAAGCGGCTTCTGAAGAGAATTTGTTGGAATACTACCACTCGCATCTTGAAGACTACAAGGAGATCGGCAAGACGTCTGCGGATGTCAAGCTCTATTCTGGACGGGAGCTGGTCAACCAATTTTCAATTGAGTTGACCGACAGTACATACCGAAGCATTTCAGAGCAGAACGCAGAATTGGCTGCCAATCTTGAAATCATGGAAGAAGGCGAGACTGAGACTTGGACCGATGAATACGGTTTGGAGTGGCAAGTGACCTGTACGGATAAAACGGATTCCTCCTATGCGGCCTTCGAAGATGTTCGTGGTGCTGTTGCGGAGCAGTATGCTGCAGCTCAGCTGCAAAATATTTTGGATAATAAAATTACAGAAAGCAAAGTCGAAGATCTGCGATAATTTTGGGAGGGAAATTTGTATGACGAGAAAAAAGCAAAAGCTTAGAAAGCGGATCGGAAGTCTTCTCCTGTGCATGTCACTGGTGTCCAGCATCATGGGGATGCCAGCCTATGCAGCGTACACGGAGGATACTGAGGATATGAGTGAAGCGGTCGTATCCGAAGCGCCGGAGGACGTGACACTTCCGACCGACTCGGAGACCGGCGCTGAGGAGACCGACGCGGTCGAAGCAGAGGATGTGGGCACCGCCGAAGCCGAAGAAGAAACCCATGTAGAAGAAATACTTGAGGCGGATGAAAACAATGTGGCAAACGTAAGTGCCTCTCATATTGACACCCTCGACCGTGTCCTTATTGAGGAAAATTTTGATCAGGGAAATCAGGGCTATTGGGATGTGCTTAACTCCAACGGCACGGTTTCTTTTACCGGTGGAAAAGCGGTTTTTAATGGCTCGGGTCCATGCAACAGAATTGGATACAACGGTGACATCATTGATGCAGATGACTTTTTGATCCAGCTGAATATGACACTGAATGAGGGCAACACCAATTCCAATGCGAAGATCGCCTTCAAAACTGCCGATCAATACGAAGGGGACCGGCTGCAGGTGCGCTTCAACTTCGTGCAGGGCGGTATTTATGTGGAACGTACGCAAAATAACAGCGTCATCAATTTCACAAAAGTATGGAGTCAGGGCGGAGATTTTACTTGGGAGACCGGAAAGACCTATGCGATCAACGTGCTGGTAGAGGGAGATCAGATCACGGTATATGTTGACGGTACCGAAATCGTTTCTGTCACCAACGCAGATATTCAGTCCATGGAGAAGGGATATTTCGCGATTGCTGGCCAGTATCCCGCTCAGAACTTCAGTATTGACGATCTGTGCATCAGTACAGATGAGGAATTGTCCGGAGAGTTGTATACAGTGACGCTTCAGACCGCTACCAACGGTGTTATTGACAGCGTCCCTGGAAGCGGTGGTGGTACCCTGACCGCAGACAAGGATAGCGGATACGATGGAGAAAAAGTCACACTCAGCCCGGTTCCGGCTCATAATTATGTCTTTGATTCCTATGGATTTTTCCTTGAAAACGGCACCTCGGCAGATGGTTTGATCACGGTCATCAACAACACCATCACATTAGACTCCAAATTCGGGAACATCACAGTGGTTGCCTATTTTGTCTCCCGGGAGCCTGGAGCGTATGAACTCTTCTATGATGACTTTGCGGCATCGGAGATAGACGACGCCTATAAGACGGTTGGAGATCTCAGTTACATCGAACAAAATTCCGGCGAACTTACCATTGACGCCGTTGCCAACGGCAGCAACTATCTGCTACTGGATCAGTCGGTCTTTGACGAGATGACAGCTGACGGCGATTATCGGATCTCCACGGATGTGAAAAAGGGGAATGCGACCAACGGCACCATGCAGATCATGTTCAAGGGTGAGGACACGTCTATCAATGGCCGATATGTGCTCGTTCTGAACGGCGGTGCCGCAGTATTTCGCTATATTGATCCCAGCAACAATACCAATATCCAGCTTGCAGCCACGAATTTCACGTTCTCTAATGAATATGTGCATGCTGATGTCGAAGTAATCAGCGATACGGTCACATTCTATGCGGATGATCGCGAGATCCTGAGCTATACCACCGATGACAACTGGAAAAACGCAGACAACTGCGTCGGTCTGATCAACATGACCGGTGGAGCCCCGGTGGTATTTGACGAACTCCTGGTGGAGCAGATTCCGTCTGCAGTGGACATTACGCTGACTGTGAAGCTGGAGGAAAACGGCTCCCAGACAGTGGATACAGACTATGTGAGCGGCACGGTTACGGCTGACAAGACCAGCGCCGTCAGTGGTGAGACTGTTACCCTGACCGTGGTTGAAAAGGCCGGTTATCAGCTGAAGTCCATCACGGTGAATGGAGAAGAGATCAGCAACCTGACCTTTACAGTTCCCAGCACTGTTACCGACAGCCTGGATATCGTGGCGGTGTTTGAGCCCGCGCAGCTGAGAACGCCGAGAAATTTCTATATTGATTCCGAGAATGGCGATGACAGCAATTCCGGTACGATCGATGCTCCTTGGAAGACTTTGAGCCAGCTGGAGGAATATTCTCAAACCTACGCCCTGGTGCCTGGAGATCAGGTCCTTCTGAAGCGCGGCAGCGTGTTCGAGAATGAATCTCTCCAGTTCTCCGGCATGGGAACGGAGCAGAATCCCATCGTGATCAGCGCCTACGGCGACGGCGAGGATCTGCCGCGGCTGGATGGCAACGGCGTTGTTGAAAATGTGATCTCCCTGTTCAATCAGGAATACATCACAATTTCCAACTTGGAGATCACCAACACATCCCCTAACTACAACAGCCAGTTCGGCCTGAATACCAGCACGAACACCAGCTTGGCGCTGAGGGCAATCAATGTATCCGCAAAAGATTTTGGCGTCGTATCGGGAATCAAAATCCAGGACTGCTACATTCACGACATCAACGGCAACATCAACTTGAAGTGGAACGGCGGCATCTTCTTTGACGTTCAGGCCGATGTGATCGGTGGCGAATTAAGCGGCATCCCCACCAAATATGACGATGTTCTGATTGAGGGCTGCACGTTTATCAATGTGGACCGTTCGGGCATTAAGCTCGTCAATTCTGCCTGGTGCAACCAGTGGCTCCCCAACAGCCCGGACATCCCGCTCAACTGGTACCCCTCCACGAATGTGGTGGTGCGGAACAACTACATGGAAAAGATCGGCGGTGACGGTATTACCACACGTGACACCGACGGCGCCTTGATCGAGTACAATCTGGCGAAAGACTGCCGCTATCAGAACACCGGCTATAATGTGGGTATTTGGCCCTTTGAAGCTGCCAACACCGTGATTCAGTACAATGAGGCATACAATACACACGGTACTCAGGACGGGCAGGGACTCGATTGCGACCATGCTTCTTCCTACTCCCTGATGCAGTACAATTACAGCCATGATAACGAGGGCGGATTCATGCTGATTATGGGTGGTTATCCTCACACTGCGCCTACCGTGAGATATAATATCAGCCAAAATGACTGTGATAAGACTTTTGAATTTGCCCAGGGAATCCCCAAGGGTACGATGATCTACAACAACACCATTTATTCAGACCAGATTGTCTCCCGTGGCGTGCTGTTCCTGTCCAATACGGCGGCCGGACTTGGTGTAAATGACTTCTACATGTTCAATAATCTGTTCTGCTATCCTGATGGACAGACCTTCTATGGTGGAGGAAACGCTTCCAATATCACTGATCTGACCAACAAGGGAAAACTGTACAACAATGCGTATGTTGGCGGAATCTCCGCGCCAGTCGCGGACACGGGCGCAGTTGTTGTGGCGGATATTGATACGGTTCTGGTCAACGCAGGCAGCGGACCCGACAGCAATCCCTCCACTACGCCCATTACCGGTGCCTCCGGTGAGCTTGATGGATATCAACTGGTGGCAGGTTCGCCGATGATCGACGCCGGTGCAACGATGGCAGAGTCGGTCACGCACTTTGGCGGAGCTATGAATGAGATTGTTGACGGTACGGCCCAGTCTCCCAATGAGCTGTATTATCAGGCACAGTCGGCCGACTCCATCGACTACATCATGGGCGAATACTTCCCCGAGATTGCGGGCGTTGACTATGAAGTGGACTTCTTTGGAAACAGCCTCTATGCCGGTAATGGTCCTGACATCGGAGCGGCTGAGTATCTTAACAACAGCCAGTCGTAACTTGCAAGAGCTTTCAACCACTCGCTTTCTTTCAGCTGCTCGGGCAGAGTTTGCAGCAGCCTGAAGGGAAACAAATGCTGAAATGAAGAAAAGACGGCCCACAATGGCTCAAGCTGCCATTGTGGGCCGTCTTTCTGCGTCACCAAAGAGAGGACGGAAAAAGCGGGAAGCTGCGCGGAGCTTCAGTCAGATGAAAATGCGCTGCGGAATGCACGGTTGCTTCGCAGGCGCTGAGCTGCCCGGGAGATCCATGCACCTACGTGATTAGGCTTGACCCCGTATAGTGCAGCGATCTCCTGACCGGTCATGCCCTTGACCTTCAGATCCATTGCCTCAAGCCCCAGCCGGACTACGCCGCTGGACTGAGCGTGCACCTGATGCAGGGTCCGAACAAGGTTCTCGCCGGCAAGTTTATTCAGCACTTGCTCCTCAAGCGAGGGGGAACCGTGGTCCGCCGGCGGCTCCGGCTCCGGAATGCTGTCCAGGAGGGGCAGGTCCGGTTCCCGGCGGCAGATCTGGCGGCAATAGGAGATCAGGCCGTTGCGCACCACCTTCCGCGCGTAGGCGCCGAAGCCGGACGGTCCGCCGGTATAGGCGGCGGCAGCCCGACACAAGTGGATGCAGCCCTCCTGATAGACGTCGCTGTAATTGAGTCCGCAGACCTGTGGGTTGAGCTTGATGTGGTCCCGGATGACCCAATCGACCACGGGGAGGTAATGCTCGACCAGACTGCGCTGGGCCTCTGTCAGAGCCATGGGTTCATTCATAAATTCCACCTCCTTTCTCACGCGGCCGCGCGCTCTGGCTGACTGGTCTGGGAGCACATGGCGATGAGCCGGTCGCATTGGTAATGGGAGAAGCATGCGATATGTGCCTGCTCTTCCGGAAGTCCCAGGGCGCCCCGGAGCCAGCGGTATGCCTGTTTCTTGGTCAGCGGCCCCTCCTTCCAGAGCCGGTCAAATGCGGCGTGAGCCTGGATGCGCTTGCGCCGGAGGGCCGGATCGGCGAGGGACCCCATAGGCAGACCGCTCTTTTTGTGGGCGCTGACATAGGCGTCGCAGACCGGGTGGCGGGCGCAGGCGTAGTAGAGTGCGCCTGGATCGGCGGCCGCGTCGCCGAACAGGTCCCGGCCGTACCGTCGTACGGCGGGGGCGCCGCAGTATGGGCAGTGAATATGCAGACGTTTCAAGGATCTTCACCTCCATTGATCTTTTGGTCAGGGAATTTCTATGCTTTTCATGTATGGGCAGAGCATGGGAGCGAGAGGTACAGGGAACTCAGGCGGCGGACCCCGCAGGTTTGAGTGGAGTCGCAGAGCCAGAGCAGTGTTCTGCGGTACATATCTTCCAGGTCCGAGCGGGAGATATGGCTGCGGCATTCAGAAGGGTCGATCTGCTCCCCAGTCAGCCGCTGGTAAAGTTCTGCCGGGATCACGACCGGTTCTCCATCCCGCTCCGTTGTAAAAAGATGGCCGCGGCACGGCGCGTCCAGACAACACGACGCTTCACTGCAGGCATCGACAAAGACCGCGTTTCTCCAGTTTCCATCCACAAGGGAGATGAATCGTGCAAGGGTACAGCTCTGGCATGCCATGAGAGAACCTCCAATCCTCCTTATTTTCATTACGCCCATTTTTTCGGCGATTTTGCCCGTGAATGTTGTAAATATTTTGTGAATTGTAGGAGCGGAGGGATGCTCCGCATAGACCGGTGAAGCAGAGGGGTCTTTTGATGCCGCGCAAGCTCCAGAGTTGCCTCTGTTCAGGAGATCCAGCCCTTTGCCTCCAGGGCGGAGAAGTATGAATAGGTCTTTGGCGTCACACCCTGTAACTGCGCCATCCGTTCCGCATGATCGGAGTTGCTGACCCAGTAGGCAAAGTAATTTGCAAAGTATTCGCGGCTATTTGTCGCAGAGTAGTCACCCAGAATGCGGAGCGCCTGCTCCGCCTCCTCTTGATAGAGCAGTTCATGGACAGCGGGAAACTCGAGAGTCCAGTCCAGAAAGTGGCCGAATTCGTGAACCGTGGGTGAAGCGGCGCCGACGTAGATCCGCTCCTCGGTGTAGGAGGTGAGCCCGACACAGCTCAGGTTGTTCTCGGCACCGTAAGTCTGCAGGTACCCGGGGTCCAGATGGTACTCCCAGCCGGCCGCGTCAAAGGCGTCCAGGATAGGGTCCGGTACGGAGTCGATCTCCAGGAGGCAGTCATTGAGGTCGGCGGCCGTGCTGGAAGAGATGGTCAGTTCCTCCAGGAGAGGAGGGGGATCGATCTCAAAGTGCTGGCTCATAAGAGCAAACAGCAGAAGTGCGGCGTCGCCTCGGGTCATGATGCCGTTCGGATCAGCTCCCGCCGGGCACAGCCCCAGTTCTGCTCCGATTCTGACGGCATTGTCCCAATCTGACCCTTTCGCTCCGCCGGAGTACAGGGATTCGTCATAGACGGGGATCTCAAAGGTGCGGAATGCGCTGAGCAGCAGTTCTCCACGGCAGATGGAGGAGTCAGGAGCAGTGACTGCGTTCATGTCCAGCCAGCCATTGAGAAAACACCGCTGAACACAGGCGGCCATGAATTCCTCAGGGGGAAAGGCGGAAAAGTCATCATCACCCTGAGCCTGGGAAAGAAAAACGGCCCACTCACGAATCGTGATGGGCCGTTCTGGACTGAATTGATGATCACCGGTTCCTGACGTGACGCCATGCTGGACAAGGTAGGCCGTACTCTGCGCATAAATGGAGCTGGCAGGAACGTCCGCGAAGTACGCGGGGCTGTCCGCAGCCAGGGCCGGTGAAGTCAGGATGCCGGTGATGGAACAGGCTGTAGCGGAAAGTGCAAGAAGTCTGGTCAGCTTCATAATCAATGTTTTACCTCCTATGATTGAAAAGTTCAGCTCGTGAACAACTGCCTGGTGCGGCAGGGGACAGGTCTGTGCATAATGTGAAATTTTGTGAAAAAAGAACCGAGTGTCCTGCAGATTTCCGCAGAGCACTCGGTTCAGCCTATGATCCAAAAGGGGCCGCCCGACCCGGCCCGCCTGCTGGCTTCATTGAGTATGATGGACAAATCCCAGGCCTTCTGGCTCCGATTATAGCTGGCGGGATCGGCCACCAGGATCTTGTTGTCCTGGACGCCTCTCAGAACAATGAAGTGGCCGCTGGATGTGAAGTGCCCTTTGGTCATGAGAGCCACAACCAATTTGCCCTGGCTCAGTGCGTCCACAATCCTCTGCGGCTCGGAGGCGGTGCAGCCCTCGACCGGGAGGCCCCATGCCTTGGCGGCGCCGGGGATCAGAGAATGGTAGGAGCCACTCTTGCTGCACCAGTACCCGTTCTGATAGGCCCACTCCGCCATCTCTATTGGATCGACGGTATCGCTGGTCAGAGACGAGACCACGATGGCCATGGAGGTGGGGCCGCAGCCGTAGCCGCCGATGTCGTCGGTCCCGTAGGGCTCATCGGCGTAGCGGTCATCCAGCTGGTTGTAGTAGACGACTTCGGTGGCTCCATCTGTGAATCGGATGGTCCCTAGGGATGGGATGCTGTCGGAGCCCTCGGTGTACTGGAACATCCCGTCCCCAAGAAACAAGCTGAGATTCTGTGCGTAGTTATCCGCCAGCTCCTTTTGGTCATCGGAGAGGTGGAAGATCTGGTCGGCAAAATAGGCCTCGCCCTGGTACAATATGGTGTAGATGTACCAGAGTTCAGAACTGCTCTCATCCTCCTCGGTTTCAGGATCGTCCGGGACACTGCGCACTTCAGATGTCCTGCTGAAGGTATAAAGAGATTTTTTTTCGGCGCGGAGGACTTGTTCCAGTTCTGAGATGGAGATGTGTTCCCAATCCTGATTCTTGGCGGCGCAGTATTGGGAGAGAATGAGGTTGGCGTTGCTGACGAGGTTTCCTTCATAGGGATTGACGACCTCGTACTTGTCGCCGTCAGTCCCGGCAAAGTCCTGGGCGATACGGGCTTCTACGTCATCGATCCCCTCGCCCAAAATCTGATTTATGGTGAAGGAGATGTCGTTAATATTTTCTGTAATGGCGCTGTTATCGTTTAGTATAGGAAGCGCAGAGCTTGATGTTCCGCTGCCGGTTAGCCCGCCGAAAATCACAGAGGGCAGCATCAGGATAAAGAGGACGGGAAGCAGGAGCAGAAAAGCGATGACAGCAATAATTTTCCCGATATGGTGACGGGAGCCCCAGAGTGCACCTGCCACCGCGCCGTAGGGCCCGGCGGCTGAGGCGCCCTTGGCCGCCGCCGCGATGGCTTTCCCGGTCTTCAGGGCCCCATATGCAGTGTGGGCGGTGCTGGCTGCCTGGCCGATGGCGCTGTCCTCCCGGCGGTCAGCCATGGCACACATCCCCCTGGTACAGGTCTGCTGTGATATCGTCGATGACCTGCTGGAAAAGAGCCAGCAGACGCGGGTCGAATCCACCGCAGCTGCCGCTTAGAATCATGTATTTCGCAGACTCATGGGACACTGCTGGCCGGTAACCGCGGCAGGTCCGCAGCGCGTCATAACAGTCCGCGAGACTGACGACTTGGACATAGCGGGGAATCTCCTCCCCGTGCAGATGATCCAGGTAACCAGCTCCGGACCACCGCTCATGGTGGTGCAGGCAGATCTCACGGGCATACTGGATGAGTGGGGGGCAGGAGGGGCCCAGGGGGAAGAGTGCGTCCAGCACCTGCTTCCCATACTCAGCGTGATTTTCCATGAGACTTGTTTCCTCCACAGTGAGAGAACCAGTCTTGTCCAAAATGACTTCGGGAACAGAGAGCTTGCCCAGATCATGAAGCCGAGCGGCGCCGGCGATATTGAGAATGTCCCCCTGCGAGAAGCCTGGGAACTGACCGGAGGACCATGCGGCGGTGAGCAGGCGTTGAGTCAGGTCATAGAAATAGGGAGTGTGGCTGGCTTTCTCCAAGTGGTCAAGGCGCACCTGGAGCTCTGCGATTGTAAGTGACATATGTGACCTCCTCGTATAATAAGTTTGAAAGTTAATAATTCAGATATCAGCAGGCTTAGAGATGCCCGTGATACAATAGCTGTAGGACAGCAGGGTCAAGTTCTCTACCTCC
>NZ_NFKI01000036.1 GCF_002160305.1 Pseudoflavonifractor sp. An184
GCGGACGGCCTCTCAGCTTGTCGAAAAACCTCTGTTCAGACGAATCCGCCCGAGTGTTGGCGGGGGAGCTCGAGGGGGCGGCAGCCCGCCTCGAGTGGGATCGAATGCCGTGAATGCCTTGCTTGGCAAGGCGTTCAGTGAGCGCAGCGAGGACTTTTCCGCCGCGCTGCGGCGGGAAAGTAACGGCATTTTTTCAGGCCGTCCGCGCTGCGGACGGCCTCTTTTGCCTCTCTCTGCCCCGCCCTGTCCTTGGGCGGGCATAGTTTGATCACCTTGTGCCCCCAAAAGTTTCTCCCCGCTCCGGCGGGGTATCCAGGTCCTCCAGCTCCCGGAGGGAGCCCGCCTGGACCTTGACGCAGGCCGGCCCCAGTTCCCGCAGGATGGGCCGTCCCCCCTGGTCGCCGGTGAGGGCGTACAGCTCTGGGAGCAGCGCCCCGGAGAAAAAGGTGGGACTGCCCACCCGCTCCCCAAAGGCGGCGGTGCCCCCCGGCACGCCGGGCCGGGCCGCGTCCACCAGCCGCAGGAGGGTGTCCGCCTCCAGCCAGGGCTGGTCGGCCACCGCGAAGAAGAGAAAGTCCTCCCCGCTTACGGGCGGCAGGGCGGCCAGGGCGGCCCGGATGGTGTGGGAGATGCCCCGCGTGCTTTGGGGGCTGTCCACCGCCCGCCCCCCGGCCGCCCGGGCGGCCTCCAGGATCTGGGGGTAGCGGGAGACCACCGTGAGCTCACACTCGGGCCGCAGCTCCACGGCCCGGCACAGGGTCTCCAGTCCGTAGGAAAACAGGGGCCGCCCCTCCAGGGGGTAGAGCAGCTTGTTGCCGCCGAACCGGCGGCCGCTCCCCGCCGCCAGGTAGATGAGGTGCTTAACCACGGTCCTTCATGCCCATCAGCACCTTCTCCGGGGTGATAGGCAGCTCCCGGTGCCACACGCCGGTGGCCCGGAAGACCGCCTGGGCGATGGCGGGGGAGGGGGTGTTGATGACGATCTCCCCGATGGACTTGGCGCCGAAGGGGCCGGAGGGCTCATAGCTGGGGGCGAACTCCACCTTCAGATGGCCCATATCCAGCCGGGTGGGAATCTTGTACTGGAGGAAGGAGTTCTCCAGCAGGCGGCCCTTTTCGTTGTAGGTGACGTCCTCAAACAGGGCCATGCCGATGCCCTGGACGATGCCGCCCTCGGTCTGGACCCGGGCCAGGTTGGGGTTGATGGGGGTGCCGCAGTCCACCACCGCCGCGTAGTCCAGCACCTCCACCGAGCCGGTCTCCTTGTCCACCTCCACCTGGGCCATGCCCACCATAAAGGGCGGGGGAGACACCGGGGAGGTGTGGGAGCTGGTGGCCTGGACGGCGATGGGGTTGCCGCACATGGATTTGGCGGCGATCTCCGCCAGGGCGACCTCTCCTCCGCCGTCCAGCCGGCGCACCCGGTCCCCGGCGAACTCCAGCTCCCCGGCGGGACAGTCCAGCATCTGGGCGGCAACGGCGCAGATCTGCTCCTTCAGCTGGGCGCAGGCCTGCTCCACCGCCTTTCCGGTGACGTAGGTGGTGGAGGAGGCGTAGGAGCCCGAGTCGTAGGGGGAGGCGTCCGAGTCCGCCCCGAAGACTGCGATGTTGTCCACGCTGCACTCCAGGCACTCGGCGGCGATCTGGGCCAGGATGGTGTCGCACCCGGTCCCCATGTCCGCCGCGCCGATGGACAGGTTATAGAACCCCTCGTCGCTGAGCTTGATGGTGGCCGAGCCCACGTCCACCCCGGAGATTCCGGAGCCCTGCATGGCCATGGCCACGCCGGCGGCCCGCACCTTCCCGTTGCCCATGTCCCGGACGGGGAACTTCTCCTCCCAGCCGAAGAGCTCCTTGCACCGCTCCATGCACTTGTCCAGGGCGCAGGCGCTGGCGGGCTCGTTGTAGTAGGCGGGCATGATCTGCCCCTCCCGGACCATGTTCTTCTCCCGGAGGGCCACCGGGTCCATACCCAGCCGGTCGGCCAGCTCGTTCACCGCCGACTCCACGGCGAAGATGCCCTGGGTGGCCCCGTAGCCCCGGTAGGCCCCGGCGGACTGCCGGTTGGTGTACACCACGTCGTAGGCGAAGCGGAATGCCTCCAGGTTCCCGGTGTACAGGGGGATGGACTTGTGTCCGGACAGGCCCACGGTGGTGGGGCCGTGCTCCCCGTAGGCCCCCGTGTTGGACAGGGTGTACACGTCCAGGGCCCGGATGACGCCATCCTGGGTGGCCCCCAGGCGCACATGGACCTCCATCTCGTGGCGGGGGGAGGCGGCGATCTGGCTCTCCTCCCGGGAGTAGATCATCTTGGCGGGGCGGCCGGTCTTCCAGGTGACCAGGGCGGGGTATACCTCGGCCACCACCGTCTGCTTGGCCCCGAAGCCGCCGCCGATGCGGGGCTTCTCCACGTGGATCTTGGACTTGGGGATGTCCAGGGCGTTGGCCAGGATGCGCCGCACGTGGAAGACGATCTGAGTGGAGGACACCACATGGAGCCGGCCGTAGGGGTCCATCTCCGTGTAGGTGCGGAAGGTCTCCATCATGGCCTGGTTGCAGGCCTTGGTGTGGTACACCCGGTCCACCACACAGGGGCAGCCGGCCAGGACCTGGTCCACGTCGCCGTCGGAGCAGGTCTCGCTGGCGCACAGGTTGCGCCGGTTATCCGCCCCCACCGGGCACAGGGAGCGCCAGCTGTCCTCGGGGTGGACGAGGATGGGGCTGTCCAGGGCCTCGTGGGGGTCCAGGACGGCCTCCAGCACCTGGTAGCGCACCCGGATCAGCTTCAGGGCCCGGTCCACCGCCTGCTCGGTCTCCCCGGCCACGATGGCCGCCGCGTCCCCCACAAAGCGCACCCGCTGGTCCAGGATCAGCCGGTCGTAGGGGGAGGGCTCCGGGTAGGTCTGCCCCGCCATGGTGAACCGCTTCTGGGGCACATCCCGGTAGGTGAAGATGGCCGCGACGCCGGGGACCTTCATGGCGGCGGTTGTGTCGATCTCCTCAATGAGGGCGTGGGCGTGGGGGCTGCGCAGCACCTTGACCACCAGGCAGTCCCTGGGGGTCACGTCGTCCACATAGGCCGGCTTGCCCAGCAGAAGGGCCATGGCGTCCTTCTTGCGCACCGGCTGGCCCACGCTTTGGTATGTCTTCCCTTCCATGTCGTCCCTCCTCATCCCTGTCTCTTGTGTTCCAGGTAGGCCCGGATGCCCCGCAGCTGCCCCTCGTACCCGGAGCAGCGGCACAGGTTGCCCGCCAGATAGGCCCGGATCTCGTCGTCGGTGGGGTCGGGGTTCTCCCGCAGCAGGGCCACCGTGTTCATCACAAAGCCCGGGTTGCAGAAGCCGCACTGCTCCGCCCCCTGGCCGGCGATGAAGGCGGCGAAATCGGCCGCCTCCTCCTGAAGGCCCTCCAGGGTGTGGACGGCATGGCCGTCCGCCCGGGCGGCCAGCACCGAGCAGGACAGGACGGGCTTTTCATCCAGCAGCACCGTGCACAGCCCGCAGTTGGCCGTCTCACACCCCCGCTTTACGCTCAGGCAGCCCTGGCTCCGGAGAAAATCCAGCAGCAGGGTGTCCGCCTGGACCGAGGCGGTCACCGCCCGGCCGTTCAAGGTCAGTTTGATCTCCATTGTTTACTCCCCCTCCATGGCCAGCAGGCCCCGGCGGACCAGCACCTGGCAGATCTCCTGGCGGTATTGGGCGCTGCCCCGGAGGTTGCTCCCAAACCGGAAGCGCCCCGCCGCCTCCCGGGCAAAGGCCTGGGCCCCCTCCGGGGTGATCCCCCCGGCCAGGAGCCCCTGCCCGTCCTCAAAGGGCTCCGCCCGCCCGGGCCGGGCCCCCACGGCGCACAGCGTCCGCCCCTCCCGCCGGGACAGGGCGCAGGTGAGGACGGGGAAGTCGGTGGCGGTGTTCCGCTGGGACAGATAGACCACCCGCCGCTCCCCCTTGGGGATGATCACATGGGTGAGGATGTCCCGCTGCCGGGGGGCGGCGGCGAAGTCCGCCAGGGACTGCTCCCCCCCGCGGTAGAGGACCACCCGGGCCTCCAGGGCCAGCAGCAGGGTGAGCACGTCGGAGAAGCCGAAGCGGCCGAAGACGCTCCCCCCCACCGTGGCCAGGTTCCGGAACTGCACCCCCACGATGTGGCGCACGCTCTCGGCCATGGCCCCCTGGGTCAGCCGGTCCAGGCCGGGGTGGAGCTCCAGCTGCCGCAGGGTCACCATGGCCCCCAGCCGGTACTCGGAATCGGTCTCCTCGATCTGGTCCAGCCCCAGGCCGGACAGGTCGATGGCGGTGTCCACACGGTTTCGCTGCATCTTCAGCCAAAGCATGCCGCCCAGGACCACATTGTTTTTCTTCTGACAGAGCGCGTAGGCCTCCTCCAGGCTCCCGGCTCTGACGTAATTTTGGATCGTCAGCACAGCATTTCCTCCCTGCTTGTCGCTTGTCTCAATCGTTTTGTAAGTTCTGCCGCCTACTCCATGGCGCAGAAGAGCCGCCCGCTCTCCCGGTCCTGTCGGACCTGGAGCCCCGGATAGAGGCGGCCCAGGGCGCTCTGCACCGCATGGAGCCCGGTCTCCCCGGGGCGCAGCTCCCCAACCAGCCGCCCCTCCTCCAGCAGCAGCAGGCGGCCGCACCAGCGCAGGGCCAGCGCCGGGTCGTGGAGCACCACCAGGGCGCACCGCTCCCCGCCCGCCAGAAGACCGGTCAGGGTGCGGAAAAACTGGTGGGTGTTGGGAAAGTCCAGGGCGCTGTTGGGCTCGTCCAGCAGCAGCACCGGGGCCCCCTGCACCGCCACCCGGGCCAGCTGGACCAGCTGCCGCTGGCCCTGGCTGAGGGCGGCGCAGTCCCGGTACAAAAGGCCCTCAATGCCGAACTGCTCCGCCGCCCGGCGCACCAGCTCCCGGGTCTGGCTGCCCGGCGGGCGCAGCGGGCCCTCCCAGGGGTAGCGGCCCAGCTCCAGCACCTCCTCCACCCGCAGGCCGGGGGAGGACGGGGTGTGCTGGGGCAGCAGGGCCATCCGCCGGGCCCGCTGCCGTGGGGACAGGGCGGCGCAGTCCTCCCCCCGGACCAGGACCTGTCCCCGACGCCGCCGGAGGCCGCAGGTCAGCCCCCGGAGCAGTGTGGACTTTCCGCTGCCGTTCCGGCCCAGAATGCCCACCAGCTCCCCTCCGGCCACCGCGAAGGAAAGGTCCCGGACCACAAAATCGGTATATCCGGCCCACAGGTTCCGCACCTCAAGCATCGTCCCCATAGGCCCCCTCCTTTCGCCGCCACAGCAGGGCGGCCAGCACCGGCACCGCCAGCAGCACGGTAAAAATACTCAGGGGGAGGGTGTAGACCCGGGCGGGCAGGTCGGCGCACAGCAGCACCGCGCCCCCCACCAGCCCGCACAGGGGCAGGTAGGGGCCGCCCCGCCGGCCCAGCAGCAGCCGGGCGATGTGGGGGGCGATCAGCCCCACAAAGGCCACCGCCCCCAGAACGGACACCACCGCCGCCACCATCAGGGTGGTGAGGGTCAGCAGCACCCCCCGCCAGAACACCGGGTCCAGCCCCAGGCTCCGGGCCTGCTCATCCCCCAGGGAGAGCATCAGAATGGGGCGGCGCAGCAGGAGCAGGGCGACGGTGCACAGGACCACCGCCGCCGCCGGGAGGGGCAGCTTGTCCGCCGTCATGGCGGAGAGGCTGCCCATGGTCCACACCTCGATGGCGGCCAGCTCCCGCTCCGGGTCGGCCATCACCTTCAGGGTCATGAGCCCCGCCTCCGCCAGGGAGGAGACGATGACCCCCGCCAGGATGTAGCTGCCGGTGCGCTCCAGCCGGGCCGCCCCCACCAGCAGGAGCACCAGGGCCAGGGCGGCCATCCCCATGAGGAAGGAGCCCCCCATGATCTCCAGCCGGGTCCCGGCCCCCAGCACGATGGCGCAGGCCGCCCCCAGGGAGGCCCCCGAGGCCACCCCGGTCAGGTCGGGGGAGGCCAGCGGGTTGCGGAACACCGTCTGGTACACGCCCCCCGCCAGCCCCAGGGCCCAGCCCGCCAGCAGCCCCATGCACATCCTGGGGAACCGCAGCTGCCAGAACACCTGGGCCTCCAGGGTCCCCTCCATTCCCCCGGTGAGGATGGAGCCGATCTGAGACAGAGAGAGGGGAAAGCTGCCCACAAAGAGGGAGACGGTCCCCAGCCCCCCCGCCAGGAGAAGGCAGGCCGCGGCGGCGGCCCAGTCCCGTCCACGCTTCTTCATGGCGCTTTCCCCTTTCCCATGAAACCGAAACTCACTTGGTGATCAGCGAGGCGTCTACGGAAAAGCCGTAGAAGGTCTGATAGAAGTCCTGGGCGTCGGCCGTGAACTCCTCAAAGGAATATACGTCGGGGTGGAGGACGCTGGTCATCCACATGGCGCCCAAAATCCCGGAGGGCACGGGGGAGTCCCACTCCTCGATGCCGCCGGGCATCTGATAGACCGCGCCGTCCTGCACGGCGGGCAGGGCGGAGAGCTGGGGGTCCTCCACCACGTCCTGGACGGTGTACTCCGCCCCGGCGGGGAGTACGACGACCTGGGGCGCCATGGCCAGCACGTCCTCATAGGAGACCTCCGTCCAGTAGTCCCCCTCCAGGCTGTCCCCGGCGTTGACGCCGCCGGCCTGCCGGATGAGGGTGCTCTGGTACATGGAGGCGGGGGCGGTGGCCAGGAAGGAGGAGTTGCTGCCCATGTAGACCACGGGGGCCCCGGCGTCCTGGGTCAGCTCCGCCATCCGGTCCAGCTGCTCCTGGTAGTAGCTGGCGAGGGCCTCGGCCCGGTCCTCCAGTCCAAGGGCGGTCCCCATGAGCTGGAGCATCTCCACCAGAGCCTCGTGGCTCTCGGGGTTGACCACCAGCACGGGGATGCCCAGCTGGGTGAGGGTGCCGGCGTAGTCCGCCAGGGCCTGGGGCATGATGACCAGTTCCGGCTCCAGGGCGGCGGTGGCCTCCACATCCAGCTCCTTCATGGTGCCCACCTGGGGCTTCTCCAGCAGCTCCGGGGCGGCCATCTGGTAGATGGGCCGGGTGTCCGCCTTCTTCTCCAGGCCCGCCACCCGGTCCTCCGCCCCCAGGGCGATGGCCGCATAGGTGGAGATGTAGTAGCAGCTGACGATGGACTGGGCCGGTCCCTCCAGAACCACCTCCCGGCCCGCCTGGTCGGTGAGGACGATCTGGCCCTCCGCCTGGCTGGCGCTCTCCGCGGGGGCGCTGCCCGAGGCGGACACGCCGCCGGACGCAGAGCTGCCCGCCCCGTTAGAACAGGCGGCGCAGCCCAGCGCCAGGGACAGGGACAGCGCCAGGGCGGCGATTCGTTTCCATGTTCTGTGTTTCAAGCGTTTCACTCCTTCTGGTTGGTTCTGACATGCAGAGTACAGGACATTCTATCCTGCCCCGCAGCATTTGTCAAAGATTTTCCACAGACCTGCGTTTACTACCTGGCCGCCGGGTACTCGCTGCACAGCAGGCGGTAGGGGGGCTCGTCCTCCTCGATGGTCGGGAAGCGGCCCAGCTGCTCATAAAAGCGGTTGTCCGTGTTGTCGTCGTTGCACTGGCTCACCTCGCCCAGCAGCACCGGGCCGGAGCCGGGCTCCACGGTAAAGTCGTGGTAGAGGTAGGGACAGATGGTGATGCTCTCCCCCGGGGTCAGCCGCACCTGGGTCCCCGCAGGGACCACCATCTCCCGGCCGTCCACATGGACATGGACCTCCCTCTCCCGGTCTAAATCCTCGTCGGGGGTGGAGTGATATACCCGGATGAGCACGTTCCCGCCGCCCCGGTTGATGATGTCCTCCATCTTGGACCAGTGGAAGTGCATGGGGGAGTACTGCCCCTCCTTGATGTAGAGGAGCTTTTCCGCATAGGTCTTGGTGTACTGGTCCAGCTTCAGATTTCCGTTGCGGAGGGTGATGAGGGAGAACCCCATCTTGTCAAAATCCCCCATCCCATAGTCGGTGATGTCCCACCCCAGCATGTTGTCCCGGATCTCGTCGTAGTCGTGCCCCTTCTCCGCCCACTCATCCGGCGTGAATCCGCAGAAGGGGGGCAGGGCAAAGCGGTACTCCCGCACCATCTGCTCCATCTCTCTCAGAGCGGCGTTGATCTCACTGCGCTTCATAACAATAACCTCCTTGCAGAACCCCGGCTTTCCCCTTGATTTTACCATAAAGGACCGGATTTCACAATTCAGAACCGCAGCGGTCCGTCTCCGCTCCCGGCGCGGACTGTGGCGGTTTGACGCAGCAATCCTCTGTGGATTGCGGGGAAATCAACGTGGTATGGTGGGAAAAACACGGTTCGGGTACCCGGCCGGATGGAGGCGTTTTTCCGAGTGAGGAAAATTCGAAACTATATTGACATAGTGTCAGAAGAGTGATATAGTACAGATACTGACATTGTGTCAGAACTGTGAAACAATCACCGCACGGTCTGCAAAGGGAGGTTTTTCTATGAACTCAAAGGTCTATTTCACCCGGGAGATCACCCCGGAAAAAGTTGTTGAGCTGTACCACGCCCTGGGAGTGCAGCTGCCCGGCAAGGTGGCGGTGAAGGTCCACTCCGGGGAGAAGGGCAACCAGAATTTTCTGCGCCCGGAGTTCTGGCGGCCCATGGTGGAGGAGGTCCACGGCACCGTGGTGGAGTGCAATACCGCCTACGGCGACGCCACTGCCGGCGTGCGTGACCACACTGAGGCACACCGCAAGCTCCTGGAGGAGCACGGCTGGACCAAATATTTTGATGTGGACCTGATGGACGCCGATGGGCCGGACGTGGTCTGGCCCATCCCCAACGGAAAAATCCTCAAGGAGAATCATCTGGGGAAAAACATCATGAACTACGACTCCATGCTGGTGCTGGCCCACTTCAAGGGGCACCCCATGGGCGGCTACGGCGGGGCTCTGAAGCAGCTGGCCATCGGCTGTGCCAGCGCCAGGGGCAAGGCCCTGATCCACTCCGCCGGCAAGACCGACGACCGCTTCAAGACCTGGCAGCAGCACGCCAGCCCCGTGGTCTTCCCGGAGGCCATGGCCGACGCCGCCTCCAGCGTGGTAGAGCATTTTCAGGGGAAGATCGCCTTCATCAACGTGATGAAGAATCTGTCCGTGGACTGCGACTGCTGCGCGGTGGCGGAGGACCCCTGCATGAAGGACATCGGCATCCTGGCCTCTCTGGACCCGGTGGCCATCGACCAGGCCTGTATTGACCTGGTGGTAAACTCCGACGACCCCGGCAAGGAGCACTTTATGGAGCGGGTGAACACCCGCAACGGCATCCACACCATCGAGGCCGCGGCTGACCTGGGCTTCGGTTCCCGGGAGTACGAACTGATCGAGCTGTAACGCAGGAAGGGAGCAAAAGAACATGAGCAAAACTTTGGTTGCCTATTTTTCCGCCAGCGGCGTGACCGCCCGGGCGGCGAAGGAGATCGCCCAGGCAGTGGACGCCGACCTGTATGAGATCCGCCCGGCGGAGCCCTACACGGACGCCGACCTGAACTGGATGGACAAGAAGAGCCGCAGCACCAGGGAGATGAACGACCCGGCCTGCCGCCCCGCCATCGCGGAGCCGGCGGAGCACATGGAGCAGTATGACACGGTATTCGTGGGCTTTCCTATCTGGTGGGCTGTGGAACCCCGGGTCGTGGACACTTTCCTGGAGAGCTGCGACTTTTCCGGCAAGACCCTGATCCCCTTTGCCACCTCCGGAGGCAGCGGCATCGGCAGGGCCGAGAAGAGTCTGGAGGAGCACTGCCCCAAGGGGAACTGGAAGCGGGGCAGGCTGGTAAACAGCGGCGCGGCGGCCTGGGCCAAGTCCGTTCTGGGGCGGTGAGGCGGCCATGCCCAAGGGATCGGAAGAACTGACCCACGCCAGAAAGGAAGAGATCATCGACGCCTGTGCCGCCCTCTATGAGACCATGGGATTCCGGGACATCACCATCCGGGACATCGGGGCCAAAACCTCCTTCACCCGCACCTCCATTTACAACTACTTTCAGACCAAGGAGGAGATCTTTCTGGCCCTGCTCCAGCGGGAGCATGAGCGGTGGGCCGCGGATCTGGAGGAGCTGGCCCGGCGGGACGGGCCGCTGTCCGCCGGGGAGTTTGCGGATGGGATGGCCCGCACGCTGGAAAAGCGGGGCTGTATGCTGAAGCTGATGAGCATGAACCTCTATGACATGGAGGGGAACAGCCGGCTGGAAAACCTGGTGGCCTTCAAGCAGGCCTATGCCGGCGCGCTGCGGGCGGTCTCCCGCTGTCTGGAGGAGGCGTTTCCCCATCTGACCGCGGAGGAGATCCAAACCTTCCTCTACGCCTTTTTCCCCTTCCTGTTCGGCGTCTACCCCTACACCTCCCACACGGAGAAGCAGCTGGCGGCCATGGAGGCGGCCCATGTGGAGTACACCCACTGCTCTATCTACGAGCTGACCAAGTCCTTTGTGGGCAATCTGCTGCGGGCCTTTTTATAAGAAGCCGCGCACAAGCATGAGGAGGCAGTTCAAATGAAGATTCTTGTTCTGGAGGGCAGCCCCAACCGGCATGGCTCCTCCAATTTCCTGGCGGAGGAATTCATCCGCGGGGCCAGGGAGGCGGGCCACACGGTGGAAATTATCGACGCGGCCCACGCCGATCTCCACCCCTGCACCGGCTGCGTCCGCTGCGGGTACGAGGGCCCCTGCGTCCAGAAGGACGGCATGGAGCAGTTCCGCCGGCAGATCCTGGATGGGGACATGCTGGTATTTGTGACCCCCCTCTACTACTACGGGATGTCCGCCCAGCTGAAGATCCTGGTGGACCGGTTCTGCGCCATCAACAGCAGCATCACCCGGAAGCACATGAAGTCCGCCCTGCTCTGTGCCGCCTGGAACGCGGACAGCTGGACCTTTGAGGCCCTGGAGGCACACTACCGCACCCTGGTGCGCTATCTGGATCTGGACGATCAGGGCGCGGTGCTGGGCAGGGGCTGCGGGACCCTGTCCATGACAAAGCGGTCCCGCTACCCCAAGCTGGCCTATGAGCTGGGCCGCCGTCTATGAAAACAGAGAATGGAGAAGTTCGATGGAATACAGAATTCACCCCAAGACCGGGGACAAGATCGGTGTCGTTGGCATCGGCACCGGCCCCATTTTTGATACCACGGAACAGGAGGCGGCAGCCGCGCTGACCTACGCCTATGAGCACGGGGTCAACTACCTGGATTTCGCCACCGCCGGAGCCGGGACCTTCCCCTATGTGGGGGCGGCCCTCGGCTCCGTGCGGAGGGAGCTGTTCTATCAGATCCACTTCGGCGCCAACTATGAGAGCGGGGAGTACGGCTGGACCACGAACCTGGACACCATCAAGCGCCAGGTGGACTGGCAGCTGAAGGAGCTGAGGACCGACTACATCGACTTCGGCATGATCCACTGCCTGGACGAGGAGCGGGACTGGAGGGCATACCAGAAAAACGGCGTGCTGGACTACCTGCTGGAGATGAAGAAGTCCGGCGTGGTGCGGCACATCGGCCTGAGCTCCCACACGCCGGAGCTGATCCAGAAGATCCTGGACACCGGCCTGGTGGAGCAGCTGATGTTCTCCATCAACCCGGCCTACGACTACCAGCACGGGGAGTTCGCCATCGGCAGCGCCTCGGAGCGGATGAAGCTCTACCAGCGCTGTGAGGCGGAGGGGATCGGCATCTCCGTCATGAAGCCCTACTCCGCCGGACAGCTGCTCAGCGCTCAGACCTCCCCCTTCGGCAGGGCTCTCACCAAGGTCCAGTGTCTCCAGTACGCCCTGGACAAGCCGGGGGTACTGACGGTGCTGCCCGGCATCCGGAACCTGGAGGACATGAAGGAGGCCCTGGCATGGCTGGACGCCTCCCCGGAGGAGCGGGACTACTCCGTCCTGGGGACCTTCACTCCCAAGGACGTCACCGGAACCTGCGTGTACTGCAACCACTGCGCCCCCTGCCCGGCGGGGCTGAACATCGGCCTCATCAACAAGTATTACGATCTGGCAAAGATCGGCGACGCCATGGCGGCGGACCACTATGGGAAGCTGACCAAGCACGCCTCCGACTGCGTCTCCTGCGGCCACTGCGACCGCCGCTGTCCCTTCCATGTGGCCCAGTCGGACCGCATGAAGGAGATCGTGGAATATTTTGGCAGATAAGAGCTGTCTGCTCCCCGTCCTCTCCGGCGCGGCGCGCTGGAGAGGGCTGGGGAGCATTTTGATCACAAAACGGCATCCATAGAATTGATTTCCAGGGGGCTCCCTTTCGCAGGGAGCCCCTTGGGGCTCCCGCCAGAATTGACCGGGAGCGTTGGCTCGGCAAAGGTAGGCGCGGCTGTGGAAACGTTGCGCCTGCAATTTTTGCAAACCCGGGGCCCGGTGGCCCGGGAGAACACGCGGACCGCCACTCAGATTTTGCGCGCCGGAAATTTTGCTTCCTCTCACAGGTATGCGTCCCCGGCGGCGAAACTCTCCCCCGAAAAACAAAAAACGCGCCCGCACTGGCTTTGAATGACCAGCGCGGGCGCGTTTTAATTTTGGGGAAAGGAACCGGAACAGCCCGTCAGGACTGGGCGGAGCCGGCCTCGATCTTCTGCTGCTTGTGCCTGCGCCCCTTTTTGGTGCCGTCCAGATTCTCCCGCCGGATGAGCAGGTAGAAGGCGGGCATCAGGAACATGGCCAGGATGGTGGATGCGATGAGGCCGCCCACCATAACATAAGCCATATCCTTCATCATGCTCATGCCGCTGTCGGAGGAGAACATCATGGGCACCATGGAGATGACCGTGGTGAGGGTAGTCATGAGAATGGGGCGCAGACGGGTGGTGCCCGCCTCCACCAGCGCCTCGCCCAGAGGCATGGTCTGCCGCAGCTGGTTGGTGCCGTCCACCAGATAGATGCCGTTGTTCACCGCTGTGCCGATGAGCATCAGGAAGCCCATCAGGCCCACAATGCTCATGGGGCGGCCGGTCAGGAACACCAGTCCCACAGAGCCGATCAGGCTCAGGGGGATACACATCATGACCATGATGGACAGACGGGGGGAGTTGAACTGGATGGCCATCACCAGGAACACCAGGAAGGCGCCCGCCAGAATGGCGGTGGTCATACTCGACAGGCCGTCGGCGGTGCTCTGGTCCATCATGCCGACGCCCACCGTCACGTCTGTGGGAAGGGTCAGCCCGGCCACCTGAGCGTCGATGGCCTCCGGGGCGCTGTATTTGGCTGTGTCGGTGGTGGTGGCGGTAAGGGTGACGCTGTACTGGCCGTCCTGCCGGGTAATCGTGGGCAGGGTGGTGATGTACTCCACGGTGGAGATGTCCCGCAGGGTGACCTGCTGGCCGGTCTGGGTAGTGATGGGGTAGTCCATCAGGGTCGTGATGTCGTCGTATTTCCCCTCAGGGTACTCCAGAATCACGTCGTACTCCGTGTCTCCATAGTCCACCGTGGTGGCGGTGAGACCGTCCAGCAGATAATAGATCTGCATGGCCACCGCCGACTCGGAGGTGCCCATGGCAAGGGCCTTCTGGGAGTCAATGACAATCCGGCCCTTGGACTGGCTGGAGTCGAAGGGGTTTTCGATGCGGATAACGCCGGGGACCTGGGTCATGACTCCCTCCACCTGCCCGGCGGCCTCCCGCAGGGAGTCCAGGTTATCCCCCAGAAGGACCACGTCCTTGCTGTTGCTGCTCATCATGGCGCTCATGTCCATGGCGCCGCTGGGGGAAACGGACACGTCCATATCCGGGACATTGCCGAAGCGGTTGGTGTACTCCTCTACCGCCGCCTCGCTGGAACGGCCGCAGTTGTCCACCGCATAGGCGGTGAAGGAGGCGGAGTCCCCCGAGATGCTTAAGGTGACGCTCTCAAAGTTCTCGTCCGAAAGAAGGGCGTCCTCCAGGGTCTGGATGCGCTCATTCATGACTTCCACCTTGGTGCCTGAGCGGAAGGAGACGTCCACCATGATGCTGCCGTCGTAATTGCTGGCCATCAGCACAAACTCCATCTGGCTCATGAGCAGAATGGCGGCCACAAAACAGACCGCGCCCACCGACACCACCCGGCCGGGGTGGCGCAGCAGCCGGGGCAGGGTCCGGCGGTAAAAGTTTTTGAAGCGGCCCAGGATGCGGTTGGTGATGAGCTCCTCTTTGGAACGGGGCTTGAGCCACACAAAGGCCAGGGGAACCACCACCACGGCGGACAGGAAGGAACAGATCAGGGTCAGGAAGATGGTCCAGCTCAGAGGGGCGGTCATCATGCCCACCAGGCCGCCGGCCATGGCCATGGGGATGTACACCACCACGGTGGTGAGCGTGCCCGCCAGAATGGACATGAGCATGGTGCTGGTGCCCACGGCGGCGGCCTCCTTGGGCTCCAGGCCATCCTCCTTGGCGCGCATGCAGCTTTCGAGGATTACGATGGAGTTATCCACGATCATACCGATGGCGATGATGAGGGCCGAGCCCGTCATCAGGTCGATATTATAGCCGGCGAAATTCAGCAGGATGACCGCCAGCAGGATAGACAGGGGCATGCTGATACCGACGATCAGACTGGCCTTCAGGTCGCCGAAGAAGATGAACAGGACGATCATGGTGAGGATGACGCCGGTGATGAGGGTGTTGAGGATCTCGCCCATGGTCTCCATGATGCTCTCGCCCTCGCTGTATGTGATCTGGAAGCTCACCCCGTCCACGCTGTACTGGTCCAGCACGTCCTGGACGGCGTTGCACACCTCCATGGTGGAGGCGGAGTTCTGCTTGGTGACGGTGAGCATGACGCTCTCTCCGCCATTGTAACGGCTGACTGTGCTGGCCTCCTCCTCATAGAGGTTGAAGAAGGTGCAGATGTCGTCCAGCTTGACGGTCTGGCCGGAGGGGGTCTGGATGGGGAGATCCCGGAAGCTGGGATTGATCTCCACATTGCCGTACACCCCCAGGGCGATGTCCTGAGAGCCCAGGGAGACGCTGCCCACCGGCATGTCGAAGTCGGCCGCCGCGATGGCGGACCCCACCGTGGAGATGGACAGGCCGTACTGCCGCATGGCCGCCTCGTCCAGTACGATGCGCAGATACTCGTCCTGTGCGCCGGACAGCTCCACCTGGGCCACGCCGCCGATGTTCTCCAGGGCGGGTACCACATCGCTGTCCAGATAGTCGGCCACGTCAATGCCCTGGGGCGCGGTGGCGGAAATCATCATGGTGCCCAGCGCGTCGGCGCTGATCTCCATGATCAAGGGGTCCTGACACTCGTCCGGGAGGGAGGGCATCAGGTTGTCGATGGTGCTCTTTAAATCGGAGTAAGCTTCGTTCATATCCGTGCCATAGTTGTAGGTCAGCTGAAGCATGGTATAGTTTTCCGAGGAGTAGGAGTTGATGCTGTCCAGATCGGACAGGGACTCGCACTCGTCCTCCAGGGGCTGGGTGAGCAGACGGTCCACGCTGTCCGCGTCCGCCCCGGGCCAGGTGACCATCACCAGTTCCATGGGCATCTCCATGTCCGGCATGTATTCCAGAGGCATCTGGGTCAGGGAGGCCGTGCCGAATACCACCACGCCCAAAATCAGCATGATAACGGACATGGGGCGGCGCAGGACCAATTGAATAAACTTCATTCCGTATTATCCCTCCGCCTCTGTGCCGGCTGTCTCCGTAGAGGAGGCCGCGCCGCTGTTCTGGGCGGGGGCGGAGCTGCTGCCGTCCCCGGCGGGAGCCTGGCCGGAGGACGCCTCTGTCTCGCTGGCCAGACGCACGTCCACGCCGTCCCGCAGGCTGGAGGACCAGGTGGTGATCACTTCATTCCCCGGGGTCAGTCCGGCGGTGACCGCGATCTGGTCGGCGGTGTACAAACCGATGGTCACATCGGTGCGGACGGCCTTTCCGTCCTGGACCACATACACGTAGGCCACGCCGTCCTCAAAAAACATGGCGTCGCTGGGGACCAGCACGGCGCCGGCGGTCCGGTGGGCGGTGGTGGTCAGCTCTACCGACAGTCCGTCGGGCAGGTCCTGGGCCCCGTCGATGACGGCCTTTACCTGGAACTGACCCACCTGGGCGTCCACCACGCCGCCGATCTCGGTGACGGCCCCCTCATAGGTCTGGCCGTTGTAATTGACGGTCACCGCCTGACCGGGGGTGAGGGTCTGGCGCACCGAGTCGGTGACATAAAAGGTGACCGTCTTGTTGCTGCCGTTGGAGATGACAAAGGCGGCGGTGCCTGAGGCGGTAAAATTGTTCTCGGTGACGTTTACCGCCTCCACCACTCCGGAGATGGGGGAGGTCAGGTTGTAGAGGGAGAGCTGGTACTGGGCCGACTCCACCCCCACCTGAGCGGACTGAATGCCCGCCTGAGCGGAATTCAGGGAAGCCCGGGCGGCGTCCAGCCCGGCCTGGGCGGACAGAAGGGCCTGATAGGCCTGGTCCACCTCCGCCTGAGAGGCGGCGCCGATCTCCATCAGGGCCTGGGTGTCGTCATAGTTGTCCTGGGCCAGCCGCAGCTGCTCCTGAAGCACGGGCAGGTTCGCCCCGCCGTAATTGGCCAGAGCGCTGTTGTAGCTCTCCTGGGCGCTGTTGACCGCCGCCTGGGCGTTCTGGAGGCTCAGGCGGGCGCTCTCGTCGTCGATGCGGCACAGGAAATCTCCGGCGGAGACGGCGTCGCCCACGGAGACGGCCACCTGCTCCACGTTGCCGGACACCAGGGCCACCACGCTGGCGGTTCCCTCGGCGGAGATGGTCCCGATGTAAGTGCTCTGGGTGCTCAGGTCCCCCGTCTGGGCGGCGGCGGTCTCCACGGTCACCGCGGTGTCCAGGAGGGGCTCCTCCACCTGCTCCCGACAGCCGGCCAGGGCCAGCGTCAGAGCGCAGCACAGCAGAGCGGAAATCGTTCGATTCATCAAGTTATGTTCCATCCTTTCTATGTTCCGTCAGGAGCCTTGGATCAAGCCGTATTCCACCGCCCAGCGGTAGCTGTTCCGGGCGGAGAACAGGTCCCGCCAGGCGCTGTCCAAAGTGGACTGGGCGGAGGCTACATCGTCCTGGGCGTCCAGCACCGCGGACTGAGAACTCAGCCCCAGCGCATACTTCTGCTCGGCGGTGCTCAGCAGGGTCTGCTGCCAGGCCAGAGCGGACTGCGCGCTGGCCAGAGTCACTTCGCTGGTGGCCAGCGCGTCGTACAGGGTGCGGAAGGAGGTCTCAAAGGTCTCCACAGTGGAATTGTAGGTGAGCTGAGCCGCGTTCCAGGTGTGCTCCGCCATCTGGAGCAGATACCCCTCGTCCGGGCCCCGGTAATCCTTCTGCGCGTCGTCCCAGGTCTCCTTGGCGTCGTCCAGGGTGTTCTGGGCGTCCCGGAGGGTCCAGCTGGCCGCTTTGGCGGCGGCCAGATCCGCCTCGTAGTCCCGGTTCTCCCACTGGGACTCATCCATCTGGGGCAGGGGGGCCAGCGCGATTTCACCGGTGGGGGTCACGCCCAGCATGGTCTCCAGCTGCCGCTTCAGCTGCCGGATGCTGGCGTCCAGCACGGAGAGCTGGCTGGCCGTCTGGGAGCGGGTCTGCTCCAGTTCCGCCACCGTCTGCCGGGACACCTGCCCCAGCTGCTGCCGCAGGCGCAGCTGCTCCAGATTGCGGTCGATGGTCTCCAGACCCCGCTGTCCGTCCTCCGCCTGCTGCTCCAGATCCAGCAGGGTGAGGTACACCGTCTCGCCGCCGGCCACCACCTGGTTCACCGTGTCCTCCAGCTGCCAGATCAGGTCGGCGTTGTCCTCCTGCGTCACCCCGTCCTTCAGATCCTCAAAGGTGTCCCGCAGGGAGTCGTACGCCTGGTCCAGGGAGCTGGAATCTCCGCCCATCATGGTGATGTACCACTGGGCGGTGGCGATGCTGTTGATCTGCTTGCGCAGATTTTCATACATCTGGTCGTAATCCAGGTTCTCCAGACTGGTAATGCTCTCGGACAGAATCAGAGCGCTCAGGCTGCCCTCCCGGATACGGCTGTCCAGGTTGGCCCAGCTCACCGTCCCATCCGGGTCGGGCTCCGGCTGGGACGTCTCCTGTCCGGCTCCGCCCTCCTGGGCGGATGTCTCCTCCTGGGCCGCCCCTTGGGCGGCCCCTTCCTCCCCATCCGGCCCGGCGGCCAGCGCGGGGAGGGTCAGCGTGCCGGTCAGCGTCAGAACGGCCAGCAGCAGGGCGATACTTCGTTTCATGGAAGATTCCTCCATCAACGCATGCTTCCGCATGCAGATTTTCAATCGTCAGTATCATAGCCTGGGAAGGTAAACTGAATGTAAACTGACCCCCCGCCCCGATTCGGAGAGAACGCTGGAATTTTCCGGCGCTCGGCCTCTGATTTTGGGGAAGATTACAGAGGGCGGCGGCAGGGAAGTTTACGCTGGGTTTACCCGGCGAGGCTATTCTGAATCAAAAGAGATACGCTCCTTTGACGGGGGAGCGTTTGCGGCGGTATAATACTCACGACGTTGCCTGTATACAATAACTCCGGCCCGGGAAATTTGCCCAGAAGGGATTTGAATGCGCCGCCCTGGCCGGGAGAAAGGAGGAGCGGCATGGCGACTATTTTGCTGGTGGAGGACGACGCCTCCATGCGGCTGCTCACCACCGCCAAGCTGAAACACCGGTTTACCATGGTCTGCGCCCGGGACGGGGTGGAGGCTCTGGAGGTGTTGGAGCACCGCATGGTGGATCTGATCATTTCAGATGTGATGATGCCCCGGATGGACGGCTATACCCTGGTGAAAACGCTGCGGGAGCGGGGCAATCAGATCCCAGTCCTGCTCCTCACCGCAAAGCAGTCCTTCGAGGACAAGCGGGAGGGGTTTTCTTCGGGAATTGACGACTACATGACCAAGCCGGTAAATTATGAGGAGCTTATCTGGCGCCTGGACGCCCTTCTGCGCCGGGCCCACATTGCCAGCGAGCAGAAAATCGTGGTAGGGCGTGTGGTGCTGGACTCCAGCACCTACACAGTGCGCCGGGAAGAGAAGATCCTGGAACTGCCCAGGAAGGAGTTTGAGCTGCTCTACAAGCTGCTGTCCTACCCGGGACAGATCTTCACCCGCAATCAGCTGCTGGACGGCGTCTGGGGCTATGATTCGGAGAGCGGGGAGGACACAGTGAAAACCCACATCAGCCGCCTGCGCAACAAGCTGCGGGACGTCCCGGAGTTCCGCATCGTCACCATCAAGGGCCTGGGGTATAAGGCGGAAATCACCAAGGAGGAAGGCGCATGAACAAGAGAAAACGGGGACATAACCGCACGCTGGGATTCTGGCTGGCGCTGGAGTCCATCGTGGTGACTCTGGCCGCCGTGGCCCCCTTTGCCCTGCTCCACCTGGTGAACCGCTTTTACTGGCTCCGGGCCTCCACGGTGCTGGCCCTGGGGATGTTGGTCATCATGGGCAGCGTGGTGGGCATTACCGCCACCCTGTTCAGCCGCCGGTTCAACCAGATGGTCTCCGGCCTGACCCGGGGGCTGCGGGCGGTGGCCGACGGGGATTTCTCCCAGCGGCTGGAGCCGGAGGAGGGCGGCCCGCTTCAGCCCGCCTATGAGGATTTCAATAAGATGTCCATGGAGCTCCAGAGCATCCAGACTCTGCGCGCCGACTTCATCAACCACTTCTCCCACGAGTTCAAGACCCCCATCACCGCCATCAAGGGCTTTGCCGAGCTGCTCCGGGAGCCGGACACCACCCCCGAGGAGCGGGAGCAGTACCTCCAGATCATTCTGGACGAGTCCTCCCGCCTGGCCGACCTGGCCAACAGCACCCTGCTGCTCACCAAGCTGGAGTCCCAGCAGTGCATCGCGGAGAAGCGCCCCTACTCTCTGGACGAGCAGATCAAGCGGTGCGCCATCCTCCTCTCCCCCGCCTGGGAGAAAAAGCGGATATCTTTCACCGCCAACCTGGAGCCGGCGGAGTACGCGGGCAATGAGGAGCTGATGCGCCATGTGTGGATCAACCTGCTGAACAACGCGGTAAAATACACCCCCGAGGGGGGGGAGATCACCGTCACTCTCCAGGCCCGGCCGGAGGAGCTGACGGTCTCGGTGGCCGACACCGGCATCGGCATGTCGGAGGAGGTCCGGGCCCATATCTTCGACAAATATTACCAGGGAAATCCCAACGGCAGCGGGCGGGGACTGGGTCTGGGCCTGTCCATCGTCCAGCGGATCGTGGAGCTGTGCGGAGGCCAGATCCAGGTGGACAGCGTGGAGGACCAGGGGAGCACCTTTACCGTCCGGCTGCCCCGGGCGGGGTAGCGCCCGGCGGGACACGGCCTCAGAACGAGAAAAACGGGGACAGGTCATGGACCTGTCCCCGCAGGCTGTCGGAAAAGGCCAAGGACTTTTCCGACAGCCTGCAAAAATGCCGTTACTTTTGCGCCGGTGTTCGGCGCAAAAGTCCTCGCTGCGCTCGCTGAACGCCTTGCCATGCAAGGCATTCAGGGCATTCGATCCCACTCGAGGCGGGCTGCCGCCCCCTCGAGCTCCCCCGCCAACACTCGGGCGGATTCGTCTGAACAGAGGTTTTTCGACAAGCTGACGGGGACAGGTCATGGACCTGTCCCCGTTTTGTCACACGGGATCGTAGTAGATGAGCATACTCAGCTGGACCGGCTCCTCCCCGGCGTTGGCGTAGCGGTGGGGCTGGTCCGCCGGGAAGCGGATGGAGTCCCCGGCGTTCAGGCGGTGGACCTCCTCCCCCGCGCCGATCTCCGCCGTCCCCTGAAAGACGGTGATATACTCCTCCGTCCCACGCATGTGGGGCTGGGCCTCCAGATGCCCCTGGGGCTCGATGACGATGCGGTAGGTCTCAAACAGCCGCCGCTCGTCAAAGGGAAAGGCGGGGTAGTTGCGGTAGCGCCCCCCGTCCTCCTCCAGAGGCGCGCCGCACCGGAGGACGGACACCCCCTCGCTCTGGGGCTCCACCAGGGAGGTGAAGGAGACCTTGAAGCCGTTGGCGATTTTCCACACCACAGAGATGGTGGGGTTGACCTCCCCCTTCTCAATCTGGGCCAGCATGCTCCGGGACACCCCGGTGAGCTCCGCCGCCCCGTCCAGGGTCAGCTTCTTCCGCTCCCGGGCGGCCCGGACGTTTTGGGCGATGACGTCGTTGACATTCAAGAGATGCAGTCCCTCCCATTGACAATATAATATCACAAGAGTACAATATAAAAGAAATCCGAGATATTGGATTTTTCATCTGCTATATTGTATCATTCCCGGAACAGGAGGTCAAGCGACATGTTTCCCTGGTACTCCTTCCTCACCTACGCGGTGATCACCGCCGCTACCCCGGGTCCCAACAACATTATGTCCATGTCCAACGCCGGCCGGCTGGGCTTCCGGCGGGCCCTGCCCTTCAACCTGGGCATCTGGGTGGGATTTACCATTGTGATGGCGCTGTGCACCCTGTTCTGCACTGCTCTGTCCGCCCTGATCCCCGCCATCCGGCTGCCCATGCTGGTGCTGGGGGCGGCCTATATGCTCTATCTGGCCTGGGGCACCTTCCGCAGCTCCGGCGCGATCCAGGAGGCACACGCCCGGGAGGGGTTCCGGTCCGGCCTGCTCCTCCAGTTCATCAACCCCAAAATTTACCTCTACGGCGTCATGTCCATGGAGGCCTACATCCTCCCCTACTATGGCGGACAGCCGGCTGTATTGCTGTTTTTTGCCCTGCTGCTGGCCTTCATCGGGTTTGTATTCACCCTGGCCTGGGCGGCCTTCGGGTCGGTGTTCCGCCTTCTGTTCTCCCGGCACGCCCGGGCGGTGAACACGGTCATGGCCCTGCTGCTGGTGTACTGCGCCGTCTCCCTGTTTTTGTGAGCTACACCCCCCGCAGCTCCACCTGCTGCACATAGGGGCGGACCAGGTCCGCGAAGCCCTCCAGCGTCTCCCCGTCCCAGGGGTGGAGGCCCTCTTGGAGCACCGTGTCCCGGTCCACAAAGCTCTGGAGGAAGTACCGCTTCGCCCCGGCGATCCAGGGGCCGATGGCCCGGAAACTGTCCGCGTCGTGGAACTCCCGCACCACCGTGGTGCGGAATTCATAGTCCACCGTCCCCTGGAGGAGAAAGGACACGCTCTCCCGGAAGGGGGCCAGGTCCAGGCCGGGCGTCCCCGCCGTCTCCCCGTACCGCCCGGGACTGTTCTTCACGTCCATGGCCACATAGTCCACCAGCCCCCGCTCCGCCAGGGCCCGCAGCCGGGCGGGGCGGCCGCCGTTGGTGTCCAGCTTCACCGGATAGCCCAGCTCTTTGATCTGGGAGAGCAGCTCCGGCAGGTCCGGTCGGAGCAGGGGCTCCCCGCCCGTGACGCACACCCCGTCCAGCAGGCCCCGGCGCTTGCGCAGAAAGGCCAGCAATTCTTCGCTGTCCAGCCCGGCCGGCATGGGCCCCAGCACCAGTCCCCCGTTGTGGCAGAAGGGACAGCGCAGGTCGCACCCCCCCAGAAACACGGTACACGCCACCCTGCCGGGATAGTCCAGCAGGGTCATTTTTTGCAGGCCCTGGATGTCCATGGCTCTCTCCTCCTATGATCGGCGTTTTTCTCCCATTGTAGAGGCGGGGAGGCCGGCTGTCAACGGGAGCGGGAAGGGAGACATGAAAATCCATGAAATTTCCCCGTTGTTCCCGGCGGCGGGACATGGTAAAATAAAACATACATTTTCCACGGACACAAAGGAGACCGTTCCATGTTATATGCCATTCTTGCGGCCGTTCTGGTGGCCCTGGACCAGCTGGTGAAGTATCTGGTGGTCCAGAATATCCCCCTGGGAGAGCACGTGCCCTTTCTGCCCTGCATTCTGGACCTGACCTACGTCCAGAACACCGGGGCCGCCTTCTCCCTGTTCTCCGACCACACCTGGATTCTCGCCCTCATCTCCCTGGTGATGTCGGTGCTGCTGGCCATCGCGGTGTGGAAGCCCCTGTTCCGCCACCCCTTCGGCCGGACGGCCCTGGCCCTGCTGCTGGCGGGGGCGGTGGGCAACCTCATCGACCGGGCCCTCCAGGGCTATGTGGTGGACATGTTCCACGTGCTGTTCATGGAGTTCGCCGTGTTCAACGTGGCCGACATCTGCGTGGTGGTGGGGGGCTTCGCCGCGGTGATCTACTACCTGTTCTTCTATGAGAAGCTGGAGGGCAGGCCCAAGGATTCCGGCGCCGCCCAGGGGGAGCAGGCGTGACCCCCCTCATCCTCACCCCGGAGGCGGGGGGCGAGCGGCTGGACGCCTTTCTGGCCCGCAGTGTGGAGGGGCTCACCCGCTCCGCCGCCCAGCGGCTGCTGGAGGAGGGGGCGGTGACCAGCGGAGGCCGTCCCCTGAAAAAGAGCGAAAAGACCGCCCCCGGGCAGGTCGTTGAGGTGGTCCTCCCGGAGCCGGAGCCGGTGGACGTCCTCCCCCAGAACATCCCTCTGGACGTGGTGTACGAGGACAGCGATGTGATCGTGGTGAACAAACCGGTGGGCATGGTGGTCCACCCCGCCCCCGGCCACCCGGACGGGACCCTGGTCAACGCCCTGCTCTACCACTGCGGCAATACACTCTCCGGAATCAACGGGGAGCTGCGGCCGGGCATCGTCCACCGCATCGACCGGGACACCTCCGGCCTCATCATCGCGGCGAAAAACGACAGGGCCCACCTGGCCCTGGCGGAGCAGCTCCAGGACCACTCCCTGGCCCGGGTGTACGAGGCGGTGGCGGTGGGCAGCTTCCGGGAGGACTCGGGCACGGTGGACGCCCCCATCGGCCGCCACCCGGTGGACCGGAAGAAGATGGCCGTGGAGCCCCGGAACGGGCGGCCGGCGGTGACCCACTGGAGGGTTTTGGCCCGATACTCGGGCTGCACCCATGTGGAGTGCCGCCTGGAGACCGGCCGCACCCACCAGATCCGGGTCCATCTGGCCTCCATCGGCCACCCCCTCCTGGGGGACACGGTGTACGGCAGCAAAAAGCCCTACCCCGGCCTGGCCGGCCAGTGTTTACACGCCCGAAGACTGATTTTCCGGCATCCGAGGACCGGGGAGCGGGTGGAGCTGGAGTGCCCCCTCCCCGACTGGTTCCAGGGGGTGCTGGACAAGCTGGAGCGGATATCTCGATAACTCGATAAACACAACAGCTACGTAGAACAGAATCTGGTTGAGTCTGGGCGGGGGAGCTCGAGGGGGCAGCCGCCCGCCTCGAATGGGATCGAATGCCCCGGGAGCCTTGCTGTGCAAGGCTTCCGGCACGCGGAGCGCGGACTTTTGCGCCGCTGTGCGGCGCAAAAGTAATGGCATTTTTGCAGTCTGTCGGAAAAGTCCCCAGACTTTTCCGACAGACTGAGCGGCGCGGAACTTGTTGTTCCGCGCCGCTGTTTTGTTTATTTTGGATTTCTCCGCCGGGCCGCTTTCAGCCGGGCCATGGCCCGGGCCAGGGCGGCCTTGGAGTTGTAATAGTCCCGTATACTCAGCTTCTGCTTGAGGCGCTCCTCCGCCCGCTCCCGGGCGGCCTCGGCCCGCTTCAGATCGATGTCCTCGGGGCGCTCGGCGGCGGACACCAGGACCATCACCCGGTCGGGCATGATCTCGGTGAGCCCCTGGCCCACCACCGCGTAAGTCCACTCCCCGCTCTGACGGAACCGCAGCTCCCCGGGGACCACGGCGGTGGCGATGGGCTCATGGCCCGCCTCCACGCCAAGGGAGCCATCCAGGGCGGGGAGGACCAGGGCCTCCGCCTCCCCGATGAAGAACTGCTTATCCGGGGTGACGATCTCCAGGTGGAAGGTCTTCTTGGCCCTCTGGGCCTGTGCCGCTTCCGCCACTTAGATCACCCCCATGTCCCGGGCCTTCTTGCGCACCTCGTCCACATCGCCGGTCATGCTGAAGGCGGCCTCGGGCAGGTGGTCCAATTCGCCCCCCAGGATGGCCTCGAAGGAGCGCAGGGTGTCCTCCAGCTTCACGAAGCGGCCCTCCAGGCCGGTGAAGGTCTGAGCCACGGAGAAGGGCTGGGAGAAGAACTGCTGCACCCGGCGGGCCCGCTCCACCGCCTGCTTGTCGTCCTCGCTGAGCTCCTCCATGCCCAGGATGGCGATGATGTCCTGGAGCTCCCGGTAGCGCTGCAAGAGCTCCTGCACCGCCCGGGCGATCTTGTAGTGGCGCTCCCCCACCACGTCGGGCTCCAGAATCCGGGAGGTGGACTCCAGGGGGTCCACGGCGGGGTAGATGCCCTGCTCCACGATCTTCCGGGACAGCACGGTGGTGGCGTCCAGGTGGGTGAAGGTGGTGGCGGGGGCGGGGTCGGTGAGGTCGTCGGCGGGGACGTACACCGCCTGCACCGAGGTGATGGCCCCGCTCTTGGTGGAGGTGATGCGCTCCTGGAGGGCGCCCATCTCGTTGGCCAGGGTGGGCTGATAGCCCACGGCGGAGGGCATGCGGCCCATGAGGGCGGACACCTCGCTGCCCGCCTGGACATAGCGGAAGATGTTGTCGATGAACAGCAGCACGTCCTGGTGCTCCTGGTCCCGGAAGTACTCGGCCATGGTCAGCCCGGTGAGGGCCACCCGCATGCGGGCCCCGGGGGACTCGTTCATCTGGCCGAACACCAGGGCGGTCTTGGAGATGACGCCGGACTCTGTCATCTCCCGCCACAGGTCGCTGCCCTCCCGGGTGCGCTCCCCCACGCCGGTGAAGATGGAGTAGCCGCCGTGCTGGGTGGCGATGTTGTGGATGAGCTCCTGGATGAGCACCGTCTTGCCCACCCCGGCGCCGCCGAACAGGCCGATCTTGCCGCCCCGGGCGTAGGGGGCCAGCAGGTCGATGACCTTGATGCCCGTCTCAAACAGGTCCACCACGGGGCGCTGGTCGGCAAAGCTGGGGGGCTGGCGGTGGATGGACCACCGCTCCTGGGCGTCCACATTCCCCTTGCCGTCAATGGGGTCCCCCAGCACGTTGAACATGCGGCCCAGCACCTTCTCACCCACGGGGACGGAGATGGGGCCGCCCATGGAGCGGACTTCCATCCCCCGGCCGATGCCCTCGCTGGGGGAGAGCATGAAGCAGCGCACCGTATCCCGGCCCACGTGCTGGGCCACCTCCATGACCCGGCGCTGGCCGCCGGCCTCCAGCCACAGGGCGTCCTGGATGGAGGGGAGCTCCCCCTGGGGGAACTGTACGTCAATGACGGGGCCCTGTACCTGGGCCACCGTCCCTTTGCATTCCTTTGACATGGTTACCACACCTTTCCTCAGCGCCGGGCGTTCTGGGCGCCGCCGGCGATCTCGGTGATCTCCTGGGTGATGGCCGCCTGGCGGGCCCGGTTATAGGTGAGGGACAGCTTTTTGAGCATATCCCGGGCGTTGTCGCTGGCCGACTCCATGGCGGTCATCCGGGCGCTCTGCTCGGAGGAGAACGCCTCCACCAGGGCCCCGAACACCATCCCCCGCACATAGCCGCTGGGCACGATGGCGTCCAGTACCGCCTCCGGGGAGGGGAGATAGGTCACCGGGGGCAGCAGGGGGCCGCCCTTGGGGGGCTCCCAGGGGAAATTCTCCCGCACCAGAGGGAGGAGGGTCTGCTCCCGCACCTCCAGGCGCAGGGCGGAGACCATCTCCGTGTAGAGAATGCGCACCTCGTCCAGCTCCCGGTCCAGGAACTGCTGTACCAGCTCGTCGCTGATGTCCCGGGCCCGGGACATGGTGGGGTTCTGGACCACATAGGAGAAGTCCTCCTCAAAGGGGATGTTCCGCTCCTGGAAGTAGGCCCGGCCCACCAGGCCCACCACGAACAGCTTGGGGCGGGCCGTCTCCCGGAGACGGCGCTCCGCCAGCTTGAGCACGTTGTGGTTGTACGCCCCCGCCAGCCCCTTGTCGCCGCTGAGGACCACATAGCCCACCTTCCGCTCCTCCGCCGGGATCTCCGGCCGCCGGTCCAGAAAGTGGTGGCTCAGCTCCGGGGAGCGGTGGAGAATGTCCGCGATGGTGGTGTGCATCTTGGTGAAATAGGGGGCCGCCTGCTCCAGCCGTGCCTTGGCCTTGCGCAGGTTGGAGGAGGCGATCAGATACATGGCGTTGGTGATTTTTAAGGTCTGCTCCACGCTTTTCATGCGGGTGCGGATCTCCTTGGTACTGGCCATGGGGACTTCCTCCTCTCCAAAATGATGGTCTCTGCTTTTTATAGTGGGTTCGCCCTTCGGGGCGAGTTCCTTTTCCCCGTGGAAAAGGAACCAAAAGACGCCAGGGGGAATTTACAGGGGAGAACTTCGGCGTACCGCCTTGTTCTCCATGCTAAATTCCCCCTAGGACCCCCATTACGGGGGTTACCCCTTGGGGTGGGCAAAACATTTCCGGCGCGCAAAATCTGAGTGAGTGTCTGAATTCCCGCCGGGCCACTGGGCCCTGGGTTTTTGGAAAATTGGAGTTGGTGCGATTCCACAACCGCGCCTGGCGTTGCCGAACCAACGCTCCCGGTCTGTTTTCCGCCGTAGGGCGGCCTTTGGCCGCCTGCGGGCCGGTCTGGGACCGGCCCCTACGGAAAGACCGGATAGTTCCCGTATTCTGTGGGGACGGCACACTGGGCCGCCCGCCGATTCTCTGAACCGCACTTGAGCCCAATCCACGTAAAAGGCGCGCTTTCAACCAGGAGAAGTGCCACCCAAAGGTTACCGGCCTCTCAGCGGCAGCGGTGATAGACCGGAAACCAATCCCATGTCCACCCGCGCCTTTGCGATGATTGCCGGCCTCCCGCATTGGAGGCCCCCATAAAATGGGGTCCAGGGGCGGCGAATATGAGCGCGAAGCGCTCATCCTGAGCCGCGCCCTGGTGCCTCTTTGGTTTCTTTCTGGGCACCCAGAAAGAAACTCGCCCCGCAGGGCGAAACCCTGCCCCCCAAGCTTTCGAAAATGCATCCCCGCAAAAAATCAATTCCCCGGCAGCTTCTCCTTCTTATAATCCGCCAGCGCCGCGCGGATGGTCTCCACTGCCACGCCGGACAGGTTGCCGGTGGACTGGATCTCCTCCATGAGCTCCACATACTGGTGCTCCATGCGGTCCACGAACTGGACCGCGAAGTCCCGCACCTGCTCCGCCGGCACCTCGTCCAGCAGGCCGTTGGTGCCGATGTACAGCAGCACCGCCTGGCGGCTCACCGGCATGGGCTGGTAGAGGGGCTGCTTGAGCAGCTCCAGCAGCCGCTTGCCGTGGTCCAGGGTCTTCTGGGTGGCCGGGTCCAGGTCGGAGGAGAACTGAGTAAAAATCTCCAGCTCCCGGAACCGGGCCAGGTCGATGCGCATGGTGCCGGCGGTGCGCTTGATGGCCCGGGTCTGGGCCGCGCCGCCCACCCGGGAGACGGACAGGCCCACGTTGACGGCGGGCCGCTGTCCGGCGAAGAACAGGTCGGTCTCCAGATAGATCTGTCCGTCGGTGATGGAGATGACATTGGTGGGGATATAGGCGGAAACATCCCCCGCCTGGGTCTCGATGATGGGGATGGCGGTCATGGAGCCGCCTCCATACTCCTCCGTCAGGCGGCAGGCCCGCTCCAAGAGGCGGGAGTGGAGGTAGAACACATCGCCGGGGTAGGCCTCCCGGCCGGGGGACCGCTTGAGCAGCAGGGACAATGCCCGGTAGGCCACCGCGTGCTTGCTCAGGTCGTCATAGACGATGAGCACGTCCCTCCCCTGCTCCATGAAGTACTCCCCCATGGCCGCCCCGGCGTAGGGGGCGATGTACTGTAACGGAGCGGGCTCGCTGGCGGTGGCGGACAGGATGATGGAGTAGTCCATGGCCCCGTGTTTCTGGAGGGTGTCCCGCACCCGGGCCACCGAGGAGGCCTTCTGGCCGATGGCCACATAGATGCAGATCACGTCCTGCCCCTTCTGGTTCAGAATGGTGTCCACCGCGATGGCGGTCTTGCCCGTCTGACGGTCGCCGATGAGCAGCTCCCGCTGGCCCCGGCCGATGGGCACCATGGCGTCGATGGCCAGGATGCCCGTCTGCAGGGGGACAGTCACCGGCTCCCGGGTGATGACGCCGCTGGCCTCGTGCTCGATGGGGCGCCGCTGGGTGGTGTGAATGGGACCAAGGCCGTCGATGGGGCGGCCCAGGGCGTCCACCACCCGGCCCAGCATGCCCTCGCCCACGGGGACGTCGGCGGGCTGTCCGGTGCGGCGGACGGTGCTGCCCTCCCGCAGGCCGGTCTCGGCCCCCAGCAGGACGCAGCCCACCGTGTCCCGGGACAGGTCCATGACCATCCCCCGGACCCCAGTGTCGAACTCCACCAGCTCGCCGTACACCGCCCGGTCCAGGCCGTAGATGGTGGCGATGCCGTCGCCCACCTCCAGGACGGTGCCCTCCTCGGTGCGGCGGGTCTTGTTGTCGTATCCTTCAATCTCCTCCCGCAGGAGGGAGACAATCTCTTCCGGTCTCGCGTTCACAGCGCTCTCCCCTCTCCCAGCGTCCGGGCCAGGGCGTCCAAGCCGCCCCGCACGCTCTTGTCATAGGTGACCCCCTGGAGCTCCAGGCGCAGCCCCCCCAGCAGGGCGGGGTCCACCCGCATCTCCAGCTCCACCTTTTTGAGGCGGTGCAGCCGGCACAGGGTCTCCTTCAGCCGGCCCAGCTGATCTTCCGTCAGCGGCCGGGCACAGGTCACGGTTCCCAGGGCCCCGCCCTCCCGCTCCAGAGCCAGCCGCCGGGCGGCCTGGACCACCTGGGGCAGCAGGGGCAGCCGCTCCTTCTCCGCCATCAGGGTCAGAAGCCTGCCCGCCGGGCCGGGCGGGGCCACCTCGGGCAGGCGGGCCAGGACCCGCCCCTTCTCCTCCGGAGAAACGGCGGGGCTGCAGAGGGCCTCCCACAAAACAGACTCCTTCTCCAGCTGCCGGGCGCAGCGCTCCAGCTCAGTGCCGTCGCCCCCGGCCTCCAGAAAGGCCTGGGCATAGCGGTCCGCCAGCTCTCCCATCAGAGATCACCCGCCTCCCGCAAGAAATCCTCCACCAGGTCCCGGTCGCCCTCCTGGTCCATGGCGTGTCCGGACACCTTGGCCGCCGCCAGCAGGGCCAGAGCGGCCACCTGCTGCTGGGCGTCCTGGAGCATCTGACGGCGCTCGGCCTCCATCTGGGCCTGAGCGTCGGCGCGGATGCCCTGGGCGTCGGCCTGGGCGGAGGAGATGATCTGGTCATACTCCCGCTGCCCCTGCAGCTTGGCCTGGGCCACGATCTGGTCGGCCTGGCCGCGGACCTGGGCCAGCCTGGCCTCGTTCTCCTGGTCCAGGGCCGCGGCCGCCTGCTTGGCGGCCTCCGCCTGGGACAGGCCGTCCTCGATGGCCTTGGTGCGCTGCTCCATCATGGCGGTCACCGGCTTGAAGAGAAAATGGCGCATGAGCAGATAGAGCACAACCAGGTTGATCCCGGTCCACAGGACCGTCCAGGGATCAAGATTCAGCACGGCGCACGCCTCCTTTCCAACTCAGGGCCGATCAGCCCAGGATCAGGATGGCCAGGGCGGTGATGAATGCGTAAATGGCGGTGGCCTCCGCCAGGGCGCAGCCGATGAGCATACTGCTGCGGATCTGGCCGGCGGCCTCGGGCTGCCGGGCGATGGACTCGGCCGCCTTGCCGGTGGCGATGGCGATGCCGACGCCGGCGAGGGTGCTGGGGACGATAGCCACTGCGGCTGCGATTGCGCTTGTCATAATGATCTCCTCCTAAATATATTTCCTCTATTGTCAGGTCTGTCTGCTTAAATTGTGATGTTATTCCTCTTCCAGGGCTTCCCCTATGAAGATGGCGGTGAGAAATACAAATACGATGGTCTGAATGATACCGTCAAAGATGTCGAAGTACAGGCTGAAGGCCACCGGGACCACCGCCGGCGCCACCATCTTCACCAGCTCCATGACGATGAAGGCGGCCAGCACGTTGCCGAACAGCCGCATGCACAGGGACAGGGGCCGGATGGCCACCTCCATGATGTTGATGGGCAGCATCACCGGCGACGGCTTCAGGAACTGGCCGAAGCCCCCTCTCACCCCGTGGACCCGGAAGGCGGCGGTGTAGATGACCACCATGCTGCTCAGGCCCAGGGCGGCCGTCACGTTCAGGTTCTTGGTGGGGGGAACCAGTCCCACAAGGCCGATCAGGTTGGCGCAGGTGATATACAGGGCCGCCGTCCCAAGCCAGGGGGCGAAGCGCCTCCACTCCTTGCCGATGATGTCCCGGCTGAAGTTGTTGATGAGCCCCACAAACATCTCCAGCACCAGCTGCCGCCGCCCGGGGACCGGCTTCAGGTTCCGGGTGAGCAGGATGGCGGCCAGAGTGAGGGCGGCCATGATGATCCAGGACACCACCACCGACTGGGACACCGGGATTCCGCCCAAAACAGGGATGGTAAAGGCCACCGGGTTCTCCAGCTGGGCGGTCAATTCCGCTTTGACTTCCTCCAAAAGCCATCCCTCCTCTCCAGGATGATTTCCGGCCCTATCTTAGGGCGGCCGGCCGCGTTTGTATACCCTTTTGAAAGTAAAAAAAGCGGAGCCGCCGAAAAATTAACAAAATCCTTGCGCATATTTGACAGCTCTATATCCTGTCTTTATAATATATTTCGTAGACGATTACAGTAGGGAGGATTTCGCATCGAACCAGCGGCGGCGCGCCGTCTGAGAAGGGGGATTTTCATGAAGAGGCCAGCAAAACGATCCATCAGCCAGCGGATTCAATTCCTCAGCCTGTTTCTGGTGCTGAGCACCGCCCTGATGGGGATGACCACCACGCTTCTGTTCTCCCTGCGTATGGAGTACCAGTCCATGGACCGGAACCTGCTGAACTCCGCCCAGGTGCTGGCCCAGTCTCCACAGGTGGCGGATGTGCTCTCCGGCCGCAGCGGCAACGAGACCCTGACGGCATATCTGGACAGCACCATCTCCCGGGTGCAGGACATCGACGCCATTGTGGTGGCCGACCGGGAGGGGATTATTCGTTACAGCCCCGATCCCTCCTATGAAGGGACAGTGTACCCGGAGTATCAGTCTTTATCCGTTTTGAACGGGGAGAGCACCCAGGTGGACACCGGCGCCGGGGTCTCCGAGCTGGAACACCGGGCCCTGGCCTCGGTGACGGACGAGTCGGGAGAGCTGCTGGGCTTTGTCTCGGTGGGCATCGGGGTGCGCAGCGTCCACCAGACGGTCATTGACACGGTGGCCTGCTTCGCCATCCTCACCTTCCTGGCCGCCGGAGTGGGCCTGATCTTCGCCCGGCACCTGTCGGGGGCCATCAAGGACTCCCTCATGGGCTATGAGCCCGACGTGTTCCGCAAGCTCTTCCACCAGCGGGAGGACATTCTGGAGGCCCTGGACGAGGGCATTCTGGCCATCGACCGGGACTGCGTGATCACCTATATGAACGCCGCCTGCCTGGGGATGTTCGGCGCCAAGGCCGCTGAGGATGTGCTGGGCCGGCCCCTGAGGGAGATCTACCCCGCCTCCCAGCTGCCCCGCCTGCTCACCACCGGAAAGCCGGAGTACAACGTCCATCTGAAGCAGATGCCGGGCAGCCAGGAGGTCCTGGCCAACCGGATGCCCATATGGGAGGACGGGGAGATCGTGGGGGCGGTGGCGGTGTTCCGGGACCGCACCGAGGTGACCAACCTGGCCGAGGCCCTCACCGGCAGCCGCCACCTGGTGGAGGCCATGCGGGCCTATGCCCACGAATTCATCAACAAGCTCCACACCATCCTGGGCCTCATTCAGCTGGACCGGGTGGAACAGGCGGAGCAGTATATCCTGGACGTGTCGGAGGTCCACCACCAGTCGGTGAGCCGGGTGATGAACCAGATCGAGGACACGGCGGTGGCCGCCCTGCTGGTGGGCAAGGCCAGTCGGGCAGCCGAGCTGGGCATCCAGATCCAGGTGGACCCCAGAAGCTCCCTGTCCGGGGAGGAGCACATGCTGCCCTCCGGGGTGATGGTGACCATTCTGGGTAACCTGATCGAAAACGCCACCGAGTCCCTGAACAAATCCACCCGAAAGCAGAAGGAGATCCACGTATCCATTCTGGAGGAGCCGGAAGGCCTGCTGCTGTGCGTGGAGGATACCGGGCCGGGTATTCTGCCCGAGCTGCTCCCCTACATCTTTGAGCCGGGGGTTTCCACCAAGGGGGAGGCGGGACACGGTCTGGGGCTGGTCCAGATCAAGGACCTGACCGACCTGTACCACGGCCAGATCCGGGTGGAGAGCGAGCCCAAGGCCGGCACCTCCTTCTTCCTCTCCTTCCCCGCCCACCCCACACCACCTCCCCAGGGCGGAGCCCCGGGGAGCCCCTGAATAGGAGCAAGATGATATATGTATCGCACTGTTATCGTGGAGGACGACCCCATGATCGCCTCCATCAACCAGACCTTTCTGTCCCGGGACCCCCGCTTCTCCCTGGCTGCCGTCTTTCACAGCGGCCAGGAGGCCCTGGAGTGGCTGCGGAAGCGCCCGGTGGAGCTGCTGATTCTGGACGTGTACATGCCCCGTATGTCCGGCCTGGAACTGCTGCGGGAGCTGCGGGCGGAGGAGATCACCCTGGACGCGATCATGGTCACCGCCGCCAACGACAGCAAAACGGTGGACGCCCTTCTGAAGCTGGGGGTGGCGGACTACCTGGTGAAGCCCTTCACCGCTCGGCGCTTCCAGCAGGCCCTGGACACCTTCTGCCGCCAGCGGGAGGCCATCTCCGCCCACGCCAGCGTCAGCCAGGAGGACCTGGACGCCATGCTCTCCAGCGGCCGCAGCGCCGCCCCCGTCCCCAAGGGGCTGCAGCTGCGCACCCTGGCCCGGGTGCGGGAGTGCCTGGCCCAGGCGCCCCGGGAGGGCTGCACCTGTGAGGCCCTGTCCGAGCAGGTGGGGCTCTCCTCCGTCACCGTGCGCCGCTACCTCACCTACCTGGTGGGGCGGGGAGAGGCCGTCAGCCGCATCAACTACGACACCGGCGGCCGCCCCTCCCTCCTCTACCGCCTGTCCCAGACCGAGGGGACTTGAATTTCCCGTGTCCTTTCAGCGCCCGCACCGCATCCAGCGGGGCGGGCGCTTCAGCTTGTCGAAAAACCTCTGTTCAGACAAATCCGCCCAAGCGTTGGCGGGGGAGCTCGAGGGGGCGGCAGCCCGCCTCGAGTGGGATCGAATGCCCTGAATGCCTTGCAGAGCAAGGCGTTCAGCGAGCGCAGCGAGGACTTTTCCG
>NZ_NFKI01000037.1 GCF_002160305.1 Pseudoflavonifractor sp. An184
AAGGCATTCAGGGCATTCGATCCCACTCGAGGCGGGCTGCCGCCCCCTCGAGCTCCCCCGCCAACACTCGGGCGGATTCGTCTGAACAGAGGTTTTTCGACAAGCTGAGCGCCGTGGGGAAACCGCTCCCCTATGCCCGAGAAAATTTTTCCAGTCCCTTGAAAATCCCGCGTTTCCAGTTGCAATTTTCGGAAATTTTGATAAACTAAAAAGTGGACCATTGGAGAAAGAGGGAACCTGCTATGTCCATTCAAGAGCACGTCAATCAGGTAAAGGCCAATATTGCCGCCGCGGCCCAGGCCGCCGGCCGGGACCCGGAGGAGATCACCCTGTGCGCCGCCACCAAGGTGCAGACCGACGACACCATCCGGGCGGCCATCGCCGCCGGGATCACCGTGTGCGGCGAGAACCGGGTGCAGGAGCTCACCGCCCACCTGGCGGCGGACGCCTACCGGGGGGCCCAGGTCCACTTCATCGGCCATTTGCAGACCAACAAGGTGAAGCAGGTGGTGGGCAAGGTGGATCTCATCCACTCGGTGGATTCCGAGCGGCTGCTCCGGGCCATCGACGCCCAGGCGGCCAAACAGGACCTGGTTCAGGATATTCTGCTGGAGGTCAACATCGCCGGAGAGGAGAGCAAGGGCGGCTGCACCCCGGAGGAGGCCCGTCAGCTGGCCCAGCTGACCCGGGAGCTGGAGCACGTCCGCCTGCGGGGCCTGATGGCAATTCCACCCATCTCCCCGGAACCTGGGGCCAACCGCCCGTTTTTTGCCGCTATGCGACAGCTTTTTGTTGACATAAAGGCAAATATGGGGGATAATCAATGTAATATGGATTGCCTGTCCATGGGCATGAGCGGCGACTATCCGGACGCCATCGCCGAGGGCGCCACCCTGGTCCGGGTAGGCACCGCCCTGTTCGGCCCCCGGCCCCCCATGCACAAGGGATAAGACCGGCGGACCGAGATTGATTTACATCCAGAGGAAAGAGGGTTTTACCATGGGTTTTTTGGACGAGTTTAAGCGGCTGGCCCACCCCTATGAGGACGAAGACGACGAGGAGTTCGAGGACGACTACGAGCCCTCTCCCCGTCCGGTGGAGCGCCGGGAGCGGGAGCGGAGCGTCCGGAGCGAGCCCTCCTACAACAGCCCCGCTATGGACGAGCTGGAGGCCCGCCGGAGCAATAAAGTGGTAAACATCCGGGCGGCCACCCAGCTCCAGGTGGTGCTGGTGAAGCCGGAGCGCTTTGAGAACGCCAGCGAGATCGCCGACCACCTGCGGGAAAAGCGCACCGTGGTGCTCAACCTGGAGTCCACCAACAAGGAGATCGCCCGCCGCCTGCTGGACTTCCTGTCCGGCGTGGCCTACGCCAACGAGGGCAAAATCAAAAAGGTGGCCATCTCCACTTACATCATCACTCCCTACAACGTGGACATCCTGGGGGACTTGATCGACGAGCTGGAGAACAACGGGCTGTATTTCTAAGTTCCCCGCTCACTTTCCACAAGCCAGGGAGAAACTGTGGAAAACCGCGCCCCTGTCTGCCTCATAAACGCAGGGGCGGCCCAGGTGTGCCGCCCCTGCGAACCTCATCCGCCCCAGTGTGCGCGCTGGGGCACCTTCCCCCAGGGGAAGGCTAAAGGCGGCCGCAAGGGCCGCCCCTACGGCGAGAACTGGACCGGGAGCGTTGGTTCGGAGACGGCAGGCGCAGAATCGGAACTGCACCAGTCCAAAATTTCTGCCCGCTCAGGCCCCCAGTGGGGCCGGACGGGACCGCGCTCAAGCACTCCTGATTTTGCGCGCCGGAAATTCTCTGCCTGCCCCAAGGGATAACCCCCGTAATGGGGTCCGGGGGTAAGCGGTCCTATGGACCTAGGCAGAGCGCTAGCGGAGCCGTAGTCCATCGGCCGCGTCCCCCGGCGGCGTTTTGGTGACTTTGCCGCCGTGGGCAAAGTCACTCGCCGCCCGCAGGCGGCGAAACCCCCTGCATAAATCAGAACCCACAGCGCCTCCGGGCGCTTTTTAGGAGGTAATGAACCATGCTCACTCCCCAGGAAGTATCCGAGCGCGCCTTCCCCAAGGCGTCCTTCGGCGGGTATAATATGGCCCAGGTGGACGAATTCCTGGATGTGCTCACTGAGGATTACAGCGCCCTATACAGCGAAAACGCCGTCTTGAAGAGCAAGATGAAGGTGCTGGTGGAGAAGGTGGAGGAGTACCGCTCCACCGAGGAGGCCATGCGGAAGGCTCTGATGGCCGCCCAGCGGATGGCGGACGACCTGGTGAAGGAGGCCGAGCAGAAGCGCGCCCAGATCCTTGAGGAGGCGGAGGCGGAGGCCGGCCGGAAGGTGGAGGCCATCCGCCAGGAGGAGGAGGCCGAGCGCTTCCGCCTGGAGTCCGCCCAGAAGGAGACCGCCTCCTATGTGGCCCAGGTGCGTGCGCTCCATGCCAAGGCGGCGGAGTACCTGGACCAGCTGAGCCAGCTGACGCCCCCCGGCCCCTCCCCCGCTGAGAACCAGGAGGAGAAGGTGGAGGAGACCGTCTCCGACATCGACGACAGCGTCCAGCGCCTGGTGGCCCAGGCCATGGCCGAGGCGGCCGCCGAGAACGAGAAGGCCCGCCAGACGGAGCCCGTCCAGGAGGGCGAGAGCCAATCCCCGCAAAAGGACGGCGAGGAGGAGGACCTGGGCGATACCACCCGCATCGACTTCGGGGAGCTCCAGTTCGGCCGGGACTACGAGATCAAATAATCAGAATATCAAAAGACAGCCGCCAGCGTTGCTGGCGGCTGTCTTTCTGTTTTTATTTGAATTTCCGGCTCTCGGCCACCGCCAGCTCGTCACAGCGGTTGTTATAGGGATTAGAGGCGTGGCCCGCGTCGTCGCAAGCTCCGTATCCCTCGCCCCGCCGTGTCCGGCAGGGCTCGCTCTCTCCGCTGCTCCTCCTTTCCCATTTGCACCCGCTGCGCTGGGCTGCAAATGGGGTCCCGGCTGTGGGTCAAGGGCCACTCTTCTACTTGAACTTCCGGCTTTCCGCCACCGCCAGCTCGTCACAGCGGTTGTTATAGGGATTAGAGGCGTGGCCCTTGACCCAGTGGAGATTGACCGTGTGGTACTCGCACAGCTCCAGAAGGCGGGCCCACAGGTCCGGGTTGAGGGCGGGCTTCTTGTCCCCCTTCACCCAGCCCCGGGCCCTCCAGCCCCTGGCCCAACCCTTCTCCAGGGCGTCAATGACGTACTTGCTGTCCGAGTACAGCTCCACCGTACAGGGCTCCTTCAGGGCCTCCAGGGCGGTGATCACCCCGGTGAGCTCCATGCGGTTGTTGGTGGTCTGGGCCTCTCCCCCGGAGAGCTCCTTCTTGTGGGGGCCGTACATCAAAATCGCCCCCCAGCCCCCAGGGCCGGGGTTGCCCGAACAGGCCCCGTCGGTGTAGATGGTTACTGTTTTCACATTGTTCTCCTGATAAAGCAGATTCTGTCCCGCCCCCTCATCCGCCCCCTTCGGGGGCACCTTCCCCCCAAGGGGAAGGTGCTTTCCTAAAGCTTCCCCTTGGGGGGAAGCTGTCGAGCGAAGCGAGACTGATGAGGGGACGTTCTGCTGTACTTTCCGATCAATGACCGAACAAACTTCCGTAAACTGATACTTGATTTCCAAATTTGTAAAACGAAGTACCTGAAACCCTCGCATCTGTTCCAGATATTCTGTGCGTTCCACATCTGAGATGCGTCCGGAGTCTTCAAAATGCTGTCCTCCGTCCACTTCTACAACCAGCCGAGCCTCTGAGCAAAAGAAATCAACAATATATCGGCCAATGACTTTTTGCCGCCGGAACTGAATCGGATACGTGCGCAAAAATTGATACCAAAGCAGATTTTCTTCTTCGGTCGCATTTTTCCTTAATTTTCGAGCATATTCTTGAAGCAGAAAGTCATCGGCCATTTGGAAACTGCTCCCTCTCATCCGCCCCAGTGTGCGCACTGGGGCTCCCTACCCCTTTTGGCTCCCTTTGGTCGCCATTTCCCCCTGACAGGGGGAATCAGCCTTCCCCCAGGGGAAGGCATTTTAACCCCAAACCCACCCGCACAAAACCGGCGTCCGGTGATAAACGTCATATGTAACCGTACCCATGTAACGATACCGGACATAAACATAACTTGGGAGTCGAACCCAACGCATGGTCCCGCGCGTTGCCAGTACTATGTGCCGATTTGCTCCGGCACTGGGAGCGTGACGCCCGCTTTTTGTGCTACCAAAAAATCCATATTCAATTTTCAAACGCAGAGCCGGGCGGCTCCGCGTATCTCCCCCGCGGCGCCTTCCGGAATTACGCGGCGGCGCGTCCGGGAGGCCGCGTCCTACAGAGCATCTCGCAGAGAGTGGGCGGCCCATGGGGCCGTCCCTACGGTTGAAACGGACCACCCTTATAACCGGGAGCGCTCCCCTCATCCGTCTGGCCTTTGGCCACCCCCCTTCCCCTTTTGGCCTTCAGCTATTTCCCCCTGACAGGGGGAATCGGACTTCCCCAAAGGGGAAAGCTTTACGGGCGGGTCTTGGACCCGCCCCTACGGCGGATACAAAACGGCTTCGTTTTCCTTGTAGGGGCCGGTCCCAGACCGGCCCGCCAGGATTCGCACCAGGAGCGTTGGCTCGTCAAAGCCAGGTGCAGAAATTGAACCGCACCAGCGGCAATTTTTGCACACCCAGGGCCCAGTGGCCCGGCGGGAATTCAGACCCATCACTCAGATTTTGCGCGCCGAAAACTTTGCTGAACTTTTCAGGAGGGCGTCCCCCGTAACGGGGGACCGGGGGTAAGGCGAATATGGGCACGTTAGTGCCCATCCTGAGCCGTCCCCCGGCGATCCTTTGGTTTCTTTCCCATCGCTGGGAAAGAAACTCGCCGCCCGCAGGCGGCGAAATCCCCCTGCGGTCACCCCTCCAAAAGCTCGGTGGTCCAATTTGCCTCCTGAATTTTCTCATCCAGCTCCCGCAGCTCCTTGGACATCCGGTCCACCTCTTTCTGCATGGAGCGCACATCCACAGTGCTGCGGATTTTGATCTCGCCCACCGTGCGGCGGGACACCAGCTCGCTGGCGTTGTCCAGGAAGTTCCGCAGGACGCCCAGCTTGCCCTTCCGGCAGTCCCGCCGGGCCAGCAGGTCGGACAGGGGGACCCCATCCACCAGCGTGCAGCAGTTGGTGCGGTTGATGCAGGCGATCAGCGCCTCCAGCCGGGCGTAGTCCTCCTCCAGCTCCTGGAGCAGGTCCTGGGGGTCCTCGGCGGGGGACTCCCCCTCCTGGACCTGGGCGTTGTTGTACAGGCGGGTCTCCAGCTGGTGAATGCGGGTCTGGAGCTCCGCGCGCTGGGACAGAGCGTTGGCTAATTTCATGGGTGTCTCCTTTCCTTCGGTCACAGACCCCGCAGGATCTCCTCCCGTTTTTTCTGATATTCCTCGTGGGTGATCAAACCCGCGGACTTCAGGGACTCCAGCTGTTCCAGCCGCCCCTTGGCGTCCAGGGCTGTGGAGGGGATGTGGTCGTGGGACTCCGCGGGAGCCGCCGCATCCCAGGCGGCGCTCCCCTCTTCATCTTCCTCCTCAATGTGGATCTCCGGCCCGCGGTACTTCTTGCCGAAAGACTGGTAGGCGTTCATTGCGGTGATTCCCACCGCCATGGCTGTCCACAGCAGGCCAAAGGCTCCGGCGGCAGGGACCACCACCACCAGGCCAATGAGAATAAAGACGCAGCCCCATACAATCCCAAAAATGCCCTGGGCCTTCCCCGGGCGGTAGGTAACCTTTCTCTTTCTCATCGCTCTCTCCTCCTTCCCAGTCCGGTCAGCGGCCGCTGAGAATCTCCTCCCGCTTGATTCGGTACTCCTCCTGGGTCACCAGACCGGCTTCCCGCAGGGAGTCCAGCTGTCTCAGACGGTCCCGGAACGTTTCCACACCGCGCGGCTGTTTTGGTCACTCTTTTTCATCCACACGTCCTCCAGCCTATCCTATTTGAAATATTTTGCGGTTATGATTCCGGATTGGATTCAGTTTCCGGCTCTGCTGTGGCCTGGTTTTCCACATTTTCCTCGGGAGTTGTGGATTCTTCCTCCTCCCGCTCGGCCAGAGCCAGGGAGATCACCTGGTCCCCCTCCTCCTTGAAGCGCATGACGATGACGCCCTGGGTGGCACGCCCGGCGATGCGGATGGCGTCCACGTGGGTGCGGATGAGGATACCGGCGGCGGTGACCAGCAGCAAGTCCTCGGACCCGTCCACCACCTTGATGCCCACCACAGGCCCGGTCTTCTCGGTGACGGCGTAGTTCTTGATGCCCAGGCCGCCCCGGTTGGTGATGCGGTACTCCTCCACCGGGGTGCGCTTGCCGTAGCCGTTTTCCGTAATGGACAGCACCGTCTTCCCGGCGGTGGCCCGGGCGGCGCCCACCACGTAGTCCCCGTCTCTCAGCTTGATGCCCCGCACGCCGTAGGCGTCCCGGCCCATGACCCGCACGTCGTTCTCGTCGAAGCACACGGCCATTCCGTCGTGGGTGGCAATGAGGATCTTCTTCTTCCCGTCGGTCTGGCGGACCTCCACCAGCTGGTCGTCCTCGTCCATCTTGATGGCCCGGATGCCGTTGTTCCGGATGTTTTTCAGGGCGGAGAGGGTGATGCGCTTCACGGTACCCTTCCGGGTGACCATGACCAGGTAGCTCTCCTGCTCCATCTTCTCCACGTGGAGCATGACCTGTACCCGCTCGCCGCTCTCCACCTGGAGGACGTTGACGATGTTGGTGCCCTTGGCCGTCTTGCCCGCCTGGGGAATCTGGTAGCCCTTCTTCTTATACACCTTGCCCTTGTCGGTGAAGAACAGGATCTCGTCGTGGGTGGAGGCGGTAAAGACGCTCTCCACCACGTCCTCCTCCCGGGTGGTGATGCCCTTCTTGCCCATGCCGCCCTTGGACTGGGCGGCGTACTCGCTGGCGGGGGTGCGCTTGAGGTAGCCCGCCTGGGTCATGGTAAAGACGCACTGCTCCTCCTCGATCAGGTCCTCGATGTCGATGTCGTCCTCCACGAAGCCGATCTCGGTCTTGCGGTCGTCCCCGTACTTGTCCCGGATCTGGATGAGCTCATCCTTCAGCACGCCCCGGAGCATCTCCTCGTCGGAGAGCAGCCGGTCGTAGTAGGCGATCTTCTTCTCCAGCTCGGCGAACTCCGCCTCCAGCTTCTCTTTCTCCAGACCCTGGAGCCGCTTGAGCTGCATGTCCAGGATGGCCTGGGCCTGCACGTCGTCCAGGCCGAAGCGCTCCATGAGCTTGTCCTTGGCGTCGTCGTAGCTGGTGCGGATGATGTGGATAACCTCGTCGATGTTGTCCTGGGCGATGAGCAGTCCCTGGAGCAGGTGGGCCCGCTCCTGGGCCTTGCGGCGGTCGTAGATGGTCCGGCGGGTGATGATCTGCTCCTGGAAGGCGATGTACTCGTCCAGAATTCCCCGCAGGGTGAGGATCTTGGGCTGGCGCTGGTTGTTCACCAGGGCCAGCATGACCACGGCGAAGGTGGTCTGCATCTGGGTCTGAGCGAACAGGCGGTTTAAGACCACCTGGGGGTTGGCGTCCTTTTTCAGCTCAATGACGATGCGCATGCCCTTCTTGCCGTCGGACTCGTCCCGCAGGCCGGAGATGCCCTCCAGCCGCTTCTCCTTCACCTGGTCGGCGATGTTCTCCACCAGGCGGGATTTATTTACCTGATAGGGCAGCTCGGTGACGATGATGCGGGTGCGGCCGTTGCCGAACTCCTCCATCTCGGTGCGGGCCCGTACCCGGATGTGGCCCTTGCCGGTGGCGTAGGCCGCCCGGATGCCGGACCGGCCCATGATGATCCCCCGGGTGGGGAAGTCGGGGCCCTTGATGTGCTCCATCAGGTCGTCCAGGGTGGCCTCCCGGTTGTCCAGTACGCAGATGGTGGCGTCGATGACCTCCCGCAGGTTGTGTGGGGGGATGTTGGTGGTCATGCCCACGGCGATGCCGCTGGAGCCGTTGACCAGCAGGTTGGGGAAGCGGCTGGGCAGCACCCGGGGCTCCTTCCGGCTCTCGTCGAAGTTGGGGTCCCAGTCCACCGTCTCCTTCTCGATGTCCCGGAGCATCTCGTTGGCGATCTTGGACATGCGGGCCTCGGTGTAACGGTAGGCGGCCGGGGGGTCGCCGTCGATGGAGCCGAAGTTGCCGTGGCCCTCCACCAGGCAGTAGCGCATGGAGAAGTCCTGGCCCAGGCGGACCATGGCGTCGTACACCGACGCGTCGCCGTGGGGGTGGTACTTACCCAGCACGTCGCCCACGCAGGTGGCCGACTTCTTGAAGGGCTTGTCGCTGGTGAGGCCGCTCTCGTACATGGAGTACAGAATCCGCCGGTGCACCGGCTTCAACCCGTCCCGCACGTCGGGCAGGGCCCGGCCCACGATGACGGACATGGCGTACTCGATGTACGCGTTCTCCATCTCGTGCTCCAGGTTGATATTTACAATCTTTTGATTGGGAAAGGAAATGTCTTTTTCCTCGTCAGGCTTTTTTGCCAAAATAATCAACTCCGTTCAAGGGCAATTAAGAATTAAGAATTAAGAATTAAGAATTAAGAATTAAGAATTAATCCTTAGCCTTGAACTCTCTGCTTCTTAATTACGGTAGTGGTATATCGTAAATTTTACTTCTTTTTATTCTCCTGCGTCAGAATGGATGCGTTCTTTTGTACTTTTTAGAATCTGAATGAGCAGTTTTCGCAGTTCGATACAGTCCTGGTGGATGCTTGCACTCATGTCCTGGGGCAGGTATTCCGTCGCCCCTAGAAGCTCAATCCAATAGGCAGTCTCGTTTGTTTCCTTCAGGGCAATATGCAGTTTATTGATAAAATCTTTTCTGGAGGCGGCATAAACAGCCTCCCGCACATTGGCCCCAATGCTGGTTCCCGAACGGAGGATCTGCTTGGAAAGCACAAACTCTCTCTTTTCTTCCCGAAGAAATTGAGACAGCCGCACGATCCGCACCGCAAAAGCAAAGCTCTTTCGCTCAATCGCATTCTCTCTCTGCTCCGCCATATAATCTCAACCTTTCCGTCAACCAAACAGGCCCCATCTATACGCAGAAACTCCCGTTCCCCACCCAATTCTTAATTCTTCATTCTTAATTCTTCATTCAAATCAGTAGTCCAGGTTCATGGCCTTCTGGGCGTTGGCCTCGATATACTCCCGGCGGGGCTCCACCTTCTCACCCATGAGCAGGGTGAAGATCTCGTCCGCCCGGACGGCGTCGGCCATGGTGATGCGCTTCAGGGTGCGGCGCTCCGGGTCCATGGTGGTCTCCCACAGCTCGTGGGGGTCCATCTCGCCCAGGCCCTTAAAGCGGCTGATGTCGATTTTCACGTTGGGATTGCCGCCCCGCATTTCCGAGGAAATGGCGTCCCGCTCCTCGTCGGAGAAGGCCACCCGGGTGGTCTTGCCCCGCACCAGCTTGTAGAGGGGGGGCACGGCGGCGTACACATAGCCCCGCTCGATGAGGGGCCGCATAAAGCGGAAGAAGAAGGTGAGGAGCAGGGTGCGGATGTGGGCGCCGTCCACGTCGGCGTCGGCCATGATGACCACCTTGTGGTAGCGCAGCTTGCTCTCGTCAAACTCCTCCCCCAGGCCGGCGCCCAGGGCGGTGATGACGGGGGTGAGCTTGTCGTTGCCGTACACCTTGTCCGCCCGGGCCTTCTCCACGTTGAGCATCTTGCCCCACAGGGGGAGGATGGCCTGGTACCGGGAGTCCCGGCCCTGCTTGGCGGAGCCGCCGGCGGAGTCGCCCTCGACGATGTAAATTTCGGTCAGGGCCGGGTCCCGCTCATAGCAGTCGGCCAGCTTGCCCGGGAGGGTGGCCCCCTCCAGGGCGTTTTTCCGGCGGATGTTCTCCCGGGCGCGGCGGGCGGCCTCCCGGGCCCGGTTGGCCATCATGGCCTTCTCCAGAATGGCCCGGCCCACGGCGGGGTTCTCCTCCAGGTAGATCTCCAGCTTCTCGGAGACCACATTGTTCACCAGGGTGCGGATCTCGCTGTTGCCCAGCTTGGCCTTGGTCTGGCCCTCGAACTGGGCCTCGGTGAGCTTTACTGAGATGACGCAGGTGAGACCCTCCCGGCAGTCGTCGCCGGACACCTTGTCGTCGTTTTTCATCAGGCCGATCTTCTTTCCGTAGGCGTTGAGCACGGTGGTCAGGGCCCGCTTGAAGCCCTCCTCGTGCATGCCGCCCTCGGGGGTGTGGACGTTGTTGGCGAAGGAGACGATGATCTCGCTGTAACCGTCGTTGTACTGCATGGCCACCTCCGCCATGGAGTCCTCCTTGGCGCCCGCCATGTAGATCACGTCCTCGTGGACGGGGGTCTTGTTCTTGTTGATGAAGGAGACAAACTCCCGGATGCCCCCCTCATAGCACATGTCGTCCTCCTGCTCCTGGCCGGGGCGCAGGTCCACCGTCTGGATGCGCAGCCCGGCGTTGAGGAAGGCCTCCTCCCGCATGCGGGTGTGGAGGGTGTCGTAGCTGTACTCCAGGGTGTCGAACATCTCCGGGTCGGGCTTGAAGGTAACGGTGGTCCCCGTGTGGTCGGTCCGGCCCACCACCTTCATCTCCTGGGTGATCTTGCCCCGGGAGAACTTCATCTCATAGATCTCCCCGTTTTTGTGGACCTGGACCTCCAGCCACTCGCTCAGGGCGTTGACCACGGACGCGCCCACGCCGTGGAGGCCGCCGGACACCTTGTAGCCGCCGCCGCCGAATTTTCCGCCCGCGTGGAGGACGGTAAAGACCACCTCCAGGGCGGGCCGCCCGGTCTGGGGCTGGATGTCCACCGGGATGCCGCGGCCGTTGTCGGTGACGGTGATGGTGTTCCCGGGGTTGATGGTGACGGTGATGTCGGTGCAGTAGCCCGCCAGGGCCTCGTCGATGGAGTTGTCCACGATCTCATACACCAGGTGGTGCAGGCCCGACTCGCTGGTGGAGCCGATGTACATGCCGGGGCGCTTGCGCACCGCCTCCAGCCCCTCCAACACCTGGATCTCAGAGCCGCCGTATTCGTGTTCCACCTGGGTGGAATTCAGTTCTAATTCTTCTGCCATAATAACCTCCAATTTATGAAATGCAGAAGGCAGAATGCAGGAATGCAAAATTGTATTTTCTATCTTCCATTCCTGACTGTTTTCTGCCTTTTTTCGTTTTTTCATGGTGTCCGGCTTATCCGGATTTTCACACTCTGCATTCTGCATTTCTGCATTCTGCATTACTCAAACCAGTTGCTCTCCGTTCTCCGCAGCAGGGCGGAGGGAGACAGCTGGGAGATGTATACCGTAGGCGGGCCCTCCTCCCCGCCCACCAGCACAAAGGACCGGGGCAGGTCGTCGCATACCGACACCACCCTCCCCTCCTGCTCGGCCCGCTCTAAAAACTCCCGGGTCTTGAAGGCCCAGCTGGAGTTGTCCAAATCGAAGATGCCCAAAATGTTCTTGTGGGGCACCACCACCGACTGGCCCAGGTGCAGGTACATGAGGTTCCCTCCTTTTTTCCACATTCGACGTTGATTTTGTGGATTATTTTCTCTGTTGATTTCACCGCCGTCATCCTTTTCGCCTTCCCCCTGAGGGCCGACTCCCCTTGTCAAGGGGAGATGGCCGAAGGCCAGAGGGGATAGGGTCAGGTGGCCCCAAAGGTGGCGGATGAGGGGGTAATCCCCCAAAAAGCCTTCCCCCTGGGGGGAAGGTGGCACGGCGAAGCCGTGACGGATGAGGGGGCGTTTTAAGGAACAGACATCGTTAAAAGACTCCCGTAGGGCAAGGCCATGCCCCCGCCGCCTTGTTTTGCAGGGTTTCGCCCTTCGGGGCGAGTTCCTTTTCCACGTGGAAAAGGAACCATAAGACGCTGGGGGACGCCGCAGGGGCGAACTTCGTTCGCCATGTCGGCTTTCCCTACCCCCTCTGGCCCTTCGGGCCATCTCCCCCTGACAGGGGGAGTCGGCCCCCAGGCCCCCATTTACGGGGGTTATCCCTTGAGCTGGGCAAAGTATTTCCGGCGCGCAAAATTTGAGTGGGTGTCTGAATTCATCCCGGCCCACTGGGGCCTGGGTTTGCAAAAATTAGGACAGATGCGATTCCGCCGCCGCGCCTGGCATTCCCGAACCAACGCTCCTGGTCCGGTTCTCGCCGTAGGGGCGACCCTTGTGGTCGCCCGAAAGCCTTCCCCTTTAGGGGAAGGTGCCCCCGAAGGGGGCGGATGAGGTGAGCGGCCAAAGGCCGCCCGCGGGCCGGTCTGGGACCGGCCCCTACGGCGAATCTAAAACGGTTCTTGGGATTTCGTAGGGGCGGCACACTGGGCCGCCCGGAACACGGGCCGTGAACATACCCGGCTCCGACGAAAAAACGAAAGCACTTCCGGATACACCGCAGGGACAGGCGTCCTCACCCGCCCGCCGAATCCCTGAGCCGCACTTGAGCCCCACCCACGCAAAAGGCGCGCTCTCCACCAGGAGGAGCAGCACCCAAAGGTTCCCGGAAACTAAGCGGCAGCGGTCATAGAAGGGAAACCAGTCAACTGAACTACCCGCGCTTTTGCGAACACTGCCAACGCAGCCTAATCGGCGGTCCCCGTAAAACGGGGTCCAGAGGGACGACTCCCCTTATCAAGGGGAGATGGCCCGAAGGGCCAGAGGGGATAGGAAGGGTGAATATGGACGCGGAGCGTCCATTTTGAGTCCGCCCCTTGGCAGCTCTTTGGATACTTTCTGCCCGGGCAGAAAGTACCTCGCCCCGCAGGGCAAAATCCTCCCTCACAAAAAACGGATGCCTTGCAGGGGAACATCAAAATTTCTCAATGGAACAGGACCGGGGCGGGCGGCCCAGGTGTGCCGCCCCTACGGGTAGAACGAAACGACAGGATAATCGGGACCGTTCCCCTCATCCGTCTGGCCTGGCGGCCAGCCACCTTCCCCCAGGTGGGAAGGCTTAAAAGAGAAAAAGCGGAACACCCCTGCAAAAAACTACGGCCCCTTGATCACCCTGGGCCTCCAGAACCACTTCCACAGCCGCCATCCCAGGTAACACCCAATCAGCAGGAAAATCCCCGGCAGTCCGGGGAACAAAATGAGCTGTGTCACCGGGGATACCTCCTCCGAGGTCCACATATTCCACCGTCCCACGCCGACGATCAACACAAACAGCACCGCCAGCGCCGGGGGCAGGGCCCTCCAGATCCTCCGCTTCGGGATGCGGCAGCACAGATATTCCAGCACCAGCCCGATCCCCAGGGGGAGCAAGCAGAAAATTCCAATGACAATGGGCATAACATTCCTCCCGGAACAAACCACAGTGAGGCCACTGGGTCTTGTTTGAAAATTGGAAATGTGCCCGACGGCGAGGGAATTTTTCGCTAGGCAAGGCAATTTGACGCAGCAATCCTTGGTGGATTGCAAGAAAAATTAACGCAGCATAGCGGAAAAAGACCCGCCGTTTGGGTATATTGACATTTTTCAAACATGGCCTAGATCAGCTTTCCCCCCTGAATGTGAAAACTTCTCCCCTGCTCCAGCCCCTCCAGCTTCTCCTCCTCACAGCAGGTGATGAAGATCTGTCCCCCCTGAATGTGGTTCAATACAAAGGATTGCCGTTTTGCGTCCAACTCAGACAACACGTCGTCCAGCAGAAGGACGGGGTACTCCTCGGTCTCCTGGAAGAAGATCTCCCGCTGGGCCAGCTTCAGGGAGAGGGCGGCGGTGCGGGTCTGCCCCTGGGAGCCGTACATCTTGGCGGACCGGCCGTCCAGCTCCACCGCCAGATCGTCCTTGTGGGGGCCGGTGAGGCACTGCCGGGCGTCCAGCTCTGCCTGCCGGTGGCGCTCCTGGTGGGCCAGGATCTCCTCCAGAATGGTCCGGGGCGGGGCCAGGGGGTCGGTGACCGTGGACACCGTCTCATACCGCAGGGACAATTTCTCCCGTCCGCCGGAGAAGTCCCGGTGGATGGGGGGCGCGGTCTCCTGGAGCCGCTTCACAAAGTGGGCCCGGTAGTGGACCACCAGAGCCCCGGTCTGGGCCATGCGCAGGCTGAAGTCGTCCAACGTCTGGAGCAGGGAGGGATTTTCCGGCCAGTCCCGCAGAATGCGGGTCTTGTGCTCGTAGAGGCGGTTATACTCCCCCAGGGCCTGGGCGTACCTGGGCCGCAGCTGGCAGATGGCCAGATCCAGGAATTTCCGCCGGGCGGCCGCCCCCTCCCGGATGAGGTACAGGTCCTCCGGGCAGAACAGCACCGTGGTCAGGATCCCCGCCAGCTCCCCGGCTGTCTTTAAGCGCACCCCGTTGGAGTAGAGCTGCCGGCTTTTCCCCCGGTGCAGCTTGGCCTCCAGGGTAAAGGTCCGGCCCCGGCTGTCCACGGAGCCCTTCAAAAAAGCCCCGTCGATGTCCAGCATGATCATCTCCCGGTCGTACCGGGCCCGGTGGGACTTGGCGGAGGACAGGTAGGTGATGGCCTCCAGCAGGTTGGTCTTGCCCTGGGCGTTCTCCCCATAGATCAGGTTCACCCTGGGGTCGAAGCCGGACTGGAAGTGGACGTAGTTCCGGAAAAAATCCAGCTCCAGAGCGTTTAGGATCATTGGACCACCAGTTCCAGCTCGCCGTCGATGACCGCCCGGTCCCCGGGGCGCATCTTCTTGCCCCGCATGGTGCAGGGCTCCCCGTTGACGGCCACCCGGCCCTCCTGGATGATCAGCTTGGCGTCCCCGCCGGTCTCCACCGCGCCGGCAAATTTCAAGAGGTCCTGGAGCTTGATGAATTCGGTGTGGATCTGTACAGTTTCGGTCTGCATAGCATCAATTCCTTGTCAGTTTTTTCGCAGGGGAGTTTGCCGCCACATTTTTCAAGCCTTCCCCCTGGGACGAATGAGGGCCCCTCCCCCTCAAAAGCCTTCCCCCTTTTGGAAAGATGGCTGTCCGTCAGGCCAGACGGATGAGGGGGTTCCCCTTAAAAGCCTTCCCCCTGGGGGGAAGGTGGCACGGCGAAGCCGTGACGGATGAGGGGGCGATCTCCCCCCAAAGCCTTCCCCTCGGGGGGAAGGTGCCCCCAAAGGGGGCGGATGAGGGGGCAGGATTCGGATTGGGTTCGTTATACGCAGGGGGATTTCGCCGCCTGCGGGCGGCGAGTTCCTTTGCCCATGGCGGCAAAGGAACCAAAACGCCACCGGGGACGGCTCAGATGAGCGCTTCGCGCTCATATTCGCCTTTCCCCGGCCCCCTTTTACGGGGGTTATCCCTTGGGCCAGGCAGAATCCTTCCGGCGCGCAAAATCAGGAGTGCTCGAGCGCGGTCCCATCCGGCCCCACTGGGGGCCTGAGCGGGAAGAAAATTGTAGCTGGTGCGTTTCCGCTTCTGCGCCTGCCGTCTCCGAACCAACGCCCTGGGGCCGTTTTCCGCCGTAGGGGCGCACAGTGTGCGCCCGCGGGCCGGTCTGGGACCGGCCCCTACGAGGGGAGAGGGACCGTTCCTGTATCCGGGTAGGGGCGGGTGTCCTCACCCGCCCGCCTCAGAGGGTCCCCCTCTCACCGTAGGGGCGGCCTTTGGCCGCCCGCGGGCCAGAAGCCTCAGCCCGCCCACAAATGCCAATTTTTCGATCCACTAACTTTTTTCCACACACTCCTGAAGCAGCTCATACAGCTCCGGGAACACTTTTTTCAGTGCCACCGGCTGTTCTGTCTTCCGGTCATAGAAGAAATGGGTAGAGGTCCCCAAGGTGTGGAGCTCCCCGGTCTCCGCGTCGGTCATCCGGTACTCCAGTACCAGCCGGGCGGGGGTGAGCTTTCTCACCTTCATCTCAATGGCCAGGGTCTGCCCAAATTTGGTGGTCTTTTTGTAGGAGCAGGAGATATCGGTGAGGGCGAAGTCGATCCCCGCCGCCGTGGCCCTCTCATACCCCCAGCCGATCTGCTCCAGAAAATCGGTGCGGGCCTCCTCCATCCAGTGGATGTAGTTGCCGTGGTAGACCACGCCCATGCTGTCCGTCTCATAAAACTGCGCCTTCCGCAGGTAGGGCTTCCATTCCATGTCAGTTCCCCGCCTTCAGCCGCACCGGCAGCACCATATAGATGAAGTTCTCCTCCCCCTCGGCGGGCAGGATGACGCAGGGGGCCACGCCGGAGGAGAACTCCAGCTTCAGCTTGTCCGCCGGAGCCGCCTTCAGGGCGTCCATCAGGTACTTGTTGTTGAAGCCGATCTCCAGGTTCTGGCCGTCCCCGGTGATGGGGCACTGGTCAGCGGCGTCTCCGATCCCCGTCTTGGTGGTGATGGACACCATGCCGTCCCCAAACACGCACCGCAGGGGGCTCTTCAGCTTCTCGCTGATGATCAGAGAGACGCGGTCGATGGAGGCCAGGAGGGTGCGGGCGTCACACTCCACCTGGATGGGGTTGTTCCGGGGAATGGCGTTGCGGTAGGCCAAAAACTCCCCCTCCAGCCGGCGGCACACCAGCAGGGTCTCCCCCGCCTGGAACAGGATGTGCCGGGCCCCCTGGCTGATGGTCACCGGCCCCTCGCCGGAGCAGATTTTTTCCACCTCGCTCAACGCGGAGCCGGGGACCACGAAGGAGAAGGACTCGGCCCCGTCAATTTTATCCACAGCCTCCCGGCGCAGGGCCAGCCGGTAGCCGTCCACCGACACCACGGTGAGCCCGTTTTTTTCCACCTCAAACAGGGAACCGGTGTGGATGGGGCGGCTCTCATTGTCGCTGACGGCGAACAGGGTCTGGGAAATCATGGAACGCAGCACGCTCTGCTCCAGGGAGAGGGAGTTCTGCTGGTCCACGGTGGGTAATTCTGGAAATTCCTCCGGATCGGTGCCCAGGATGTTGAATTCGCTCAGGCCGCACTTGATGTTTACCATATAGTTCTGAGCGGTGAACACCACCACGTCGTCGGGCATTTTCCGGATAATTTCCCCAAACAGCCGTGCAGACAGCACCAGAGAGCCGGGCTCCTGGATCTCTGCGGGGACAGTGGCTTGAATTCCTTTTTCCAAGTCATAGCCGGTAAGGCGCAGGCGGGTGTCCGCCTCAATTAAAATGCCCTCCATGGCCGGAATGGAGCTCTTTGCAGCCACAGCCCGAGAGGTTGTGGCAACTGCGGAGACCAAGAGGGCCTTCTCACAGGAAAATTTCATGCTGTGTACGCCTCCTTCTGCGTCGTTTCCTGCTTTCTCTCTCCGCAGAGAGAGGAGAGGATTAAAAATTTTAGTAACAGTAGTCCGTAGGGGGAAAAAATGTGGAAAACCGGGGGAAGCCGTTGGGGCGCTAAGAAAAAAGCGTCCACAGGGGGTGTGAAAAAAATTTTGCCGCTTTCCACAGCCATTGGGGCAAAGGAAAGTTTTCCACACTATGCAACGAGTTTTCCACATTTAACTGTGGATAATTTAGGTCGAAAAAGGACAGGCCTGTTTCTCCACAAAAGGGGAGCGGCCTGGGGATAAATTGAGATAGGAGTTAAGAGATAGAAGATAGGAGATGACTGGGCGCAGGGAGTTTATTCATAGCGGATGTTGATGTTGGCGGTGATGTCCTTGATGATCTCCGCCTTCTCCGGGTCGGTCTTCACCAGGTCCTCGATGCGCTCGATGGAGTGGAGGACGGTGGTGTGGTCCCGATTGTCAAACTCCTTGCCGATCTCTTTGAGAGACAGGTTGGTCATGCGCCGGATCTGATACATGGCGATCTGGCGGGCCAGAGAGATGTCCTTGGCCCGGCCCTGGCCCCGGAGGGTGGCCGGCTCGATGTTGTAGAACTTGCACACCTCGTCGATGATCACGTCGGCGGTGGGCACAATGTCGGACTTCTCCTTGAACATGTCCTTGACTGCCCGGATGACGGTGTCCTTGTCCACCGAGTCCCCCATGAGCTGCTGGTAGGCCATGATCTTGTTGACGGTGCCCTCGATCTGCCGCACGTTGGCGGTGATGTTCTCCGCAATGAGCTGGAGCAGGAACTCAGGCAGTTCCACCCCCATGCGGATGGCCTTGTTTTTGATGATGGCCATGCGGGTCTCGTAGTCGGGGGGCTGGATGTCCGCCAGCAGGCCCCACTCGAACCGGGTCTTCAGACGGTCCTCCAGACGCAGCATCTCCTTGGGGGGGCGGTCGGAGGTGAAGACGATCTGCTTTTTCAGCTCGTACAGGGTGTTGAAGGTGTGGAACATCTCCTCCTGGGTGGAGTCCCGGCCGGCGATGAACTGCACGTCGTCCATGAGGAACACGTCGGCGCCCCGGTACTTCTCCCGGAACTCCGCGTTTCTCCCCTCCCGGATGGCCTGGATCAGCTCGTTGGTGAAGGTGTCCCCCTTGATGTAGACCACCTTGTACTCCGGGTGGTTTTTGTGGATGGTGTGGGCGATGGCGTACAGCAGGTGGGTCTTGCCCAGGCCGGACTCCCCGTAGATAAACAGGGGGTTGTAGCTCTTGCCCGGGTTGTCGGCCACCGCCCGGGCGGCGGCGTGGGCAAATTTGTTGGAGGAGCCCACCACGAAGCGCTCGAAGGTGTACTCCTCGGTGCCGGGGAAGAAATTGTCCTTCTCCGGCTGGCTGTACTGGTCCAGCTCCCCCTCGGTGAGCACCACCACGTCCATGTCGCAGGAGAACAGCTCCCGCAGGGCGGCCTGGATCTTCCCCACGTAGCGGGTGGCGATGATGTCCCGCTTGAAGCGGGTGGGCGAGTAGAGGACGAAGCGGTCGTCCTCCAGGGCGACAGCGGAGGCGTCGTCAAACCAGGTGTTGATGGTGGTGGCGGTCATATCGGGCTGCATCAGAGTGATGACCTTGGACCAGACATCGGCGGCAGGATTCATGAAAGGAATACCTCCTTACAGAAAAATAACGGCCGAAGGGCATAGCAATACGGGCGGAATGTCGAGGTGCTCCCGCCCGCGGCTGTGGAGATGCTGCTAGGCCTTGTTTGAAAATTGGAACTGTGCCCGGCGGCAAGGGATTTTTCGCTGGGTGAGGCGATTTGACGCGGCAATCCTTGGTGGATTGCAGGGAAAATGAACGCAGCATAGCAGAAAAAGACTCGCCGTTTGGGTATATTGACATGTTTCAAACATGGCCTAGATTCGGACCGAAGAAAAAGAGAGGCCCCCCGCGGCCCTATTCGGGCAGGGGACCCGTTCAGCGCGTGTTCCGGCGCGGCCCGTCCCCGGATCGGAGAGAGCCGCCAGTTTGATCAGATTTATTATAGCAAAAATCACCTCTGGCCGCAAGGATTTCACCGGCTTTTTTATTTTAAATGTATCGGAAATTTTCCACTGTACCGGGGGGATCTGTGAAAGAATGGAAACCATGGCTGAAACCATATGGGATGAGAAGAAAACCACCACAAGATGTGGTGTCTTCCAAGGAAAAACGGAAAAGTTTGTGGAAAAGAGCAAAAAAGGAGTTGACAGGAGGAAAAGTCAGGCGCTATAATGGAAGCCGTCATTCCAGGGAGAGGGTCATTCTACCCTTTTTCCGGGAAGTATCTGCGAACCGCAGCCGGAGACGGCTGTTGTTGGGCCGGTCCGCCGGCTTGAAATTAGATGAGGAGGTGTCCCCCATGCTTCGTACCTATCAGCCCAAGAAGCGCCAGCGTTCCAAGGAGCACGGCTTCCGCAAGCGTATGGCCACCCGCAATGGCCGCAAGGTGCTGGCCCGCCGCCGCGCCAAGGGCCGCGTCCGCCTGACCCACTGAGTTTGGGACAGACTGCCATCATCCGATGGAGATACGGCAAAAGGACACAAATCAAACAGACGCGTAAATAGGGGCGTGGGAATGTTTCCCCCGCCCCTGCGGTGCATACGGAGGTTTTTCTGCCCTGGCCTTTTCTTTGCAGGACGGGGGCCTGCTTCCGCCGCCCCGGTTGTTTTTCCGCCTGTAGGGCCCGATGCCCTCATCGGGCCGCTGGGTGGATCTTTTCACAGGGGTATTTCGCCGCCTCGGCGGCGAGTGACTTTTTGGACGCCCAAAAAGTCACCAAAAAAGCGCCAGGGGGTGGGGCCAATCGGATTCGGCTGCGCCTCATCCTCCATGTGCCCCACCCCCTAGAACCCCCGTTACGGGGGTTACCCCTTGAAGCGGGCAGAATATTTCCGGCGCGCAAAATCTGAGTGGCGTTCCGCGATTCCTTCCGGGCCACTGGGCCCTGGGTTTGCAAAAATTAGGGCCTGGTGCGGTTCCACAACGGCGCCTGGGTTTTCTCAGCCAACGCTCCCGGTGCGTTTTCACCGTAGGGGCGACCCTTGCGGTCGCCCGTAGCCTTCCCCTTTAGGGGAAGGTGGCTGGCCGTAGGCCAGACGGATGAGGGGAACGATCCTGGTTGCTGGTCCGTTTCCCGTCGTAGGGGCGCACAGTGTGCGCCCGCGGGCCGGTCCCAGACCGGCCCCTACGAGAATAACGCGGTCGCTCCCATATCCGCCGTAGGGGCGGGTCCAAGACCCGCCCGAAAGCCTTCCCCCTGCAAGGAGGAAGGCTGATTCCCCCTGACAGGGGGAAATGGCCGAAGGCCAAAAGGGGTAGGGAGGCACGCGAAGCGTGACAGATGAGGGTGACTTCTTAGCCTGCCCCCCCGGCGGGCGGCCCAGTGTGCCGCCCCTACGGAAATGAAAGATTGTCTCAGGATGTGCCGTTCCCGGTGGCGTTTTGGTTCCTTTGCCGCCATGGGCAAAGAAACTCGCCGCCCGCAGGCGGCGAAATCCCCTGGGTCTGCTTTTCTTGTGTCTTATGTGTTATATCTCCAAAACCATCCGGAGGAACCCTTCATGAAGCATACCATAGCACTAAAACAAAATCATGAGTTCCGCCGGCTGTACAGCAAGGGCAAGAGCGCCGTGTCCCCCTACTTCGCCGTCTACTGCCGGAAGACCAACCGGCCGGTGAGCCGTCTGGGCATCACCACGGGGGTGAAGCTGGGCAACGCCGTCAAGCGCAACCGGGCCCGCCGCCGCATTCGGGAGCTCTACCGCACCAACGAGCACCGGCTTCTGCCGGGCTACGACGTGGTGGTGGTGGCCCGCGCCCGGGTGATTTACGGCCGGTACCCGGAGCTGGAGCGCAGCTTTCTCCAGCTCATGCGCAAGCTGGGGATCTGTCCGCCCCGGGAGGCGCGGCCGTGAAAGCTCTGCTGATCTGGATGATCCGGTTCTACCGGCGGGAGATCTCTCCCGCCCGTCCCCCCTGCTGCCGCTTCATCCCCACCTGCTCGGCCTACGCCCTGGAGGCGGTGGAGAAGTACGGCGCCCTGAAGGGCGGCCTTCTGGCCGTGCGCCGCATTCTGCGGTGCAACCCCTTCCACCGGCAGAAGTCCATCGAGTACGACCCCGTGCCGTAGGACCCGGCCGGATTCAATTTACAATGTGGAGGTACCGTTGTGGGTATTATTCTGACGCCATTCGCATGGCTGTTGATGCTGTTTTATGATTTTTCCCAGAACTACGGCATCGCCCTGATTTTATTCGCCCTGGTCATCAAGCTGGTGCTCTTCCCCTTCAACCTGAAGGGCAAGAAGAGCATGATCCAGATGAACCTGCTCTCCAGTAAAATGCAGCAGCTGCAGAAGCAGTACGGCAAGGACCGGGAGCGCTATAACCTGGAGATCCAGAAGCTCTATGAGAAGGAGAAGGTCAACCCCATGAGCGGGTGCCTGTGGTCCTTCATCCCCATCATCTTCCTGATGGTGCTGTACGGCATCATCCGGGAGCCCCTGACCTATCTGATGAACGTGCCCGCGGACATGATCGAAACGGTGGCCGAGATCACCGGCGTGGCCAACTCCGGCACCTATCCCCAGATCGCCATGCTGAAGGCCATCGCCGACCCCGCCGTGCTGGAGCAGGTGAAGGCTGCCCTGGGCGAGTCGGCGGGGGCCGGACTGTTCTCCATGAACGTGGAGTTCCTGGGCATCAATCTGGCCAACATTCCCCAGCTGAACTTCTGGTCCAATGGCATGAACTGGGGCTCTGTGGGCCTGTTCCTGCTGCCCCTGGTGTCGGTGGGCACCTCGCTGCTGTCCATGTATGTGAGCATGAAGACCAACCAGATGAACCGGGGCGGTGAGCAGAACGAACAGATGGCCAAGACCAACCGCACCATGATGATCTTCATGCCCATCATGTCCCTGTGGATCGGCTTCACCGTTCCCGCCGGCCTGTCCATCTACTGGATCGCCCAGTATATCTTCTCCATCTTCCAGGAGCTCATCTGCGGCCGCCTGCTGAAGAAGGACTATGAGAAGGCCCGGGCCGAGGCCGCCGAGCGGGAGCGCCAGGAGAAAGAGGACGAGAAGCGCCGCAAAGAGGAGGCCCGTCTGGAGCGCCAGCGCCGCCTGGAGGAGGAGAAGAAGAACCGGGGCAAGAAGAAGCCCAAGAAGGCCGAGCCCACCGAGCCCGGCATCAACAAGGATGACAGCCGCATCGGCATCCGGGCCTACGCCCGGGGCCGCGCCTACGACCCCAACCGCTTCGGCGGCGTGCAGCCCTACCGGGACCCCAGCGAGCTGCTGAAGGCCCAGGCGGAGGCCCAGAATGCCCAGAAGGGCAAGAAGGGCAGAAAGGACAAGAAGGAGGCCGAAAAGACCTCCCCCGCCCCGGAGAAGGAGACCAAGCCCATTTCCCAGGAGGAGCAGCCCCAGCTGACCCAGGTCCAGGAGACCCCTGTTCAGGAGGCTGAGGCCGCCCCTGAGATCCCCGCTCCCGCTGAGGCGGAGACCACTGCCCCCGAGGCCGCTCCTGTGGAGACCGAGGAGGTCGAAGTGGAAGTGGAGCAGGTGGAAGTGGAGATCCCCGAGGACGAGGACGACAAGAAGGAAGGTGTCTGATATGAGAAAGTGGATTGAGACCACCGGACGTTCTGAGGAAGACGCCATTGCCGCCGCCCTGTTCCAGCTGGGCCTGGACCGGGACGACGTATCCGTGGAGGTCATTGAGCGGGCCAAGTCCGGCTTCCTGGGCTTCGGCGGCAACCCCGCCAAGGTCCGGGTGAGCTACGAGGTCCCCGGCGAGGATGAGGAGCCCTCCTCCCCCGCCCCGGAGAAGGCCCCGGAGCCCGCAGCCCCCAAGGCGGAGCCTGTCCCGGAGAAGAAGGCCGAGCCCGTCTCCCCCGCCCCCCAGGCGGAGAAAAAGGCGGAGCCCGCCCCCAGAGAGGACGCCAACCGCCTGCAGCCCGGGGATGAGGTGCTCATCGGCCGGGAGGAGACCAACGCCCCCAAGGGGATGGACGGCCAGCCTCTGGAGCTGGCCCCCGCCGGCGACCCCAAGGCCGCCCGCATCCGGGAGTTCCTGGCCGGACTCATGGAGCACCTCCAGGTGGAGGCGGTCCCCGACATCTATGTGAGTGAGAACGGCTATAAGGTGATTCTCCAGGGCCGCGGCCTGGGCGCCATCATCGGCCGCCGGGGCGAGACCCTGGACGCCATCCAGCAGCTCACCAACTACGCGGTGAACCACGGCCAGTCCAAGCGGGTGCGCATCCACATCGACGCCGAGGGCTACCGGGCCAAGCGGGAGGAGTCCCTCCAGCGCCTGGCGGTGAAGGTGGCCGGCAAGGTGGTCAAGTACCGCAAGAACATGACCCTGGAGCCCATGAACGCCTATGAGCGCCACGTGATCCACGCGGCCCTCCAGGACTACCCCAACGTGACCACCTACTCCACCGGCGTGGAGCCCAACCGCCGGACGGTGGTGGCCTACGCCCCGGGGCAGAAGTAAAGTTTATACAGACAAGCAAAAGCGGGAGGAACTCACGTTCCTCCCGCTTTTGCTTGTCAAAAACCTCTGTTGAGATGAATCCGCTCAAGTTGGGGCGGGGGAGCTCGAGGGGGCGGCAGCCCGCCTCGAGTGGAATCGCTTTCTTATCGTTTGATGAGCGCCACCGCCACGTCGTTTACGTTGGTGCCGGTGGGACCGGTGCGGATAAGGCCGCCCACCCGGTCCAGGGCGTGGTAAGCGTCGTTCTCCGCCAGAACCTGGTGGATAGTGAGGCCCGCCGCCTCCAGGCGGTCCTTCGTGCTTCCGTCCACCAGGCCCCCCGCCGCGTCGGTGGGGCCGTCGGTGCCGTCGGAGCCCAGGGAGAAGATCAGGGTGTCCGCCAGTCCCGCGATCCCCTGGGCGGCGGAGAGGGCCAGTTCCTGGTTGCGGCCCCCTTTCCCCTGGCCGGTGAGGAGGACCACCGTCTCGCCTCCGGCCAGAAAGGCCAGGGATTTCTGAGTGTCCTGGTGGGTCCTGGCGATGGAGGCCAGGAAGGAGCCCGCCTCCTTGGCCTGACAGCACAGCTGGTCGGTGAGCAGGACCGGCTCATAGCCCAGCCGCCGGCAGGCCGCGCTGGCGGCGGCGCACAGCTCCCGGACGCTGCCGGTGATCACCGTCTCCACATTGTCCAGCGCCTTGGGGGTCTCCTCTTGGAGGAGCGCCCGGGCCTGGGGCGACAGGGGGAGCCGGTACTTCTCCGCCACCGCCTGGGCCTGCGCGCAGGTGGACTGGTCCGGGTAGGCGGGGCCCGAGGCGATCATGTCCAGGGGGTCCCCCAGAATGTCGGACAGGACGATGGAGAACACCCGGGCCGGGGCGCACAGCTGGGCGAACCTCCCCCCTTTCACGGCGGACAGCCGCTTGCGGACGGTGTTCATCTCCACAATGTCCGCCCCGCAGGCCAGCATGGCCTGGGTCAGATGGGAGAGCTCCTCCGCCGGAATGAGGGGACATTCAAACAGGGCGGAGCCCCCGCCGGACACCAGGAACACCACCGTGTCCTCCGCCGTCAGATTCTCCACCAGCTCCATGGCCGCCCGGGTGCCCCGGAAGGAGTTCTCATCGGGGACCGGGTGCCCCCCCTCATAGACGGCGCACCGGGGGATCTCCCCCCGGCTGTGGCCGTGCTTGGTCACCACCACCCCGGCCTCCAGCCGGTCCCCCAGCAGCCGGGCGGCGCAGTGGGCCATCTGCCAGGCCGCCTTGCCCACGGCCACAAGAAAGACGCGGCCCGCGCCGAAGGTCCGGCCCTCCAGGGCCCGGCGCACCGCCTGGTCGGGCAGGCAGGCCGTCAGAGCCTCCTGGATGATGGTTTGCGCGTCTGTGTGGATGGACATGATAGTCGCCCCCTGGAAATGGAAATCCCGGCCCTGTTCGGAGAGTGCCGGACATTGATATCATGATACCATACTGGACCGGGGTTTGGATTGTCTGCAAATCAATTTTTTGAGAGAAGCCCGATATAGGGCGGTTGTCATGGAAGCGAACCGCAGGGCCGCCAGCGCAGAATGGCCGCGCCGCGGCCTGTCAGCGGGATCAATCTGTAAAGCAAACACGCTCCGCATTGCCTGTTTTTGGCGATGCGGAGCGTGTTCTTTGAATTTTTCAGGGACAGATAAACTTACCCCTTCTTCTTGGAGGCCAGCTTCATGCGCTCGCCGTGGTCCAGAACGCGCTTGCGCAGGCGTAAATTTTCCGGGGTGCACTCCAGCAGCTCGTCGTCGGCCAGGAACTCCAGGCACTGCTCCATGGACATCTGCTTGGGAGGCGTCAGGCGCAGCGCCTCGTCGGAGCCGGAGGCACGCATGTTGGTCAGCTGCTTCTTCTTGCACACGTTGACAGAGATGTCCTCCGCCTTGGGGGTCTCGCCCACGATCATGCCGGCGTACACCGGAGTGCCCGGGCCGATGAATAGGGTGCCCCGCTCCTGGGCGTTGAAGAGGCCGTAGGTCACCGCCTCGCCGGTCTCAAAGGCCACCAGGGAGCCGGTGGAACGGCGCTGGATGTCCCCGCGCATGGGCTCATAGTGGTCAAAGACGGAGGCCATGATGCCCTCCCCCTTGGTGTCGGTCAAAAACTCGTTGCGGTAGCCGAACAGGCCCCGGGAGGGGACCATAAACTCCAGCTTGGTGCGGTTCCCCACCGGAGTCATGTTCTGCAGGTCGGCCCGCCGGGACTGGAGCTTGTTGATGACCGCTCCGGTGTAGTCGTTGGGCACGTCGGCCACCAGCAGCTCCATGGGCTCGCACTTCTTGCCGTCGATCTCCTGGTAGAGCACCCGGGGGGGAGACACCTGGAACTCATAGCCCTCCCGGCGCATGGTCTCCATAAGGATGGACAGGGACATCTCGCCCCGGCCGGCCACGTTGAAGGAGTCGGTGGAGTTCTCCACCTCGGACACCTTCAGGGACACGTCCTTCAGGGTCTCCCGGAACAGCCGGTCCCGGAGCTGGCGGCTGGTGACGAATTTGCCCTCCCGCCCGGCGAAGGGGGAGTCGTTGACGGAGAAGGTCATCTCGATGGTGGGGGCGGAGATCTTGACGAACTCGATGGGCTCCACGCAGTCGGGGGCGCAGATGGTGTCGCCGATGGTCACGTCGCCGATGCCGCTCATGGCGATGATGTTGCCGGCGGTGGCCTCCTGGACGGGGACCTTGGCCAGGCCGTCGAACTCATAGAGGGCGGTGGCCTTGGCCTTCTTGGGGGCGGCGTCCGGATCGTGGTAGTTGCACACGGCGATCTCCTGGTTCTGCTTGATCACGCCACGCTCGATACGGCCGATGGCGATGCGGCCCACAAACTCGTTGTAGTCGATGGAGGAGACCAGCATCTGGAAGGGGGCGTCCACATCCGCCTCGGGGGCGGGGATATACTCCAGAATGGTGTCGAACAGGGGCTTCAAGTCGCTGCCCGCCTCGTCGGGCTGGACGGAGGCGGTGCCCTGGCGGCCGGAGCAGAACAGCATGGGGGAGTCCAGCTGCTCGTCGGTGGCGTTCAGGTCCATGAGCAGCTCCAGCACCTCGTCGATGACCTCGTACACCCGCTGGTCGGGACGGTCGATCTTGTTCACCACCACGATCACCCGGTGGCCCAGCTCCAGGGCCTTGCTCAGCACAAAGCGGGTCTGGGGCATGGGGCCCTCGGCGGCGTCCACCAGCAGGATGACGCCGTTGACCATCTTCAGGATGCGCTCCACCTCGCCGCCGAAGTCGGCGTGGCCCGGGGTGTCCACAATGTTGATTTTTACGCCGTTGTACTCCACGGCGGTGTTCTTGGCCAGGATGGTGATGCCCCGCTCCCGCTCCAGGTCGTTGGAGTCCATGACCCGCTCCACCACGGCCTGGTTCTCCCGGTACACGCCGGACTGCTTGAGCATCTGGTCCACCAGAGTGGTTTTGCCATGGTCGACGTGGGCGATAATGGCAACATTTCTCAATTTTTCGTTCCGCATTTCTTGAATCCTCCTACTGATCTATGGCAAAACCACTCGGGGCCCCATCGCAGATGGGGCGCGCCGAATGGCGCGTTTTAAAAATCCTTCTTTCTCCTGTGCGGCGGAGCCGCACCCCAAACCGAAGCCCAGCGAAGCGGGTTCGGTTTGGAGAGGAGCCGTAAGGGAGCGGGCGAGGGATGCCCACACCTGGGCGTCCCGAGCTTAAGCGGACTTTGCGGCGACGAGGTCGACGTGGGCGATAATGGCAACATTTCTCAATTTCTCGTTCCGCATTTCTTGAATCCTCCTGCAATCAATCCGAAGACACACCGGCCCGTGCAAGTTCGTCCGGACGTGCCAAAACGAAGGAATCGCTTCCACCGGAGCGGACCGCCCCGGGGAAACATTCCCCTGAAATTCATTCAGACGGTATATTATACCGCTCTTTGGTGGGAAACGCAACGAATTTGCAAAAAATCTCACACAAATTTGTCCCCTCCTTTTCCTGGCGGCTTTTGGCAGAAAAGCGGAACCCTGGGGAAATCTATGTGGAAAACTCGGTGGAAAGTGTGGAAAACCGAAAACCTGTTCGACAGCTCTTGACAGAATCGAACATTTGTTGTATTCTTGATACGAACATACGTTTGAATTTGGCCGGGGCGCTGGAAAGTCCCAACTATGGGACGGGCAGCCCAGTATGATACACATAACAGGCCGGTTACCGGTCAATCCGCCCGCCGGGCATTTATTGGAGGGAGAGACGATGCAAACCCTGTACTACACCACTGGAAACTTTATCCGCCACACCGGCAATGTGGTGGACCTGACCGAGTACCGCCGCCGGCTGGCTCAGGCCCAACAGGAGCCGGAGGAGGCAGGGGAAACCCGCGTCCTCCTCCCCCGGGAGAGTGTTCCCGGTCCCCGCCGGACCAGAGCCAGAAGGGCCCGCCGCCGGGCGCTGGTTCTGGACGCCTGCGCCAGCATGGGGGTGGTGGTGATGACCTTGACGTTTACCCTGCGGATGCTGGCGCTTTGAATTTTGAGTCTGAAATAAGAGCGCTATGCAGAGTAATTAACCTTTCTGCATAGCGCTTTCTCTTATTTTGGAGGGTTGCCGCCCCCGGGGAATTCTCCTCTCCCCGGTTGGGAAGGCTGCGCCCAATGGGGCGCAGGGCGTACCTCAAAGTCCTGGCGGCAGATCGGCGCTGACCACCTGCCAGCCCCGGGGATAGTAGTTCAGGGTGATGGTGCACAGGCTGCTCTGGCCCCCGGCCTCCGCCTGGACCTGGAATGTGATCCGGTCCCCCTCCCGGCCGACCAGGGTCACCTCCTGAATGTCACAGCCGCTGTAATAGTTCAGCACAGCTTGGCGGGCGTTTTCCTCTGTGTCCTGAGGCGGCAGCTGGTCCAGATAGACGGGCAGGAAGCCCCGGGAGAGAATAGCCACCTGCCCCTCCTCCGACCGCAGCCAGCGGGTCAGGACCCGGGCCGGGTGGTCCTCCGGCAGGTCCGCCCGGGTGACGGCGTAGTAGCCGCCGGTCAGGGGGTAGCTCCCTTCCGAAATGGTCTGAGCGGTGGCGGGCACCCCCTCGTAGTCCAGAATCTTCAGGGAGGAGGCGATGCCGGTGATCTCGTCCATGTTCTGAAGGTAGGTAAACAGGGTATACCCCAGGGCATAGCTGTCGCTGGGCTGGCCGAACATCCCGCCGGTGTGGTAAAAGGCGGTCTGCTCCAGCATCCCCTCCATGGTCAGCTCCACATAGTTCTCCTGGATGGAGGGGTCCATGGGCTCCCCCTTCAAAATCAGGTTGTCCAGCTGGGACTGGCTTCCGCTGTCGGCGTTGCGGCAGATGGGCACCAGCGCCCGGTCCGGTCCCCCCAGCTCCGTCCAGCTGGCGATGCCGTTGTGCAGATAGATGTCCCGCACCTGGTCCCCGGTGATGTTGGCGGCGGTGTTCTCCACCGGAGTGATGAAGATCAGAGCCTCGGCGGCCACTTGAGCAAGTTCCAGCTCCACCCCCGCCTCCTTGGCCTGGCTCAGCACATCGGCGGATGGAGAGGGGGCCAGAATCAGGTCCAGATCTCCGGCGATGAGCTTCTCATAGGAGGGCACCGTCTTGGAGGCCTCCCAGGGGTAGCCCTCCTCATCCATGGACTCCGGGCCGAACACCGCCTCATAGGCGGCCTGGACGATGCCCAGAGTGGAGGTGGAGCCGTCCACCCGGGGGTAATTTTTCTCCGTCACCCCCAGCTTCTCCAGGTCCAGGCCGGACTCTATGGGGGCTGTCTCCGGGCCGGCCTCAGGGCTCCCGCCTGGATTCCCCTCCGCCCCGCTGGAGGCGGAGCCCGCCGGGGCGGCGCAGGCGGAGAGCAGCAGGCCGGACAAGAGCAGACAGACGGCCGGTTTCCACAATTTCATAGCGGGTCCCTCCTCTATATTTTTTGTATCTCTATGATAGCACATTTTCCCGGAAAAAACAGGACCAAATCTCCACATCCAGCTCTTGACAGGTGGAAAAATGTATATTACAATGGGGTGCAAATCCGAAAGCGACGACAGAGAACAGTACCCCGGGCCGGGAATATCAGAGATGGGATGGCCGGTGCGAATCCCACGAAGGCGCGGCGGGAAGGCCCTCTGGAGCGCGGGCAGGCAATGGCCCGCCGTCTCCCCACGTTACGGGGGTCGAGTGTGTACCTCTGGTACAAATTCAGGTGGAACCACGGATCGTTTGATTCGCCCTGAGCCTTTTCCGGCTCGGGGCGTTTTTATTTGGACGGAGGCTGTGCCCTGCAGGCAACGTGGAGCATGGGAGAACAGGCGGCTGCAAGGATCGCCCCTACGGCAACACATACACCGGATCGTTGGCTCTACAACGCCAGGCGCAGCAGTTGAACCGCACCAGGAATAAATTTTGCAAACCCAGGGCCCAGTGGCCCGGCGGGAATTTAGATGCTCACTCAGATTTTGCGCGCCGGAGCTTCCGCTCCAACCAACCAGGAGCGCGTCCCCCGTAATGGGGTCCGGGGTGGGCGAATATGGGCACGTAAGTGCCCATCCTGAGCTCACCCCGGGGGCGTTTTGGTTCCTTTGCCGCCATGGGCAAAGGAACTCGCCGCCCGCAGGCGGCGAAACTCCCCCGCGCAAAACGAACTAATTCCAAACCCTGCTTCCCCCTCTTGGAAATGTATATCAATCAAAAAACCATCCAATGCTAGGAATAAAAGGAGTTTTATCATGAAAAACAGCGAAAAGACCATGGAAAAAATCGTAAACCTGTGTAAGGGCCGGGGCTTCATCTTCGCCGGGTCCGAGATCTACGGCGGCCTGGCCAACACCTGGGACTACGGCCCCCTGGGTGTGGAGCTGAAGAACAACGTGAAGAAGGCCTGGTGGAAGAAGTTCGTCCAGGAGAACCCCTACAATGTGGGTCTGGACGCGGCCATCCTGATGAATCCCCAGGTGTGGGTGGCCTCCGGCCATGTGGGCGGCTTCTCCGACCCGCTGATGGACTGCAAGGAGTGCAAGGAGCGCTTCCGCGCCGACAAGGTCATCGAGGACTGGTGCCAGGAGAACAATTTCGAGCTGGGCCACAGTGTGGACGCCATGACCCAGGCCCAGATGAAGGAGTTCGTGGAGGAGCACAACATCCCCTGCCCCACCTGCGGCAAGCACAACTGGACCGACATCCGCCAGTTCAACCTGATGTTCAAGACCTTCCAGGGCGTCACCGAGGACGCCAAGAACACCGTCTACCTGCGCCCCGAGACCGCCCAGGGCATCTTTGTCAACTTCCAGAACGTCCAGCGCACCACCCGGAGAAAACTGCCCTTCGGCGTGTGCCAGATCGGCAAGTCCTTCCGCAACGAGATCACCCCGGGCAACTTCACCTTCCGCACCCGGGAGTTTGAGCAGATGGAGCTGGAGTTCTTCTGCACCCCCGGCACTGAGCTGGACTGGTTCGCCTACTGGAAGGACTTCTGCCACAAGTGGCTGCTGAACCTGGGCATGCGGGACGAGAACCTGCGTCTCCGCGACCACGACCCGGAGGAGCTCTCCCACTACTCCAACGCCACCACCGACTTTGAGTTCGTCTTCCCCTTCGGCTGGGGCGAGCTGTGGGGCGTGGCCTCCCGCACCAACTTCGACCTGACCGCCCACCAGAACACCTCCGGCAAGGACATGACCTACTTCGACCAGGAGAAGAACGAGCACTATATCCCCTACGTCATCGAGCCCTCCCTGGGCGCCGACCGCGTCACCCTGGCCTTCCTGGTGGACGCCTACGACGAGGAGGTGGTGGACGAGGCCAAGAACGACGTGCGCACCGTCCTGCGCCTCCACCCCGCTCTGGCCCCCTTCAAGTGCGCCATCCTGCCCCTGTCCAAGAAGCTGGGCGACAAGGCCCGGGAGATCCAGACCGAGCTGTCCAAGTATTTCATGGTGGACTACGACGACGCCGGCTCCATCGGCAAGCGCTACCGCCGCCAGGATGAGATCGGCACCCCCTACTGCATCACCGTGGACTTCGAGACCGTGGGCGACGACAAGACCCCCGCGGACAACGCCGTCACCATCCGGGACCGGGATACCATGGAGCAGGTACGAGTGCCCATTTCTGAGCTGAAGGCCTGGCTGGAGGAGAAGCTGGCTTATTAAGAAAAAGTTTTCCCCCTGCTCCATGCCCGCCGCACAGCGGCGGAAACCGAGCATTTTGGCGCAGCCAAAATCTCGCCGGAGGGCGGATTCACTCCGCCCGAGGATTTAAAATCGGCCTTGGGGCCCCACAAACGCCTGCGTTTGTGGGAGCGCAGGTACGAGTGCCCATTTCTGAGCTGAAGGCCTGGCTGGAGGAGAAGCTGGCCTACTGATTTTTCCACAAAAAACCGCTTTCCTGTGGATTGTTCCGCGGGAAGGCGGTTTTCTCATTTTTGGAATCTGCCGTCTGCTTTTTTCAGCCTTCCCCCCGAGGGGAAGGCTAAAATGAGCAGGCGGCGAAATTCCCCTGCAAGACGGCGCGCTGAGGTCGTCTCGCCATACATAGGGAGCAGAAACCCCGGCGGCGGGGGCAAGCCCCCGCCCTACAAGCATTGGAAACCTCAGAGACGGACGGCCCTATGGAGCCGCCCCTGCGGAGTGGGGAAAAACCTGCCCCCTCACCCGCCCCGCAGGGCGAACCCTGCCAAATAGGGCGGCGGCAAAAATCCCTCCCCAAGGAAAACCTTTCGCCTTTTTCCTCCGGCTGTGTTATAATAACAGTAAGATGCCAGACTATGCTCTCATTTGGAGGTATCCATGCCCAACATACAAGTATTAGACTCCCATGTGGCCGACCTGATCGCCGCCGGCGAGGTGGTGGAGCGGCCCGCCTCCGTGGCCAAGGAGCTCATGGAGAACGCCATTGACGCGGGGGCCTCCGCCGTGACGGTGGAGATCGCCCACGGGGGGATGACATTTCTGCGGGTGACCGACAACGGCTGCGGCATTCCGGCTTCCGAGCTGAAGACCGCCTTTCTCCGCCACGCCACCAGCAAGCTGCGCACCGAGTACGACCTGGAGGCCATCGGCACCCTGGGCTTCCGGGGGGAGGCCCTGGCGGCCATCTCCGCCGTCTCCCGGGTGGAGGTGATGACCCGCACCCAGGACAGCTCTCTGGGGGCCTCCCTCTCCCTGGAGGGGGGCGTGCCCGGACCGGTGGAGGAGGCGGGCTGTCCCCTGGGCACCACCATGGTGGTGCGGGACCTGTTCTACAACACCCCGGCCAGGCTGAAATTTATGAAGAAGGACGCGGCCGAGGGGGCCGCCGTCTTTGCCGTGGTCCAGCGGGTGGCCCTGTCCCACCCGGAGGTGAGCGTGAAGTTCCTCCGGGACGGGAAGCAGGAGCTGCTCACCCCCGGGGACGGGCAGCTCCAGTCGGCGGTGTACGCCGTTCTGGGCCGGGAGCTGGCCCTGGGCTTCACCCAGGTCAGCGGCTCCGGGGAGGATATGGCGGTCACCGGCTATGTGTCCCAGCCCGCCTGCTGCCGGGCCAGCCGGAACTGGCAGTTCTTCTTCGTCAACGGCCGGCAGGTGAAGTCCCGGCTGATGATGGCCGCCCTGGAGGAGGCGTACAAAAACCAGAAGATGGTGGGCAAGTTTCCCGCCTGCGTCCTCCACCTGGAGCTGAAGCGCAGCGCGGTGGACGTGAACGTCCACCCGGCCAAGACCGAGGTGAAGTTCGGCAATGAGCGCTCGGTGTTCGGGGCGGTGTACCACGCCGTCCTGGCCGCCCTGGAGCGGGACCACACCCGCCCGGCGGCGGTGCTGGAGAGGCCCAAGCCCCACGACACGGTGACGCCCCGCCAG
>NZ_NFKI01000038.1 GCF_002160305.1 Pseudoflavonifractor sp. An184
ATTTGAAATATCTGGATTGTAGTGCTTTGCCAAAAAGAAAGACACGCTTATAGCGTGTCTTTCTTTTTGGGCTTCGCGGGCCGAGGGCCCGCTCCGCCCTTCGGTGATTGAAATGCTCGGGGTGGCAGAGCCATCCCTCCGCCGAGGTTTTGCCTCCGGCAAAACGCTCGTACGGCGCATTAGCGCCGCCGGCCAGATGGCCGGTTTGGTGGTTTCCTCCCACGTGTCCGCTTTATAACCCGGATTTTAAACATCGATTTTAACTGTCCTTTGGTTTTGGCTTACGCCGCCCGAAGGGCGGCTCCATCCCTTCATCTAAAATATCAAGATCAGCACAGCGATTCTCTGCCGCAATTCTCCCCAGAAAAGACTTTCTTCATGGAACCTTAAGAAATTCGTAAGAGTTTCCATGGGAAAATTTTTAGAACTGTATGGTACTCTTTCATACAGTTCCAACTGTGACGGCCGGGCGGACGCCCGGCGAAAGGAGAGAAAGCATATGGCAAGCTTGCTGCAAGTGACGGGTCTGACCAAGATATATGGAAAGCGGGGGGCGGCCACCCGGGCTCTGGACGGGGTGGACTTGTCCCTGGAGGCTGGGGAGTACGTGGGCATCATGGGGGCCTCCGGCTCGGGCAAGACCACCCTCTTGAACTGCGTATCCACCATCGACAAGCCCACCTCGGGCTCCATCCTGGTGGAGGGGCGGGAGCTGACCCGTCTGAAGGGGAAGGAGCTCACCCGGTTCCGCCGGGAGCGATTGGGCTTCATCTTCCAGGACTGCAACCTGCTGGACACCCTCACCGCCTTTGAAAACATCGCTCTGTCCCTGTCCATCGTGGGCACTCCGGCGGGGGAGATCCGCCCCCGGGTGGAGGAGACCGCCCAGCTGCTGGGCATCGGCGACTGCCTGGACAAGTACCCCTACCAGATGTCCGGCGGACAGCAGCAGCGGTGCGCCGCCGCCCGGGCCATCGTCACCCACCCCGCCCTGGTGCTGGCCGACGAGCCCACCGGGGCCCTGGACTCCAAGTCCGCCCGCATGCTGCTGGAGCGGCTGGAGGTGCTGAACCGGGAGCGGGGGACCACCATCCTCATGGTCACCCACGACGCCTTTACCGCCAGCTGCTGCCAGCGGGTGGTCTTCCTCCGGGACGGGCAGATTTTTCAGGAGCTCTCCCGGGGGGAGCTGGACCGCCGTGCCTTCTTTGCCCAGATCATCCGGGTGATTACCCAGTTGGGAGGAGAGATGGAAGATGTTCTCTAAGCTGGCTTTCCGCAACGTGCGCCGGTCCTTCCGGGACTACGGGGTGTACCTGCTCACCCTCACCTTCGGGGTATGTCTGTTCTACACCTTCAACTCCCTGGACGGCCAGGGGGCCATGATCTACCTGGCTCAGAGCCAGAACCCTATGGCCCAGGTCATCCAGTCCTGCATCGACATCTTCTCCGTCTTTGTGGCGGTGGTACTGGCCTGCCTGATCCTGTATGCCAACAGCTTTCTGCTCCGGCGGCGGAAGCGGGAGCTGGGCACCTACCTGCTTCTGGGCCTCAGCCAGGGGCAGGTGTCCCGGCTGCTGTTTCTGGAGACCGGGCTCATCGGCCTGGCCTCCCTGGTCCTGGGCCTGGGGCTGGGCCTGCTGGCCTCCCAGGGGCTGTCCGCCCTCACCCTGTCCATGTTCTCCCTGCGGGTGGACGCCTTCGGCCTGGCCTTCTCCCCCCGGGCTGTGATGCGGACGGCGGTGTACTTCGGCCTTATCTTCCTGCTGGTGATGGTGTTCAGCGGCCTCCAGGTCTCCCGGGCCAAGCTGCTGGACCTGATGCAGAGCGGCCGGAGAAACGAGGAGCTGCGCCTGCGTCCCCTGTGGGTGTCGGTGGTCCAGTTTGCCGCGGGGGTGGTCTGCCTGCTCATCGCCTACGCCATTCTGCTGATCTCCGGCATGGCCTACGCGATCATTCTCCCCATGCTGTGCATCCCCATGCTGGGCCTGGGCACCCTGGGGACTTTGCTGGTGTTTAAATCCCTGTCCGGCTTTGTCCTCCGCATGGTCCAGAGCCGCCCCAAGCTCTACTTTAAAAACCTGAATGTGTTCACCCTGCGCCAGTGGATCAGCAAGGTCCACTCCACCTATCTGGCCCAGACGGTGATCTGCATTCTTCTGCTGCTGGCCATGGGCATCACCGCCAGCTCCATCGGACTGAACAACACCATCGAGTCCATGACCGGCCATCAGGCCCCCTTTGACATCACCGTGCAGAACCAGAACGCCGACTCCCAGGGGACGATTGATTTTCCCGCCCTGCTGGCCGCCCACGGCGTGGAGGAATCCGACCTGGCCTGGCAGCAGGACACCATTTTTTACTACAACGACCCGGCGGTCACCGGGATCGAGGACGCCAGCGCCGCCATCCGCCTGTCCGACTGCCAGGCCCTGCTCTCCCGCAGCGGCCAGCCCGCCTACCGGGGGCCGGTGCCCGGTTACCTCACCGGAGTGGAGGAGCAGCTCACCACCGGAAATCTGGGGCTGAGCTGCGTGGTGGTCCCCGACGAGATGGCCCAAAAGCTGGAGGTCCGCCGTCAGGTCTGGTCCGCCGACTACGCCGGGAACGAGGAGGATACAGAGAACCGGGTGCAGGACGCCCTCGCCGCCTATCAGATGGAGCACGGCTGGCTGCGGGTGGAGACCCGCCTGAACCTCTACCAGGAGACCATGGGCAACAAGATCCTGGCCCTGTTCCTGGGGCTCTACCTGGGCCTCACCTTCCTGCTGGCCGCCGCGGCGGTGCTGGCCCTCCAGCAGCTGAGCCAGGCGGCGGACAACGCCGGCCGGCACGCCATCCTCCGCCGCCTGGGGGCGGAGGAGAAGCTGGTCTCCCGCTCCGCTGTGGAGCAGGTGGCCCTGGCCTTTCTCCTGCCCCTGGGGCTGGCTCTGGTCCACACGGTGGTGGGCATGAAGGCGGCCAACGACCTGATCGCCCAGGCGGCCAAGGTGGACTCGGTGCAGAGCGCCCTGGTCACCGCCCTGGTGCTGCTGCTGGTGTACGGCGGCTACTTCCTGGCCACCTCTCTGGCATGCCGGAGGCTGGCCCTGGACCGCTGATTTTCTTCTCGGATGAACTATCCAAAAAGAGAGGACACGGTCGTCAGCCGTGTCCTCTCTTACTCCCCCGGGGTGAACAGCCCGTCCACCGTCACTCCCAGCTCCCGGGCCAGGCGGAAGGCCAGGGAGAGGGTGGGGTCGTACTTGTTGTTTTCAATGGCGTTGATGGTCTGCCGGGACACCCCGCACCGCCTGGCCAGGTCCTCCTGGGAGATGCCCCGCTCCTTCCGCAGCGCCCGGATCTGATTTTCCACAGCTCCTCACCCTCCGTACTTGTGCTTGAACCAGCCCAGGAAGATGGCGTACATCAGGGCCGCCACCACCAGCCGGATAAAGGGCGCCACCGGCTCCCCGTTGGGCTGCTGCGCCGCCACCTCGATGACCTCGATCAGGTTCGCCCCCACCGTGGCGATGAGGGTCCAGGTGCACGCCTTGCCCACAATCAGCTTCCGCCGCTCGTCCTCCAGTTCGGACCGGACCAGCGAGACGAACATCCAGACGATCAGGACCACCGCCAGCACCAAAAGAGCCAGAAATAAGTACACAAACACCGAACTGCCCTGGGAATCCATCGCTCTGCCTCCTTCCAATCAAATCAGAAATGTCAAATTCTTTTGACATCTATGTTATAACACAGGGACTGCTAAATGTCAAATACTTTTTACAAAAAAGAAAAGCGGCCCCACGTCCCGCTCCTGGGACATGGGGCCGCAGTGTATTGGTTTAAGGGGCCTCCCGCCGGTCCGCCGGGCGGTAGACGGCCACCCCCTGGTCGGTCTCCAGGATCAGGTCCCCCCGGTCCACCAGGTACTCCACAAAGAAGCGGATGTTCCGCTCAAACCGGAGGGCGCGGGAGGGCTTCTTGGTGAGCAGCTTGAAATAGCCGCACACCGCCCGGGTGATCTCGCTGATGGTCATGGGCCCGGTGATCTGGGACAGCACCTCCCCCGCCCGCCGCTGGGCCAGGGCCTGGTTGTCGTCGATGAGGGCAGAGAGTTCCTCCCGGCGGCACATCCCCCGGTGGGCCATGACAAAGAAGTCCGCATCCACATCCCGCAGCTTCTCCCGGCTCTCGATGCCGGCCTGGTGGGACAGGCAGTAGGGCAGCTTGGCCCAGAGCTGTTCCCGGGACAGAAGGGCGTCCCCCACATAGCACACCCGGTCCGGGGTCTGGATGGCGATGTGGCCCGCCGAGTGGCCGGGGGTCTGGAGGATCTGGAACTCCGCCCCGCAGAAGGACAGGGGGCCGTCCCGGTCCGGGACGATCACGTCCGGGGTGTGGACCAGATGGGCTGCCTCCCGCTCCACCATGCCGGGGGGCAGCATGAGAAAGTAGCACTTCAGGTTCAGCAGCCCGGCGCACATCCCCGCCTCCTTGGCGGTGAGGGCCACCGGGATCTGGTACTTCTCCTGAAAATACCGGTTGCTCCCCCCGTGGTCCACGTGGGCGTGGGAGCACAGGATGCCCGCCGGGGTCAGGCCGTGGTCCAGGAGGGCCTGCTCCAGCTCCTCCCGCTCCCCCAGCAGGCCGGTGTCCAGCAGGATGCAGCGCCTCTCGTCCAGCTTATAGAAGGGAATCCACTCCATCCCCTCCAGCACCCAGGTATTTCCCTTGATTGGTCTGATGTCCATGAAATCTGCGCTCCTTTGCTCGGTTGGTGTTTCTGCCTTCCCCCGGTCAGGGGGCCGTATATTCCGCCCAGGGGACGAAGGTGAAGGCCACGTCCCAGGGGACCTCCCGGTAGACCAGGTAGGAGATGTCCCCCTTCCCCACCGTCTCGTTGATGGCCCACCGGTCATAGGGGAGCAGGGGGAGGGTGATGTGCTCCGCCCCCGCCGCAGCCTGCTCCCGGGCGTAGGAGAGCCGCTGGTGATAGACCAGGCAGTTGCAGCCGTACACCCACACAAGCCCTGCCAGGGCCAGGGCGGACAGAGGCGCCGCCAGCCGGGTGAGACCGGGCAGCCCCTGCTCCCTGGCCTCCCGGTAGAGCAGCAGGGCGATGAGGGAGAGCAACACGTAGGGGGGCAGGAAATTCCGGGGGCCGATGGGGGTGACAAAGAGCAGCGGCCCGCACAGCAGCCCCAGGGCCAGCACCGCCCCCCAGACGGGGGCGGTCCCCCGGGTCTGGGCCAGCAGGAGGCACCACACCGCCGCCAGGGCCAGCCCCACCCCCAGGGAGAGCTCGTCATACCGGGGCTCCCCCAGCCAGTTCTCCGCCGCCCGCCACAGCTGGAGCAGGTGGAGGGGGACCAGAGCCAGGGCGAGAGCCCTCCACCGGCCTCCCCCCTTCCCCGCCAGCCACACCAGCAGCACGCTGATGAGCAGGGCGGCCGCCGCGGGGAACACCACCGCCTCGGTCACGATCTGCCGCAGGTGCTCCAGGGCCAGGGACACGTCCATCCGCCGGTCGGCGTTGGTACCGCTGCGATAGCCGGAGGCGGTGAACATGACCAGGGCCCCCAGCCAGCTCCCCAGCCACAGCCCCAGGGCCGCCCGCCGCCGGTCCGTGTGCCGGAACAGCAGGGCGCACAGGCACCCGCCCGCCGCCAGGAGGATGGTGGCAGTCTCCATAAAGAGACAGCCGCAGAAGGCCAGCGCCCCCGCCAGCAGGGCGGATGGCGGCCTGCGCCGGGCAAAGAGCTCCAGCAGCACCAGGAGGATCACCATGGGCAGCAGGTAATTCACCAGCCCCGCCCCCCAGGAGAGGGCCTCCTGCCAGATCCCCCTTGGGGCCAGAAGCACCAGGGCCAGAGCCATGGAGAACGCCTCTCCCCGGCCCACCGGCCCCCGCTGGGTCCTCCGGGCCAGCAGGTACACCAGGGCCCACAGGGCCCCGCCCATCAGCACTCCCCGGAGGATGGGACCCACAACGGGGATGAAGTACAGCTTGCCCTGGAGCACCCCCAGCAGGTTCCCCAGGTACCGGCCGTTCTCCGGCACGCCCACGATCTCCACCCCCGCCGTGGAGGGCCGGGTGAGCAGCCAATCCCTCAAAGAGTCGAAGCTCCAGTATACAAAATAGCAGTCGTCGCACTCCGGGACGAACAGCAGCCCCAGCAGCGCCAGTCCAATCAGGGCCAGCGCCGCCGGGAGCCCTCCGCCCCGGAGCGTATGGCTGGATCTCATGGGTCCTTCCCCCTAAAAAAGCGGCTCCCCTCCCGCAGCCGGGAGGGGGCCGTCCCGTATCGTTTTTATGTTCAGCGCACAGTGGAAAAGCACTGGGTCCAGTAGTAGCCGTAGCTGCCGCCCAGGGCCAGGCCCACGCCCAGCTCCTCACAGCCGCCCAGGATGTTGGCCCGGTGACCCTCGGAGTTCATCCAGCTGTTCACCACTTCCTCCGGGGTGCGCTGGCCGGCGGCGATGTTCTCCGCAGCCATGGAGAAACTCAGGCCGTTGTCCCGCATCCGGTCAAAGGGGTCCTCCCCGTCGGGGTTGGTATGGCTGAAGAAATTCCGGTCGATCATGTCCTGGCTGTGGGCCCGGGCGGTCCCGGCCAGGGTCTCGTTGTACACAAAGGGCTCCAGGCCGTTCTCCTCCCGGATCTGGTTCACCAGGTCGAATACCTCCTGCTCATAGGCGGCCACCGTGTCCGCGGGCTCGCTTCCGGCGTCCTCCGCGGGGGTCTCCTCCTCAGAAGGAGTTGAGCCCGCAGTTCCTCCAGCCGTGCCCTCATCCGGCGTCTCGGGCGCGGTCTCCACGTCCACCCCCAACAGCTTGCTCATCACCACGCAGGACTGGGCCCGGGTCATGGCGCCCTCGCCGCCGAAGTCCCCGCTGGCGTTGACGCCGGACAGGTAGCCCAGGGCGTACATGGCCACCACGGCGCTCTCATAGTCCTCGGGGATGGACGCAAAGTCTCCGATGGCCGCCTGGGCCGCCTCCCGCTGCTCGTCGGTGGGCAGGGCCATCCCCTCCGCTACCACGGTGTTATACATGGCTTGGGCCATGTCGTACCGGGTCATGGGCTCTGTTACAACATCCTCGTTCCAGGTCCCATCAGTATACGCCACATCCCAGATCCCATCAATATAGCTGAAACCGGCAGTGGTGTCTATCAGATAGCCCGCCGACCAGGCGGCGTCCAGATAGGGTTCCCACCAGGCGCCCCCCTCCTCCGGGTCGGCCACCGCCTCCGGGCAGAAGGCCTGGGTGAGCATCACGGCAAACTCCGCGGTGGACAGATTCCCGTCCGGATTGAAACGGCCGTTCCCCACGCCGGTCACCACACCCTTCTGGGTCATGGCCTCCACATATGGGTTGGCCCAGTGGTCCTGGGGTACGTCGGAGAAGGTGTTCCCCACCGCTCCGGCGGGCAGAATCATGGAGGCAGACAGAGTCAGGGACAGCGCGCAGGCAGATATGCGTCTCATAAATATCCTCCTTACGCCGCGTCAGGCGGCTGTTCTGTTTGGATTGTACCACAGCTTTCTAAAAAAGTACAGGGCGAAGGCCTGCACATTTGTTTCCACTTATATTGAAAACAAATGAAAATTCATTCTTATGCACTTGCAAAAATGGTTATATATGGTGTGTTTCAAGTATAGCACCATCCATTCTACATAAGAATCGCCGGCACCTGAAGCAGCTTGGCTTCAGGTGCCGTTTATTAGCATAAAACTCAAAACCGCTCTCCCAGCTATTTTCATGTGGCTTATGGTTAAAAGAACTGGGCAGGCCGGTCTGGGACCGGCCCCCTGCGGCGTTCACCGGACAACTTCCCGTATTTTCGTAGGGGCGGGCGTCCTCACCCGCCCGTCCATTGTTCAAATGCGTCCTTGTAAAAGCGCAGGGGCGGCGCACTGGCCCGCCCGGTCCCTCCGCCAGGGCCAGTATGTTCCAGGCGCACAAAATTGGCAATAAAATTCTTGACAAGCCGCAGGGAAGCGGATAAGATAGGAGAGTATATCGCAAGAATGCGCAGAAAAGGCCGAGTACCCGCCTCCAAGACGCACAGAGAGCCGCCGTTTGGTGCAAGGCGGACGGGAGGACGCGGGGAAGATCCCCTTGGAGCAGAGGGCTGAACCAGCAGTAGGCCCCTCCGGCCCGCCCCCGTTACCGGGCATACCTGAGTGGCCGGATTACGCTGTCTTTCCGGCAAGAAGAGTGGTACCGCAGAGGTTTGCGCCTTTGTCTCTTTGATGGGACAAAGGCGTTTTTGTTTTCACAAGGAGGGAACTCGTCCACATGAACTGTCCCAAATGCGGAAAGCCCATGGAGTCCGGCACCATGTACGCGGACAAGTACCCCTATTGGACACAGCAGAAAAATCTCCCCGTCTTTCGTACTCCAAAGGACAAAGTCATGCTGCGGCCGCTGGGCGATACCTCTTCCGGGAATTTTTCCTTCCCGTTTCACGACTATCCCGACGCCATGCTCTGCCGCGCCTGCGGGATTGTCTGTTTTCCCTATCAGCTGCCGTAGGGGCGGCCTGCGGCCGCCCGCGGACGCGCACAGCCCGCCCCTGCGAATGGATACAAACAACAAATTGATTTCATAAATGGAGGAACACGACCCATGGACTACAACAAGACCATCAACCTGCCCAAGACCGACTTCCCCATGCGGGCCGGCCTGCCCAAGCGGGAGCCCGACATGCTCCAGCACTGGAACGATCTGGACCTGTACAACGAGCTGCTCAGGAAGAACGAGGGCAAGCCCCTGTTCTCCCTCCACGACGGCCCTCCCTTCTCCAACGGCGGGCTGCACATGGGCCACGCCCTGAACAAGTCCATCAAGGACTTCATCACCCGGTCCTACGCCATGCGGGGCTACTACACCCCCTATATCCCCGGCTGGGACAACCACGGCATGCCCATCGAGAGCGCCATCATCAAGGAGCAGAAGCTCAACCGCAAGAACATGTCCGTGGCCGAGTTCCGCTCCGCCTGCCACGACTACGCCCAGAAGTATATCGACATCCAGATGGACGGCTTCAAGCGCATGGGCGTGCTGGGCGACTGGGAGCACCCCTACAAGACCATGGACCCGGGCTTTGAGGCCGAGGAGGTCAAGGTCTTTGGGGCCATGTACAAGAAGGGCTATATCTACAAGGGTTTGAAACCCGTGTACTGGTGCCCCCACGACGAGACCGCCCTGGCCGAGGCCGAGATCGAGTACCAGGACGACCCCTGTACCACCGTGTATGTGAAGTTCCCGGTGAAGGACGACCTGGGCAAGCTGGCTCAGTATGGCGACCTGTCCAAGACCTACTTCCTCATCTGGACCACCACCATCTGGACCCTGCCCGGCAACATGGCCATCGCCGTCCATCCCCGGGAGCGCTACGTGCTGGTGAAGGCGGACAACGGGGAGCAGTATATCCTGGCCGAGGCGCTCACCGAGAAGGTGATGAAGGCCGGCGGCGTCGAGCACTACGAGATCGCCGCTCGCTTCACGGGCTCCGACTTTGAGTATATGAAGGCCCGCCACCCCTTCCTGGACAAGGACTCCCTGCTGTGCTGCGCCGAGTACGTCACCATGGACTCCGGTACCGGCTGCGTCCACACCGCCCCCGGCTTCGGCGCCGACGACTACGAGACCTGCAAGCGCTACAAGGTGGAGCTGGTGGTCCCCGTGGACGACCAGGGCCGCCACACCGACTACGCCGGCAAGTACGCCGGCATGAAGACCGACGAGTCCAACCCCGTCATCCTCCAGGACATGAAGGAGAGCGGCATGCTCTTTGCCAGCGAGGACATCGTCCACTCCTACCCCCACTGCTGGCGCTGCAAGAAGCCCATCATCTTCCGGGCCACCCCCCAGTGGTTCTGCTCGGTGGACTCCTTCAAGGACGAGGCCTGCGCCGCCTGCGACGACGTGCGCTGGGTGCCCGGCTGGGGCATCGACCGGATGAAGTCCATGATCCGGGAGCGGGCCGACTGGTGCATCAGCCGCCAGCGCCGCTGGGGCCTGCCCATCCCCGTGTTCTACTGCGCCGATTGCGGCAAGCCCGTCTGCACCGACGAGACCATCCAGGCGGTGAGCAAGCTCTTCGCCGAGAAGGGCTCCAACGCCTGGTATGAGATGGACGCGGCGGACATTCTCCCCAAGGACTTCGCCTGCCCCCACTGCTCGTCCAAGAGCGGCTTCACCAAGGAGGAGGACACCCTGGACGGCTGGTTCGACTCCGGCTCCACCCACTTCGCCTCCATGCAGAAGGACCAGGGCTTCTGGCCCGCCACCGTCTATATGGAGGGCCTGGACCAGTACCGCGGCTGGTTCCAGTCCTCCCTGCTCACCGCCGTGGGCGCTCTGGGCAAGGGCGCGCCCTTCAAGGAGTGCATCACCCACGGCTGGACCGTGGACGGCGAGGGCAAGGCCATGCACAAGTCCCTGGGCAACGGCGTGGACCCCGCCGACATCTTCAAGAAGTACGGCGCCGACATGATCCGCCTGTGGGCCGGCTCCGCCGACTACCACGTGGATGTGCGCTGCTCCGACAACATCTTCAAGCAGCTCTCCCAGAACTACCTGAAGTTCCGCAACACCGCCCGGTACTGCCTGGGCAACCTGGACGGCTTCGACCCCAACCACCTGGTGGCTCCCCAGGAGATGCTGGAGCTGGACCGCTGGGCGGTGACCAAGCTCAACGAGCTCACCGAGAAGTGCTTCGCCGCCTATGACAACTACGAGTTCCATGTGGTAAGCCACGCCATCAACGACTTCTGCGTGGTGGAGCTCAGCTCCTTCTACCTGGACATCATCAAGGACCGGCTGTACTGCGAGGGGAAAGACAGCCTGGAGCGCCGCAGCGCTCAGACCGCTCTGTGGCTCATCCTGGACACCATCACCAAGCTGTTCGCTCCCATCCTGGCCTTCACCTGCGACGAAATCTGGCTGGCCATGCCCCACCAGGAGGGCGAGGACACCCGCAACGTGGTCCTCAACGAGATGAACCAGCCCTTTGCCGCCTACGCCCTGTCCGAAGCGGACATGGCCAAGTGGGACAAGATCGTCTCCGTCCGGGACGCCATCAACGCCGCCCTGGAGGCCGCCCGGAACGAGAAGAAGATCGGCAAGAGCCTGGAGGCCAAGGTGGCCCTCACCGTCCCGGCGGAGGACGCCTTCCTGGCCGAGATGGACCAGGAGAAGCTGGCCGACCTGTTCATCGTCTCCCAGGTCCAGGTGACCGTGGGCGGCGAGCTGTCCGTCTCCGTGGCCGAGGCCGCCGGCGAAAAGTGCGAGCGCTGCTGGAAGCACCACATCAAGGTGGGCTCCGACACCGAGCACCCCACCCTGTGCCCCCGCTGCGCCAAGGTCATCCGCACCATCCAGCTGTAAGCTCTCTGTCCTCCAAAATTTTCCGGCGTCCTCCCCCTCAGGAGGACGCCGGTTTTTTCTGGCGAAAAAACTCCGAAAAAACCCCTCTGCGCCCTTTGGAGTCCGTCAGGTTGCCACTTGCAAACCTATCGCCTTTCCGGTAAAATGGAGCGGAATGGAGCACTTGACACATTCGGATCGGAGCATCGTTTGCTATGAATCACACCAAAGAATCCCAACCCCGCACTCTCCAGGAGCTCTCTCCCGGGGAGAGCGGCATGATTGTATCCGTGGGCAACCAGTCGGGCGCGGTGAAGCGGCGGCTGGTGGACATGGGTCTGACCCCGGGGACGGTGGTGAAGGTCACCAAAATCGCCCCCCTGGGGGACCCTCTGGAGGTGTCCCTGCGGGGCTATGAGCTGTCTCTGCGGAAGGAGGACGCGGGCCAGATCCAGATCGGCCCGGTCCAGGCCAAGCCGCAGGCGGCCTCCAAGCCCGGCGCCCCGGACCCGGAGCGGGACCGCCGCCAGCTCCGGGACCACGTCCACGAGCTGGAGCACCACGAGAAGCCCTATGACCACAACGCCCACGACACCCGCACCATGAAGGTGGCCCTGGCGGGCAACCCCAACTGCGGCAAGACCACCCTGTTCAACGCCCTCACCGGCTCCAACCAGTACGTGGGCAACTGGCCCGGCGTCACCGTGGAGAAGAAGGAGGGCACCGCCCACCTGGGGGACCGGGCCATCACGGTGGTGGACCTGCCGGGCATCTACTCCCTTTCCCCCTACTCCATGGAGGAGATCGTGGCCCGGGACTTTATCATCGGGGAGGGCCCCGACGCGGTCATCGACATTGTGGACGCCACCAACCTGGAGCGCAACCTGTACTTAACCGTCCAGCTGCTGGAGCTGGAGCGGCCCCTGGTGCTGGCCCTGAACTTCATGGATGAGGTGAAGGCCCGGGGGGACCAGATCGACGTGGAGCGCCTGTCCAAGGAGCTGGGGGTCCCGGTGGTCCCCATCACCGCCAAGACCGGCGAGGGTCTGGACGAGCTTCTCCAGGTGGCCCACCGGCAGATGCACCTGGGGGTCACCTATGAGCCCGACGATCTGTACGACGACTTCACCCACGACATCCACCACCGCATGGGCGAGCTCATCCACGACTACGCCTACGCCGCCAACCTGCCCGCCCACTGGGCCTCCATCAAGCTGCTGGAGGGGGACGGCATTGTGGCCAAAGCTCTGAACCTCCCCGCCGGCGTGCAGAACAAGCTGGACGCCATCATCGCCGAGTACGAGGCCTCCAGCGCCCTGGGGGACCGGGAGACCCTGGTGGCCGACAGCCGCTACCGCTATATTGAGCGGGTGGTCCGCGCCTCGGTGGTGAAGGGCAAGGGTTCGGAGGGCCCCACCCTCACCGAGAAGATCGACCGGATTGTCACCGGCAAGTACACCGCCCTCCCCCTGTTCCTGTGCGCCATGCTGGTGATGTTCGTCATCACCTTCGGCCCCTTCGGCTCCTGGCTCCAGGACGGGGTGAGCGCCCTCATCGACCTGTTCTCCGGCTGGCTGGAGGGCGCCCTGTCCGCGGCAGGCGCCCCCGACGTACTCATCAGCCTGGCCTGTGACGGCATCATCTCCGGCGTGGGCGGCGTGCTGTCCTTCCTGCCCCAGATCGCCCTGCTGTTCTTCTTCCTGTCCTTCCTGGAGGACTCGGGCTACATGTCCCGGGCGGCCTTCATCATGGACCGGCTTTTAAGGCGCTTCGGCCTCTCCGGGAAAGCCTTTATCCCCATGCTCATGGGCTTCGGCTGCTCGGTGCCCGCCATCATGGGGGCCCGCACCATGGAGAATGAGAAGGACCGGCGCATGACCATCCTCCTCATCCCCTTCATGTCCTGCTCCGCCAAGCTGCCGGTGTACGGCCTGCTGTCCGCCGCCTTCTTCGGCCCCTGGGCCGGGCTGGTGGTGTTCGGGCTGTACGTCATCGGCATGGCGGTGGGCATCCTCTCGGGCATTCTCTTCAAGCACACCCTCTTTTCCGGGGAGCCCGCCCCCTTTGTGCTGGAGCTGCCCCCCTACCGCTTCCCCTCCATGGAGAACATCGCCACCCACGTGTGGCAGAAGGTGAAGGGCTTCCTGGTGAAGGCGGGCACCCTGATCCTGGCCATGTCCATCGTGCTGTGGCTGCTTCAGTCCTTTGACTTCTCCCTGCACATGGTGGACGACGCGGCGAACTCCATGCTGGGCACCCTGGGCGCCCTCATTGCCCCCGTCTTTGCCCCTCTGGGCTTCGGCTTCTGGCAGGCGGCGGTGGCCCTGCTCACCGGCTTCATCGCCAAGGAAATGGTGGTGTCCTCCCTGTCCATGTTCTACGGCTTCTCTCTCACCGCCGCCGGTACGGCGGTAGCGGCGGCCATGACCGGGTTCACCCCCCTGTCCGCTTTCTCCATGCTGGTGTTCATCCTGCTGTATGTCCCCTGCGTGGCGGCCACCTCCACCATGGCCAAGGAGCTGGGCAGCGCCAAGTGGACCGCCTTCTCCGTGTGCTGGCAGATCGGCGTGGCCTATGTGGTCTCCCTGCTGGTGCACACAGTGGGACTGGCCCTGGGATTTGTGTGACTTTGTGAAAACCTCATAAACGCCCCAAGGAGCGCCGGGACCCTTTCGTCCCAGGCGCTCCTTGTTCTTTTTCCCGCCTTCCGCTATAATGGGGACGGCCTTTTTTCGGCTGCGGCTGAGAACCCGGTCCGTTTTCTCCGGGACCGGCCATCTTCTTTTGCTTCATTCTTAATTTTCATTTGGGGTGTTTTTATGAACAAAATCGACCTGATCGCCCTGGACCTGGACGGGACCCTGCTGGACCCGTCGGGCCGGGTCACCCAGGCGTCCAAGGACGCCATCGCCCAGGCCCGGGCCTCCGGGGTGGAGGTGTTTTTGGCCACCGGCCGGGCCGCCCCCGAGGCCGCCTATTTCGCCCAGGAGGCCGGCTGCGGCGTGCTGGCCGCCGCCCTGGGGGGCGCGGTCATGTGCGACGCCCGCACCGGGGCCCACCTCCGCCGGTGGGACCTCCCCCGGGAGACCGGCCGCCGGGCTCTGGAGCTGTGCCTGAACCGGGAGATCGTCCTGATGATCTTCGCGGGTGAAGCCATCGTGCTGGACCCCTACTCCAAAAAGCTGCTGATGAAGCACTACCCCTTCCCCTGTTTTCACGACAACGCCGTGGTGACGGAGGACCCCATTGCCTATCTGGAGGAGCACGACCTCCCCCTGACCAAGCTCCACGGGGACGGGGACCCGGCCAGCTACCCCCTTAAAGAGCTCACCGCCCTGGAGGGGGTGTCCCTCACCGCCTCCAGCGACCGGGACTTTGAGCTGGTCCCCGCCAAGGTGGGCAAGGGCCGCACCCTGGCCCTCATGTCCCTCCTGCGGGGGGTGCCCCTGGAGCGGTGCGCCGCCGTGGGGGACAGCCCCAACGACCTGTCCATGCTGGAGGTGGTGGGAACCCCCATCGCCATGGGCAACGCCAATTCCCAGGTGAAGGCGGCCGCCCGGTATGTGGCGGCGGACAACGGCCACGACGGCGTGGCCGAGGCCATCCGGTGGTGTTTAGCGCAGAACGCGTAATGTTGAAACATTGATCAAGAAAGAGAGCAGTACACCACCAGCGCCATCCTCTGTTCATATTCATTATCATACTGTTTTAGGACCACCTTTTACACGGGACACTTCTTCTTGATTCAGAACACAGGCAGACAGCGGCGGGACACCCTTGGGACACCATGGGCGCAAAAAGAGAGGGAACAGGTCTCCCCATTCCCTCTCAAAAAGTGCTTGTTTATGCGGTTTCAATTAGCCGAAGTAACGCTTCAGCAGGCCCTCGAAAGCCTTGCCGTGACGGGCCTCGTCGCGGGCCATCTCATGGACGGTGTCATGGATGGCGTCCAGGTTCAGCTCCTTGGCCTTCTTGGCCAGCTCGAACTTGCCGGCGGTGGCGCCGTTCTCAGCGTCCACACGCATCTCCAGGTTCTTCTTGGTGGAGTCGGTAATCACCTCGCCCAGCAGCTCGGCGAACTTGGCGGCATGCTCGGCCTCCTCATAGGCGGCCTTCTCCCAGTACAGGCCGATCTCGGGGTAGCCCTCGCGGTGGGCCACACGGGCCATGGCCAGGTACATACCCACCTCAGAGCACTCGCCCTGGAAGTTCTCACGCAGGCCCTGGAGAATCTCCTCGGGAGCGCCCTGGGCCACGCCTACCACGTGCTCAGCGGCCCAGCTCTTCTCGCCGGCCTGCTCCACGAACTTCTCCTTGGGGGCCTTGCAGATGGGGCAGAAATCGGGCGCGGTCTCGCCCTCATGTACGTAACCACAGACGGAACAAACAAACTTCTTCATGCCAATACGTCCTCCTCATTTTTTTCTGCTTGCATGCAAGCTTGGCATTTGCCGTAAAAGGTGAGTTCGTGGCGGTCCACCTCGAACCCATATTGCTCCCTGACCGCGCGGTTCAAATTGGCATCCATCGAAATCCCGTGGAGATCGATGACCGCGCCGCAGGTGTTGCAAACAAAGTGACTGTGCGGGGTGGTAACGGCGTCAAACCGCTCCTGTCCATGGACGACGCCTACGCTTTGAATGGTCCCCTGCCGCTGGAAAAAAAGCAGGTTCCGGTACACCGTTCCCAGACTCAGATCCGGGTGGGCCGGCTTCAAGGCTTGGTAGATCCACTCAGCGGAGGGGTGCGCATCTGTCCCGCGGATGACGTCCAAAATGGCTTCCCGCTTCTTGCTGTATCGAGTTGCGCGCTCCACTGTCCGTCCCCCTAATCAATAGTAATTCTTGTTTGCAGAAAGATAGTACCACACTCCATTCAGTTTGTAAAGAGGTAATTTCAATAATTTTTTGCCGGATACATCAAAATGTAAAATCCGGACCTCCTCAGCCAACAGAGCGGTCCACGTGCACGAAACAGCAGTTTTTCGGGATCGGAATAGGGGACACTCTCCCATCGTTCTCCTCTCTCCACATGCGGTTCTTTGTTTAGCCGTCTCAAAAGGTCTTGAAGCTGGGGCGGCTGCGACGGCTCTTCCCCGCTCCTTAAAAGTCTCAAACCATGAATCTGCAGTCCTTCTCCGGGGCTCCGCCCCTGATGATTGACAAGTCCTCCTCGTTTCGCTACAATGGGGAGGACAAAGCGCCCAAGGGTGCCCGGGGCCTCCCTCAGAGGGATTGGCCGGCCGGGAGAATAGGGAAGCGGGTGAGAAGCCCGCGCGGGACCGCCGCCGTAAGGGGGAGTTCCGCGTCCAGCATGCCACTGCGGGTACACGCGGGAAGGCGGACGTGGGACGGGGAACCCAAGCCGGAAGACCTGCCCTGGGGATCAGAGCTGTCTCTGGATGGGACAGGACCCGTCTCCCGGACGGACCAAACGGGAGAACGGAATTGACACGCCGCCTGGGAAACGGGACCGGCTTTGTTGTCCTGCGCCGCTCCAGTGAATTACTGGGGCGGCTTTTTTGCTCTGGCGCGGGCCTGAGCAGGCGGGCGGCAGAAGGAGGAATTTTATGATGAAAACCAAGCAAGAACAGGGTCTGCTGACCCTGGTCCTTGTGCTGGCCCTGGCCTTTGGTGTACCCCAGAGCGCCGGCGCTATGCACATTGCGGAGGGTTATTTACCCGCAGCGACCTGCATCTCCTGGGGCGCGATCTGCCTCCCCTTTGTGGTCTGGGGCCTTATCAAAATCCGCCGCCTGGCCCAGAGGCAGAAGAGCGCCCTGGTGCTTCTGGCCATGGCTGGGGCCTTCGCCTTCGTCCTAAGCGCCCTGAAGATCCCCAGCGTCAGCGCCTCCTCCAGCCACCCCACCGGCACCGGCTTGGGGGCCATTCTGTTCGGCCCCGCTCCCATGGCAGTGCTGGGTCTGATTGTCCTGCTGTTTCAAGCCCTGCTGCTGGCCCATGGGGGACTGACTACGCTGGGGGCCAACACCTTCAGCATGGCCATCGCCGGGCCGCTGGTGAGCTGGGGGGTGTGGCGGGCCTGCGGAGCGCTCCGGGTGAACCGGCGCGTCTCCGTTTTCCTCGCCGCCGCCCTGGGGGATCTGTTCACCTACTGCGTCACCAGCCTCCAACTGGCCCTGGCCCATCCCAGCCCCACCGGCGGCGTGGCGGGAGCGGCGGTGGAATTTCTGGGGGTGTTCGCCCTCACCCAGATTCCCCTGGCCGTCATTGAGGGGCTGGTCACAGCAGCGGCAGTGCTGGCCCTTGAGCAGTGCGCCCAGCCCGAGCTGCGCTTACTGAAGAGCTGGAACGAAGGGAGGGCGGCGCAATGAACCGGACCTGGAAGCTGTTTTTCGCCCTGTTGATCGCCGCCGCCCTCATCGCGGTCATTCCCCTTGCCCTTCTGCGGGACACGGACTTTGCCGGGGCCGACGGGGCGGCGGAGGAGATCGTCCAGGAGCTGGACCCGGACTATGAGCCCATCGCCCAGCCCATTCTGGAGCCCCCCGGCGGTGAAACCGAAAGCCTGCTGTTCTGCCTTCAGGCCGCCCTTGGAGCGGGAGTTCTGGGCTTCGGCTTCGGCTGGCTGTCCGCCCGGAAGAAATACCAGGGCGGCGCCTCCGCGGAGCACCTCCGGGAGGAAACACCGTGATTCTGCGGGCAGTTTTGACGGGGGCGGTCCTGACTCTTGTGGGCTGGGGCCGCCTGCCGCCCCTCCCCCTGCTGGCGGGGAGCGGACTCCTGGGCCTTCTGCTGGCCTGGGGGAGCCGGAAGGCGGGCCACACCCACGCCCTGGAGCTGGTGGAGCAGACCGCCCGCCGCTCCCCCCTGTCGGAGATGAGCCCCGGGGCCAAGGTGCTTCTCTGCCTGGCAGGCCTGCTGGCCTGCGTCACCGCCCGGTCCCTGGTTCTCGTCCTGCTGCTGTGGGGGACCGCCCTGGGGGCGCTGCTGGGACCGGGGGGCGTGCCCCTCCGGCGGTACCTGCGCCTGCTGGCCCTGCCGGGGACGTTTTTGCTGCTGGGGGCCCTGGCCCTGGCAGCCGACCTGGGCCCGGTCCCCGGGGACGTGCTGGCCCTCCCGGTACCCGGCGGGTTTCTCTCGGTGACGGAGGCGGGACAGCGCCGGGCCGCCCTGGTCACCCTGCGGGCCTTCGGGGGCGTCTCCTGGATGTACGCCCTGGCCCTCACCACCCCCATGGCCCAGCTGCTGGAGCTGCTTCAGCGCTGGAAGCTCCCCAAGACGCTGGTGGAGCTCATGTTTCTCACCTACCGGTACCTGTTTCTCCTGTGGGGGCTGCTGGAGTCCATGTCCCAGGCCGCCCGGTGCCGCCTGGGCTGGCGCAATTTCTCCGCCGGCGTGCGCACCTCCGGAGCGGCGGCTTCGATACTGCTGGTCCGGTCTCTGGGCCAGGCCCGGCGGTCTCTGGCGGCCATGGAGGCCCGGTGCTGGCGGGGGGACGTGTCCCTGGAGGGGACCTCGCCCCCAGAGTTCACCGTCCGGCAGGCCCTGGGGACGGGGATGCTGACGGCTGGAATGGCCCTGGCCTGGATTCTGTCCTGGAGAGGAGGTTGGCCCTGATGGCCCCTGTTTTGGAATTGAGACACATCACCTGCGGCTACGGCCCGGAGGAGCCCCCCGCCCTCCGCGATGTGTCCCTGGCCCTGGAGCCGGGGGAGCGGCTGGCTCTGGTGGGCCCCAACGGGGCGGGCAAGTCCACCTTGTTTCTGGCCGCTCTGGGGCTCCTCCCCCTGTCCGCCGGGGAGATCTGGCTGGAAGGGCGGCGGGTGGAGCTGAAAAAGCGCCGGGAACTGGACCGGCTTCGCTCCTCGGTGGGGCTGGTCTTCCAAAACCCGGACGACCAGCTGCTGGCCCCCACGGTGGAGGGAGAGGCGGCCTTTGGGCCCAGGAATCTGGGGCTCCCGCCCCGGGAGGTGAGCGCCCGGGTGGACCGGGCCCTAGCCGCCTGCGGCCTGGAGAACTACCGGCGGCGCTCTCCCCACCAGCTGTCAGGCGGCGAGAAAAAGCGGACCGCCCTGGCCGGGGTGCTGGCCATGGAGCCCCGGGTCCTGCTTCTGGACGAGCCGGCGGCCGGCCTGGACCCGGAGGGCCGGCGGCAGCTGGAACAGCAGCTGGACCGCCTCCGCGCCCGGGGGATCGCCGTCCTCCTGTCCACCCACGACGTGGACTTCGTGTGGCGGTGGGCCGACCGGGCGGCGGTGCTGGCCGGGGGACGGCTGGCCGCCGCAGGCACGCCGGAGGAAATTTTTGACCGGTGCGGCCATCTCCCGGGGTGGAATTTTTCCCCGCCTATGATATACTGGATCGGGAAAGAGCTGGGGCTCTCACCCCTCCCCCGGTCAAGAGAGGAGTTGGAACAGAGATGGAAGAGAAACGCGCCCTGCTGACCGTCAGCTTCGGCACCGCCGCCGAGGAGGCCCGGCGGGAGGAGATCGGCGGCGTGGAGGAGGCCCTCCGCCGCCGCGTGCCGGAGCTGCCCTTCGCCCGGGCCTACACCAGCCCCACCATCCGGAGGATTCTGGCCAATCGGGGGATTGCCGTCCCCAGCCTGGAGGAGGCCCTGGAGGAGCAGCTGTCCGCCGGAGTGGAGCAGCTCTATCTCCTGCCCACCCACCTGCTGCCCGGCTATGAGTACGACGCCATCGCGGCCACCGTCGAGAGCTTTCGCCCCCGGTTCCGGGACCTGCGGCTGGCCCCGCCCCTGATGGGGGACACGGACATGGTCCGGGCCCTGGCCGGGGTGCTTATGGAGCGCTGGAGAAAGCTCCTGGGGCAGACGGTGGTGCTGGTGGGCCACGGCACCGCCCACCCGGGCAATCTGGTCTACCCCGCCCTCCAGGGGGTTCTCAGCCTGGCGGGCCGGGGGGATATCCTGGTGGGCGCCATCGAGGGCTGGCCCGGACTGGATGAGCTGCCGCCGGTGCTGGAGCGCCAGGGGGCGGAGCGGGTCATTCTGGCCCCCCTCCTGCTCACCGCCGGCGCCCATGTGCGGGAGGACATCGCCGGCCCCGGCCCGGAGAGCTGGAAGAGCCGCCTGGAGGCGGCGGGCCTGACCGTCCACCCCGTTCTGGAGGGGCTGGGGCGGCTGCCCCAGGTCCAGGGGCTGTATGTGCGGCGGCTGGAGCAGCTGCTGGAGGAGTAAGGATTCTCTCAGGTGGGATTTCGCCGCCTCCCTTTAAAGCCTTTCCCCTGGGGCGGATAAGGGGCAGCTCAGGGAACAGACATCATTAGAAGAACCCCGTAGGGCGGTGGCTCGCCCCCGCCGCCTTGTTTTGTAGGGTTTCGCCCTGCGGGGCGAGTTCCTTTTCCGCGTGGAAAAGGAACCAAAAGACGCTGGGGGACGCCGCAGGGGCGAACTGCGTTCGCCATGCCGGCTTTCCCTACCCCCTCTGGCCCTTCGGGCCATCTCCCCCTGACAGGGGGAGTCGGCCCCCAGACCCCCATTTACGGGGGTTACCCCTTGGGCCGGGCAGAAAATTTCCGGTGCGCAAAATCTGAGTGGCGTTCCGCCATTCAATTCGGGCCACTGGGCCCTGGGTGAGCAAAAATTATAATCGGTGCGGTTCCAATTCTGCACCTGCCTTTTCCGAACCAACGTCCACGGTGTGGTTTTCGCCGTAGGGGCGCACAGTGTGCGCCCGCGGGCTGGTCTAGGACCGACTCCTACCGATATTCCGGAATGTTCTGATTTGCTCGTAGGGGCGAACCTCCCCACAAGAAAAAAGGAGCCCTCTATGTCTTTCGACCACTACATCCAATCCGGCGGCAAACGCCTGCGCTGCGGCTACACCACCGGCACCTGCGCCGCTCTGGCCGCCCAGGGGGCGGCCCGCCTGCTCCTCACGGGACAGGTCCCGGAGCGGGTCTCCCTGCGCACCCCCAAGGGCTGGGTGGTGGAGGTCCCGGTGGAGTCCCCCCGCCTGGAGGACGGCATGGCGTTCTGTTCGGTGACCAAGGACGGCGGGGACGACATAGACGCCACCCACGGCCTTCCCATCACCGCCGCGGCCACCCGCCAGCCCGGGGAGGAGATCACCCTCCGGGGGGGCGAGGGGGTGGGCCGGGTCACGAAACCCGGCCTGGACCAGCCGGTGGGCGAGTGGGCCATCAACTCGGTGCCCCGGCGGATGATCTATGAGGCGGTGGACTCGGTGCGGCAAGCTCTGGACGAACCGTGCGGGCTTCTTATCACCATCTCGGTCCCCGGGGGGCGGGAGGCCGCCCGGAAGACCTTCAACCCCCACCTGGGGGTGGAGGGGGGCATCTCCATTCTGGGCACCTCGGGCATTGTGGAGCCCATGAGCGTCCAGGCCCTGGTGGACACCATGGCCCTGGAGCTGCGACAGGCCGCCGCCGGCGGGGCGCGCCGCCTGATCCTCACTCCGGGCAACTACGGGCTGGACTTTTTAAAGGGCGGCACGTTAAGCCTGCCCGGCCAGGTCCCGGTGGTCCGGTGCTCCAACTTTGTGGGGGAGGCCCTGGACAGCGCCCGTCTGGAGGGGTTTCGGGAAGTGCTTCTGGTGGGACACATCGGAAAATTTGTCAAACTGGCGGGCGGGATCTTCAACACCCACTCCCGCTGGGCGGACGGCCGGGCCGAGCTCTTCTGCGCCCACGCCGCCCTGTGCGGGGCGGACCGGGAGACCGCCCAGGCCCTCATGGACAGCGCCACCGCCGACCGCTGTCTGGAGATTTTAGCGGAAAAGCACCTGCGGGAGCCGGTGCTCTCCTCCCTCCTCTCCGCCATCCAGCGCCATCTGGACCGGCGGGCGGGGGAGGATTTACAGACCGGAGCGGTGCTGTTCAGCAATCAATACGGCCTGCTGGGAATGACCCGGGGGGCGAAGGAGATTTTGGATACATGGAACACAGCAAAAAACTAGGAACCTTTTACGGCGTGGGAGTGGGGCCCGGCGACCCGGAGCTGCTGACCTTGAAAGCGGTGCGGGTGCTGGAGGCCTGTCCCGTGCTGGCCGCCCCCCAGACCGCCTCCGGAGAGATGACCGCCCTGAGCATCGCCCGGCAGGCGGCGGACCTGGAGGGCAAGACGCTCCTCCCCCTCTACTTCACCATGTCCCGGGACAGGGCCAAACAGCAGGAGGCCCACCGGGCCGCCGCAGACGCGGTCCGGCCCTATCTGGAGGCCGGACAGGACGTGGCCATGGCCATCCTGGGGGACGTGTCCATCTTCTCCACCTACTGCTACCTGATGGACATTCTGAAAGCGGAGGGCTTCCCCTGCGTCATGGTCCCCGGCGTGCCCAGCTTCTGCGCCGTGGCCGCCCGGCTGGGCCGGAGCCTCACCGAGGCCAACACCCCCCTGCACATCCTCCCCGGCGGGGGCGAGGGGCCGGGAGAGACCCTGGACCTCCCCGGAAGCAAAATTCTGATGAAGTCCGGGAAGAACTACCCCCGGATTCTGGAGGAGCTGGAGCAGAGAGACTGGCTGGACCGGGCGGGGATGGTGGAGAACTGCGGCCTGCCCGGAGAGCGGGTGTTCTCCTCTTTGAAAGAAAAGCCGGAGTCCTCCGGGTATTTTACGACCATTATTTTACCGTAAGGACTGTATCTGCGGGGTGGGAAACAGCGGGCGGCCACATGGGGCCGCCCCTACGGGCAAATCAGACCATTGCGAGGCGGGCGGGTGAGGACACCCTCCCCCACGGCGAAAACCACACCGTGGACATTGGTTCGGAAAAGGCAGGCGCAGAATTGGAACCGCACCGATTGAAATTTTTGCTCACCCAGGGCCCAGTGGCCCGGATTGAATGACGGAGCGCCACTCAAATTTTGCGCGCCGGAACTGCTCTGCTTACCCCAAGGGATAACCCCCGTAATGGGGGTTCTAGGGGGACGGCGAATATGGACACGAAGTGTCCATCCTGAGCCGCCCCCCTAGCGTCTTTTGGTTCCTTTTCCACGCGGAAAAGGAACTCGCCCCGCACTGCGCCCGCAGGCGCGTTTCGGAGCGCAACCGCCCGCAGGGCGGCTCTTAGCACGGAGATGGCGAACCCCTACAAAACAGGGCGGCGGGGGCGAGCCCCCGCCCTGCGGGGTTCTTCTAATGATGTCTGTTCCCTGAGCTGCCCCTTATCCGCCCCAGGGGGAAGTCTAAAAGGAAGAGGGCGGTGAAATCCCCTGCGCATTGAAAGCAAGAAAAAGGAGGTCTTCCCATGGTCCACTTCGTAGGCGCCGGCCCCGGCGGGCCGGACCTGATCACCCTCCGGGGTGCGGAGCTGTTACAGCAGGCCGACTGCGTGGTATACGCGGGCAGCCTGGTGAACCCCGCCCTGCTGGGCTTCGTCCGGGAGGGCGTGCCGGTGTACAACAGCGCCCACATGACCCTGGAGCAGGTGCTGGAGGTGCTGGAGCAGGCCGAGCGCGCCGGCGGGAACACCGTCCGCCTCCACACCGGGGACCCCTGCCTGTACGGGGCGGTGCGGGAGCAGATGGACCAGCTGGACCGGCGGGGCATCCCCTGGGATGTGACCCCGGGGGTGTCCTCCTTCTGCGGGGCCGCCGCCGCCGCGGGGGTGGAGTACACCCTCCCCGGGGTGAGCCAGAGCGTCATCATCACCCGCATGGCGGGCCGCACCCCGGTGCCCGAGAGGGAGTCCATCGCCTCCCTGGCCCAGCACGGGTGTACCATGGTGGTCTTTCTCTCCGCCGGCATGTTGGAGGGGCTGTCCGCCGAGCTGCTGATGGGGGCCTACACCCCGGACACCCCGGCGGCTCTGGTGTACAAGGCCACCTGGCCGGAGGAGAAGGTGGTCCACTGCACCGTGGGCACCCTGGCCCAGGCGGGGCGGGACCACCACATCTCCAAGACCGCCCTGGTGCTGGTGGGGGACTTCCTCTCCCACCAGTACCAGCGAAGCCTCCTGTACCACCCCGGCTTCTCCACGGAGTACCGCACCGGGGACGGCTCGGCGGAGCCGGGAGGCTCTCTATGAGGCTGGAACTCACCGCCTTTACCCGGCGGGGGGCCGCTCTGGCCGCCCGGCTGGCGGAGGAGCTGACCCGGCGGGGCCACCAGGCCGCCTGTACCCGAGGTGCGGGAGAGTCCGCGGCGGATTGGACCGCCCAGGCCTTTGGCCGGGCCCAGGGCCTCATCTTCGTGGGGGCGGCGGGCATCGCCGTGCGGTCCATCGCTCCCCACCTGCGGCACAAGAGCACCGACCCTGCGGTGGTGGTGGTGGATGAAAGGGGCCAGTTTGCCATCCCCATCCTCTCCGGCCACCTGGGCGGGGCCAACGATCTGGCCCGGGAGATCGCCGCCCTGCTGGGCGGCCAGGCGGTCATCACCACCGCCACCGACGTGAACGGGGCCTTCGCCGTGGACCAGTGGGCCCGGGCCCAGGGACTGGCCGTGTGCAATCCGGAGAAAATTGTGGACGTGTCCTCCGCCCTGCTGGAGGGAAAGGCAGTCTCCCTCTGGTCCCGGTGGCCAATCGCCGGGGTGAGACCCGCCGGAGTTTCGGATGGAGAGCGGGAGGCGGCGGACGTGGCGGTGGACTGGTACCGCCCGGAGCGAGACGCCCTGTGGCTGTGCCCCAGAACCCTCCGGGCGGGGGTGGGCTGCCGCCGGGGCACGGGGGCCGGCGCCATCCGCGCCCTGCTGGACGCCGTGCTCGGCGGGGAGCGGCTCTCCCCCCTGGGCCTGGAGGCGGTGTGCTCCATTGATTTGAAGGGGGACGAGCCCGGGCTTCTGGCCCTATGCGGGGAGCTGGACCTCCCGCTGACCACCTACACGGCCCGGGAGCTGGAGGCGGTGCCGGGGGAGTTTTCCGCCTCCCCCTTTGTGGCGGAGATCACCGGGGTGGACAACGTGTGCGAGCGCGCCGCCCTGGCGGCGGGGGGAGTCCTGCTGCGGAAAAAGACCGCCCTGAACGGGGTGACTCTGGCCCTGGCGGGGCGGGAGCCCCGCCTCACCTGGAATACAGACGGGAGGATACTTCCTTGAAACAACTCTATGTGATCGGAATGGGCCCCGGCGGGGCGGATCAGCTCACCCCCCAGGCCCGGTATGCCCTGGAGGCAAGCCAGGTGCTGTGCGGCTACACCACCTACCTGGACCTGGCCCGGGACTTTCAGGACGGGCGGGAGATCGTGTCCACCCCCATGACCCAGGAGCTGGAGCGGTGCCGTCTGGCTCTGGAGCGGGCGGCGGAAGGGAAAACCACCGCCATGATCTGCAGCGGGGACGCGGGGGTGTACGGCATGGCCGGCCCCATCCTCCAGATGGCGGAGGACTTCCCGGAGGTGGAGATTGAGGTCATCCCCGGCGTCACCGCCGCCCTGGCCGGGGCCGCCGTGCTGGGGGCCCCCCTGATGCACGACTTCGCGGTGATCTCCCTGTCCGACCTGCTCACCCCCTGGCCGGTGATTGAGAAGCGCCTGGACTGCGCCGGGGCGGGAGACTTCGTGCTCTGCCTCTACAACCCCATGAGCAAAAAGCGGCGGGACCATTTACGGCGGGCCTGCGATATTCTGCTAAAGCATCGGAGCGGCGACACCGTGTGCGGCTGGGTGAAGAACATCGGCCGGGAGGGCCAGGAACACCGCCTGCTCACTCTGGAGGAGCTGCGGGAGGAGCAGGTAGACATGTTCACCACCGTGTTCATCGGCTCCCAGTCCACTAGGGAGATTTCCGGGCGGATGGTCACCCCCCGGGGCTACGAGGCCAAGGGATGAGGCGCATTCTGATCTTCGGCGGCACCACCGAGGGCCGCCTGCTGGCCCAGGCCCTTTCCCGGCGCGGAGTCCCCGCCGCCGTCAGCGTAGCCACGGTTTTGGGGGCGGAGGAGCTCTCCGGCCTGCCCGGCATCACCCCGCTGGTGGGTCGGAGGACGGCGGAGGAGATGGCGGCCCTGCTGTCCGGGTACGACAAGTGCGTGGACGCCACCCACCCCTACGCCCGGGAGGTTTCCGCGAACATCCGGTCCGCCTGCCGCTCCGCCGGGGTCCCCCTGCGCCGCCTGCTGCGGCGGAGCAGTGAACTGCCGCCGGGCAGTATTTTGGCGGGCAGCCCGGAGGAAGCCGCACAGCTCCTCCAGTCCAGGGAGGGAAACGTCCTCCTGGCCATCGGGGCCAAGGGGGTATCTGCCTTTTCCGGCCTGGACCCGGAGCGGCTCTACCCCCGGGTGCTGCCGGTGGAGGAGAGTCTATCCGCCTGCCGCCGGGCGGGGATCCCCACCAAAAACATCATCGCCATGCACGGCCCCTTCTCCCAAAAACTCAACGAGGCCATTCTGGAGCAGTACCGCATCCGCTGGATGGTCACTAAGGACGGCGGCTCCGCCGGAGGGTTCGGGGAGAAGGTCTCCGCGGCCCAAAACACCGGGGTCTCCCTGGTGGTTATTGGACGGCCGGAGGACGATGGGGAGGATTTGGATGCTGTTTTGGAGTGGGTGCTGAGTTGATAGAGTCTGCGCAGGGGGAGTTTCGCCGCCTGCGGGCGGCGAGTGACTTTGCCCGCGGCGGCAAAGTCACCAAAACGCCGCCGGGGTTTGCTCCGAGGAGCACCGTTCCGGTGCTCCAAGTCGCTGCACCCCGGACCCCATTACGGGGGACGCCCTCCTGAAAAGCTGTGCTTCATTTCCGGCGCGCAAAATCTGAGCGGCAATCTAAATTCCCACCGGGCCACTGGGCCCTGGGTGTGCAAAATTTAGAATTGCTGCAGTTCCACAACGGCGCCTGGGTTTTCTCAGCCAACGCTCCCGGTGCGTTTTCGCCGCAGGGGCGGCCCCATGTGGCCGCCCGCCCCAGCCTTCCCCCTACAAGGGGGAAGGTGGCTGGCCGAAGGCCAGACGGATGAGGGTGGGCCCCGAAACCGCAGAAAATCCTCAACAGACCGTGAAAGTGTCCGGCCCCTACGGAAAGGCCGGAGCGTTCCCCGTATTTCGTAGGGGCGGCCTTTGGCCGCCCGCCGTTTCCCCACCGCACAACTTAAACCCCACCACCCCAAAAGGCGCGCTTTCCACCGATAGAAGAAACACCCAAAGGTGACCGGACCCTCAGCGGCAGCGGTAATAGAGGGGAAACCAGTCAGCTGAGCCACCCGCGCCTTTGCGATAACCGAAATGCTCTCCTAATTGGGCCCCCGTAAAATAGGGTCCAGGGGTGGGCGTCATTGGGGCAGGAGCGACGCAGTCGGTCCTGTCCCTCTGCGCCCACCCTTGGCGGTTCTTTGGTTACTTTCTGCCCGGGCGGATTGTCAAGTGAAGTGCAACGGTTTGTGGAAAAAGAGTTCAAGAGGAGATTTCCAGCCTAGGCATTTGCGGGGGCGACGATTTAGCTTATCAGTAAATGAATCCAGAAGGGATGGAGAAAAAGGAACCTTATAGGTGTCCTTTGGAATGTATTGTCGCAGCAAACCATTGGTATTTTCGTTTGTACCTCGTTCCCAGGGGGCATGAGGATGCGCAAAATAGAAGACTGCGTTTGGAATTATTTTTGTAATGTTGGCATGATGGGCAAACTCCAATCCCCGATCCAGGGTAATGGAGCGAAGCTTTCCCTTGGGTAAAGTGTCCAGCATGGAGGCCATGACCCGTGCGACTTCTTCTGGTTTTCTACTCTGGCAAATACCAGTCAGCAGGTATCGAGACCGTCGATCTACAAGTGTGACCACATAAAGCTTGTGGAAGCTGCTATATACAAGATCACCTTCAAAATGTCCGAATTGGCTCCGCCTATCTGCCGCTTTGGGCCGCTGTTCAATGGTTTGATGCACAAAGGCTGCGGTTTTTCTCAGCTTCTTTACCCCACGCCAGCCTTTGCGTCTGAGATGTTTCTGCATGGGGTAACGGCCGTGCCGGTTTTTGCGTGTTCCCTTCGGCTCCATATACCCATCCTTCAAGGCGCGATAAATGGTGCTGTAACTGACTAGCCGTTTCCCGTGCTCCATCGCCATCCGCTCTGAGATCTGCTCAGGAGACCACTGCTGCTGGGTTAGCAGGCGGACCACAGTAGCCCGAAGGGGGCCAGGGGCTAAGAGCCGGTGCCTGCGACATTGCTTTCTCCGGCGATGATACTGTTTTTGCGCATCCGATGGGCGGTATCCTTGCTTGCATTGATTCCGCTTCAATTCCCGGCTGATGGTGGAGGCGCTCCGCCCCAGCTCTGCGGCAATTCT
>NZ_NFKI01000039.1 GCF_002160305.1 Pseudoflavonifractor sp. An184
AAAACACCCGCTTTCCAGGCGAAAAGCGGGTGTTTTCTTTGCTTTTTGCAACTATTTTTGATGGTTCGAATTTCGGCTTTTGCCTTTGACCACATAACCAGCCACAGACCGGAAAAAGACGGGCCTACGAGGGCAAAACGCCCTCGTAGGCCCGTCTTTTTCCGGTCCGCCAGCCGCTCCGCCGTGGTGGAGGGCAAGAGAATCTTCCGGGTGCCGGCGTAGGTCTTGGTGTCCCCGGCTGTCAGCCGCCTGCCTTTTTCCCGGTGCAGGGCGCGGGAGACGCTGAGAGTGCCCTTTCGTCCATCGAAGTCGCTCCACATCAGACCGCAGATCTCGCCCAGCCGCAGGCCGGTGGTGAGTTCCGTGTAGAAGAAGTCCCGCCAAATCGGGTCCTGATCCGTCACCTCCAGAAAAATGTTCACCTGCTCCTCGTTTAGAATTTTCATGGGCTTGTGGGTGATTTTAGGCGGGTCCACCTGTTTGGCGGGATTGTTGGGCATCAGCCCCTGGTCTGCCGCCGCTTGGAGGGCCTGGTGGAGGACGGCGTGGATGCCGTGGACAGTGGTGGGAGAGAGGCCGAGGCTTTGACCGGAGCGAGGGGCGATCCGTCCGCGGTCCTGAAGCTCACGGTATAGGTCCCACAGATCCTCGGCGGTGAGTTGTGTGAGCTTCTTCTGCCCCAGGCGGGGCTTGACATGGCGGCCCATGTCGCCCCGGTACCGTTTCAGGGTGCCGGGCCGCAGGGTGAGCGCCATCTGTTCCAGCCAGCGGTCCAGCCACTCTGACAGCGTCATTCTGCTCTCCTCCGTCAGGTCCACTCCCTGATAGGCGTCGATGTTCTGCCGGAGTTTGGCGGTCAGTTCCTTTTGGTTATCTGCGTAGATATATCGGAAGATGGAGTCGCCGTTTTCCTTGTGGCCCACCACGATGCGGCCCTCCCAGCGGCCGTCCTTGCGCTTTCGGATGTTACCTTCGCCGTTGGCCCGTTTCTTTGTCATAGTGAACGCTTCCTTTGCAGCAACACAACATACCACACCTACTCGTGGATAGCCATATGTTGCGCCATCGTTAAATTGTATTTAAGGAAAAATTAAAATATTGTGCCGCAAAAAGCCAGGGTGGCAAAGGAAGCAATGTTGCGGAGAAAAGATATTTGCAAAAAAGGCTGGCTCCTGCTGGTTAAAGAGGAAGAAAATGGACAAATGCCCTCTTAATTGCATATGGAAGTTTCTGTTTTTTTGGAGGAAAAAACAAAAAAGCCAGCCGTTTGATTTTTTACCCATCAGCAGGTGCGGATTTTACACAGTTACCATATAATTGCGTCCGTTATAACACTGAACTGTCGCGGCAAACGAGGAGGAAATCAAACCATGAAAGCAAAACGGCGAGCGGCTGGTTTAGCAAAGGTTTGCGGATGCGCCATCCTGCTGGCGGCGGCGCTCTTCCCTATTTACTGGCTTGTAGCCATGGCGATTCGAGAGACTGAGGAGATGCAGGGACAAATTCCGCTGATTCCCCAATCCTTGACAGTGGAACACTTTTCCAATCTGTTTCTTAATGAGGGATTCGGACAGGCTACGCTCAACAGTCTCCAAACTACGTTAAGTTCTCTGGTGCTGTCGCTGGTGATAGGGGTTTGTGCGGCCTATATTATCGCACGGAGGAGATTCCAATTCCGGTTGAAAAAGCCGCTGACATACTGGATTCTGCTGGTGCGGGTGCTGCCTCCGGTGGCCTTTACCATTCCGCTTTATACTATGTTCAGCAGGATGGGGCTGCTCAATACAAAACTTCCGGTAACACTGGCGTGTGTTTTAATCAACGTCCCCCTGATTATTTGGTTCCTGATCAGCTTCTTTCAGGATCTCCCGGAAGAAATTGAGGAGAGCGCCCGTGTAGACGGCGCCACAGAGATGCAGCTGTTCCTAAAGATTGTGCTGCCCCTGGTAGCCCCTGGGATTGCAGCCGTAGCCATGCTGTCCTTTATGTATGCATGGAATGAGTATACCTACACGGTGATTTTTACCCGCAGTCCGGCTAACTACACGGTACCTCTGGCGCTGTCTGTTCTAAATACAGAGGACAACCTGACAAACTTTGGTATGGTGGCGGCAGGCGGCGTGGTGTCTGTGATCCCAATTACATTGTTTGTGATCTTTGCCCAGAATTACTTGATTTCCGGTTTGTCAAGTGGTGCGGTGAAAGAATGACAAAAATTCTAGAAGCAGTCCATATCGAAGTAAAGTGACGATTTGTAGGAGGAGAGAACATGAAAAAAAGACCCCTTGCGCTGGCCCTTGCGCTGGCCACAGCCGTTTCCCTTACCGCCTGCGGCAGCAGCGGCGGAACCTCAGAGACCGGCAGCGGTGACTCCGGGAGCGCTTCAGGTGAGCCCACAAAGATGACATTGATCCTGCGGGGCGGAGCCTATGGCGAATCCCTGGAGGCAAGTCTGCCTGCTTTTGAAGAGGAGCACAACGTAGATATCGAAGTGATGCTCATGTCTTTTGATGACCTGCATACAGGCATTGCGTTGGATGCTGTGAATGACGTGGGCACCTATGATCTGTGTATGGTGGATGGCTCCTGGATGGCAGAGTTTACCGAGAACGGTGTTCTGGCCAATTTGAGCGAGTTGGGATACAGTTTTGATAATGATATTATCCCCGCTACCACCGAGATCTGTATAGTCGACGACGAAATCTATCTTGCTCCTTACTATGGCAATGTGACCGTGATGATGTACAATAAGCAGCTGCTGGCCGATGCTGGATATACCCCTGAAGAGATCGACTCCTTTGCGGACGTCCAGGACATCGCCCAGAAGACCCGTGCAGCTGATCCCAGCAAAAACGGTTTTCTGATCCGTGGAGGCAGCGCGGATAATATTCTGTCGGATTTCCTGCCCCACCTGGTGGCCCACGGCGGCTGGGTCGTGGATGAGAACAACAATCCTACGGTGGATACACCCGAGTTCAAGGCTGCCATGGAGGACTACCTGGCACTGTACAATGTGGGCGGTACCCTGGATAAAGATGACATCGTGGCCTCTGTTACTTCCGGTGAGACCGCCATGGCTCAGATTTGGCCCGGCTGGTACACTCCCACGGCCGACGGCCCTGCGGATTACATCACCATCCCCACCAAGCTGACGGACGACTCTGAGCCTCTGGATGCGGTCGCCCTGCAGGGCGTGTGGTGTATCGGAATTCCGGACAACGCTCCTCACAAGGAGCTGGCCGTGGAACTGTTGGAGTACGTCATGAGCCCCGAGGTGCAGCTGGCCTCCATCGAGAACGATGGCGTGCCCTGCCGCTACAGCTGTCTGACGGATCCCACGGTTCTGGAGACCTATCCTCATCTGGAGACGGTCTGTGGAGCGCTGAAGACTGGCGTATACCGCCCTGCAATCGCGGAGTGGACAGAGTTCACCAATATTCTGGGGACCGAAATGGACAACATCATTCAAGGAACCAAGACGATGGATGAAGCTTTGTCCTACGCCCAGGAACAGTTGGAACAGCTGATGGCAGTTTAAAATCTTGGGAGGTTCCCTCCACCATGGAAACCGGCGGCCAGGGTCCAAACGGCATCTCGGCCGCCGGCCTTTGTTTCCGTGGGTGGAGCGGAAAAACGCTCAAGTTCGTGAGGCTATGGATATGAAGAGAAATAAGACTGTTAAACTGCGAGGAGCGCAGACTGGGACCGCTCGATTCGGATTGGGGATGCTGATGCCCACAATGATCCTCCTGCTGGTCATGACGGCGTATCCGCTGATTTTTACACTTCTATATAGTTTTACCGATTATAACTATCTAAGAGGGGCAGAAAACGCATCGTTTGTTTTGTTTGATAACTATCTCTCTCTGTTCCAAAATGGATATTTCCAGCAGGCAGTGTGGAACACTGTGCTCTTTACCATTTTGGCGGTGGTGCTGGAAATGGGATTCGGTCTGTTGATTGCGGTATTCGTGAACTCCCTGAAGCGGGGGCAAAAGGTGATGCGGACCTTACTGTTGCTGCCCTATCTGCTGCCTGCGGTTACAGTAGCCCTAAGCTGGCGCATGATGCTCTCGGCAAACTACGGGATCATCAATCAATTTTTAGAATTCCTGGGGCTGCCGGTATTTAACTGGTTTATGGATACCCATACCGCGTTTTGGACTATTTTGGTAATTGATGTATGGCAGAACGTCCCATTTGTATTTCTGCTGCTGTATGCCTCGCTCCAGTCTGTGTCAGAGAGCCAATACGAGGCCGCGCGGATTGACGGGGCTGGTGTTCTGCAGCAGTTTTTGTATGTTACCCTCCCCAACATCAAGGGCAGTCTGGCCCTGTGCGCACTGTTGCGCACCATCGATACCTTCCGCCTGTTTGAAAAGGTGAACGTACTGACCGGCGGAGGACCGGCCGGGACCACCTCGACCATCACACAGTTCCTGTACACCTACGGGATCGAGTCTCTGAATTTTGGATTTGGTAGTGCAGGCGCGATTGTTATGACGGTTTTGGTACTGATCCTCTCCAGTTTCTACATCAAGCGTGCCATGGGATAAGGAAAAAACCATGACGATCACCTTTTTAAACGTAGGCTATGGGGAGGCTATCCTGGTGGAATGTCCGGATGCGGGCCATCCCCAGGGAACCTTTGTGATGCTGATTGACGGAGGCAGCGGAGAGGCAGAGGAGTTTCCCCCGGAGCTGCCGGAGCGGGCGCCTCTGATTAAGGAGCTGGAGCGCCGGGGCCTGGACCATATTGATGTGATGATCAGCACCCATATTCACGAGGACCATGTGTGCGGCCTGCTACCGGTGGCAAAGGGGTTCCCGCCCAGAGAGCTGTGGCAAGTCCATGAGGCCGCCTTGGCCCGGCAGCTTCCAAGCCTGCCCCAGATGGAGCTTGCGCATCCCTCCCGGAGGAAATTTGCCCGGGCGCTGGAGGACTGGCGGAAACTGAGCATCCAGACGGAGGGGCGGGGGACCAAGATTCGGAAGCTGACGGCCGGGGACTGCCTGACGCCCTGTGCAGGTCTGAAGGTTCGGGTCCTATCCCCCAGCTGGGAGCGGGCGGAAACCCTGGCCCAGACCATGACAGAACTGTTTTACACGCGGGAGCCGGAGCTATTTTTAGAGCGGCTTACTGCGCTGGATGGCGCTATGAACAATTACAGCTTGGTCCTGTCTTTGGAATACCGTGGAGCGCGGGCGCTGCTCCCGGGAGATACCAATGCTGCGGGCTATGGGGAGATCCCACGGGCGCTGCTCACAGCCGATCTCTTCAAAGTGGGCCACCACGGCCAGAGGGATGGAGCCAACCCAGAGCTGCTGGCCGCCATCCGCCCCGCAGCGGTAGTATGCTGCGCCTCCAGCGACCGGCGCTACCACAGCGCCGACCCGGAATTGCTGCGCATGATTGCCGCCTCGGGAGCCAGGCTGTACTTTTCCGACTGCCCGCCGGTGCCGGAGGGAATCCCCGCGCCGCCGCCCCACCGGGCGCTACAGATACGACTGGATGGGACGACGCTCCAGAGTCTTTATTTTACCCGTGAGGGAGAGATCGTGGATGAAAAAATTTGACGTGTTGGTCATTGGTCCTGTTTCCCTGGACCACAACATCGACTGCGAGGGAAAGGAGCGCAGGGAGATTGGAGGAGCAGTAGTGGCCTCCGGCTTTGCGGCCGCCCGCAGCGGGAACCGCACGGCAGTCTTTACCAAGCTGAACCCGGCGGACGCTCGTGCGGAAGAAATTTTTTCCGGTTCAGGTGCTGAAGTGTTCTGGAAGCCCTCCCGGGCTACCTGCTCCATTCGCAATCAGTATTTTACCCCCGACAAGGAGAAGCGGGCGTGTACCTCCCTGGGCGTGTGCGATCCCTTTACCTTCCAGGAGCTGCCGGACGTTTCTGCCGCCATCTACCACTTTGCCGGACTGGTGTACGGAGACTTTGACGGCGCCCTGTTTGCCCAAGCGTCAGAGCACGGCAAGGTAGCTGTGGATGTACAGTGCCTGTTGCGCCATGTGGAGCCGGACGGAACGATGGGATTTCACGACTGGGCAGAGAAAAAGGAGTATTTTCCCTGTATCGACTACCTGAAGACCGACGCGGCGGAGGCGGAAATCCTCACCGGTCTCACCGACCGGAGGGAGGCGGCAAAACGGCTCTACAGCTGGGGGGCAAAAGAGGTCCTCATCACCCACAACACCGAGGTGCTGGCCTTTGACGGGCAGGAGATCTACACCTGCCCCATCAGGGCCCGGAACCTGTCCGGCCGCACCGGCCGGGGGGATACCACCTTCGCTGGCTATATCACCGAGCGACAGCGGGCAGGGGTGGCCGAAGCTCTGCGGTACTGTACTGCCCTGGTCTCCCTGAAGATGGAGACCCCCGGCCCCTTCCGGGGGACGCGCCAGGACGTGCTGGATTACATCCGCGCCTTTTACTAAGCCCCCGGGGCAGGCGGCCCTGGACAAACAAATCCAATCCCCCCCGGACCGCTCCACGCTTTCCGGTTCGCCGGGGCAACATAAGGAGGAAACATCCGCCGGCCGGCGGTGCGGCAGTGTGGAGACCTGCCGTAAGCCCGTTCGGGTCACGCTCCCGGACGGGGAGGTCCCTGTGCGGAGGCAGAGGGACTGCGGCCCATCAGTATGTCTACTGTAAGCTTAAAAAATATCTATAAAATTTATGATGGAAACGTCGCCGCCGTGGACGACTTCAACCTGGAGATCGCCGACAAGGAGTTTATTGTTCTGGTGGGCCCCTCCGGCTGCGGCAAGTCCACCACCCTGCGGATGATTGCCGGCCTGGAGGACATCTCCAAGGGCGAGCTGCACATCGACGGCAAGCTGGTCAACGACGTAGAGCCCAAGGATCGGGACATCGCTATGGTGTTCCAGAGCTACGCCCTGTACCCCCACATGACCGTGCGGGAGAACATGGCCTTTCCCCTGAAGCTGCGGAAGGTGGACAAAGCGGAGATCGACCGCCGGGTTAACCAGGCCGCTGAGATCCTGGACATCACCCAGTATCTGGATCGGAAGCCCAAGGCCCTCTCCGGCGGCCAGCGTCAGCGGGTGGCCATCGGCCGGGCTATTGTCCGGGAGCCCAAGGTGCTGCTGATGGATGAGCCCCTGTCCAACCTGGATGCCAAGCTGCGCAATCAGATGCGGGCCGAGATCATCAAGCTGCGCCAGCGTATCGACACCACCTTTGTCTACGTCACCCACGATCAGACCGAGGCCATGACCTTGGGGGATCGGATCGTGATCATGAAATCCGGCGTGGTTCAGCAGATCGGAACGCCTCAGGAGGTATTCAATTCGCCGGCCAATCTATTTGTAGCCGGTTTCATCGGCACGCCTCAGATGAATTTTTTTCCTGGGCGTTTAGAACAAGACGAGAGCAGTTACCGTCTCCACTGCATGGGGGCAGTCATTCCTCTGACACAGGAACAGAGCAGTCGGCTGGCACAAAACGGGCAAAGGGCCAGTGAGGTGATCGTAGGCGTGCGTCCGGAACACATATCGGTCCAGAATCAGGAGGACGGCGCAATCGAGGCGTTTGTTGAAGTGAGCGAGCTGATGGGCAGTGAGGTATATCTGCACACCGTGGTGGGCAGTGGCGGGGAACGCCAAAATGCGGTCCTGCGGATCCCTACGGTGGATTTGCCGCCCCAGTATCACGGGAATGTGCCAGCGGGGACCAAGATCCGGTTTGGGTTTTCCAGTTCACTGCTCCACCTCTTTGATCCCGACACAGAGAAAAGTGTGTTTTGCTAAAAATCGGAGGATGATCCAGCGCCCCGGGAGCCATGTGCTGCGTGCTCCCGGGACGTATGTGATTTGAGAGGAGACATTTATGGGGCAGAAAATGCTTTTGCCCGTTCGTACCGCGCTGATGATTGGAGGGATTGTCCTGATTGGGATCAGCGTGGCACTGTTCCGATTGGCGGGCTTTGGGGTGGACCCGTTTACCGGCATGAATCTGGGGATCAGTACCTTTCTGGGGTGGAGCTTCGGGAACTGGCAGCTGCTGGCTAACACCCTGATTTTAGCAGTGGTCTTTTTCACCGTGCGCAGCTGCATTGGTTTGGGCACTCTGGTAAACATGGTCTGCGTGGGGTACATCGCCGATTTCATCTGCTGGCTGGTGCAGGAGGCTCTGACGCTGACCTTGGGAATTCCAGTGCGGATCCTGTTGCTCCCGGCAGCCCTTCTGTTTGCCTCCTCCGGGGTGGCCTTGTACATGAAGGCGGACATGGGCATCGCACCCTATGACAGCGTGGCCGTGGTGATTGAGACGCTGACCCGCGAGAGAATTCCCTTTCACATTGCACGAATCCTGTCCGACGTGACCGTGGTTGTCATTGGGGCGGGATCTTGCCTGATGGCCGGCGAGACCGTCTGGTTGGTGATTGGAGTTGGAACTGTATGCAACGCCTTCCTCAATGGACCGGCAATTCAGCAGTTTCGAAAATGGCTGGACCGTATTTTTGAAAACGATTCCTGAGTCATATTTTAAAGTGGCAGATAAAGGACGAAAAGAAGCTGTGTTCTGCCGTATGTATTGTAAAAAGACAGTGGTTCAAATCCGGATAGCAGCTCCACAAAACGCCCGCTTTTCTCCTGGAAAGCAGGCGTTTTCTTTGCTTTTTGCAACTATTTTTGACGATTTAAATTTCAGCTTTTGCCTTTGACCACAGAACCAGCCACAGACAGGAAAAAGACGGGTCTCCGAGGGCGTTTTGCCCTCAGAGACCCGTTTGTTCAACTTGCCGGTCTTTGCCGCTTCGCCCGCTCTTTTTCGGCGGCGATCTCCGCCTTCATCTCCCGGATCAGTGCGGCCAGTTTTTCCTCACACTCCGATCCTGTTTTGGCGTAGACGTTCCGGGCCATGCGCCTGCCATTGACGATGGGGGAGTAGCGGCCCTCCCACAGATGGTCGCCCAACTGGCTGACGCATCCTGTGCCTGGCTTGCGCCGCTGCCCCTTGCGGGCCTGGAATGCGCTGGGAGGAGGTTTCTGGGGGGCCGCTTCCCGCCTGGGCTTCGGTTCGGCTCTCCCGATCCCCCGGTCGATCTTGTCTGCCGCGTTCTGCCGCATGGCATCGGTGACGTGGGTGTAGGTGTTCAGCGTAGTGGTGCTGGACACATGGCCGATGATGGTGCTCAGCGTTTTAATGTCCATGCCGTGTTCCAGAGAGGCGGTGGCGAAAGTATGCCGTAGATCGTGGAACCTCAGACGCTTACACTCCGCCCGTTCCAGCACCGTCTGGAGCCGCTTCCGGACGGCGGCCGGGTCCAGCGGGGAGTCCTCCTTCACGGGCGAGGGGAACATCCACCGGGAATGGACGCCCTTTTTATAGGCATTGAGCACGTTCAGGACCGGGGCGGGGAGGAGCACGGTTCGATTGCCCGCCCTGGTCTTGGGCGGAGACACCACCAGTTCGCCACTCACCCGGTGGACCTGCCGCTCCACCCGAAGGGCCCCAGTCCTGAAATTCAGGTCACCCCACCGGAGGGCCAGGATCTCGCCCCGGCGCAGGCCGGTGGCCAGCTCCAGGAGGAGCAGCTCGTAGCAGCCGTCCTCCCTGGCCTGGATCAGCAGCCGCTGGATCTCCTCCGGAGACAGGATTTTCATTTCCCTGCCCTTGACGGACGGGAGCTTGCAGCTGTCCGCCGGGTTGCGGAAGATCAGCTTTTCCTCCACCGCCTTGTCCAGTGCGGCGTGGAGGGTGGTGTGAATCCCCCGGACGGTCTGGTCGGAGAGCCCTTCCCCATAGAGTTCCCTGCGCAGCAGTCTGCCGTTCTGCTTGAGATGGGTATAGAACTGCTGGATGTCCCCGGTGGTCAGCTTGTCCAGCTGGATATTGCCCAGGGCGGGAATGATGTGCTGATAGATCCGCCGCTCATAGGACATCTGGGTGTTGGGCCGGAGGCTTGCCTTTTTGTAGTCCTGGTACCAGCGATCCAGCCAGTCGCCTAAGGAGATGCCCGGTTTAGGTGGCTCAGGGGCGGGGATCTCTAAACTTTCCCGTAGTTGCGACAGCTTGGTCGCACACTCTGTTTTCGTTTTAGCAAGGACATTTTTGGTTTTGGGCAGGCCCTTCTCATCGTACCCAACGACCACCCGGCCCTCCCAGCGGCCGTCCTTTCTCAGCCGGACGCTGCCGTCGCCGTGTTTTCTGCGTTTTGCCACGGAGCCATCTCCTCTCCTAAGTAGTCGGTCAGGAAGCCGCCCACGATCTCCGCCGCCCGTCTCTGCATATCCCCGGTGGTGTGGGTGTAGGTGTCCAGGGTGAAGCTGGCCTTGGTGTGGCCCAGGATGCCCGAGAGGGTCTTGGCATCCACCCCGCTGGTCAGTGCGTGGGTGGCGAAGGTGTGTCTTAAATCGTGGAATCTGAGTTCAGGCAGTCCGGTTGCCTGCAGGATCTTTTTCAGTTGGCGGTATGCGGTGCCGGGGTTCAGCGGGGCCTCCGGCCGCAGGGGATTTGGGAAGATCCACTGGGAACAGGAGAGACGTTTCCGCTCCGCCAGTCGCTCCGCAGTGGTGGAGGGCAGGAGAATCTTGCGCGTCCCGGCGTAGGTCTTGGTGCCCCCGGCCACCAGCCGCCCGCCCTTTTCCCGGTGCAGGGTGCGGGTGACGCAGAGGATGCCCTTCCGCCCGTCGAAGTCGCTCCACATCAGGCCACAGATCTCTCCCAGCCGCAGGCCGGTGGTCAGCTCTGTGTAGAAGAAATCCCGCCAAATGGGATCTTTGCCGGCCGCGTCCAGGAAGACCTCCAGCTGCTCCACGGTTAGAATATTCATCGCATTGTGGGGAACTTTAGGAGGCTCCACGTGCCTGGCAGGGTTGTTGGGCATCAGCCCCTGCACAGCTGCCGCCTGGAGAGCTTGGTGGAGGGCGGCGTGGATGCCGTGGACAGTGGCGGGAGAGAGGCCGGGGCTTTGGCCGGGGCGGGGGTTGAGCCGGCCGCGCTCCAGGAGCGTCTGGTAAAGCGTTCTCAAATCCGCCGCCGTGATCTGTGTGAGTTTCTTCTGCCCCAGGTAGGGCTTGACGTGGTGATCAAAATAACTGCGGTATTGTTCCAGGGTGCCGGGCCGCAGGGTGAGCGCCATCTGCTCCAGCCATTGCTCCAGCCACTCTGACAGCATCATTCTGCTTTCCTCCGTCAGGTCCACTTCCTGATAGGCGTCGATGTTCTGCCGGAGTTTGGCGGTTAGTTCTTTCTGGGTATCTGCGTAGATATATCGGAAGATGGAGTCGCCGTTGCTTTTGTGGCCCACAACGATGCGGCCCTCCCATCGGCCGTCCTCCCGTTTTCGTACCATGCCGTCGCCGGATGGCCGTCTCTTACCCATATTTTTCACCTCGCAATTTTTATCTTTGATTTACGGTGTAATTTCTGAGTGGCTCACTTGATGGGCGGGAACTTGTGAGGCTCCGCCACCCATTGATACACCACGGCCCCGCAGCGGCGGCAGATCAGGTAGCGGAGCCGTCTGCCCAGGAGTCCATGCTTCTTGTAGGTCACCAGCGCCTCACCGTGCTGCCAGCCCAGGCCCAGATCGTCGTTCCCGCAGTACTGGCACCGCTGGACTGGGATTTGATTGTTCATCATGTTCTTATCCCTCCCTATCAGCAACACACAATACCACAGAAACAGGAAATAGCCAGGGTCACGGCGAACTATTATCAGAAAGTTATCATATTGCTTGGTTTCCTTGCTCCAAGGGCTTTTCTATTGTTTTAGGCGCCGTAATTTTTGAGGTGCTTACATCCAACCCATGACCATGCCGCCCTGGTTCTGCTCCTCCTCGTGATCGTCCGGCTTGTGGCCCAGGGCGATTTTCTTCTCCTGGATCTTCCTTCGGAGCTTTCGGTCCACATGGAGACCGGCGCTGGATCGGGGCAGGGAGCGGTTCTCGAAGATTTGGCTTATGTGGTAGAGCAGGCGGGTGGCCGCCAGCATGACAGAGGGTGGACGGAGACTGTCCTGTCGCTCCAGGAAGAACTGCGCGTACTGATTTCCCTGGGCGGCGGATCGGCTGAACCAGTCCATCGCCTGGGTCTGATCCTGAGCCACTCCCTGCCCCATCAGGTACAATTTACCCAACATGTACTGGGCGTACTGGATGCCGGCCTCCGCCGACTGGGTGAACCACTCCGCTGCCTTGGAGGTATCCTTGGTCACGGCATCGCCGGTCAGATACTCCTTTCCCAGCCGGTAGGCGGCCCACTGGCTTCCGTTTTCCGCCACCTCCTTCAGCCAGCGGATGCCCTCCTCCGGGTCACGGACTTCGGAATCGTCAGAGAGAAGCAGTTTGCCCAGGGCATACTGGGCCTCCGGCAGACCATGCTCTGCCGCTTGGTTGAACCAGTGCTTTGCCTTCCGGCTGTCCGGGATCAGCAGAGGGCCGTCCCGGTAGAGTTGGCCCAGCAAATATTGGGCGTGGGGGTCACCTTGCTCCGCCAGCCGCTCCATCTCCTCCGCCGCCCGATCCCGGTCGGTCAGGGAGAGGGTGTCATCCCGGACGATCTGCCGCAGCTCCCGGCAGGCATAGGATTCACCTCGCACCTGCTCCGGTTCGTCGTGGTCGCTCAGGTCAGCATCCTCGAAGGTAACCTCCCCCAGCCGGATGCGCTCCGCCTCCTGGATGACAGCGTTTTTGATCTGCCGGAACTCTTTCTCCTGGGACAGTTTTTTCCGTTCTCTGGTTTTGTCGTGATAGTAGCTTTCCACCTCGCTTTGGAGGGCGCACCACCGGGCGTAGCATGCTCGAACCACCGGCAGATCCTCCAGTTTGTCCACCACCTCGTCCACGGTTTTCTTCACAGACTTGGGCAGGTATCCGTAGGACTTTTTTCCTTTGACGGTTTCCAACTGTTCAGCCAACTGCGCTATCTTCTGCTCAATGGCAGGTTCCGTGCAGATGCTCCGGGCCATCTCCTGAGTAAGTTTTCGGATGGTTCGCCGCGCCTCCCGCACCAGCTCGTCCCGCGACTGGGATTTCTGTTCGTAGGTGTGGAGTAACTCCTGACGGAAGATTTGGTTGCTCAACTGAGACTTGATCTTGCGGATGCCGTCCCGCGTCAGGTACGCTTCTCCCGGCTGTGTTGACCACGCCATCATGTGGACATGGGGGTGGTCACCCTCATCGTGGTAGGCGGCGTACCAGCGGAAGTGGTTGGGCGGGATGTTCATAGCGGCGGCGATATCGTTGCGATTGGCCCGGAGCAGATTCCGCCACACCTTGGCATTGTCATATCCAAGACGCGCGGTGTCCTCCCGTTTCAGGGAGAGAATATGCGTCCACACATTTCCGTTGTACTGATCCAACTCCCGCATGGCCTGCTCCAAATCCACAGTATCTTCATCACCAAAGAGACCGTGGTCACCCAGCCGTTCCGCCCTGGGCCGGGTGGCGATGTACTTCATATAGCCCTCTGACTGCTGCACCGCCGGCCAATTTTCCTCCAGCGCCCTGGTGATAAAGGCGGATGCGTTAGCCTTAGTAGGCTTGGCTTCGTAGTCCAAATACTCGCCCAACTCCTTCGCCTCTGGGAAATCTTTTGTCAGTTTGCTGACCAACTGCTCCTGCTTTCGAGTGGGCGGACGGTCATCCGGGAGGATCTCCACCCGTTCCCGCGTGCCGATGTATTGCAGATAACCGCTGACAGAATTTCTGCCGCCGCACTTGAGATAAGGACTTTTCAGGATCAGTCTTGCCACTCATCGTCCTCCTCCCAGGCTCCCCGCGCCCGCTGCTCCAGTGAGACGCGGCCAGTGGTTTTCCGTACATTTTGCACGCTCTCTGCCCTCCGGCGGCGGAGATCTTCATCACTGAAACGATAGGCATTCGCCAAGATACCGGCCACCATGTCCTGCTCCACCGCCTGCCGGAAGGCGATGGAGGACAGCCGATCCTCCAGCTGTCCCAGCCGCCCATCCAGGTAGGACTTGATGGAGGTGGGGAGGAACAGACCGGCGTCGTTGGCGCTGAGGTAATCCAGGTAAAAGTCCACCGCCCGCTCGATGAAGGCGGTCATGCTTCGGCTCCCGTCCTCCCGGTACCTCCGCTCCAGAATGGCTTTCTTTTCCGGGGTGAGATAGAAGGCGAATCTCTCTTTTTTGCCCATAAACTTCTCCTTTCCGGGGCATGCCCCCTGTTTTTTCGTTATGGCAGTAGGAGTTCGGGGATTGTGACCACAAACGTGATCCCCGCTGCCTGTTTTTGACCCCACTTTTGATACACCGCAAACCCCGTAACGACCCGCACTGCGGGGCGAAGTGACCGGCCGGAGGCGCCACCGGCGACCCCGGTCTTTATCCTGCTTTTCTTTTCGTCCTCCGCAAAGAGCCCAGGAGGGGGAAAGCTCTCTCTCCAAAGAGCGGGAACAGCGGCCCAAATCCGGCCCCTATCCGATGGGAGGGGCAGGGACTCTGCCCTCCCGCAATCGGGCCACACAGCGGCCCACTGGCGGTCACGCGGGGCTTTCTTGCTCCCGCAGGAGGTTGGCCACACGCTGGCGCTCCGTGGCCAACTCCAATTCCTTCAGTTGGCGGGCGTAATACTGGTCGATCACCTCCTGGATCGGCCGGAGGGTAAACAGCAGATTCCCGTTGCGCCGACCGCTGCGTTTGGTGATCACCTCGGTGGGCTCGGTTGTGATGAGATTCCTCTCCTCCAACTGTCGGATGTACTTGCGCACGGTATTCTCGCTCATGCCTACCGCCTCACCGATAGTTTTGATGCTGGGCCAGCACTGGTGGGTCCTGTGGTTTTCACATCGCCGCAGGAAACTGTACACTGACAGTTCGCCAGCATTCAGTCCGAGTTGGAAGATCTCATTAGGCAGAGAGAAAAAATTCCCGCGTCCACTGTACTTGCTGTACCTCATGCGCCACCTCCTGTGTGCTCGTTCACCCATTGGATGAACTGCTCCTTGGGTACCACCATCCGATTGCCGACACGCAGCACCGGGAAGCCCGGCTCGTGCATCAGTTCATATCCACTGGACGGTGACACGCCAAGTACCTTTGCCACCGTTTCCGCATTGAGAAACAGCGGCAGGTCATCGTAGGATCTATATTCGGATTCTTTCAATCAGCATCCTCCTCGTTGCGCACATCATCTGGGTGGATCAACCACAGGAACTCCTCCACGGAACTGACCACCCCGGCCTCCTTCAGCTGCTGATATCGGATCAGATCGCAGAGCATTCGGAAATTGACTTCCGCACGCTCCAGCAGCTTATCCATCGCCACGATCTGCTGTTCCGCGCTGAGTGTCGTTGCTTTTTCTGGGCAGTACAGGTAGGCCCGCACCGCATCTTCCTCCAGCATCTCCTCTCCCAAGACTTCCCGCATTCCCTGAAGGACACAGTCCAGGGTTTCTCTCTCCGCATCGGCGATCAGGAAACTCAGAAACTGTTTTTGCCTTGCACCAAATAAATCCATCGTCATTGCTCCTTCTGTGTACTTTGATCTGGGCTTTCCTGACTACGGCCAAGGTCAGGTTTCCGGGTGCTGGAAAATTGCCCCTCACTGATAAGGACACTCAGAAGCAGTTTGTAAACCCAAAAATGAAAAACTTTCAAAAAATTTTAGCTCCTGTCCGGTGTGGACGGGAGCGGAGACTGTTCATAGTAAAATCCAGAAAAAAAGCCGGGGAGCCCTGTCATAAGACAGAGCCCCTCAGCTGTTCGTGGAGCTTTTTCAGCCGCTTTGATACCGCAGCTTTGGACACGCCGTAGATCGTCCCGATCTCCTCCATGGTCAATCCCCTGCCATATCGGAGTTCGACCAGATCCCGGCTCTGAGTGCCAAGACCATCGACGGCTTTCCGCAGAGTTTCAAGCTGGAGGTTCCGGAGTACAGTATCCTCCACGGGACGCCTGACGCAATCCGAAAGGTTAAGCCTCATAGGTACACAATGCAAACCTATGGGGCTTATGGATTCCGCGCAGTGGCGTTTTTGACGAGTGAATGATACCCTTTCATGGGGTTCAGCACAAGAGGCACTTATAGATTTTACTTTCATTTTACGATGCTCTTACCATACCTTAATGTCGGTTATCCTGTGTCTGTGATATGATTATTCTGGTATCTTGTAAATACGGGAAATGAAAACGCCCCGGTTTTATGCCAGGAAGGAATCAGTTTATGAAACGGATATTATCACTTCTTATCAGTCTCGCCCTACTGTTGCTTCTCCCGGCCTGTGATTCGTCCACAGCAGAAGAAGATGGTACCGGAGGGAATGACCACGCTTTTGACTACGGAGGCAGCGTGACTCTGCGCATCCTCTCCGGCTCGGAGAATCAGGAGCTGGAGGACATCCTGGACACGTTTGCCCGGCAGGAGAACATCAACATTGAGATGACCTATCAGGGCTCCCTGGACATCATGCGCACGCTCCAGGGGGAGACTGTGGACTACGACGCGGTGTGGCCGGCCAGCAGCCTATGGCTTACTGCCGGGGACACCCAGTACCGGGTGAAGCACGCCCAGTCCATCTCCATCACGCCGGTCATCTTCGGCATCCGGCAGAGCCTGGCGGAGGAACTGGGCTTCGTGGGCCGGGAGGTATCGGTGAGCGATCTGCTGAACGCCATCCAGTCCGGGAAACTGAAGTTCTGCATGACCTCCGCCACCCAGTCCAACTCCGGATGCAGCGCCTATATTGGTTTCCTCTACGCCCTGCTGGGAAACCCGGATGTCATCACGTCGGAGGATCTGCAGGACCCGGCCTCGGGAGAACAGATTACAGCCCTGCTCTCCGGGGTGGACCGCTCCTCGGGCAGTTCCGACTGGCTCAAGGATCTGTTCCTCATGGGCGGGTACGACGCCATGGTGAACTACGAGTGTCTCATCATCAGCGCCAACCAGGAGCTGGAGGCCCGCGGGGAAGAGACGCTGTATGCCGTCTATCCCTACGACGGGATGTCCCTGGCAGACTCCCCTCTGGGCTATGTGGACAACGGAGACAGCGAAAAGGAGGAGGCGTTCCTGAAGCTCCAAGAGTACCTGCTCTCCGATGAGGTGCAGAACCAGATCCAGCGTACCGGCCGCCGCACTGGGTACGAGGGCGTCTCCCCAGAGAACGAGGACGTATTCCGCGCCGACTGGGGCATCCAGCCCCAGCGGGTCCTCTCCCCCATCCGAATGCCCTCCACCGATGTGCTGATGGAGTGCCTGGATCTGTATCAGACGGAGTTCCGCAAGCCCTCCCTTACCGTCTACTGCCTGGACTACTCCGGCAGTATGGAGGGGGAGGGCCGGGAGCAGGTGGTGGAGGCCATGAGCCAGATCCTGATCCAGTCCAACGCGGAGCAAAACCTGCTTCAGGCGTCGGAGCACGAGGTCAATATCCTCATCCCCTTTGAGGGTTACCCCCGGGACGTCTATACCGCCACGGGTAACGGCGCAGAGTTGGAGTCTCTGTACGACACAGTGGAGTCAGAGGAGGCCGTCGGCGGTACGGACATTTATGCAGCGGCGGAGGAAGCTCTGGATCAGCTGGAGAACTACGACCTCTCCCAGTACACCCCGGCCATCATCCTGATGACAGACGGCGTATCCGACGGCGATTTCTCCGAGTTCCAGCGGTACTATGAGGAGAGCGGTCTGGACGTGCCCATCTTCTCCATCATGTTCGGCTCCGCCGACCCCACCCAGCTGGAGGATCTGGCGGAACTGTCCAACGCCCGGGTGTTTGACGGCCGGGAGGATCTGGTAGGAGCCTTCCGCAGCGTGAAGGGGTATAACTGAAATGAAGAAAGGACAAATGCGGCAGTTGGTGCTGTCGCTGGCGGCCGGGATCGCGGTCTTCCTGGTCCTCGCCCTGGCGCTGAGGTGGAATTTCCTTCTCAGCGCGGCGCTGGGGGTAGGCATCTACTTTGCATTCTGGTTCCTGTTGGCTCCAAAGCCAGACAAATTCACCCTATATTTTACCGATCAACAGGACGCCCAAGAGATGCAGGACCTGATGGCCGAGGCGGAGCGGGATCTGTCCAGCCTGAAGGCCTCTGCGGAGAAGATTACGGATGTCCAGACCCACAGCGACGCCCAAGCCCTGGCGAAAACCGGCGTGCGCATCTATGACTATCTCCGCAGCCACCCGGAAAAGATCCGCAGCGCCAACCGCTTTCTCACCTATTACCTGGACACCGTGGGCCGCATCCTGGACCAGTATCTCACCTATCAGGACGCGGATTTGCGGACGGCGGAGGTGCAAGCGTTCCAGCGAAAGGTGCGCGCCGTCCTGCCCAAACTGAACGCGGGCTTTGAGGCCCAGCTCACAGCGCTGATGGCCTCGGAGCGGTTTGACGCGGAGGCGGACATGAAAGTCATGGAGGGCCTGCTGAACACGGAGGGGATACAATGGGAAACAAAACAAGATGGATCGGACTCCTGATTTTAATTGTTGTGATTGCTGCCGGCGGCATCTACCTGCTGCTGGGCGGCGGACAGGAGCCGGTGACCCTGAGAGGGTATGTGGGCGGCGAGAAGATCGGCCTGCTGGAGGATCCGGAGGTGCAGGAGACCCTGGAGCGGGAGTACCAGATCACTCTGGACTATGCCAGAGCCGGATCCCTGGACATGGTGACGGCGGACCACACTGGACGTGACTTTCTGTTCCCCTCCAGCCAGACCGCTCTGGAGTATTACCAGCAGGTATGCGGCGCGCCGGTAAAGAGCCAGATCATCTTCAATACTCCGATTGTGCTCTACACCCACGTTCCCGTCCTGGATGCCTTCCAGGAGCGGGGCCTGGTGACGGAGCGGGACGGCTGCTATTATATGGACTTGGCGGGCCTGGTGGCGGAGATCGAGGTGGGCACCACCTGGGCGGACCTGGGCCTGCCGGAGCTGTATGGCACGGTGGCGGTGAACACCACCGACCCGGTGCGCTCCAACTCGGGGAATATGTTCGCGGGGCTCCTGGCCAACGTGCTGTGCGGCGAGGTAGCGGACGAAGAGAACGTGGACGCGATCCTACCGCGGCTCCGCGCCATCTTTGAAAAGCTGGGCTATATGGAGGCCTCGTCCTCCGACCTGTTCGATCAGTTTTTGAAGACCGGCATGGGGGCCAAGCCCATCATCGCCGCCTATGAGAATCAGCTTTTGGAGTTTGCCGTGGAGAACCCGGAGGACTGGGAACAGTTGAAAGATGACATCGTCATGATCTATCCCACCCCCACTGTCTGGTCCTCCCACATCTACATCGCCATGGACGAGGCGGGGACGGCAGGCATTGACGCCCTGCTGGACCCGGAGATTCAGAGGCTGGCTTGGGAGAAACACGGCTTCCGCACCGATGTCTCCGGCACGGACAGCGATAACGGGCAGTTCGGGGTGGATCACATAGCTCCTTCCATCACCCAGGTGGCGGCCATGCCCAGCTACGCAACCATGGAGAAGATCGTGGCTGCTCTCTCGTAAATGCTGAGGCATATATCGGTGAATGAGTTTGACAAAATATTAAAAGTACACGGCATTTTTATTGTTGAATCCTGTTGAATATGCGATAATCCACTCTGCATGGGATCGTGGTTCCCGATCCTGTCGATTGGATCGCATCTCCTGACTCGGTTGTAAGAATAAACGGAAAGGCAGGCGAATTGTTTACGGTAGGCTCTGGATAGTATCGTTTGCTTGACGGTGGCAGGCCGGCACAGCATTTCCAAGGCCTCCGGCTACGCTGCGGAGGCCGGCGTGCTCACCGGAACGGCAGCGGACATGCTGGCACCCGGTCAGGCGGCCATCCGGGTACAGACTGTCCAGGCCCTGCTGGCCCTTTCTCAAATCGCGGAATAACAAGGTAAATTGGGGTGCGAAGATCATGAAGAGTTTGGATAAGGAACGCCGGAAGCTGGAAGTGGCCGGATTCTCCGGGCAGACGCTGGACCAGGCGATGGAACTGCTGAAGCGGACGAACGCATCCATCCTGACCGAAATTCTGGTCAAGATGGTGACCAAGCAGGAAAAAACGCCATCCATGGCGCTGCACGAGATGGAGACCAAAACCCGGGAGCTGGAGGCCAAATTGGGACTCTCGTCCAAGGAACCGTCCTAAAAACCGATAAAATGAAGCAGCGGGGAGAAGACAGACGTGTCTTCTCCCTACTGTTTTGCTACGCAAACGCATGGCCGCCTTCTGCAATTTTCATCCAGTGCGTCAATCACATCCGCATGGCCGCGTCCAGGGCCAGGGCGGACCGCTCACACTCGTCTGTCTGCATGGTCAGCTGGACGCAGAGGGGGCTGCCCTTCATGCGCTCACTGGCGTAGACCAGACCGTTGCTGCTCTCGTTCAGCAGGGGGTGGTCGATCTGGGCCGGGTCCCCAAGCAGGATCACCTTGGTGCCCCTGCCCACCCGGGTGATGATCCCCTTCACCTGCCGGGGCGTTAGGTTCTGCGCCTCGTCGATGATGAGCCAGGTGTCCGTGATGGAGCGGCCCCGCATGAAGTTCATGGCCTCGGCGGTAATGATGCCGGTGTCAAAGAGATAGTTGATCCGGCTTCGCAGCTCCGCCTCCCCGCTCTTTTCTTTCTTCTGCTCCAGATCCAGCAGGATCTCCAGATTGTCCACGATGGGCCGCATGAGGGGGGAGATCTTCTCCTGCTCGCTGCCCGGCAGGAAGCCGATGTCCTGGTCGAACTGGGCGTTGGGGCGGCAGACCAGGATCTTGCGGTAGGCCCGGGCCTCTGGCTCCATCACCTGCTCTAAGCCCGCGGCCAGGGAGTAGAAGGTCTTGGCCGTCCCCGCCGGCCCCATGATGATGGCCAGGGGCGCCTCCTCCGCAGGGAGCATCAGCGCCTCCTGCATGAATTGCTGCCCCACGCTGCGGGGCTTGACGCCGAAGGGTTTCCGGCTGTGGTAGCGAAGGGGCATGACCATCCCGCCTTGAAACCGGCCCAACATGGTCTTCTTTTCCTCTGTGTCGGAGCGCAACAGGATGAACTGGTTTTCTGTCAGCATGGCGTGATGCTTCTGTCCCTCCTGGTCCACTGTATACAGGCTTTCAGCGGCAACGCCCTTTTTCTTAAAAGTTGAGAGCAGTTCGTCTGGAACATACATCTCCGCTCGCCCGGTGTAGAGGCCCGTACTGCCGGATACCTGATCGGTGGTGAAGTCCTCTGCCGGCACCCCCATCATCTGGGCCTGGATCCGGATCACGATATCACGGGTAACCAGGATGGCGGGGACACCGTCGTCCATCAGGCCCTTACACACCTTCAGGACACGGCTGCTGGAGCTGTCAGGGTTCATGCCGTGTGGCAGCGTGACATTGACATGGTTAACTTCCAGCCGCAGTGTGCCGCCGCCCGGCAGAGCCACCCCTTCCACCAGATTTCCCCGAAGGCGCATCTGTTCCAGATAGCGGATCACCTGCCGGGCGTTTCCGCCCTGGTCCCCCTCTGCCTGCTGCAGCTCGTCCAGCGCCTCCAGCACCGCCAGAGGCAGCACGATGTGGTTGTCCTCAAAGGACTCCAGGGCATACGGAGCCTGAATCAGAATGTTGGTGTCCAGTACATAAGTCTTCTGCATTGCCATGCCCGCCTTCCAGCCGGAACTTCGTTCCGGGAATTTAGATCCACCCTGCAAAAGCAAGGAGCCCGCTTGTGCGTAAAAGCGCAAGCGGACTCCGACAGTGATGAGCGACAAAGCAGGCGGTTGCAAACCTTCTGATGTGATGCTCCATAGACACGCTCCTCACTGGTATGATGGATTCTGACTTTAGTATAGGAGCGATTTCTGTTGCCGTCTACCGCGCTCATGTAAAGGCACGGTAAAACCCTCTGTTGTGCGTTGGGAAAGAACTATCTGCATTATAAACCGATCCACACTGCCTGCTGCGGGTGTTCTGCAGAGTGGTACGGGATCACCTGCCGGAAGATATTCTGCCGTTCCAGTGCAAGCATCTCCTGGTCTGTACAGTGGACCGGGATGCGGCAGAAGGTGCCGTATCCCTTCCTCTGAAGTCGAAAACTTCCAGTCCCCATCTCTACCGACCCCGTCAGGATTAGGCCGCCAAACTGTGCCCATCGGCGGGCCAACCCTTCATCCCGGGGATCCCGGAGCTGGGGATCACTGAGGAACAATACGCCTGTTTCAGGAACAGACTCCGGGATCGGCTCCACAGTCAGATCACTCAGCTGATCCCGGATATCTGCCGTGGTCCAGGCCTGGTCGCCCCTCAGCCAGTCCAACTGTCTGATGAAGTGTGCATCCCCATAAAAGGACAGTCCGGGCCATGTCTGATGGAGCAGAAGGGCCAGCTCCAGCCCACGGCCATACTTGGGAACGGGAAGAACCAGCGGTTTACCCTGCCCGCAGGATTTGGCCGCCTCCGATAGAAAACCCTGGCGCATCTCTGGGCCACTCCGGGTTTCCGGGCCATAGGCGCTGTCCAGCACCGCCAGATCTGCGTGAAGATCCCGGATGGGATCGGCTACATAGGCCAAGCTGTGTTCCGTGTAGTCGCCGCTGAACAGCAGGGAGCGGCCCTCCAGATGGAAGTGGTACCACACGCTGCCGGTGCAGTGGCCGGAGCGTCCCCATTTCAGGGTCATGCCGTCAGGAGGGGAAAACTCGTTCAAGGAGATCGTTCGTTGGGGCATCTGTTTTAACTGAGAGAGGGTCTCTGGGGTGGCAGCTACTATTCCGTCAAAGCCCTGTTCCTCCAGCCACGGGAGCGCCCCGGTGTGATCGGCGTGGGAGTGGGTCAGAAACACATGGGAAAGGCTGCGGATCTCCTCCGGTTCCAAGTAGGGATTGGGCTGTTCCGCCCCGGCCATCTTGCCGCAGTCTACAAGAAATGAAAGGCGCTCCCCCTGAACCAGGAAACAGTTTCTGCCGTGTTCCCCAACGCCGCCGGCCAACTTGATCCGCATTTTACGCCGCCTTCTTTCGATCTGCCACAGCATTCATGATCAGCAGGGCCGTGGTGGTAATGAACACGCAGAGGACCGCCATGGCCATGCCCAAGGATACGCTGCCCTGCTCAAATTCCCGGTTGATGTAGGTGGACACCACCAGCACGTTGGGCGGGGCGATCAGGCTGGCGGTCACCAGTTCCCGGAAGGAGATGATGAAGATCATCATCCAGCCAGCCAAAATCCCTTTGGAGATCATAGGCAATGTGACCCGACGGAACACATAGGCGGGGCTGCCGCCGAAGGTGCGGCCCGCCTGGATCAGGTTCTCGTTGATCTGTGTAAAGGAGGATGTGACATACTGGACAGTGTAGGGCAGATAGAGCACCACATAGGCCAGCACCATGATCCCCATGGTATTGTAAAGAGGGATTACCTTATAGATGGCGTTCCAGAAGAGCATGATGCCGATGACCATGACAATGCCGGGAAGCATCTCCGGCAAAAGGCTGATGCCCTCTACTACCTTCTTCAGAAATCCTTTGGCTCTCCGTACGGTCAGTACAACGATGGTCCCAATTACCGAGCAGATGGTGGCGGAAGTCACCGCCAGGAAAATGCTGTTCCAAATGGCGTCCAGGCTCTTACTGGTGGTGAACAGTTCCTGGTAGTGATCAAAGGTGAAGTTGCCCGCAGCCAGGCCATACCCCCGCAGTTTGATCAGCGAGGTGGCAATGATGGAGAAGTAGGGAATGCCGATGGCCACGATCACCACGACTGCCACCCAGAGCCAAGCCAGGGCCATTCCCCCTTTGGATAGATTGGTCCGTGCGGGGCGGGAACCCTTGCCACTGATCAGGCGGTAGCTGGTGCGGTTGGTGATGTAGTTTTGCAGCAGCCACAGCCCCATACAGATGCACACCAGCACCGAGGACAGGCTGGCGGATCGGCCAAAGTCAATGGGAGCGGTGGTGGAGTAGCGGTGGATGTCCGTAGTGAATACATAGAAACCGATGCGCCGGCCCAGGGTGTAGGGGGTGCCGTACTCAGATAAAGTCTTGACGAAGACCAGCAGGGCGCCGATGGCATAGTTGCCGGTGAGCAGGGGTGCGAAAATCTTCCGGATCCGCATGCCGAAACCGGCGCCAAAGACGGCGCCGCTCTCCTCCAGGCTGGCGGGAATGTTCAAAATTGCGTTTTTCAGCATGGTCATGAGGAAGGGGAACACATGGAGGCTCATGACCAGCACCAGGCCACCAAAGGAGAAAAACCCCTCAGAGAAGGAGCCGGTCATGGGAAACAGCTGCTGGAACAGGCCCCGTTTCTGCATGAACAGGATCCAGCCCATGGAGGCGATGTAGGGCGGCGTCATAAAGGGCACCATGAACACGATATCCATCCAGCGGTGTTTTGCCAGCTGGGTCCGGGCCAGGAGATAGGCCGTCGGCGCGGCGATGACTGTGGAACACAGAACGACACACACGCCCAGCAGCAGGGAGTTGAAGATGGTCTGAAGGTTTTCTTTGTCCGCGATGATGGACCAGGCCTGGGATAAGTCAAGGCGGCCATCAATGATGACCGCCCTGGCAAATACTGTGATCAGGGGACAAAGGATCAGACCAACCAGGAGCAGCAGGAGCACCCATAGGATGCCGTTGGTTTTCCAGGTTGATGTGGATCGCATAGTTACCTCCCCATACGGTTACTGGCAGATCTCGTTGAGTTTCGCCGCCGTGTCCGTGGCGACCTCCATCATGGCGTCCCAGTCGGTGGGAATCTGCGGGATGTCGGACAGGTTGGTGCGGTTCTCGCACTGGATGTCGCTGCGGCCGGGGAGCAGATAGGCGTCCGCCACCATCTGCTGGGCCTCATCGCTGAAGAGGAAGTCGATAAAGGCCTTGGCATTTTCCACGTTGGGGGCCGTGTTCATGATCATGGCCGGACGGGGGTTGACCACGGTGCCGCTGGCGGGGTAGTAGATGCTGATGGGCTCGCCGTCAGCCATGGAGGAGTAGGCGTTGTAGTCCACGCCCGCGATCAGGATGCCCTTTTCGCCGGTGGTGACGGCCTCAAGCGCGGCGGCGTTGGCGCCGGGCACCGTCAAGCCGTTGTCAGCCCAGGACTGCATGATGGCCTCGCCATTATCCAGGCCGGTGACCAGGCCGGCCAGGAAGTCCTTGCAGGCGCCGGACTTCTCCGGGTCAGGGATAGCGATGTCGTCCGTGTACTCGCTGCCGCTCAGGTCGGCCCAGTCGGCATCCAGTTCAGAATAAATCGTGGTGTTGTAGATCACGCCCACGGCGGAGGCGCTGTAGCCGAAGAGCATGCTGTCGTCATCGATCCAGCCGTCGTTGATCTTGTCCGCGTTGGCGGGAGTATAGCTCATGATCTGACCGTCCTCCTTCATGGACAGACCATCAGACCAGGAGGCCAGGATGACCACGTCGGCCACCGGGTTGGCAGCCTCCGTCTCCAGACGGGCCAGAATCTCGCCGGTAGTGCCCTGGAACTGCTCCACTTCCACGCCAGTCTTCTCCGTAAATGCCGCGGCCAGCTTGTCCGCCAAGCCGGCGGGGCTGGGCATATAGACTGTCACTTTGCCTGAGGGCTGCGTTTCTTCGCCGCTCTCATCGACGGAATCAGTAACAGCAGAGTTGTCCTCATTCCCGGCATTGCTGTTATCATCACCGGACTGCCCGCAGGCCGCAAGACCAAGGCACATACAACCGGCAAGCAGCAGAGATAAAATGCGCTTTTTCATGTTGTTGGATTCTCCTTTTTTACAGATATGATTTGGTTTGGGTCTATGTAAACAGAAAGTGTTTCGCCAGGAATCGCTTTCCGGTCACAGTGGAACATCCAGTTTCCGTGAGGGGCAGCCAATGTGATCTCGTAGGTGTCGCCCAGGTACTGTACGCCCTGTACGGGGAGGTTATACCGCTGATCACCCTCCCGGGGTTCCAGGGACATTGCCTCCGGCCGGAACAGTTGGGTGTCACTGATCCAGTTGGACTTTCCCACAAAACGGGCCACAAATGCGGTAGCTGGATGGTGGTAGATCTGCTCCGGCGTGTCGTATTGCTCCACCACACCGCCGTTGAGCACGGCGATCTTGTCGCTCATGCTCATAGCCTCGGTCTGGTCATGGGTCACAAAAACCGCAGTGAGGTTTAACTGCGTGACCAGATCCTTCAGCTCATGCCGCATCTCTTCCCGCAGCAGGGCGTCCAGGGCGGAGAGGGGCTCGTCAAACAGAATGCACCCGGATTGGATCACAATGGCCCGGGCAAAGGCCACGCGCTGCTGCTGGCCGCCGGAGAGCTGATGGGGATACCGGTGAGCATAATCCTCCAGATGGACGGCTTTCAGCGCCTCCTGCACACGGTGGTCCAAGTCCTTGGTTTGTTTCCTGGCCCGCAGGCCAAAGGCCACGTTCTCAAAAACCGTCATGTGGGGCCACAGAGCAAAGTCCTGAAAGACAAAGCCAAGCTCCCGCTTCTCCGGCGGAAGATTGATTTTCTGCTCTTTTGAGAATGCACAGGTATCCCCCAGCCGGATCTCGCCGGTATCGGGGGTCTCCAGGCCGGCAATCATGCGGAGCAGAGTGGTCTTGCCGCACCCGGATGGCCCCAGCAGGGTGGTAAAGCTGCCGCTTTCGATGGTCAAATCGGTGGGTGCGATGACCCGCTTATTCCCAAATGATTTTGTAATGTTCTTTAACTGTATTTTCATATCAAACCTCACTAACTTGTTTAGCATACACCTTTGGTTCAGATTTAACGATATGAAAGCGGTTAATTCTTAGTGAAATAATCGTAAAGTCAGGGATGGCATCGAAAGGCTGCGGTGTTGCCTTAGACATTGCCGCTGAGGAACTGGGACACATGGAGATGGTCGCCCAGACAATCAATTTACTCAACGGTCACGAGATGGAGGCAAATCAGGTCCAAGCGGGAGAAATCGAGACGCATGTCCTATTGGGCCTAAATCCCGGTCTGATCAATGCCTCCGGCTACTCTTGGACGGCGGACTATGTTACGGTCACCGGGGATCTCTGTGCGGATCTGCTCAGTAACATTGCTTCGGAACAGCGGGCCAAGGTGGTATATGAATACCTGTACCGACAGATCGGGGATAAAAAAGTGCGGGAAACCATCGATTTTCTGCTCAACCAGGAAGAAGTCCACAACCAGATGTTCCGGGACGCCTTCAATGAAGTGCAGGAGAGCGGCTCCAACCAGGACTTTGGTACCACCAAGGCGGCAAAGATGTATTTTTCCATGTCCAATCCAGGCCCTAATACCTTTGCGGGCGGAGATGTATCTGCGCCGAAATTTGAAGAATAGGGTCTGTCCGATACCAATACGGGGAACGAATTATTTTTGTTTACTGCCCCGCAAATCCTGAGCCGTCTCCAGTAGAAGCAACTTGTGTAGTTTCGCGCCTGGAGTTACAATATGGGTAGTCAGGAATAAAAAATGCCTCCCGACTTTTCCCAGTAGCACGCCTGCCAGGAAAAGGCGGGAGGCGTTTTTGACCACAGTTTCAGCCACAGTGCAATGTGGAGTATATGGAAACAGAATGCTCAAAGAGTGACGGAAAGCAAGCGGTTTGGAGCGGATATGGCCATAAAGCACGAAAAATAATTAGAAAAAAGTTCCAGGGGCGCTTGGTAAGGATGAGGTCCCCAGTTCAAATCTGGGTAGCAGCTCCACAAAACACCCGCTTTCCAGGCGAAAAGCGGGTGTTTTCTTTGCTTTTTGCAACTATTTTTG
>NZ_NFKI01000004.1 GCF_002160305.1 Pseudoflavonifractor sp. An184
GCGTTTTCGCTCAGCGAAAACCTTGGCGGAGGGACGGCGCTGCCGTCCCGAGCATTGAAAAAAGACGGGGTCCCCGGAAAGCGGAGCTTTCTGGGGAGGACAACGCCGCCATGATCGGGTGCCAGGGATTTTATGAATTTCAGGCCGGCCGCACAGCCGGCCTGGAGCTGAACGCCTACGCCACCCGGGACATCTCCCTGGGGTGAGCGGCGCGAAGCGCCGTACACTGCGCCCGCAGGCGCGTTTCGAGGCCAACCGCCGCATAGCGGCGGCTCTTAGGCTGAGATAGCTTTTTTGCTGCAATTTTAAATGATGGATTCGTATTGCAAAGATACGGAGCAGCTATACCAAGAGCCGTACACAGATGTTTGATTCTCAACGCATCAATGTGCGGTTCTTTTATTTTGCATAGAAATAGTGACCAATTTCTGTACCTTGCTGATTTGTGAAAAAATTATAAAATTCACGATTTATATTTAAAAACGCTTACATTTCGAGACGAAAAGATATAATATTATAGAGCATGGAGGTGCAAAGGTATGAATAAATCAACAAAGTTTTTGATTGCGATTTTACTCATTGCGGTTATATTTCTTTCCATCGCGGCAGGCTGCTTTTTTCTCAGCCGCGCGGGCGGGCAGCCGGCGGAACCTGCTTCATCATGTACTGTTTCTTCCGCTCAAACGGAATCAGCGGAAGGCACTGGAAATGGAAATTCCAGTAAATCTGGGGCTGACGCTGTCGAATTGGAAGGCGGCGTAACGGGGCTTCGCTGTTCAGTACAATTAGGGACCCTAAATATTGTGGAAGGCGAAGCGTTTCATGTTTCGGCGGGGAATGGAAGCGACTATGAGGCATATATCGAAAACGGCACTTACATTGTGAACGGGAGCAGAACTTATGATAACCACATTGTAGTAACTGTTCCGAAAGAGTTTCAATTTGAAACTGTTGAGCTGGTTGCAGCGGGGGGAGCTTTAACCGCAGAAAACCTTAACACCCAAAATTTATATACCAATTGCAATCGGGGAACCATCAACTATTCTGGCTCTGCCAGTGCTGGAGCAGAAATACAGCAGCTTCAAGGAAAGACGGTATTGACCATGGATGGGAGACGGGCAGATTACAATTATAGCTTGGACCTTGATTTGGGGCACATTGGAATCGGCGATCAGGAGTATGCTGGGCCGCATCAAGATCAAAGTATTGACAATAGTGCTGAAAAGACGATCGATGCCAGCTGTACCATGGGAAGTATCCGCATCCTTTTTTCACAAGCCAGTTGAGGCCGAGGCATAAAATTATGTTGTTTGCTCTCTTTTATCCAATGATTGGACTTTTCTTTTTATTGATGCATATGCTGATTCCTATTTTCCTCCTTGTCATGCTTCTTCTTGCGATAAGATGGCTGTTTCATCACTGGAAGTGACCCATGATTCCAAACTGAAAGCAGCAATGTAAAAACTTGCGTTACAGGCGTCCCCGACCCGTGGTGCGGAGAACAGGAAAATCCGGCTATGCGGTAGGCTTCTCGATGACGCATCTCTGCATTGGAGCATATGGAAATAAAGAGGGCGGCTGAGCCGGGAGTGGTCCCGATTCAGCCGCCCTCAGTTTGCCGAAAAACCGCTGTTGAATAGAACCCGCCTCAGTTTTGGCGGGGGAGCTCAAGGGGGCGGCAGCCCGCCTCGAGTGGGATCGAATACCCTGAATGCCTTGCACGGCAAGGCGTTCAGCGAACGCAGCGAGGACTTTTCCGCCGCTGTGCGGCGGGAAAGTAACGGCATTTTTGCAGGCCGGTCAGTCGGCCAGCTGGTCCAACAGGACCGCCAGTTCCTCCAGCTTTTCCTCCGGCTTCCCGCTCTCCACCGCCTCCCGGACGCAGCAGTCCATGTGGGCCTTGAGCACCATGCGGTTGGCCTTTTTCAAAATGGACTGGGTGGCCATAAGCTGGTGGGACACGTCCAGGCAGTACCGGTCCTCGTCGATCATCTTGAGGATGCCGTCGATTTGTCCCCGGGCGGTCTTCAGCAGACGGGTGACCTGGGTGTGGTCCGCCTTCACTGGATGGACACCACCTCATAGCCCGCCTCGGTGACCGCGTCCTTCAGCTCCTGGTCGGAGACTGGGGCGGCCAGGGTGACGGTGGCCTGCTTCTTCTCTAGGTCGGCCTTGGCGGAGGTCACGCCCCCCAGGGCGGACAGGGCCTTCTCCACGTGGGCCACGCAGTGGGCGCACATCATGCCTTCAATGTTCAGTGTCTTGGTCATGGTTTCCGTTCCTCCTTGAGTTGTTTGGTTGCTTTCTTCCAATTGGACCGGGCAGCTCTGGTCACAGACGGGAGCAGGGGTCCTATCATCACCGGCGGATGCGCCGGGGACGTTCTCAGTTTGCTGGGATTGGGGTGACTGGGTGCGGAATTTGCTCTTGAAGAACCGCAGCCGCAGGGCGTTGGTCACCACGCACACGGAGCTCAGGCTCATGGCGGCGGCGCCGAACATGGGGTTGAGCATGAAATCGGTGATGCCCAGGGCGTAGAACACGCCGGCGGCCAGGGGGATGCCGATGGAGTTGTAGAAGAAGGCCCAGAACAGGTTTTCCTTGATGTTCCGGATGGTGGCCCGGCTCAGCTCCACCGCCGCCACCGCGTCCATCAGGTCGGACTTCATGAGCACGATGTCGGCGCTTTCGATGGCCACGTCGGTGCCCGCCCCGATGGCCAGGCCCACGTCGGCCCGGGCCAGGGCGGGGGCGTCGTTGATGCCGTCGCCCACCATGGCCACCTTCTTGCCCTGCTCCTGGAGCTCCTTCACCTTCCGCTCCTTGTCCTGGGGGAGCACCTGGGCCATGACTTCGGTCACGCCCAGCTCTTTGCCGATGGCGTCGGCGGTGCGCTGGTTGTCGCCGGTGAGCATGACCACGTCCAGGCCCAGCTTCCGGAAGGCGGCCACAGCGGCGGCGCTGGTGGGCTTGGGGGTGTCGGCCACGGCGATGAGGCCCAGCACCTGGTGCTCATCGGCGAAGTACAGGGCGGTCTTGCCCTGGACGGCCAGCTCCTCCGCCTTTTCGGGGAAGCTCCCCAGGTCCACTCCGGACTCCTCCATCATGGCCAGGTTGCCGCCCATGCAGGTGCGGTCCCCCAGGGTGGCCCGGACGCCCCGGCCGTGGAGGGCGGTGAAGTTTCCAACTGTGGTGACGGGGAGGTTCCGCTTTTTGCTCTCCTCCACGATGGCGGTGGCCAGGGGGTGCTCGGATGGGCCCTCCAGACAGGCGGCCAGGATGAGCAGCCCCTCCTCGTCCATATCGTCGGCGGGGAGGACGTCGGTGACCACCGGCCTGCCCTGGGTGAGGGTGCCCGTTTTGTCCAGCACCACGGTGTTGACCGTGTGCAGGGTCTCCAGGGCCTCGGCGGATTTGATGAGGATGCCGTTTTCCGCTCCCTTGCCGGTGCCCACCATGATGGCCACCGGGGTGGCAAGACCCAGGGCGCAGGGGCAGGAGATGACCAGCACGGCCACGCCGGTGGTGAGGGCCTTGGTGATGTCATAGCCGCTGGCGAAGAACCAGGCCACCGCGGTGACGGCGGCGATGACCATGACGACGGGGACAAAGACTCCGGCCACCTTGTCGGCCAGCTTGGCGATGGGGGCCTTGGACGAGGAGGCCTCCTCCACCAGACGGATCATCTGGGCCAGGGTGGTGTCCTCGCCCACCCGCAGGGCCTCAAAGGTGAAGGAGCCAGACTTGTTGATGGAGGCGGCGGCCACCTTGTCGCCGGGGCCCTTGTCCACGGGGAGGGACTCCCCGGTGAGGGCGGACTCGTCCACGGCGGAGGTCCCCTCCACGATGACGCCGTCCACCGGGATGGACTGGCCGGGCCGGACCACGATGTGGTCCCCCACCCGGACCTCCTCCACGGGGATCTCCACCTCCACCCCGTCCCGGAGGACGCTGGCGGTCTTGGGGGCCAGGTCCATGAGCCGGGTGATGGCCTGGCTGGTCTTGCCCTTGGACCGGGTCTCCAGGTACTTGCCCAGGGTGATGAGGGTGAGGATCATGCCGGCGGACTCGAAGTACAGATCCATGTGGTACTGTTCCACCAGGGCCCAGTCCCCGTGGCCCAGGCCGTAGCCCATCTGGTAGATGGCGAAGACGCCGTAGATCACCGCGGCGGAGGAGCCCACCGCGATGAGGGAGTCCATGTTGGGGGCGAGATGTGCCAGCGTTTTAAACCCCACCCGGTAGTATTTGTCGTTGATGTACATAATGGGCAGGGTGAGCAGCAGCTGGGTCAGGCCGAAGGCCACCGCATTCTCCAGCCCCGTGAGGAAGCCGGGGAGGGGGGCGCCCAGCATGTGGCCCATGGAGATATAGAAGAGGGGGATCAGGAACACAAAGGACCAGATGAGGCGGTGCTTCATGGAGGACAGCTCGGCCTCCATCTGGGCCTCCGGCCGCTGGGCTTTAGCCTGGGCCGTGTCCCCCGCCTTCTGGGGGAGGGAGGCCCCGTAGCCCGCGTGGACCACCGCCTGGATGATGCCGTCGGGGGTGAGGGCGCTCTCGTCGTAGTCCACCGTCATGGAGTTGGTCATCAGGCTTACCTCCGCCTTGCGGACGGCGTCCAGCTTGTTGACGGCCTTCTCCACATGGGCCGAGCAGGCCGAGCAGGTCATGCCGGTGACGTTGAATTTTTGCTTCATAGAAAATCACCAAACTTTTTTGAATTGGAGTGGTAAGGGGATGGAAGGGAGTTTCGTTGCCCGCTCTTTTTAAGCCTTCCCCCTTGGGGGGAAGGTGGCTGGCCGAAGGCCAGACGGATGAGGGGGCAGGGTTCGGCCGCCTCGTAGGGTGCGAGAAGGTGAATTGCCCCGCAGGGGCAAGAGAGGCTGGCCTGGGCCGCGACCCGGCGCGCCGCTTCGGTGGTTTTTTGCGGGGGGGGGGATTTCGCCGCATGCGGGCGGCGAGTTTCTTTCCCAGCGATGGGAAAGAAACCAAAGGATCGCCGAGGGACGCGGCCGACGGGCACTTCGTGCCCATAGGACCGCCACCCTATCCCCTCTGTCGCTTCGCGACATCTCCCCCTGACAGGGGGAGTCGGCCCCCGGCCCCCATTGCGGGGGGCGCGTACCTGTTAAGAATTGCAAAATTTCCGGCGCGCAAAATCTGAGTGACGCTCTAAATCCCTCCCGGGCCACTGGGCCCTAAGTTTGCAAAAATTGCGGCTGTTGCGGTTCCACTCCTGCGCCTGGCTTTGCCGAACCAACGATACCGGCCTATCTCCTACCGTAGGGGCGCACATTGTGCGCCCGCCGAGCCTTCCCGCTTCAAGGGGGAAGGTGCCCCAGTGCTCACACTGGGGCGGATGAGGGTGACTTCTTGGCTTGGGCAATCCACCGGCAGGAGCCCCAAGGGGCTCCCCTACGCAAAACGGAAACCGTCCCGGCCATGTTGTAGGGGAGGGGCTTGCCCCTCCCGCCATTTCTCGAAATGGTCCGTTTTCTGCCGCAGGGGCGACCCTTGCGGTCGCCCGCTGTGAGAAAATCGTTCCAACCCGCAGGGGCGGCACGCCGGGCCGCCTGTCGAAGTTTTGAGCACAACTTGAGCCCGCTGCAAACTGAAAGAATAACACCCCCCCGGGGAGGGGTATCATGATTGTATACCAGGAAACTAGGTTTGTCAATAGGCGGATACCATTTCCTGTTATGCCGGGAAATGGGGGGCGGAGAGCTGCTCCGGAGGCACTCCCAGCAGGAGGAGGGCTCCCGCTACCGCCAGGGCGGACTGGGGGGAGGCGCCGTGGTCCAGAATCCAGGGGAACTCCTGCCGGTCCACCACCTGGCCCTGGATGGTGACCAGCTCCCGCTGGAGGGCCAGCCACAGCTTCCGCCCCTCCCGGCTGGACAGGGTGAGGGTGTTTTTGGGGCCGGAGCCGTAGCTGACGGCGCTGGCCGCTTGGAGGTCCCACCCCGGGAGGGGGGCGTCCCCCGGCAGCAGGGCCATGCGGCAGCGCTCGGGCCGTCCGCCCCCGTGGGCCGCCGCCCTTGGGGAGACCACCAGCAGGGCGGGGTGGTCCGCGGTTGGAATCTGCCCCAGGCTGCGGCCGTGGCGGGCCAGGCGGCGGAGAATGTCCGCCTCAATGCCCTCCCGCTCCTCAATCACCTGAAAAGGACCCAAATCTGCCGCCCCCTTTTGGGATACAGTTTGGATGAAACAGAAATTTTTATGCGGCGTTCCCCGTGGAAACCGGGCCTTTCCTTGACTTTCCGCCGGGAAATGAGTATCATTATCCTGTTATAGTATGCGATAGAACAGTGAGGCAGCGAATTTATGGCACCAAAAAAAGCGAATTACGGAAACGAGTCCATCTCCGCGCTGAAGGGGGCCGACCGGGTGCGGAAGCGTCCGGGGGTCATTTTCGGCTCCGACGGCCTGGAGGGCTGTGAGCACGCGGTCTTTGAGATCCTCTCCAACGCCATCGACGAGGCCCGGGAGGGACATGGAAGCTTGATTACCGTCACCCGCTATCTGGACAAGTCCATCCAGGTGGAGGACCAGGGCCGGGGCTGTCCGGTGGACTGGAACGAGAACGAACAGAAGTACAACTGGGAGCTGGTGTTCTGCGAGCTGTACGCCGGCGGCAAGTACGGGGGCGACGGGGACAACTACGAGTACTCCCTGGGCCTGAACGGCCTGGGCTCCTGCGCCACCCAGTACGCCAGCGAATACTTTGACGCCGCCATCTGGCGGGACGGCTTCAAATACTCTCTCCACTTTGAGAAGGGCGAGAACATCGGCGGGCTGAAGAAGGAGCCCACCGACCGGGGAAAAAAGACGGGCACCACCATCCGCTGGAAGCCCGACCTGGAGGTCTTTACCGACATCGACATCCCGGTGGACTACTACACCGACGTGCTCAAGCGCCAGGCGGTGGTCAACGCCGGGGTCACCTTCCGCTTTCGGGAGGAGACCGCCCCAGGAAAATTCTCCAGCACCGATTTTCAGTATGAGAACGGCATTCTGGACTATGTCACCGAGCTGGCCGGGGAGGAGCCCCTCACCCAGCCGGTGTTCTGGCAGACTGAGCGGAAGGGACGGGACCGGGCGGACAAGCCGGAGTACAAGGTGAAGCTGTCGGTCTCCTTCTGCTTCTCCAACAAGGTGTCCGTCATCGAGCACTACCACAACTCCTCCTGGCTGGAGCACGGGGGCTCTCCGGAGAAGGCCATGAAGTCCGCCTTCGTCTCCGCCATCGACTCCTATCTGAAGCAGCAGGGGAAGTACCAGAAGAACGAGGCCAAGATCACCTTCAACGACATCCAGGACGCCCTGGTGCTGGTGTCCAACAACTTCTCCACCCAGACCTCCTATGAGAACCAGACCAAGAAGGCCATCAACAACAAGTTCGTCCAGGAGGCCATGACCGACTTCCTCCGCTCCCAGCTGGAGGTCTACTTCATCGAGAACCCCTTCGACGCCCAGAAGATCGCCGAACAGGTTTTGATCAACAAGCGCTCCCGGGAGACGGCGGAGCGGACCCGGCTGAATATCAAAAAGAAGCTCACCGGCTCCATGGACATCTCCAACCGGGTGCAGAAGTTCGTGGACTGCCGCACCAAGGACATGTCCAAGCGGGAGCTCTACATCGTGGAGGGCGACTCCGCCATGGGGGCGGTAAAACTCAGCCGGGACGCGGAGTACCAGGGCATCATGCCCGTCCGGGGCAAGATTTTGAACTGCCTGAAGGCGGACTACGCCAAGATCTTCAAGAGCGACATCATCACCGACCTACTGAAGGTGCTGGGCTGCGGGGTGGAGGTGAAGGACAAGCACGTGAAGGACCTGTCCGCCTTCGATTTGGACAACCTGCGGTGGAACAAGGTGGTCATCTGCACCGACGCCGACGTGGACGGCTTCCAGATCCGCACCCTGATTTTGACCATGCTCTACCGGCTGACCCCCACCCTCATCCAGCAGGGATACGTGTATATCGCCGAGTCCCCCCTGTATGAGATCACCTGCAAGGAGAAGACCTGGTTCGCCTACTCCGACAAGGAGAAGAACGACATCGTGGCCTCCCTGGAGGGGAAGAAGTACGACATCCAGCGCTCCAAGGGCCTGGGTGAGAACGAGCCGGACATGATGTGGCTGACCACCATGAACCCGGAGACCCGGCGGCTCATCAAGGTCATGCCCGAGGATGTGGAGCGCACCGCTCAGATCTTCGACCTGCTTCTGGGGGACGACCTCCAGGGCCGGAAAAACCACATCGCGGATAACGGATATAAGTATCTGGAGCTGGCGGATATTTCCTGATATGCAGATTTGGAGCGGATTTGTGTGATGAAATTGGCAGAGAAGACCCAGCGGACTTCGGAATTGATCGCCCGGCTGCTCTCCGTATGGGAGCGGTCGGTAAAGGCCACCCACACCTTCCTGTCCGGGGAGGAGATCGCCAAAATCAAACCGTACGTGCCCCAAGCTCTGGAGCAGGTGCCCCACCTGATCGTCCTGGAAGACGAGAGCGGAGTGCCGGCGGCGTTCATGGGGATCGGGGAGCAGAAGCTGGAGATGCTGTTCCTGGCCCCGGAGGTCCGGGGAAAGGGACATGGAAAGCGCCTGCTTCAATACGGGATTGAGCGGTACGCGGTCCAGGAAGTGACGGTGAATGAGCAGAACCCCCAGGCCATCGGGTTTTATGAGCACATGGGATTTCAGACCTACCGGCGCACGGAGCGGGACGAGCAGGGCGGGCCGTATCCGCTGCTGTATATGCGGCGCGTGTTGCCGGACGTTTCATCTGAGGGACGGTTTTAGGGGGACGTTTCGCTCCCCATACGGTGCTTTTCGCAGGGGCCGGCCCCAGATCAGCCCGCGGGCGGCCCAGTGTGCCGCCCCTACGGACCTCATCCGCCTCGCTGCGCTCGGCACTTGCCCCTACCCCTTTTGTCCCTTTGGGACATTTCCCCCTGACAGGGGGAATCGGCCTAAAGGGGAAGGCTTTGAAATTGTCCCTGCCCTCCCCTTTAGGGGAAGGTGCCCCCGAAGGGGGCGGATGAGGTATCCCGCACCGGGAGCGTTGGCTGAAAAAACCCAGGCGCACCAATGGAACCGCACCAGCTGAAATTTTCCACCCAAACAGGCCGCCGAAGGCGGCCCCCAACGCAAAGCCCAGCGAAGCGGGTTTGCGTTGGAGAGGAGGAGCGATGGAGTGAGCGAGCTTTGTCCGGCAGGACGAAGCGAGGGATACGAAATCCGCGACGACGAAGTGGCCCGGCGGGAATTCAGACCAGCCGCTCAGATTTTGCGCGCCGGAAATATTGAGGAACCTACCAGTAGCGCGTCCCCCGTAATGGGGTTCTAGGGGACGGCGAATATGGGCGCGGAGCGCCCATCCTGAGCCGCCCCTAGCGGTTCTTTGGTGACTTTCTGGGCGTCCAGAAAGTCACTCGCCGCCCGCAGGCGGCGACATCCCCCTGCAAAATTTGAATTGATTGATAAAAAAGCGTATTGCAGAAGAATAAGGACGGAATGGAATGCCAAAGAAGAAGCAGCCAAATGAAAAGAAACCAAAAGTAGAAAATTCCAACGTGATGGGCCTCCACGCCGAGGTGCTGGAGCAGCCCATCACCGAGACCCTGGAACTAAACTACATGCCCTACGCCATGAGCGTCATCGTCTCCCGGGCCATCCCGGAGATCGACGGCTTCAAGCCCAGCCACCGGAAGCTGCTGTACACCATGTACGACATGGGCCTGCTGAACAAGCCCCGCACCAAGTCGGCCAACGTGGTGGGGGCCACCATGAAATTAAACCCCCACGGGGACGCGGCCATCTACGACACCATGGTCCGCCTCAGCCGGGGCTACGGGGCCCTGCTCCACCCCTTTGTGGACAGCAAGGGCAACTTCGGCAAGGTGTACTCCCGGGACATGGCCTGGGCGGCCAGCCGGTACACCGAGGTGCGGCTGGACCCCATCTGCGCCGAGCTGTTCCGGGACATCGACCAGGACACGGTGGACTTTGTGGACAACTACGACGGCAAGCTGAAGGAGCCCTCCCTGCTGCCCACCACCTTCCCCAACGTGCTGGTGTCCGCCAACCAGGGCATCGCCGTGGGTATGGCCAGCAACGTGTGCGGTTTCAACCTGGGGGAGGTGTGCGACACCACCATCGCCTATCTGAAGAACCCGGACTGCGACATCATGGCCACCCTGAAGGCCCCCGACCTGCCCACCGGGGGCGAGCTGATCTACGACCCGTCGGCCCTGGGAGAGATCTACCGCACCGGCCGGGGCTCCTTTAAGGTGCGTTCCAAGTGGCGGTATGTGAAGGCGGAAAACCTCATCGAGATCTATGAGATCCCCTACTCCACCACCTCCGAGGCCATCATGGACAAGGTGGCCGAACTGGTGAAGGCGGGAAAGATCAAAGAGATTGCCGACATGCGGGACGAGACCGACCTGACCGGCCTGAAGCTGGCCATCGACCTGAAGCGGGGCACCGACCCGGACAAGCTCATGGCCAAGCTGTTCCGCATGACCCCCCTGATGGATTCCCAGTCCTGCAACTTCAACATCCTCATCGCCGGCATGCCCCGGGTGATGGGGGTGCGGGAAATTTTGGAGGAGTGGACCGCCTGGCGGGCTGATTCCGTGCGGCGGCGGGTCTACTTCAACATGAAGAAGAAGCAGGACAAGCTGCACCTTTTGAAGGGCCTCCAGCGCATCCTTCTGGACATCGACCGGGCCATCCAGATCATCCGGGAGACCGAGGAGGACGTGGAGGTGGTGCCAAACCTGATGATCGGGTTCGGCATCGACCAGATCCAGGCGGAGTACGTGGCGGACATCCGCCTGCGGAACATCAACAAGGAGTATATCCTCAAGCGCACCCAGGAGGTGGACGCTCTGGAGGCGGAGATCGCCGACCTGGAGGCCACCGTCAACGACCCCAAGCGCATCCGGAAGATCATCATGGACGAGCTCGCCCAGGTGAAGAAGAAGTACGCCGTCCCCCGCCGCACGGAGATCCTCTATGACTACCAGGCGGAGGAGGACCAGGGGGAGGAGGACGAGACCCCGGACTACCCGGTGAATCTGTTCCTCTCCCGGGAGGGGTACTTCAAGAAGATCACCCCCCAGTCCCTGCGGATGGCCAGCGACCAGAAGTACAAGGAGGGGGACGGCCCCTGGCTCAGCTGGGAGGGCGCCAACCGGGACGAGCTGCTGGTGTTTACCGACAAGCAGCAGTGCTACAAGACCCGCATGTCCGACTTCGACGACTCCAAGGCCAGCGTGCTGGGGGACTACCTGCCCACCAAGCTGGCCATGGACCCGGAGGAGCGGGTGGTTTGGGCATGCATCCCCGGGGACTACTCCGGGCAGCTGATCTTCGTCTTTGCCAACGGCAAGGTGGCGCGGGTGGAGCTGTCCGCATACCAGACCCAGACCCGCCGGAAGAAGCTCACCGGGGCCTACTCCGACAAGGCGCCCCTGGCGGCGGCCTTCCTGGTGCGGGAGGACTTCGAGCTGGCGGTCTACTCCAGCGACGGCCGGTGCATGGTGTTCCACACCGCCCTCCTGGCCCCCAAGACCACCCGGACCACCCAGGGGGTCAACGTGATGACCCTGAAGCCCAAGCGGGTGGTGGAGAAGGCCCTGCCTCTTGGGGAGACGGCCATCGTCAACGCCGCCCGGTACCGGGCCCGGAGCCTGCCGGTGGCCGGCGCCCTCCTGAAAGAGGAGGACCGGGGGGAGAAGCAGATGTCCCTGCTGGAGGAGTAAGGAGTAGTACTCTCTGCTCTGCAGAACATAGAATCGGAAGGAGCGGGTTATTTGCCCGCAGGATGGAAAGGAAGAAGAAAATTTTATGAGCGCACTGAAAAAAGTAGATTGGAAGCGGACGGCTTCCGCCTATTTCTGGATCACGGTGGGGTCGATCCTGTACGGCTTTGCCTTTGACTGGTTCTATACCCCCAACCTCATCGGCTATGGCGGCATTACCGGCGTGGGCCAGGTGGTCAACGCCTTTATCCCCGCCATCCCCATCGGTATGTTCGTGCTGGTCATCAACATCCCCCTGTTTATCCTGGGGTGGAAGTTCATCGGCGGCCATCTGCTGGTCACCTCCCTGTACTCCATGGTGGTGTCCTCTGTGGCGGTGGACGCCTTTGCCCTGATCATCGACTTTCAGCCCATGGACCAGATGCTGGCCGCGGTGTGCGGCGGCGCGCTGATCGGGCTGTCCCTGGGCATCATCTTTGCCAAGGGAGCCACCACCGGCGGCACCGATCTGATCGCCCGGCTGGTGAAGCTGAAGCTGCCCTGGATTTCCATGGGGAATATGCTGCTGGTCATCGACACGGCGGTGGTGGTGCTGGTGGCCCTGGCCTTCGGCAACCTGACCACCGCTCTGTACGGCTTCATCGCCCAGGTGGTGTGCGCCTATGTCACCGACATGGTGCTCTACGGCCTGGACACCGCCAAGGTGGCCTATATCATCAGCGAGAAGGCCCGTGAGATCTCCGACTCCATTGTGGGCCAGATGGACCGGGGCGTCACCGTCCTGCCGGGAAAGGGCGCCTACTCGGGAGAGAACAAGCTGGTGCTCATGTGCGCCTTCAAGCAGAAGGAGATTGTGAATCTGAAGGAGATCATCTTTGAGATCGACCCCAAGGCATTCATCATCGTGTGCGACGCCCACGAGGTGACGGGCAACGGCTTCAAGACCTATCAGAAGAACGACATCTGATCCCCTCCCGGAAAGGAGCGCGGGGATGGAACCGAACGGAGGAAGGAGGACCCTGGGATGAAACGATGGCTCTGCGGCGCGCTGGCCGCCCTGATGGCGCTGACCACCGGGTGCTCCGCCATCCTGAATCGGGACTATACCAGCGTGACGCCCCACAGCGCCACGCCGCAGGCCGACGGGGAGAGCAACACCATCCGGGTGGGGAGCTACCAGGAGCTGGTGAACGCCCTGATCTACCTCATCGGCCGGGGAACCGAGGGGGGAGCCATCCGCTTTGACGGCGGGGACAGCGACGAGACGGCGATCCAGCAGATGCTGGACGAGGCCTGCCTGGAAGTGGTCCAGGAGGACCCCCTGGGGGCCTATGCGGTGGAGTACATCAAGTACAGCGTCACCCCCATCGTGGGCAGCTATGAGGCGAATGTACAGATCACCTACCGCCGCACCCGGGAGCAGGTGGCCGCCATCGTGGACGCCACCGGCACCGCCGCCATCCGCAGCGAGCTCAGCGAGGCCCTCTCGGAGTTCTCCAGCGAGGTGGTGCTGCGCATCAGCTACTTCGAGGAGGACAGCGAGTACATCCGGCAGCTGATGCGGGAGGCCTACCTGTCCAATCCGGCCTCCGCCCTGGATTTCCCGGACGCCCAGATCACCATGTACCCGGAGACGGGGCAGCGGCGGATCGTGGAGGTGCTGCTCACCTACCACCAGTCCCGCCAGACCCTGGAGAGCCGGCGCAACTCCCTTCAGCGGGAGGCGGACCGCCTGCTGACCCAGGCGGGCGTCCAGGGGGGGGAGAATGCGCTCTCCCAGCTGGTCCGGCTGGTGCGCCAGACCTGCTCCTATCAGGAGGGGAGCGGCTCCACCGCCTACGACGCGCTGCTGGAGGGGACGGCCGACAGCCAGGGGATGGCCCTGGCCCTGGCCCTGCTGTGCCAGAGGACCCAGCCCGTCCTCTCCTGCACGGTGGTGGACGGCCAGTGGAACGGGGTTTCCCACCTGTGGAACGTGGTCCAGACCGCCGGCGGCTACCGCCATGTGGACCTGACCCAGCCGGGGGAGATCGTCTTCCGCACCGACCAGGAGATGGCCGCGGCGGGCTACACCTGGGACAGCGAGCGGGTGCCGGTGTGCGCGGCGGAAGAGGAGACGTAACAATCATAAAAATAGGAGTTCCTGAAACAGGAACTCCTATTTTTTACGGTACAAAAGCGATTACCCCACGCTGATACCCATGCGCCGGGCCACCTCCAGCATGCCGTGGCCCTCGGGGACCAGGCGGCTCTTGCCGGCAATGTCCTTGAGCTTGTTCTCGCCCACGTGGTTGTTTTTCATGGCCACGGTGATGCCGTAGTTGCAGTCCTCCACCATCTTGGCGGCGTAGGAGCCGAACTGGGTGGCCAGCACCCGGTCGTAGGGAGAGGGGCTGCCGCCCCGCTGCATGTGGCCGGGGACGCAGATGCGGGTCTCGATGCCGGTGAGCTCCTCGATCTCCTTGGCGATGCGGTTGGTGGCGGTGGTGTAGCCCTGCTCGGCCCGCTTGGCCATCCGCTCCTTCTTCTTCATGCGGGCCTCCTTCACGTCGTAGACCCCCTCGGCCACTGCCAGAATGGAGAAGCGCTTGCCCTGGGCGGCCCGCTTCTCAATGGCGGCGCACACGTTCTCAATGGAGTAGGGGAGCTCGGGGATGAGGATGATGTCCGCCCCGCCGGCGATGCCCGCGTAGAGGGTGAGCCAGCCGGCCTTGTTGCCCATGAGCTCCACCACCATGCAGCGGCTGTGGCTGCCGGCGGTGGTGTGCACCCGGTCGATGGCCTCGGTGGCGATCTCCATGGCGGAGTGGAAGCCGAAGGTCACGTCGGTGCCAAAGATGTCGTTGTCGATGGTCTTGGGCAGGCCGATGATATTCAGGCCCTCCTCGGAGAGGAGGTTGGCCGTCTTGTGGGTGCCGTTGCCCCCCAGGCACAGGAGGCAGTCCAGCTTCATCTCGGCATAGTTCTTCTTCATGGCCTCCACCTTGTCGATGTGGTCCTCGCCCACCACCCGCATGAGCTTGAAGGGGGTGCGCTTGGTGCCCAGGATGGTGCCGCCCACCGTCAGGATGCCGGAGAACTCGCTGGGCTGCATCACCCGCCAGTCCCCGTTGATCAGGCCGGAGTAGCCGTTGGAGATGCCGATGATCTCCACATGGTCCTCGCCCAGGCGCTGATAGAGGGCCTTGGCCACCCCCCGCAGAGTGGCGTTCAGCCCCGGGCAGTCGCCTCCCGAGGTCAGGATACCCACACGTTTCTTCATACTGAATGCTGCCTCCTTTGTGTCAAATGATCGGTCCAGAACAAAAGTATGGACCTTTCCCGGGATTTGTCAAGAGAAAAGAGGAAAAATCCCCCTCTTTTTTTCCGGCCGCGGGCATACACTGGACAGGAGAAGGCGCGAAAGGGAGAGAGGGGGACGGGCCGTGTCGGAGCTGTGGCACATGGAGGGGGGCGGGACCCTCTCTCTGCGGGAGGAGGGGCCCCGGGTCCATCTGGAGGCGGCGCGGCCGGACGACGGCCGGGGGCTGTACAAGGCCTGGGTCCGGGGACGGCAGGGGAGCCTTCTGCTGGGCACCCTTGTGCCGGAGGCGGGCGGGCTCCGGCTGAGGCGGACGGTGAGCCGCTCCAGCCTGGGGCAGGCGGGGTGCTGGCCGGTGACGGGGGGAAACTGCGTGCTCACCTACCCATTTCCCGGGGCGGGGGGGCCGGGGAGCGTCTGGGCCCCGGAGCCCCTCCCGGAGCGGCTGTGCCGGGACCCCCTGGTGAAGGAGAGCCTGCGGGGCCGCTCCGGCTTTTGCGGGCGGAGGGACGGGGCGCTGTGCCTGCTGTCCGCGCCCTTCCGGCCGGACCGGCCCTTTCCCATTCCGGTTCTGTTCTGCCTGGCCAGGGTGGAGAGCCGGGGTGGGCGGCCCTGGCTGGTGTGGGCCTTCGATCTGGAGGGAACGCCCGTCCTGCCCCGCATAGAACCGCCGAAGGGGGGACATACTGAGGGGGCAGACTGAAAAAGCCTGATTGACGCCACAAGGAGGAGATACCATGCCGATTTTGACCACCAAGGAGCTGCAGGCCCTGTCCGATCAGCTGGATTTTGAGAAGGTGCTCCACTGCAAGTATCTGTCCGCCGTCCAGGAGTGCCAGGACGACGGGCTGAAGGGGAAGCTCCAGAGCATGGCGGACCAGCACCGCCAGAACTACACCACCCTGCTGGGCTATTTGAAATAAGGAGGGGAACGGGATGACCGACCAGGAGCGCATCACCGATTTTCTGTGCAGCGAGAAGAAGATGGCCGCCAACTATGACACCTTCGCCTCGGAGTGTGTCAGCATTCCCCTGCGGGACGAGTTCCTCCGCCTCTTTAACCAGAGCCACCACAGCCAGACCGAGCTCTTCCAGCTGGCCCAGGAGCGGGGCTGGTACAGCCCCGAGCAGGCCCAGAGCGACAAGATCGACCAGGCCTATACCAAGTATTCCAATCAGCAGCCCACCGCATGAATAGGTGATGGCGGACGGGACACAGCAAAAGCGCTGTGTCCCGCCTTTGTGATTGGGGACTGCCGAGAATTAAAAAACATTTTCAAACAAGGCCTACTCTTTTTCCTGGAGTACAGGTATAATGAATGCGAGGACAGGCGAGGACCCGCCGGGGCAGGCGGGAATCCGGAAGAAACTAGGAGGAGTGAGGCGCATGGAACGAAGCAGTCCGGTCTATCAGACCTATGTGAAGATTCTGGAGCGGGAACTGGTCCCGGCTATGGGGTGCACGGAGCCTATTGCCATTGCCTACTGCGCGGCGGTGGCCCGGTCAGTGCTGGGAGAGCTGCCCGACCGCATCCATGTGGTGGCCAGCGGAAATATCATCAAAAATGTGAAGAGCGTGGTGGTACCCAACACGGGCGGACGGCGGGGTATGGAGACCGCCGCGGCCATCGGCGCTCTGGGAGGCGACGAGACGGCTGGCCTGGAGGTCATCGCCCACGTCCCCCAGAAGGCGAAGGACCGCCTGGAGCGCTACCTCCAGGAGACCGAGATCACGGTGGGGGCTGCCCAGGCCGACCACGTGCTGGACATCGAGGTGACCGTGTCCAAGGGGAACTCCCGGGCTGTGGTCCGGGCGGTCAATGAGCACACCAATTTGGTCTACATTGAAAAGAACGGGCAGGTCCTGGAGGAGCGGCCCATCGAAAAGCGGGAGGACCCGGACGCGCCGGACTACACGCTTTTGAATGTGGCGGACATCTGTGAGTTTGCCCGGACCTGCGAGTTGAGCGACGTGTCCGCCATCCTGGACCGGCAGATCGCCTGCAACACGGCGGTGGCGGAGGAGGGCCTGCGGGGAGACTACGGCGCCAATGTGGGCAGCACTCTCCTGAAGGCCTACGGGACGGATATCAAGATCCGGGCCAAGGCCAGGGCGGCCGCCGGCTCCGACGCCCGGATGAGCGGCTGTGAGCTGCCGGTGGTCATCAACTCTGGGAGCGGCAACCAGGGGCTGACCGTCTCGCTGCCGGTGATTGAGTACGCCCGGGAGCTGGGCTCCTCTCAGGAGGAGCTGTACCGGGCCCTGACCCTCTCCAATCTGATCACCCTCCACGCCAAGGAGGGCATTGGACGCCTGTCCGCCTACTGCGGGGCGGTGAGCGCCGGAGCGGGGGCAGGGGCGGGCATTGCCTGCCTCCACGGCGGGGACTATGACGAGATCGCACACACCATCGTCAACGCCCTGGCCATCACCTCGGGAATCGTGTGCGATGGGGCCAAGGCCTCCTGCGCCGCTAAAATTGCCGCAGCGGTGGACGCGGGTATCCTGGGCTTTGAGATGTACCGCAACGGACAGCAGTTCTACGGCGGCGACGGGCTGGTGCTCAAGGGGGTGGAAAACACCATCCGGAACATCAGCCGCCTGGGCCGGGTGGGGATGCGTGAGACCGACCGGGAGATTATCCGGATGATGGTGGGGGAGGACAAACATGGAGATACTGAATGAGGCGCGTGCCGTCTACTCTGAGATCCAGGCCGTCCGCCACCAGCTCCACCGCTGCCCGGAGCTGGGGCACCGGGAGGTGGAGACCACCCGGCTCATCCGGGCCTGCCTGGAGGAATACGGGGCGGAGGTGCTGGACTACGGGTTTCCCACCGGGCTGGCGGCCCGCATCCGGGGCGGACACCCCGGGAAGCTGCTGGCCCTGCGGGAGGATATTGACGCCCTGCCTATCCTGGAGAATACCGGGCTGCCCTTCGCTTCCCAGACGCCGGGGGTGTGCCACGCCTGCGGCCACGACGTCCATACCGCCGCCCTGCTGGGCTGCGCCAAGCTGCTGGCCCGGCGCCGGGAGGAACTGTGGGGGGACGTGCTGCTGATCTTCCAGTGCGGGGAGGAGACCTTTGACGGGGCGGCCGCCATGCTGAGCCGGGGCCTGTTCCGGGATGGAACGCCCCACGCGGTGGTGGGCTTCCACTGCGCCCCCGACCTGCCCCTGGGGACCATCTCCATCCGAGAGGGGATCGCCAACGCCAGCTGCGACAGCATCCGCCTGGAGGTGACGGGGAAGGGGGGGCACGGCGCCCACCCGGAGCTGTGTGTGGACCCGGTGGTCCTCAGCGCCGGGCTGCTGATGCAGCTCCAGACCCTGGTCAGCCGGAACAACAACCCCGCCGACCCGGTGGTGCTCACCTTTGGAGAGATCCACGGCGGCACCGCTCCCAACATCATTCCCAATACCGTCACCCTCCGGGGGACCCTGCGCACCCTGGACAATGACGTGCGGCGGCGGCACCTGGAGGCCATCGCACAGATCGGGGAGGACTTCTGCCGGACCTTCGGCGGGAGCTGCACGGCGGCGGTGGAGCTGGGCGTCCCCCCGCTGGTCAACGACCCGGAGAGCTGCCGGCTGCTGCACCGGGCGGCGGACCGGGTGCTGGGACCGGACTGCGTGGAGACGGGCCGGGCCCCGTCCATGGGGTCGGACGACTTCTCCTGCCTGCTGGAGGAGTGCGGAAACCGGGGGGTGCAGTTCCAGCTGGGCACCGCACAAGAGGGGCTCCCCCAGAGCGGCCTGGGGCTCCATGTGGCGGAGAACATCTTCCCCGACGAGGCGCTGCTCCCGGGAATCGCCCTGCTGACCCAGTTCGCTCTGGACGATCTGTCGCCAAACAGGTGAGCGCCGGGGCTTGCAAGGGGCTGGAAAATCCGATATAATAAACAGGCATGATAAAAAATCCCCGCAGAAAAGAGGAACTGCTGTGAAATTAGGCATCGGCGTTCAGACGCCGGATTCTATATCTCCATACCTCCCCACAAACGCCGCTAAAGCCTGATATAGCGCGGTTTTACGCAAAACCAACCAAATTATAACTTCATATTTCTCTATGCAGTCCCACGCGAAAATGGCGTAAAAATGGCGTAGAGGAATAGGCTAATTCGTAGATGAAGAAGAGCACTACTACTTTGAGAAAGAACAAATATGAGCACGGCCTATACAAACGGGCCGTGTTCATATTTTTATATGAAATAGGAAAAGAAAACTATTACAGCCTTTCCCTATGCATTCAAACGGAGATTGGACGGAAAATATGTCGTGATAAGGGTTGAAAAAGATGGACTTTCTTCGCGGTAAGCTGCAAAGAGGATGCCCTCTGTATGTTTTCCTGTCTGCACCCGTCAGAGGGAAATTGCGGGCAAAAATAGACTATGCACCCAAACACCAGAGCCTCAGTCGATGCCTTTTCGGGTGTCGGCTGAGGCTCTTTTTTTATTCAAAATCACGATGAGCTTTCATCTTCGTCAGACAGTTGCTCTTGCAGAAGCTTTTGCAAAGCTTCCTTACTCGGCAATACAGTCTCATACTTGCTGGCAAAAATCTGTGAATTGTCTTCCGGCAAAGTCATCTCCACAACCGCATTATTCTTATCCCTGCAAAGGATAATGCCGATGGTCGGGTTTTCCTCCGGCAGCTTTACCTTGCGGTCGTAGTAATGCACATACATTTGCATCTGCCCGATGTCCTGGTGCTTGAGTTCGCCGATTTTCAGGTCAAAGAGTACAAAACAGCGCAGCAGCCGGTTATAGAATACCAAATCCACCATGAAATGCTCTTCGTCGAAGGTGAAACGCTCCTGCCGCCCGACAAAGGCAAAGCCTGTCCCCAGCTCCAAGAGAAATTGCTGCAAGTGGTCGATGATCCGGCTTTCCAGCTCTGTCTCTGAGTAAGAGGGCAGCTCCGGCAGCCCTAGAAATTCCAATACATAGGGGTCTTTCACAGCATCCTTTGGAGATTCAACGGTTTGCCCTTCCAGTGCCAGCCGGTAAACCTTGTCCTTATCCGTGCTGAGCGCAAGCCGCTCATAGAGGGAGCTGTTGTACTGTCGTTTCAACTCACTGAGGCTCCAATCATTTTTCACGGACTCAATCTCGTAAAAATGCCGCTCGTCGATGTTGTCGATGCGCATAAGTTTCAGGTAATGCGACCAGCTTAGGTAAAATTTCCGACCGGTACTGACAGCGGGAAGATTTTTGGATTGGGGAAACAGTGTTTCCCCAATTTGATCCTGAGAATACACCACATAGAACCTTCGCATCAGTTTCAGGTTGTCCGCCGAATATCCTTTTCCGTATAGTTTTGCAAGATAGTTTGATAGCTCCTGCAAAAGCTTCTTCCCATACTCAGCTCGATCTGAACCGCCTTGCTCCCTTTCAACGATCATTTTTCCAATTTCAAAATAAGCGTAGACCATAGAAAGGTTGACTGCGGTTTTTGCATTTTTTCGAGCTTGTTCAATAACAGAAGAAATGCTTTTGAAAAACGAAGCATCTGAACCTATTTGAATTTCTTCTTTTTTCATCTAAAGCCTCCTGTAAATTTACTCGACACCGAGAGCCTTGTAAACCGCATCCTCCGCACTCTGGTAGAAGATTAAATTAAAGCAACCAATCAGTTCAGAAGGAACAGAGCCGAGGTCTGCTGCGGATGTAATAGGCAGCAGCACCTTTTTCGCTCCGCTGTCGAGACAGACTTGAAGCGCATTTGCTAGTTCGTCAACCTTGATCATCGTACCGGCTATACTGATCTCACCCAAAACGGCGAGGCTACTTATGGTTGGTTTGCCAAGCGCAATAGAACAAAGAGCAATCAGGGTAGGAAGGGCAAGTTTTTCGGTCATGCCGATCCCCTGCAGATCCTGATAGTTGATGATATAGTCCTTGGTCGTTGTGCTGATCGAGCCGCTGATCCTGCCAGCGTTGGCTTTCAGGTAGTTGAATGCAGTATTTGCCGCCTCTTTGCTCTTTGAATCAGAACCGATGCCGGTGCGCTCAAATTTGCCGTTGCCCGGTAGCATTTGAGATTCCAGCCGGAAAACACCGATCATGCCGGATTTCCCTTGGGAGACGGTGTAGACCTGTCCCGGATTGCACATTCCTTCTGGGATGAGTTTCCCTCCGCCCTGTTCCGGTACGCTGACATAGGACTCTTCAAACGTCTCTGTATCAATATAAGAGAAGTTGACATCGTAGAACTCCATGCCGCCCAGCTTCTTGAGCTGTTCCTTTACCCGCCGACGCATTTCCAGCGAGATTTTCAGGATTTTCTCAAGCTGCTCTTTTGAGTATTCTCCATCCGGGTACAGCAGCTTAATAAATCCGTCTACCATCTTGCGGACGGCAATGGTATCACGCTGGTTTAAGTTCTTGCCGAGCCGGAAATACTTGTCCAATTCGTCCCCATGCTGCTCTTTGCGCAGCTCCCGGATAAACTCAGCGAGGTAGTCGGAGATAAAACCGTAATCGTCTGTAAAGTGTTCCGGTCTGAACTTCGGGATCTCCCAGCCGGGAATATAGCAGTGGATTCGGTCAAGGAATGCCGTGTCCGTTCCCATCTCAGGCGGGAAGGGGTCAAAGAGGCTGGAGGTTTTGAGCAGTACATCCACACTCTGATTGATATTACCTACAAAGACCATAGAAGCACTTGCAGCCTTTTCTTCCTTACCACGGGCGAAGGAACCGGAAGCCATGTAGTCCTTCATGATCTGAATACCGTCTTTGTCCTTGAAATGGATTCCGGCGACCTCATCGAATGCTACGCAGTCCCAAAGCCCCACGAGTCCTACGGTTTTCCTACCCATATTGTAGAACAGATTCGCAACGGTTGTCTGACCACCGGAGACAAGGATGCTGTTGGGTGAAATCTCCTTGTAGATATGTGACTTGCCGGTGCTGCGCGGTCCCAGCTCGCAAAGGTTGAAGTTGTTCTCAACCAGAGGCAGAAGTCGAGTCAGCAGAAGCCACCGCTCGCGGTCATTGAATTTGTCCGGTTCCATGCCGATAGAGCGCAGTAGTACCTTGATCCACTCTTCTTCGGTGAAGGCTTTCCGTCCCTGTTTCAATTCGTTGATGTCCACATGGGGCATCTGAATGGGTGTCAGCTTGTGGATCAGGATCGGGGAATGGTGCTTATCCTCTTCCACATATTCGTACTCAAGCTGGACGATGCACCAGATCCCGCCGCAAAGCAGCCGGTCATACTTGGTCGGATATTCCTCAGAAATGGGGATATTCTTAATGCCCAGATTAGAGAACTCCGCCTCATAGCTGTCCGTCTTGATGTTCAGGTTGACGGTGATCTTATCAATCACGGTATAGCTGCCCCGCTGACGCAGTACAGAAAGGATCTTCTGGGCTTCGTCCGGGCGTACATAATTCTCTGCCAAAATATGCTTGACGTTGTTCACGCCAGCCTCAATGACCTCCGGATCGTCTGAACTGCAATACTGCCCCAGAAGGAACTCAAGGACGTAGACCGGCACATTTGCGCCCTCTTTAATCTTCTTTGTGAGGTCTTTCCGGACAATCCTGCCGTCGAATACCTGACGCAGTTTGCGGTTGATCACCGCATTTGCGTCCTCGACGGCATTCTCTTCCATGTAATCGCTCATCCTCAAAAACCTCCTTTACAAATCAAATCCAAAGTCATCTGCGAAGGCAATGTCGATATAGAACTCTACTTCCTCCGGCACGTTCGTATCGTTTGCAATGACTAAGCGGTATATCTTTTTGCTGTCATAAGCTCCTGCTTTCAGGTTAAAGCGCACCCGGAAGACGCGTTCAGACGCATTCAGGCTGGTTCGGTCTGCAATTACGGTTTGTCTGTCGCTGACCGGAACGCCTTCATCATCTGTCATGTAAATTGTATAGGCGCAGGGCTGTACCTTGTCGCCAACCGGTTGCCTTTGGAAGAAGTCGAGAGAGAACAGAAGGTTTGAAACCTTTCGGCTCTCGCTGAGCAGCTTCAATTCCGCATTGGAAACCTCGACGTACTTCTTGCTGCTTGTGCGGAGGTTCTTGAATGCGATAACCGGTACGCAAAGTTCCTGCAAACTCACGCCGCCATGCACATAGTTTTCGCTTCCACCGGAAATCTTGATCCGGGTGGAATCCTGCGGTGTATATCCCTTGAGCGGTGTGCCGCTGATCTCAGGGTCAAGCTGCACTGGAAGCAGATATTCACCCGTTGCAGACGGCTCGGTCAGGGCATAACGTCTACCAACCTCGTACACTTTCCCCGTGAAGGTACTCTTGCTAATTTTGTCCCCTTCGGTGAGAGGGCGGTAAGTATAGAGAAATCCGTGGTCAGCCGTGATGAAAATATCTGTTCCCTGCATATCGTTGACGACAATGCGGAGAATATTGGCAATCTCCTGAATAGCATCCTCGCAAGCCTCAAAGACCTTGTTCTCCGTCGGGGCTTTATCGCCAATGGCATCTATGGTGTTGTGGTAAATGTAGACCACTTCTTTGCCGCTCACAAGCTCCCTGCGTTCGGGTCGCTTCATGTTCAGCACATCGTTATATTGGATGGCAACGCTGTTTGGATTGCCAGCGCAGAGGACTTTCTCACGATCCTGTGTGGAGCTGGTAGGCAGTCCCTCCACATAGACACCCATATCCTCATCAACACTGATCTTGCGTCCGGGCAGCAGAGCCGCCATACCAAACTTGGTGATGGACGGGAAGATTGCTTGCATTGCTTCCAGCTTTGCCGTTCCCTTTGTTGTGCGGATCAGGGTATCGCACAACTGTGCTGCGACTTCATAGCGCAAAGCGTCTGAGATAATCACAAAGGCGCGGGTGTTCTTTCCGGCAAGGGGTCTGATATAGTGGGCGTAGAAATCACGCTGCTTTGCAATTTCAGAGACATAGCCCAGCGAAACAAGGTTGTCGGAGATCGCATTTGTCCAACAACTGGTCAGTTCCTTGAGATACCAGTTCTGATACAGCCCTTCCACATACTCCGCTGCGTGTTTCAGCTTGTCCTCCAAAAGCAGGTTGCTGTCCTTGAGGGTGCAGCCGAAAGCATAGTGGAAATGGCGATAGAAGCAGTCCATTTCGTAAGCATTCTCCGCATAGAGCTTCCAGACAGCCTTTGGTTCTACGATATGAAAACCGGCGGCATTGCTCTGATAGAACTCCTGCATCCTGGCTATAAAATAAAGACAGTCATAATAATAACTGAAATGCTCGATCCAGCCGGAAGTGCGGCGATTTTCCACCGTTTTCAGGATCAGTTCAGGCTTGACCACCTGTTCCGCCACTTCGGAGAAGAAGCGTTTCAGGAGAACCTCGTGGATCGATGGGAAGATGTCACCCGTCAGCAGCGTTTCAATCTCCTGCTTGTCAAAGCGGGAGGGGAGCTGCAATTCCTGTTCTACGGTGCGGCATAAATCCCAGAGCGCGGTGCTGTCTTCCCGGTTGCGCCATTCATGGACAATGCTGTAACAGTATGCCCGGTTGGACTCGGAAATGAAGCGTTCCAAACCTTTGAGAACGCTAGGATTCATGGTCTGAGCAAGTGCGGTCAGCAGCACATGGGAGGCGAAGAAGCCGAGCGGCTTGTCGTCCTCATGAATATAACCGGTGTATTTTCGCACAAGCTGCCAGAACGCTTCTATATTGCCGAACTTCTTGATATTATTCAGGACGGCATTGTTTTCCTCGTTCAATCCGGCGGAAAGGACCGCAATGAAGACATCCTGTGCCGAGCCGCCGGAAAGACCGGCGAGAACAGCCATGATGTCAATATGGAGCTGTAACGGGGTTTGATATTCCCGTCCAATCTTGCGCAGCCTTGCCACTCGATCTTTGTTATCAAAGAATGTTGAATACAGCTTGACCGTCCGGCGCATGACCGGGCTGGCATTGATGTTCAGCTCACTCATGAGGATCGAGTAGTAATCCGCCCGGAACTCTTCGCTATACAGCTCAATATCACGCAGCCAGTCGTCCTGCGGGGCAGCGTAGGAAAACGGGTTATAAATCAGATAGTTGCCGGTGAGGTCGTCATGGAGCAGCAGCATCTTCACGGCAAAGTTGTTCGTGCCGGTGAGCTTGACGATATTTACGCCGGGCAGATTCAGTTCGTCCAGCGTTGACTCAAATTCCCGGTCTTCGTCCTGCCAGAAGATGATCCTGCGCTGATAGAACTCCGGTAAAGAGGCAGCGAAACGCTCTTTTAGGTTGAATTGTATGGATTCTGTGGACATAGTGTTTTTCTCCTATTTTAATTGTTCTGTCTCTTTTTGTATTCCGAAATCCAATCTATATATTTTTGAATGTCCGATTCAATCTCATCTATAGAATATTGGATGATAGTCGCATCGGCAGGTTGAGAGTGTTCAATGAAGGAGTATTTGCTCATCATATCATCAACTATCTTACAATCTTTTTCTTCAATCGAAGAAAGTTTAATTACCATGTTATTTGTTCGTATATTCCGATGAAAACGCCGCACAATGCCTAGAAGTAGAACGTCTTCAACAGACCGTTCGACACAAATTCTAAACTGCTGGCAAATTCGGCCAATGCTGTCCCTATATTCTTCGGAATCTTCATCCAACTCTTTCGCTTGTAACAATCTGCTCTTTAGTCCGTTGAGCTGTGCTTTTACATTTCCGTGGTATACGTCCTCAAAGTCGGGAATCCCCTTTCCCTTCATTGCACTTCTGATATGTACTTCTTTCATGGCAACGTTGTTTCCCTCACACGCCTCACTTATTCCAACAAGCAAAGATATTCTGTGAGTAAAAACAATTACCTGTCGTTCTTTTCCAAGCTCTACAATACGCTTAGTTGCACTATCCTCATAATTCAAATCAAGCGAAGAAATAGGATCATCAATTATAATTGGTGTAAGCTCATCTCTTCCTGTTGCATCAGCAAAGAATGCCGCCAACGCAACAATTCGCTGCTCGCCTTCACTTAATATATCTTCTAATTTATACCTTTTTCCATCACCGGTATCTATTGATACTTTGTATGGTGAGTTTCCTTTTTTAGATTGTGCTTTTTCGAGCTTAACCCTAATTCCTGGTGCCATCAATCTAAGCTCTCTTGTAAAGCGTTCGATATACGCTTGAGTGATAAGAGAATCAGCCATCTTATTCGACTGAGTTGTAATTTTATTTGTGGTTAAATATTGTTTTGTGGCATCGAGAATTGATAGTTCTCGAAGGTTTTCAATTACCCTATGAATAATTTCTTTATTGTCAAAGACCCACTTCTGAAATTTTAGCTGTCTGAGACGCTGCTCTAATTCTGTTTTCTTCTCATCTTTTAGTGAATCTTGAAGTTCCTCAATTTCGTTATCGAGGGACTCCAACTTATCACAAAGCAACTTAGCTATAGGTGGGAGGTTTATTTGGCAAATCATATTATATCGCTGTTCTTCGTCACTAAGACCCTTGAGCTTTTCAATTTTTTGATAAACATAGGTGACACTTTGCAATTCACTTTCAGATAAAAGTCCGTGTAATGATGTCGTAATTGTTTCTGACTTAAAACTTCTATTAGTTAGACTATCACATAATTTATTGAAAGCATTTTTGGTCGATTGATATTCGTGACTGCAAGTTCCATTTATATATTGATCAATGCTCGATACCCTTTTCTGAATTTCGCCACTAATTTGTTGATGGCACAAAGGACATATAGAGCCTTCTTCTCCAAAGTGCATCCCACTATCTGTAAAAAGGTATTCTTCATAATACTTTTTCGCATAAGACCACAAGGTCTTCCAGTCGTCTGCACCGATACTTACTTGGTCTTGCTTGTCAGCACTTTTGCTAAACAAGATTTCAGTTGCTTTGAATCTCCGATTTGCTTCTATAAGCTTGCCATAAGAGAACTCTAAGTCGGTTCTGGGACAAGCTTTAATAGCGCTACAGATGTCCTCAGTGACAGGGGCGAGGGAATTTTTCATGGTAGTTATTGACTTGATTTTTTGTTTAACCTGTTCACTATCTAATTGTTTGGGCAATTTTTCAAACTCATTTTCTTTTGCTACATCCCAAATCAGACAATCAGGTGGAATGACAGTGTCCTTAGATAAGTTCGCAAGCCACTCGCATTCGGCAGAAGATCTAAATTCATCGGGAAGTTTTATTGATCGTTCTTTAATGTTTTCTTTCAGTGATGATATATAATTACTAATTTTCTCGGCTATTGATGCAAGTTCTGATAACACTGTGAAAACAAAAGGCTGATACGAAACATTATTTGGCGAAGTAATATATTGGTTTGAAATTCGTGTGTCAAACACATCACAAGTAGATAATAGAGAACGTTTAGGTTTTCTTGTTAAGCTATATACCTCTTCCTTAGTTTCTCCGTCTTGCGTTACCGTGACTTTACATTTTGCCTCTGCCGATCTGGTGTCTGTGAAAACATTCGGTTGGATCGGTTCTTCATAAGGACATCCGCTAAGGGTTTTGAAAATGCGCATAAAGCCTGATTTTCCTGCCCCGTTTAACCCGTATATTGCTGTAACTCCGCTTTCAGAAAATTCAAGACTAACATTTTCAGCGAGCGCATTTACACCACTTATGTCTGACAATGTTGTAACTGCCAGTTTAGGGCTATGCTTGTAATGTATAAGATCAGCCGGTTCAAGGTAGTTATATTTAGGCAGGTCTTCATGTTTTGATTGGGATATGCACATACTGGCATAAATTTTAATTTGCTCTTCATCTATTTTTTTATTGTTATAGATTCTCCATGCAGCATCTTGAAGCCATAACGGCTGCCCGTTAAGCCACTCATCAAATTGAGCATAAATTTCATCTTTTGTTTTATCTATGCTGGTCATGCAATATACCCTCCCTCTGCCTATTTATACAAACAAGACTTACTTAATCTTCGCCAGCACGTCCGTAAAGAGTGCGTAGTTGTGCTTTACGCCATCATCGAGGTCGATAGAGATATTCTGATTGGCAAGGTGATGGATTTTTTCTTCGTATTTCTGAATCTCCAAAGACTGATCTTGGAGCGTCTTCTGCTTCTTGGTCAGCTTTGCCCGTTCGGAGCCGGAGGCGTGTTCCAGCGCATCTGCAAGGTGGGTGAGCTGGGTGCGGTAACGCTCCTGCTGCTCATGAACATAGTCAGTACGCATCCGGGCAAGGAGGTCGCTCTGATACCGGTGCATATAGATCAGTGCCTTGAAGCCGTTCTTCTTTCCGCTGTCAAAGAGCCAGTAGATAGGTCGCTTCTGGTAAGTTTTGCAGTGATCGGCATAGAAGTCGTTCAGGAAGTAGCTTCGGATGACCTCACGGGGCGTTCCCTTGCCGCCGAGAGCGTCTGCAATGAACTTGAGGTTTTCTCCCAGCGTATCGCTGCCGTAGACTGCCTCCACCCACTTCACAAAGCGTCCGGTAATATCGTCGTCGAAGTAATCGTCATCGCAGATGGGAATAATGTTGTCCTTATCTGGGATAATCGTGCTGTACTTGGAAGTATCCCAATTTCCACCCGCATAGGCGAGTCCTTCCACGTCCAGCGAGTACCGCCCAAACATACAGCCAACGGCATAAGATATTATTGTTTTAACTACTTCTTCATAAGAATACTCAATAATCGAGAGTTTTTCATCAGGCACATCACAGCGAGTTTTTTTCAAATTATAAATTGTTGCAATAATTGTGTTGATTTTTTGCTCATTCTGTCTCAATCGTTCACGAGCAGACTTCATGTCGTTTACGAATGACTTTACTGCATCTTTAGTAGATGTCCCTTCGATAGCAGCGCATACTTTGAAATCCCAACTTGTTTCTTTTGAATCCCAATCTTTTCTGAGTAAACGAATGTTATCTTTAACTAAACAAATCAGTTCTTCACTCTCAAAAATCTTCTTTTCCAAAGGAAGTTGTATAATATCCCCAACTTTGAAGTCCATCGTGGGCGAAATGACTTTCAAATACCGCATGGCCGTCGTGCTATTGAGGAATCCGAGAATGGCATACATTGCTTTATCACTACTTGAAAATCCTTTAGCCCCCTTGGAATCAAACAAGAAACCATCATCAGACCACCGAATAGAAATATCGCCAGCACTAATTGATGACCATGTTAGTCCATGTCTAAAAGCATATTCACCGTTGTAGTTGTGCGACCGAATACGTCCTGTTCTTTTATCGACATTATTTCGTATTCTCTGCCCATCATTTTCCCAATCCACAACATAGTCATTGTTTCCATACCATTTTCGATAGTCACCACCCTTATTGTATGGGAACCATTTCATGTGGGATTCATAAGCAAGTGTTGAGTTCGCACAATTAAAGTAAATTTTATTAAATGCAACCTCATACCACATTCGTAAGAATACATCGTTTCCCGCCGTTGCCATTCCTTCTCTTGTTGTAAAAATATCTCCGAGAAGGCCCTTAGTATATGCACTAATCATTTCGTTTGACATAGTATAGGCAAACGGAATACCTGGAACTAACATGAACATATCTTGTTTTGCTGTGTACGCAATTTGATTTCCAGTATCACAAGACTGTTCAGGTATTCCAGTGGACGTGTCATATTCATTAAAATCAAATCTGTAATTTCCATCTTTTTTTGCATTTAAGAAAATGTCTCGTATATCCTCAATTTGTATAAACTGGAAGGTACGTTCGTATAACTTAAAGTATCTCGCAATATAAGCTTTGATATGGCTGTTTCTGTACACAAATGACACCGAACCAAAATCAATTCCAAAAATACCTCTTCCCATTTGGACAAGATTGCAGAATGACTTTTCAATGAACAGCTTTCTCCTCAACCTTTCAAACGACACCAGTGATGTCAGAGAAGGTTGAGTGATCATTCCTATGAAGCCGCTTTTCAAGGCATAATCAGACGCTTTCTCGATGAAAACGGCAAACATATCTGTCTTTCCGCCTATAAAGTGTTTATTAACATAATCAACTAATTTCTTTGTACCACTACTTATTTCCATGTATGGAGGATTCGTCACAACCACATTGTACTTCTGTGCCATGACCTCAGCAGCCTGAATCAGCGGCAGAACAGTATTCAGCACATTTTCCCGATACAGACTGATGTCTTCCCTGATTTCTTCCACTCTTGCATAGAGGGCGGCGAAATCCACCGGCGTAATGTTCAGGATCGAGCCATATTCTTTTGCATCCAGAAGTTCGTCTACCAGCGTTCTGAAATCCTTTTTGAGCTTCGTATCATTGTTTGTGAAATAATCTATCGTTGCATTGTCCAGCCCGTTGCTCTCCACAATGGCATACATATGGGGCTGGATGCCACGAGAAAAGATGCGACGGTCATACTGTCGCGCTTTCATCATGACAGCAAAATAGGCGAGCTGCGCCGCCCGGTCATCTATATCCAGACCGAAGAGGTTATTTTGCAAAATGCTCTGGGCTGCGTCCCGTTCACTGACACCGTACTTCCTGTAAATCTGGATCAGCACGTCAAAGGCGTAGACAAGGATATGCCCGCTGCCCATGCAGGGGTCGATGACCTTGATGTCCTGCGGCTTGAGAGTAGCATACTCAGCGTGGATTTTGTCAAGCTGCGCCTGTACCTCCGGCTCCTGTTCCGCTTCGTCCAGATAATATTTCCAGTCGGATTTCAGCCTGTCGTCGGGATGCCCCTCGATCCAGAGCCGTCCGAGGCTGTTTTCCACCATGTAGCGGACGATCCAGTCCGGCGTGAAGAGCTGCGTCGCAGAAGGGATGTGCTCCTTGCTGATTTTCACGTTCTTCTTGAGCAGGGCAAAGGTATCATCCTTGAGTTCGGAATTGTAATACTGGTACAGCCAGCCGATGATCTGCACCTGATCTGTCCAGTCTTCTTCGGGAATGTCTGTGACCATGCGCCCCAGAACACTGTCGGCTTTCAGGATATTGTTTGGAAACAGCAGCTCGGTATAGCCGCCCATTTTCTCAAACATCCGGGGCAGAGCCTCGTTCAGAGCGTTGCACTGTGTCAGCAGCAGATAGCGGTAGAGGTCTTCGGTCTGGTTGCTCTCGATATACGCGGCAACCTTGTCCTTGTCCAGCCCCGGCAAATCCAGATGCAGCGCGTCGCTGAGGATTTCCGGCTTGAACGCGCCGGTGCTGTCCGAGAAGACGCGGATATGGCTGGGCAGATAGTTGTTGACTTCCATAAAGCGCAGGGCGATAAAGCGGTTGAACCATGTGTAGGCAACCTCTTCCATGACCTGTGTATATCCCTTCTGGCGGATCTGCGCCACAAGCTCCCTGCGCTGCTTTACCTCGTCAGAGGTCAGGGCATGACCTCCCACGGTCACGGCATCCGCCTCGCCGTAACCTTCCTCAGTAATTCCATATTGATAAGCCTTTTGCGATACCTGTGCGATCAGTTCCGTCCGCGCCCATATCGCAAATTTCTGTATGGCAGATTTATTCATTGCGGTTTCTCCTTCTTAGTTAATCTGGATGCCGTCGCAGCTTTCCAGCGTCTTCATCAGCTTCTCGCGGATTCCCTCCACATACTTGTCAACGTCTTCTTTGGATTGCAGACGCTTGACGGTGCAGAGGTCGTACCGGCGGACAGAGGTGATCTTTTTCGGCTTCGGTGCCGGGGAGCCAGCAGGAGCTTTCGTTTCCGGCTGGGAAGGATGGTTGTCCGATACCATAACCTCCATCCGGCGGCAGATATTGTCCTTGTAATTGAGAAGCTGGGTGATCATAGCGTCCAGCTCCGTGAGAGAAGTGGCTTCCTTTGCCGCTTCGCGCTTGTCCACGAAATAATCGTCCGCCTGACGAAGCAGAGCTGTTGCGTCACGGGCTTCGGAGGCGAGCTGATGAACGTCCTGCATACACTGGCAGACATTCTCCAAAACCTCGTCCCGTTTGATGTCCAGCAGATTGTTGTAGGCGGCCTTCGCCTTGCTGATCAGTTCCGGCAGCTCCCCGATACGGTCATAGGGCTTGGGCATGGCAAGGATCGTCGAAATCTGACGGAAGACTTCCTGCGCGTCGGCATCCATTGCAAAGTAGTCCCGCTCTTTGCTGATTTTCTCCATCTGACGCCGGGCTTCGTCATAGACGGGGCGTTGGGACTTGAAGAACAGCTCCACGCCCTCCATGTCTTCGATAGAGTCCAGAAGGTCGTCCTGTTTCTGCACCATACGGGAGAGAAGAGCCACGTTGTCCTTGCGCTGGCTCAGCACGCCGGCGGCAAGGTTACGAGCGGTTTCCACAACTTCCCGTTCCGGGTATCTCACTTGCTTATAGGCTTCCAAAAGCTCATTGTAGTGCTTCTCTTTTTCCTCGAAGGTGTTCAGCACGAAACGGATCAGCCCGTCCTCGTCGGAGGGAATGTCCATTGCGCCAAGGTAGTCCCGAAGAAAGTTAATACTCTTTCTCATCAGGTCTTCTGAGGGGGCAATCCGACGGGTCACAATCGCCTTGTCGATCTCTGACCGTTTGCGCAGATAATCAACCAACCTGCGTTCGTCCTTGCCCACAATCGCGCCGCCGTATTTGATCGAAATCTTCTGCTGGGCTATCAGACGGGCAACCAGAGCTGCAATGTCGATTTCCCGCCAGCCGTAGGGGATCGCGCTGTATCTGCGCTGTACGTCACCCATAGAGGTTGTGAGCATCTTTGCGTTTTGCAGTTCCAGCCATTGGCTGATCTCGTTCAGGGCATCTTCGTTGTTTGAGCCGGTCCCGGCAAAGGCACCCTGCTCATTGTCAGTCCCATTGAGGATCGCAAGGATGTCTGCATCGCTTTCCACAAACTTGTTGACCATACCGAGCTTGGAATACACGCTCTCAACCAGACCGTTCAGGGCGACATCCAGCTTGTCTTTCGCGTTGCCAGCTTTGATGTCCATGACCTCGCCGTGGACGAGAACCTTTGCGCCCACAATGGCTTTCTCGATATAGCCACGCGCCCGCTCTTCAAGGGTGCGGGCTTGCTGCTGCCGTTTGCGGATAATATCCTGAATGCTCTCCGGGAGCTGGGAGACGTTCCGCTGCTTGACATACTTGCGGATTTTCATTGCCTGTTCCAGTTCCTCGAAATAAGGAGTTTCATTGGAGAGAACGACAATCGCCTCGTTGTTCACCTGAGAATCCATGATAAGCCTCTGATCTGGCGCACCGTAGTAGTCACTTGCCACGGTCACAATGCGCAGCCGCATCCCGCCGGAAGCAGAGCCGTTCAGCGTCTCGTCAATGTACTGGTCATAGGCAAAGTCATACTTGCCGTACTTAAACTTCTTCGCCGGATAGATTTCCCCAAACACCGTCTGGGCGATACTTGCTGTCACCTGTGCGCTGTCTACCACCGTGTTTCGGATGTCGATGGCAATATCCTGCTCTTCGTCGGTCAGGAAAGCATAGGTGTCCCCGTTGCGGGAGATATAGTTCTGAGATAGCAGCCGCTCAAGGGACTCTGTGACAGAGGTTCTGAGGGCAATCTTGTCGGTGCGAATGTCGTCAATCATTAGGATTGCAATGTTGTCGATATTCGCTTTGATGTCGTCAATATACCGGACTAAGTACAACAGTTTCAGGACGTTCACATCCTGCTGTTCTAAACCGTCATGATTGTCCGCCGCAGTCTGGCAGCGGTCAATGACACGCCGGATCGCACTCTCAAGGAAGGTGTGGACGGTATCATAAAAGAGGTAGAAGGGGACAAGGGCATTCCCGTCCTTATTCTGTACTTTCTGTGCTGCCTCTTGGAAGCCGGAGAGCATGGAACGCTCACCGCCGGAAAGGTGCTTGCCGGAATTGCCGTGTTTCCGGATCTCTGCAAGTACCTTCTGGATAATGATGAACTGATATGGAACAAAGGGGAATGTGGCAGAGTACTCTGCACTGTCCGTAAAGCCTTTGATGTCCAGAACCGGATTGTTAAAGGTGTAGAGGTTCTTTAGGACGGCGTGTTCTTTGTCGTATACCATGCGGAGAAGCTGGTCAGCCTCTTCGGTCTTTGCCAGCACACGTTTTTTGATGACCTCATCAACGGAAGAAGAGGACAGACTGAGACGAGTATTGAAGCGTCCCTGAATCTTAGAAAAGTCATCGCCGGAGATATGGACAACGGAGTCAATCGCTTCTTGGCTCGTGACCATAACCCAGACTTTCCCCATGCAGCGGGTTCCGATTTCTTCCACAAGGGATTGCAGATTGATCATCAGATCCCCGTCTTCACCGATATACTGACCAACCTCGTCCACCATAAAAAGCAGCCGGAAGTTCTTGCCTTTTCCGTCCACATATTCTTTGATGGCCGCAACGAGCTGGGCAATGCTCAGTTCATTTGTCTCTTCGCCGTTAAACCAGTTACGGGCAGCCTGCTCGCTCATACCGAGAACAGACTGCAATACTTCCACAATATCGTCCTCAAAGAAGGCAAAGGAGTCCCGCGTTTCCATCCACGGTACGCCATTGATTTCTTCAAAGGCAGCGCGGAACTGCTCCGTCTTGCCCTGTTTTTCAATAAAGCGTTCCAGCTTGGCGATCTTCAAATCGTCTCCATAGAAACCGCAGTGGTTATAAAACATCTTGGCAAAGACACGCAAGACAGCAGTCTTATCTTTCGTGATCGGACCCTCAATGTCGATATTGAACAGAATGGACTCCGTAGGCACCGAGACGCATTTGACCGCAGTTGCGTACATCATGGGATCGTCAAATTTGTCCTTGAAGTAGTCCATTGCTTTCTTGCCGTACACTTCCTTGTTTTCGAGAAGGTAGGACAGAATCTTTAAGAAGTGAGATTTACCACTTCCAAAGAAGCCGGAAATCCACACGCCGATCTTATCGTTGGGATAGTCGATGGCTTTTGAGTAGTTATCAAAGAATGTACGAAAATGTCTGCGCAGCTCCTTCGTGATGATATACTCACTCAGCTCCTGGCGCAGACTGTTGTCGTCGTTCTGGGAAACCTTAATGACACCGTTAATGTCTCGGTTGATGTCCTTTTGGAACATATTTTGTATCTTCATGGTTCTTGCCTCCGTTACAGCAGATTAAAAGCCCGGTAATAGTGGCCGTCCAGAAACTCGTTGAAAAGGTTGAGCGTCTGTCCGTTGAAGCTACCCGGATAGAACATCACAATCGGAATATCCTCAAATAAATGCTGCATACTGTCCAGCATCTTGTGGGAGCGCATAAATGGGTGGATTTTCCCGATCCCCGTCATGAACAAAACGTCCTGCCCTTTCACATGAGGGGGGTAGTCCATCCTTGCAAGCAACGCCTCCGGGGTAGCGATTTTCTGTAATTGGCTAAGAAGATAGTCCTTCCCGCGTTTGTCTTCCAAACCCGGAACGGAACGCAGGACACGCTTGTCTTCCAGCAGGGAAAGGAATATCTCATAGAGGTCACACTCGATAATTCGGTACGGTGTATTTGCTTCCGTCTTTAACCTTCGGATATAATCCTGAACCACAATCTCGTCTTTGGGGTCATAGCAGAAAACATGGATGCCCACCTCATTGCTCAAGCCTTTATTGGCAAGGAAACTCGGATCAGAAATCCGGTCTTTGATCCGATCCAGCTCTTGTTTTATCATGCCCATGACCGCCTCCTATCGAAAACTATTAAATGCTGGCAGTGCTTCATAATCGTTGTTGGCTCTGATTCCTTCTTCCAGCTCTTCGCAGAGAAAAACCGGATTCAGAGTGGTAGAGCGAATGCCGTCAAGGTACTCCGTCTCAACCAGCATCCGTACCAGCACGCTTTTAATTTTATTGACTGTATTTTCACTCCATGCAGAGACAGAATCGTTCTGTGCTTGAAGCCGGGTAAAGAACGCGTTCAGGTCTTTCCGTGAAAAGCTAAAATCCTGATTGCTGTATTTTTCGCCGATGACCTGTATCATAAATTCCCAAACCAAACGGTTATATTTCATAATTGCATAGAGGTTGATCTGTTTCGCTATTTCGCTGGGTGCGAATGCAAGCTCATGCACAAGCTGCTCGTTGTTAAGCGCATCCAGCCGCTTATAGCAAGCCCTCGCCAGACGTGAAACCTGACGCTCTGTGGGATATTGAAATAAGTTGTCTTTTTTGATTATCTCGATTGCCTCTTCAATGGTTTTACCGTCAATGTAATATTTCGCGGCAATCCTGATCTCATAGAAGTGGAACTGCTCAGCCGTTAAGCTGCCGTTATATAAATACGCCTGATCCATCACCATGTCTCCGTTTCTATTCCGCCTATTTTATCATACACCTTTTCCTATCCCAAAATCAGGACTCCGTAGTGTCCGGTACAAACTCTACAATGTCGCCAATATTGCAGTCTAAGGCGGTGCAGATTTTGCGAAGAGCTTCCATAGAAACATCTTCGCCCTTTCTGAGTTTGGTCATGGTGCTCGATGATAGGCCACTTGCTTTATGAAGATCAGCTTTACTCATATCTTTATCTACAAGGAGCTTCCAGAGTTTTTTATAACTTGCTTTCATCGTCTCACCTCCATATGATATGGAATTATTCTACCATGGCGCTGACTGAGATACAAGACAGTATCATGGAAATCGGACTATTTCAACGCATTTACAAGAGATTTACCTGCAACTTGCACAGAAGGCAGAATAAAACATGCCGTATAGTGAAGCCCCTCAAACTTGCGGCCTGAGGGGCTTTTATATCATAAGCAAAAATAAATCCAATTTTAAACAGGATTTTTGCTTTTGGCGGTGAGAAGGAACAACTTAATAGAGCTGTAGTTTCTTTTTCTCTTTTAATTATCATGACAGATCTTCCTGCGTTTTCCACATCGCTGCCGCAATGCTACCACAATATAGATTTGTGCACTGCACCTTGTCCAATCGAACCCGCGCTGAGGCGCAGGAGCCTTAATTTCGAGTCCGGGCCGCTGTCAGGCGACCAGCGTTTTTAGCACATCCATGATCTGGCTGTACTCAATGTGGGCGGCGTAGGTAAACTGCTTGCGGTACTTTTCCCACATGGCTTTGAGTTCCCGGCTGCTCTCGATGTTGTGCAAAATGGCGGACACATCCGCAATCTGACGAGCTGTGCCGCGGTGGGTTGCGGTGGCACGCAGTGCTTCGGCGAACACGGCCTTGTCAAATTTCTGCGTGGTTGCCAGAATATACGCATCATAAAAATCTCTCGGTCGGGTGTTGAACACGCCCCGCCGCAGGATGGTTTCTACCTTTTCTGCCATAACGGTTTCGATGTTGTACGCCCACAGTTCATAGGACTTTTCATCATCAAAAATCTCTGAAAACTGGTACTGCACCGCATGAGGCGTGATGGCATCCCCTGTGGACACATCAATGCTCAGCGGGGTAATCAGCGTGTCAAAATGGGCATTCAGCATCACACGGTAGCCGCCGTAAATGTCATCCTCCCGGATGGGCGAGATTTTTCCAACCTCAAAGGTCACGCCGTCATCAAAGGTCACAGCGGCCACCTGCTCCAATGCGCTGCGGATAGCTTCCGGGGTCAGGGGCAGGTTTTTCAGCGTTGCGTCCAAATCCATCGTCGCCCGGTTGTCCAGCCCCACGATGGCAGCTACCAGCATCCCGCCTTTCAGCACAAACTTGTCTTTGTATGCGGAGGCCGCAAGGCGGACAAGTAGACGCTCGAACATATAGTTCTGCAAAATGACCTGTGCCGGGATATTTTTCTGCTTGGCGATGTTGCGGATTTTCGCTTTCAGGCTCATGGCATTGCTCACAGTAGTACCTCCAAATATTGGCGCAGGACGCCCGATACCCGCATCTGCCGGGCATACTCATCCAGCCGGTTCAAATCTTTTTTGGGGCTGGCGGCGTACTGCTTCAGCGCCGATAGAAATGTCTCAGTCCCGATCTTGTTGCGGCTGCGGATCACATCGCAGATGGTGCGTTCCAGATCATAGCAGGGAACGGGATTTCCAGCGGGAGTTTGCAGTATCGTTTTGCCCAGCTCGAACAACTCCGGCTTGATGTAATACACCTTACACTCCGCTTTGATGGCCGCAGACGGGATGCAGCCGGAGGGCGCGGTTACGGTGTGCTCAAAGGGTGTCCGGTCGGAAATCCCATGGAGAAACAGCGCCGTCTCGTGGGAAAAAATAACCTTTCCGGAACGGCGGCTGATGGATAACAGCTCGTCCTGCATATCTTCCGGGAGCACATACTGCCCCTTGACGATTCGGTGAATCTTTTCCGCCTTGCAAAGTTTGTAGAGCATCGCCTTGGAAATGCCGCGCTGCGCCGCTGTTTTCGTTTCGATGATGCCGCCGTTTTCTTTTGCAATCGCGGCGAGTTCCGTCATATAGTCCATCCGCTCACCTCGCAATAACAACCTGATAATAGTATATCTAAAATTATGATGATAGTCAACACCCACATTGACAATATCAATATAAAATCAGAATTGATATTATGATGTAAGTCAATTCTCGTTGCGAATTAGCAGGGGTTTGGGTACTCCCAACAAGAACCAATGGGTAGATTGGCCGACAGACCGGAACGCTCATTTCGCCGCTGTGTACGGACAGCGGCTGTGCTTGCTGTTCTCTAAAATCTCATATCCGCAGATCACAGTGCTTCCGCTTTTTCCAAAGCCGGGAGCATTTTTATTTTTCACTTTTTTTCAATCAGACCCCTGTTTTTCTTGGAGAAAATGTCCGTTGTAAATTGAAAAGTATTTTTTGAAGATACCCCCCCCCCAATTCACAAAAAATTGTCCGTTGTAAAGTAGGAGGTGATATTCGGTTCCAAAATATTACTCTTGCCCTACCCGCTAATTGGCGCAAAAAATGTCCGTTGTAAAGTGAGAGAGATTTTTTCCTGAGCGGGTACCAAGTTTCCCGCTTGAAATGTCCGTTGTAGTTTGAAGGAGGCGAATATCCAATGGCTGAACGCACAAGGCCGATCCGCATCGAGTTCTGCGTCACCGAGCAGGAGCGTCAGCTTATCCAAAGCAAGATGGCTCAGCTCGGTACTAAGAACATAGGCGCATATCTCAGAAAAATGGCAATCGACGGTTACATCATCAAAGTGGACTACACCCAGCAGAAAAAGCCAGCCGCAGCCGTCAGCCGGGTTGCCAGCAATACCAACCAGATTTGCCGCCGGATTAACAGCTCCGGGCATCTCTACACTGAGGATGTTGCGGAGCTGAAAGAACGGCAAGCCGAGATTTGGTCGCTGCTCAAAGAGACCCAGCGAAAGGAATTGTAATGACAGGAGGCCACTATGCCGCGTATGAGTAAAAAACGAAAAGATGAATGGGCGTTCTTCCTGAATGACCGGGGACGCATCGCCTATAACGCCCTTTGCCGCAGGTGCGTCCGAAACTGCAAACAAAGTTTTCGTGCTGCGGTAATCGTCTGTCCGCATTACTACTCCAAACGATCCCGCCGCCCGCCTTAATTGTCCTGTGAAGGAGAAAGGAAGTGATACACCATCTACTATAAAACCGACACCCCGCTGCCGCCTTTCGTGCCGTTACCCCGGTTTATCCTTCGAGGCGAATACTCGATCAACGCCAAGCTGCTCTACGCCCTGCTGTTGGGGCGCACACAACTCTCCCAGAAATCCGGCTGGGTGTCGGAGGATGGGGATGTCTATGTGATTTACACCATCCGCCAGATGGCGAACGACCTGAATCGGAGCGAACGGACGGTCAAGGCCGCTCTGGCCGAACTGGAATATGCAGGCCTCATCACCCGCATCCGGCAGGGCTGGAACCGGGCAAACCGTATTTTCCTGCAACTGCCCGATGAGGTGCAGCTTTCTTCCCATCCAGAGGGCAAGTTCTGCCCAATGGATGGGCGGAAATCTTCCCCTTGTATGGGGCAAAATTTGCCCACAAGTAAGAAAGAGAAGAAGAAAACAGATTCCAGTCAGAATAACAGGAGAGAGAATGCACGCCGCTGTTTTGGGAAGTATCAGAATGTTTTTCTTTTGGACAGTGAGCTGGCTGATCTGCAATCGACATACCCCAGCCAATATGAGGACTACATCAACCGTCTGTCGGCTTATATGGCATCCAGCGGAAAGCACTATGCCAACCATTACGCCACAATTCGTAAGTGGCTGGATGAGGACAGCAAATCAAAACCCGGTAAGAATTACGACTACACAGAGACCTATGAGGAAGGAGAATGTCTGTGAATGTGAATCCGATTATAGCATCCATCATAGATGCAGCAGAGACCTTGAACACCACCCCGGAGGATTATATCAACCCGGATGACGGGCTGAAATACTGCGGCAAGTGCCACACGCCCAAGGAAGCCTATTTTCCAGAACAGTACCGCAAAAACGGGTTGGACAAGCACCCGATTGCCTGTAAATGCGCGGTTGAGGAACGGGCGCGGCGCGAAGCGGAGCAGCGGGAGCTGGAACGGCTGAACCGGATTGCCATGCTCCGCTCTGAGGCGTTCCGGGATATTCCCGCCGCCGGATGGCGGTTTGAAAACGCCGAAGTAATGACTCCACAGCTTGTTAAATCGAGAAGATATTCCGAAAACTGGGATGCTTTCCGCCAAGATGGAACCGGGCTTCTCCTGTTCGGCAATGTGGGCACCGGAAAATCCTATGCGGCGGGCTGCATTGCCAACGCCCTGATAGAGAAAACGGTTTCCGTCCTTTTCTTAGGGCTGTCCGATGTGGTGAACCGTATGCAGGGCAATTTCGGCGCTGACCGGGATGCTTACCTGAAAACACTGATGCGCCCGGAGCTGCTGATTTTGGATGACCTGGGTGCGGAACGGAACACCTGCTTCGGCAAGGAGCGCGTGTTTGATGTGGTCAATAAGCGCCTGCTGACCGGTAAACCGATGATCATCACCACCAATATCCCGCTTTCCGTGATGCAGAAAGCTGCCGATCTGGATGAGCGCCGTATCTACGACAGGGTTTTGGAGGTCTGCGTCCCCATCCAGTTTAACGGTGAGAATTTCCGAAAGGGCAACGCTGCGGAAAATGTGAAACGGGCGGTGAAAATTCTGAATCAGATAAATTGACGAACTATTATTCTACGGAAGGGGCGATTAAATGGAAAATTCTATCAGCAAAGTGCCAATCCACCTGAAAATGACGCTCACGGCAAAGGAAGCCGCTGAGTACAGCAATATCGGAATCAATAAAATTGACAGTATGCTGCGTTCGCCAAACTGCCCGTTCGTGCTTTTTGTAGGCAGCAAGAAATTGGTGAAGCGCAAAGAGTTTGAACAGTATATCAGTCAGGCACTTGTGATCTAACATAGCATTTGAAAAATTCGCGGAGAAGCCTTGAGGAAAAGAGCACCGTGCGCTATACTATATAGCGTAGTAGTGCGCTCTTTTCTTCTCTGCGGGAAAGGAGCTCGTCCATGGGAAAGAATCTCAAGGGAAAAGACTGCGGTAAGGGTATCTACCAAAGAAAGGACGGATTGTATAGCGCACGATTTGTTGATAGAGCCGGGAAGCGGCATGAGAAGTATTTTCAGACGCTGCCCGAGGCGCGAAACTGGATTGAGGACGCAAAGTACGCCGATAAGCATGACGATGTGTTTGTGGCTACCGATACGACGGTTGATGAGTGGTTCAATTTCTGGATTGAAAATATTGTCGGGGATCTGGCACCCAACACGCTCAGAAATTACCGGGAACGCTATGTCCGCAATATTCAGCCGGTAATCGGGAAGATGCTGATCGCCAATGTAAAACCGATGCACTGCAAAAAGGTGTTCATCCAGATGGATGCGGATTACGCAGGTTCCACCATTCGTCAGGCATACATCACGATGGGGACAATGTTTAAGGCGGCGAAGATGAACGACCTGATTGCAAAGCACCCCATGGATGGTGTTCGGTTTTCAAAGCCCGTTCGCGCTGTGGATGATATTCACTATCTAACGCGAGAGGAACAGCACCTCTTTCTCGAAACAGCACGGCGTTCCCACAATTACAACCAGTATGCGCTCATCCTTGAAACGGGATTGCGCACCGGGGAGATGATTGGCTTAACATGGGACGCAATCGACTTTGAGCGCCGGACGCTTACAGTGAACAAGACCTTGGAGTTTCGTCACGCACAGAAAGTTTGGCGTGCTGGTCCTCCCAAAACTCAGCAGAGCTATCGCACCATTCCATTGACGGATAAAGCGTATGACATTCTGAAAGAGGTATGGGATAGCCGGAGCGGCAGAAAAGAATCCCCCCTGCTGTCGCAAACGCTGGAATATATGGACAGGCGCACCGGCGTTACTTCCCGGCTTGTGATGCGTGATCTGGTCTTTATCAACTGGCGCACAGGAGAACCGGCAAAAAACAGTTCCTATGATACCCACCTCTATAAGCTTTGCGATGAAGCGGGGATCAACCGCTTTTGTATGCACGCGCTGCGTCATACTTACGCAACCCGTGCGATCGAAAGCGGAATGCAGCCGAAAGTGCTGCAAAAGCTGCTGGGACACGCCAGCATCAAAACCACAATGGATCGGTATGTCCATGTAACCGATGAAACGCTGGATCAGGCGGTCAAGCAATTTCAACTTAGCAGCGTATGTTGATATAACTTAATACAAGTCGATGCGCAAATGGCGTAAAAATGGCGTAGCCACCAAAACGCCAAAGCGCGAAAACCTTGTAAATACGGCATTTTTTAAGGAGATGTAGAGATATATGAAATTAGGCATCGTGGGTCTCCCCAATGTGGGAAAGAGCACCCTTTTCAACGCCATTACCAACGCCGGCGCGGAGAGCGCCAACTACCCCTTCTGCACCATCGACCCCAATGTGGGCGTGGTGGCGGTGCCCGACGCCCGTCTGGACAAGCTGTCTGAGATGTACCACCCCAAAAAGACCACCCCGGCGGTGATCGAGTTCGTGGACATCGCCGGACTGGTGAAGGGGGCCTCCCGGGGGGAGGGCCTGGGCAACAAGTTTTTGGCCAACATCCGCCAGACCGACGCCATCGTCCACGTGGTGCGCTGCTTTGACGACGAGAACGTGATCCATGTGGAGGGCTCCACCGACCCCATCCGGGATATGGATACCATCGACCTGGAGCTGATCCTGGCCGACGCGGAGATGGTGGACCGGCGCATCGACAAGGCCCAGAAGGCGGCCAAGGGGGACAAGAAGTTCCTCCGGGAGGTGGATGTCTTCACCGGCCTGAAGGGCTGGCTCAACGACGGCAAATCCGCCCGGAGCTACTTGAGCCAGGTGGACGAGGACGACGCCGCCCTCATCGCCACCTCGGAGCTGCTGTCCCTGAAGCCGGTGATCTATGCGGCCAACCTGGACGAGGACGGATTTTCCGACCCGGAGGGGGTGGCCTACTACCAGCAGGTGAAGGAGCGGGCGGCCTCGGAGGGGGCACAGGTGATCCCTGTGTGCGCCAAGCTGGAGGCGGAGATCGCCGAGCTGGAGCCCGAGGAGAAGAAGATGTTCCTGGACGACCTGGGCGTGCCCGAGTCCGGCCTGGACCGGCTGGTGAAGGCCAGCTACACCCTGCTGGGCCTCATCTCCTACCTGACCTCCGGCGAGGACGAGTGCCGGGCCTGGACCATCACCAAGGGCACCAAGGCGCCCCAGGCCGCCGGCAAGATCCACTCCGACTTTGAGCGGGGCTTTATCCGGGCGGAAGTGATCGCCTACGACGACCTGATGGCCTGCGGCTCTATGGCCGCCGCCCGGGAGAAGGGCCTCATCCGCTCCGAGGGCAAGGAATACATCGTCCAGGACGGCGACATCATCCTGTTCCGTTTTAATGTGTAAGGACCGGGGCACGCCGGACAAATTTTGAAAAAACAGTTGTATTTTCTCCGTCCATCGTGTACACTATGGACAACAGAATCCGTATGAGGAGGAATTGCCTTATGAAAGTTGCCCGCTTCGTGCTGAAGATCGTGGCCCTGTCCCTCACCGCCGCCGGCGTCATCTGCGCCATCATCGCCTACTGGGACAAGCTGGCCGAACTGGGGGACTACGCCAAGACCAAGGTCCAGCAGAAGGCCTGCGCCTCGGAGTATGAGGACTACGAGGAGTAACAAGGGACAAAAAGCAGCCGCATTTCGCGGCTGTTTTTTTATTGTCGTAAAGCGGTCCAGGGCGGGAATGGCCGGGCCTATTGGGGCCGCTCCGCGGTCCGGTACCACCGCAGCCGGGTCCGGTCCCCGGTGCGGCGCAGGATGACCGAGGAGACGATCCCGTCGGCGGTAAACGCGGCCAGGGCCGCCCAGGACGCCGGGGGCGGGATCACGGCAAACAGCCGGACGGCCGCCGGGTGGACCCAGTAGACCATGGGGAGCAGGAGAAGCCCCCAGGCCAGGGTAAAGGGGAGGCAGACCCGCCCGTTGAGGTTGCCCAGCTGGCCGCGATAGTCCCAGAAGGAGACAGAGAAGGCCCTTTGATAAAAGACGGAGACGGCGTACTCCACCGCCGTGGCGGTGAGCCCCCCCACAATCACCAGGAGGACGGGGGAGCGGAGCACCGCCCCGGGGAGCAGCAGCACCGCGCAGGCCCCCAGGCCGTACACCGGGCACAGGGGGAGGAGAAGCAGGCACTTCCGGTCCAGATCCCCGCCCGTCCACCAGGCGTAGCCCACCTCCAGCAGGAAACCCAGAAAGCTGTAAAAGAGAAAATACCAGAACCACTCCATCCCGCATCCTCCTGAACGGCGGACCTGTCTCCGCCCAGATTCGGCCCGGGAGGCGGAGTGGCTCCGTCTCCCGCCGGACAGAGTTAGGATGAGAGGCCGCTCCATGAATCATACGCGGGGAGCCCTGGAAAAACAACGCCCCCTGCCGCCGTGGAGGAGGCCGGGGGACGGAACAGCGGCGAAGCCGCGTTTACAGGGGAGGAAGGGGCTCGTCCAGAGGCGCGGGAGCGTCCTCCCCCTCGTTGGCCTGCTGGGGCGTGAGGGCGGAGCCGGGCGGCTGGGGGACGAAGGAGACCTGGAGGACGGCCTGGGGCCAGTTCACCTTCACCTGGGCGTGGAGCCCCTTCTCCTGGGCGGCCCGCTCCAGGAGGGCGACCAGCTCCCCCAGAACGTCCCGGGTGAGATAGCCGCCCCGCCAGTGGAAGACCAGGGGCTTTTTCTTGCGGATGGCCTGGAGGGCCCGCCGGCCCACCTCCTCCTGCTTGGTAAAGGACAGCTTTTGTTCCCGGTAGAAGAACCGGTCCCCCTGGGTGCAGGCGGGGGCATGGGTGAGAATGGGCTCATGGTCCCGGAAGATTTTTTTGTCGTCCAGATTGAAGTAGTCGTACCGGATCACCCCGTCTCCTCCCAGGGAGTTGTCAAAGGTGGCGTCCAGATGGTAATACTGCCCGCCGATCCTCACAATGTTCCAGGCGTGGCGGTAGCGGATGCCCTTGTCCGGGTTGTTCTCCGAGATGACCACGATGCACCACAGCCCCAGGGCGTCGCACAGGGCCTTCACCGCCTTGGCGATGCCCTCGCACACGCTCACCCCCTGGCCCAGAGGGCCCAGGATCTCGTGGGAGTAGGGCTTTTTCAGCTTGTCGTACCGCACGTTCTGGCAGATGAAGTCGTGGATGTACCGCTCCTTTTCAACCTCGCTCTTGTCCATGGCGGGGCGGGCCAGCTTGGCGATCCGGGCGGACATGGCCCGCTGGTGCTCCCGGATCTTCCCTCTGTCAAAGAGGTACTGGGGCAGAAACTCCACCGTGGAGGCGGCGGGGTGGACCCGGCAGGAGAAGCCGGTGACATAGAAGATCTCCGGGTGGTCCAGGCGGAGCTGGAACAGGATCTGCCCCAGCTCCTCCATCTCCAGCCGGGGGACGGGGAAGGCGGGGCGCAGCTCCTCCAGGCCGGTGAGGATGGCGTGGTAGGCCATTTGCCAGGCCTTTCCCATGCGGCTGTGATAGTAGAACTCCATGCAGGGTCCTCCTTTTAGAGAAACAGGGCCAGCAGGGAGGTGAAGATCCCGCACACACAGATGGCGATGGAGCTCATGGCTCCCTGAATCTCGCCGATCTCCATGGCTTTGGCGGTGCCCAGGGCGTGGCTGCACGCCCCGATAGCCAGTCCCTCCGCCACCGGGTCGGTGATGCGGAACCACTTGGCGAACAGAGGGGCAAACACCGCCCCCACCAGACCGGCCAGAATCACCGCCGCCGCGGCCACCCCCTGGATGCCGCCCTGGCTCTCGGCGATGCCCAGGGCGATGGCGGTGGTGACGCTCTTGGGCAGAAGGGAGGCGGTGAGCACGTCCTCCAGCTGGAACAGCCGGCACAGGGCCAGCACGCTGCCCAGGCTGGCCAGGGTGCCCGCCAGGCACCCCGCCAGGACCGGAAGAAAATACTCCTTGAGGGTGGCGCGCTGGTGGTAGATGTTCAGGGCCAGCACCGCCGTCACCGGCCCCAGCATCATCTGGATCAGGCCGGCCCCCTGGTTGTAGTGCTCCAGGGGGATGTGAAAGACAGCCAGAATGGCGATGATCAGCACGCCGGCGATGATCAGGGGGTTGCACAGCACCCACCCGGTTTTCTTCTGGACCCACAGCCCGGCGCACCAGGCGGCGGCGGACAGGGCCAGACCGAAAAACGGAGAGGTCAGAATCGCGTCAAACATGGCGGTCCTCCTTCCGGTTCCGGTGGCGGAGCATCAGCAGCCGCACCGTCCACCCGGTGATCAGATAGACCACCGGCGTGGTGAGCACAATGATAAGGAGCAGGGGGACCAGCTGGCTTTTCAGCAGCTCTATATGCTCCAGCAGCCCCACAAAGGAGGGCAGAAAGAAAAAGGCCATATTGGCCACCAGAAAGTGGGAGGCGGTTTGGATGTGCCGGTCCTTCACCACGCCGGTGAGCAGCAGGACCATCAGCAGCACCATGCTGATGACGCTGGCCGGAAAGGCCACCGGGAGAAGGGCCGCCACCCCCTCTCCCACCAGACAGATCCCAAAGATCAGGGCAAGCTCGCCCATAATGTTCATGGAATGATTCTCTCCTTGTTGATTTAAGATTTCTGTGGAAACGGCAAAAATTCAGGGCGGGGCGGGCCCCGTCCTGACGAAACAATGTGTGGGGAATGCGTGTGGGAAGGCGGGCGGCCCGGTGAGGCGGCCCTGCGGAAGGTGTGCCACCCTTGAGACGGGCGAGTCTTGGACCCGCCCCTACAGCGGGGATACAGGAACGGCTGTGTTTTTTCGTAGTGACCGGTCCCTGACGGCCCATTGGTTAAAGGATCGCTTTCCGGGATACGGCGGGAGGGGCAAGCCCCTCCCCTACGGGATTTAAAAAAATTTGCCGGAATCGGGTAGGGGAGCCCCTTGGGGCTCCCGCCGGGGGCATATCAAGGGGGCACCCTCATCCGTCACGGCTTCGCCGTGCCACCTTCCCCCTGGAAGGGGGAAGGCTTTGCGGGCGACCGCAAGGGTCGCCCCTACGGCATAACACGCGCCGGGAGCGTTGGCTCATCAAAGCCAGGCGCAGAAGTTGAGCCGCATCAGCTGCAATTTCTGAGCCGCCAGGGCCCAGTGGCCCGGCGGGAATTTAGACACCCACTCAAATTTTGCGCGCCGGAAATGACGCACCAACTACCAGGAGGGCATCTCCCGTAATGGGGTCCGGGGAAAGCGGCCTATGGGCCTAGGCGGAGCGAAGCGCAGCCGTAGCCCATCGGACGCGTCCCCGGGGGCGTTTTGCCTACTTTGCCGCCATGGGCAAAGTAGGTCGCCGCCCGCAGGCGGCGAAATCCCCCTGCGGGAAACCACAGGAGCGGCGCGCCGAGTCGTCGCGCCATACAGAGGGCGAAAACCCTCCCACGCGGGCGGCCACATGGGCCGCCCCTACAAAAAGAAATTTAATCCCAAATCGCGGTGGCGAAGTAATCCTCCGGCGTCTCGGCCCGCCGGATGAGGCGGGTGGAGCCGTCCTCGCACAGGAGGACCTCGGCCGAGCGCAGGCGGCCGTTGTACTGATATCCCATGGCGTGGCCGTGGGCGCCGGTGTCGTGGATGACCAGCAGGTCGCCGATGTTGATCTCCGGCAGCATGCGGTCGATGGCGAACTTGTCGCTGTTCTCGCACAGGGAGCCGGTGACGTCGTACTTGTGGTCGCAGGGGGCGTCCTCCTTGCCCATGACGGTGATGTGGTGGTAGGCCCCGTAGATGGCCGGGCGCATCAGGTTGGAGGCGCAGGCGTCCACCCCGATGTACTCCTTGTAGATGTGCTTCTGGTGGAGCACCTTGGTGACCAGATGGCCGTAGGGGGCCAGCATGAACCGGCCCAGCTCGGTGCAGATGGACACGTCGTCCATGCCCGCGGGGACCAGCACCTCCTCATAGGCGCGCCGCACCCCCTCGCCGATAACGGCGATGTCGTTGGCGGGCTGCTCCGGGCGGTAGGGGATGCCCACGCCGCCGGACAGGTTGATGAAGGTGATGTGAGCTCCCGTCTCATTCTTCAGGTCCACCGCCAGCTGGAACAGAATCTTGGCCAGGGCGGGGTAGTAGTCGTTGGACAGGGTGTTGGAGGCCAGGAAGGCGTGGATGCCGAACTCCTCGGCCCCCATCTCCTTCAGGCGCTTGAACGCCTGGGCGATCTGCTCCCGGGTCATGCCGTACTTGGCCTCTCCGGGGTTGTCCATCACCTGGAATCCCTCCTTGCTCTCCCCCAGCTGGAAGGTGCCGCCGGGGTTGAAGCGGCAGGAGATTTTCTTGGGGATGTACCCGATGGTGTCCTTCAGAAAGTCGATGTGGGTGATGTCGTCCAGGTTGATGGTGGCCCCCAGCTGGGCGGCCAGAGCGAACTCCTCCGCCGGGGTGTCGTTGGAGGAGAACATGATCTCCCCGCCCTGGAAGCCGCAGCGGTCGGACATCATCAGCTCGCACAGGGAGGAGCAGTCCACGCCGCAGCCCTCCTCCTTCAAAATCTTCAAAATCTGGGGATTGGGGGTGGCCTTCACGGCGAAGAACTCCTTATAGCCGGGGTTCCAGGCAAAGGCGGCCTTCAGGGCCCGGGCGTTCTCCCGGATGCCCTTCTCGTCGTACAGATGGAAGGGGGTGGGGTACTGCTTGACAATCTCCTGGAGCTGTTCCAGGGTGACAAACGGTTTTTTCATGGGTCATCGCTCCTTACGCGTTCTCTTTCTCTTGGGAGCCCTCGGGCCTCCAGGTCAAAATCAGTATTAGTTTATCCAGTTTTCCCGGGAAAGTCAATGAAAAGAAGGGCGTGCAGAGAAAAAAGCGGGGGCAGGCCGGGACAGGTTTTTCTTGCGTTTTCCCGCCAACTCTGATACAATAGAGAAAATTTGCGGAGAGGGGAGTATCCATGGACGGGTTTGGAGACATGCTTTCAATGGCGCTCTGCTCTTTGTGTTCCTGACAATCACCGTGTGATTGTCTTTTTTTGTGTGGATACAGACGAAAAAGAAGGGAGAAACAACCATGAATCAACCCCAAGGCATCTACGACGCCCGGCAGCTGGGGCGGCCCAAAATGTTTGTGCTGGGCGCTCAGCACATGTTTGCCATGTTCGGCGCCACTGTTCTGGTTCCCGCGCTCACGGGAATGTCCGTTTCCGCAACGCTTTTGTTTGCGGGGCTGGGGACGCTGCTGTTCCACTTTCTGACCAAGTGGAAGGTGCCCGCCTTTTTGGGCTCATCCTTTGCGTTTATCGGCGGCTATCAGGCCATCGCCCCCATGATTGCCAATGAGGACGGAAGCCTGTCCTCCAACACGGAGATGCTCCCCTACGCCTGCTTCGGCGTGGTGCTGGCGGGACTCCTCTATGTGGTGCTGGCCGCCCTCTTCAAGGTGTTCGGCACCAAGGCGGTGATGCGCTATTTCCCGCCCATCGTCACCGGCCCCATTATCATCTGCATCGGCCTGACCCTCAGCTCCATCGCCATCACCAACTGCCGCTCCAACTGGGCCATTGCCCTGGTGGCCATCGCCATTGTGGTGGTGTGCAACATCTGGGGCAAGGGCATGGTGAAGATCATCCCCATCCTCCTGGGCGTGGTGGGCTCCTATGGAGTGGCCGCCGTCTGTCAGGCCGCGGGAATGGAGGTCATGGACCCGGCCAAGGTCCAGGCCCTGCTGGACGCCCCCTGGATCGGCCTGCCCTTCCGGTTTGAGGACACCCTGTTCGGCCTGTTCAGCCGGCCCAATGTGGACTCCGGTATGCTGCTCACCTCGGCGGTGACCATTATGCCCCTGGCCCTGGCCACCATGGTGGAGCACATCGGCGGCATCTGCGCCATCTCCTCCACCTGCGAGCGGAATTTCCTTCAGGACCCGGGCCTCCACCGCACTCTGCTGGGCGACGGCATGGCCACCTCTCTGGCCGCTTTGTTCGGGGCCCCGGCCAACACCACCTACGGGGAGAACACCGGCGTGCTGGCCCTGTCCCGGGTCTATGACCCACGGGTCATCCGCATCGCCGCGGGACTTGCCATCCTGCTGTCCTTCTCCCCCAAGTTCGCGGCCCTGGTGTCCGCCATGCCCACCGCCACCATGGGCGGCGTGTCCATGGTCCTCTACGGCATGATCTCCGCTGTGGGCGTGCGCAACATTGTGGAAAATCAGGTGGACTTCACCAACAGCCGTAACGTCATCATCGCCGCCATCATCATGGTGCTGGCCATCGGAGTCAACTACTCCGGGGCGGTGACCTTCTCTGTGGGGTCCATTGAGGTGAGCCTGTCCGGCCTGGCGGTGGCCGCCATCGCCGGCATCGCTCTGAATGCCGTTCTGCCGGGCAAGGACTACGAGTTCGGCGAGGACGAGAAGGGAGACACCTCGGTCAATTTCCAGGTCTGAGGCAAGTCTGAAAGTCGGATACAGAGAACCTAAAAAAACGATTAAATCCAGACAAAGGTCCTTGCGCCGCTGAATAAAATGCGTTAGAATGAAGCCAGTACACGGGAAACCGTACGAAACAGGAGGTACGAAATCATGGGATTTTCGGATAATTTGACTGAAATGGCCACCGATCTGGCTCAGAGCGTGGCCGCCACGTCTAAGCGCCTGGCGGAGGCCGGCGTGGCCACCTCCAAGCGTGTGGCGGAGATCGCCAAGCTCTCTGCCTCCAACCTGGCGGAGGAGGGCGGAATCAAGAAGGCCTATGTGGAGCTGGGCAAGCTCTACTATGCCGAGCACGGAGCCACTCCCGACGCGGGCTACGCCGCCGCCTGTGAGAAGATCGCCGCCGCCAAGGCCACCATCGAGGCCAATAATGAGCGGATCGCTCAGCTGAAGGCCGAGGCCAAGGCGGACGGAGAGGTCATCGACGCCGACGAGGTGGAGGAGGCCGTGGAGGCCGAGATCGTGGCCGAGCAGGCCGCCGAGGCGGAAGGGGAGGAGACCCCCGCCGAAGAGGAAGCCAAACCCGAGGAATAAGGAAAAAGACAGACAGAGGGCGGAGCTTTGCGGCTCCGCCCTCTCAGCATGTCAAAAAACTTGTGCAGAATAAAAGCCGCCCGAGTCTGGGCGGGGGAGCTCGAGGGGGCGGCAGCCCGCCTCGAGTGGGATCGAATGCCCTGAATGCCTTGCTTGGCAAGGCGTTCAGCGAGCGCAGCGAGGACTTTTCCGCCGCGCAGCGGTGGGAAAGTATTGGCATTTTTCAGGCTGTCGGAAAAGTCCCCGGACTTTTCCGACAGCCTGAAAGGGCGGAGCCTTGCGGCTCCGCCCTTTGTTATACTTCAGCGATTGATAAAACGGGATCAGGCCTTCCACAGCCCGTGGAGGTTGCAGTAGGCATAAGCGGCGACTGTCTGGTCTCCCTCGGCCAGGGCAAAGACCGCCTGGGGCTTCTCGCCGGGCTTCAGGTGCTTGATCTGGCTGCCCTTCTGGGTCTCCAGAACAATCCATTCGATGAAGTGCTCGGGGAGCATGGGGTGCTCCACGGCGCCCACCGTCACGGTGACCTGGCTGCCCTCGGCCTTCACCACGGGGACATGCTTCTCCACGGCGGCGTCGGTGGTGCCGGGGACGATCTCGGTCATCTTCTGGCCGCAGCACATGACAGGCACGCCGCTGGACTTCACAAAGGTGATAATGTTTCCGCAATGCTCACAGACATAGAATTTCATAGCGATCCCTCCAGTTGTCATTGGTGTTGGTATTTGGCATCTGTTTTGGGTGGACTGTTCTGAGATAGGATATGTATATATCCGGGAATAATATACCAGTTCTCTAGGAAAAAGTCAATGGTGGGTTACAGGGCGCCGGCCTCCTGGTAAAAGCGCTCTGCGCCGGGGTGGAGAGGGATGGGCAGATTCTGGCAGAGAAAGTCCGGCCGGGCCATGTCGTCCATGGCGGGGGAGTAGTCCCCCATGCGGTCGGAGACGTTCCAGATGGCCTGGGTCAGCTGATAGGCCAGATCCTCCGGCATGGAGCTGCTGACGCACAGCAGGCACTTCACGCCGAAGGTATCCACCGTATCCTCCTGGCCGGGGTAGGTACCGGCGGGGATCTGAGTGGGGAAATAGACTGGATTTTTCTCCAAAATGGTCTCCAGCTCCTCCGGGGTGTAGAGCAGAAGCCGGCAGGGCATCTCCTTCGCCAGGGCCACAAGGCTGGGCACGGGCATGCCGGTGAATGCGTGGACCGCGTCCAGTTCCCCTTTGCCCAGCATCTCCGCGCCATCCCCCAGGCTGCAGTTGACAAAAGTGATGCCCTGTTCCTCCAGGGAGAGGGAGGCCGCCGCCGCCCGGGCGGACAGCTCTGTGGTGGAGCCCTGGGGACCGGCGCCGATGCGGGCTCCGGTGAGATCATGGACATAGGTATAGCCGGAGGAGGCGGGGACCACCCAGTTGGAGACGCTGGAGTAGACCGCCCCAATGGCTCGCAGCTCTACGGGAGGCTGAAACTCATCCTCCCCGTTTACCGCCGCGTAGGCCATGTCGCCGGAGACCAGGGCCAGGTCCACCTCCCCCGATTCCAAAGAGCGGACGTTCATGCCCGAACCGGTGGAGGCGCTGATGTTGACCTTGATGGAGTGGTCCTCCTGGGTGATGGCCTGGGCGATGGCGCTGCCCGCCTGATACATGGTTCCGCCGCTGTCCGCAGTCCCGATGGTGAGGAGAATCAGATCCCCCTCGCTGTCCCCCGAGCTGCTGGAGCCGGAGGGCGCGCCGCACCCTGCCAGAGTGCCCAGAAGCGTGAGCGCCAGCAGCGCTTTACGGCAGATTTGACCGGTACGCAAACAGATCCCTCCTTGATGGGGCGGACAGCAGTCTTCCGCCCTTGGAAGCTGTTCCCAGGGAGAAGACATCCTGTGGTTTCCTCAACAACACACACAATTACTATACCATATTTCACGCCCCGGGCACAAGAAAAAATTCCCGGTGCGTTCGGGCGGAAACAAACAAAATCCCCCAGGAGCCGGGGAAGCGGTTCCCTGAAGCTCCTGGGGGAATCTGCGCACAGAACGATGAAGGGGGCGGGAGGATCATCCCTCCGCCGGGCAGACGCCCTTCCGAACATGGACAATAAAATCCTGCACGTTAGTGACAATGGTCTTTACTGACAGACTGCCCCGGTCCCGCAGCTTGTTCACCGCGAACTCGGAGATGTCCACCGAGTAGAAGTACAGGGGGCGCACGTTTCCCTCCGCCACCCGGTAGCTGGGGGTCATGTTGCCGGTGGCCACGGTGTGCAGAGTGGAGGCCATGCAGATGATGGTGGTGGCCTTCCGCACCAGCTCCCGCATAGCGTCCTGGCCCTGGTATACGTCGCCATATACCTCGGGCAGGGGGCCGTCGTCCCGGACGGAGCCCACAAGAACAAAGGGGACCTGATTTTGGACGCACTCATACATGATGCCGTCGGTCACCGCGCCGGACTCCACGAAGGCGGGGATGGAGCCCAGCCGCCGCACCGCGTTGATGGTGTCGATGTGGTTGTAGTGGCCGTTGTAGTGGGGCTTCTGGGTATAAATGTCCTGGCCCAGGGCGGTGCCCAGATAGCTGGCCTCCAGGTCGTGGGTGGCCAGGGCGTTGCCCGCCATCAGGCCGTGGACATAGCCGCCCCGCACCAGGGCGGCAAAGGCGGCCCGGGCGTCCGCGTCAAAGGCACAGGCGGGGCCCATCACCCAGAGAATGTTTCCGTGCTCCCGCTCGTGGCGGAGGAGCTGGTAGAGCTCGTCATAGTCGATGGAGTAGGCGGTCTCCCGGCTGCGGCCGGTGCGGAAGGCGAAGGCCTCCCGATTGCCCGCCTCGTCGGCAAAGCAGTTGGGGTGGATGTAGATGCCCTCGGAGCCGTCCTCCGTGCGGCCCACCACCACCGGGTCGCCCGCCTTCACATTGCGGAACTCCACAATCTCAATCCGCCCGTTCCGGGCCACCGCCACGCAGTCCATGCGGCTGTCCTCCGCCAGCACCCACCGGCCGTCCAGATGGTAGTATTCCGGGAACAGGGTGGTGGCGTGGTATCCGTCGGGCACGACGCCGTCCTGCTCCGCCGGGACCAGCTTCACGTCCGGGGCCTGATCCAGTCCCAGGGCGGTAAAATCCGGGGCCAGATAGCGGGGTAAGGAAAAACTCATGGTTGGGACCTCCCACAGGACGGATCGCACCGGCAAAGAAAAGGCCGGGCGGAAACGCCGGCCTATCCTGCTGTCTCGGGTTTGCTTCGGGCGCGGAGCGCCTTTGGATGAAATCCGTCCAAACATTGAAAATTGATTTTGAAACATAGTGGATTGAAAACTTTTTTTATTATATACGCCTTTTTTACAAAAGTCAATTTTCCCCGTGGAAAATCAGCGGAAAAAGGAGCCCTCTTTTCCGGGCGATTTGACAAAAGGGGGCGGCAGAGACCGCTTCCCGGAGGGGGCCATTTCCCGGCCGGCAAAAAAATCGAAATTTTTTTGAAAAAAAGCTTGACGGCGGGAAAAAATCTGGTATAATAATCTTCGCTGTCACGAGTGACCAGGGACAGCAGCCGTTTGGAGAGATGGCTGAGCTGGTCGAAGGCGCACGATTGGAAATCGTGTAACGGCTAATACCCGTTCGAGGGTTCGAATCCCTCTCTCTCCGCCAAAACAAAAGGCAACTGCGAAGGCATAAGCCCCATAGGTACACAATGTGAACCTATGGGGCTTATGCTATGTATGGGGCAAATCATTGAAAACAGACGGCTGACGGATGGCACCCATGATTGGGAGCCGCCCGTCAGTCGTTCTGCTTTATTTCTTACATAACAGCCGCCACTGGGCGCTCTCGCTCTGGAGCTCCACCATACGACGGTAGAGGCCGCCCTGTTCCATCAGCTCCGCCGGGGTACCCTGCTGAGCCACATGGCCGTCCTCCAGCACTACAATGTGGTCGGCCCCCGCCACGGTACGCATCCGATGGGCGATGACCAGCACCGTCTTGCCCCGGAGCAGGCGGGAGAGGGCGGTCTGGACGGCACTCTCGTTCTCCACGTCCAGGCTGGCGGTGGCCTCGTCCAGCAGCACCACAGGCGCGTCCTTTAGAAGTGCCCGGGCGATGGAGATCCGCTGCCGCTCCCCGCCGGAAAGGGTGGAGCCGTTCTCGCCGATCACCGTCTGGTAGCCCTGGGGCAGCCGACGGATGAATTCATCGCATTGGGCGGCCTTGGCGGCCTCCAGCACCTCCTCATCGGTGGCACCCCGGCGGCCCAAGCGGATGTTCTCCATCACCGTGTCCCGGAACAGCACCACATCCTGGAACACCATAGAGTAGGAGCGCAGGAGGGTCTCCGGGTCTACCGTGGACACATCCGTCCCACCTAAAAGCACCTTCCCGCCGGTGACGTCCCAGAACCGGGCAGCCAGCTTGCAGGCGGTGGACTTCCCGCCCCCGGAGGGACCAATGAGGGCGGTGACCTCCCCCTGGCGGGCGGTGAAGCTCACATCTTCCAACACCCCTGCTCCCTCCCGGTAGGCAAAGGAGACATGGTCAAAGGTGATGTCGTATCGGTCGGGGTGGAAGTTCTCTGTTCCTGTCTGCACCGGCTGTTCCAGAATAGAGCGCATCCGTTCAATTTGCAGCTTGGTGTTGAAGGTGGCGGCGATATTCTGGAGTACCACCCCCAGAGGATCATACAGCCGGGCAGCGGCGAACAGGAAGCCCAGGAAATAGAGGAAAGAGAGCTCCCCGGCCAGCAGCAGCGCCCCGCCGGTGAGCACCGTGGTGGCAAGCCCCAGGCGCAGGAACGCCTGAGCGGAGCACACAAACACGCCGGTGGCCAGCTCGGACCGGATGGAACTGCCCTCCATAGCGGACAGCTTTGCCTCCAGATCGCCAAGATACCGCTCCTCCCGGTGGCAGGCCTTGATGTCCCGGATGGTCTCCAGCCCCTCCTGGATGCAGTCGGCCACCGCCCGCTTGTTCAGGATGTTTTTCGTTCCGAAGGCATCCTGGATTTTTTTGGAGCCCGCCGTCAGCGCCACCGCCACGGGCACCACCCACAGCACCGCCAGGGCCATGCGCCAGTCGCAGGCAAACATACACACCCCGATCACCAGCGTGGAGCCGATGGAGGCAAACAGCTGGGGCACATAGTGGGAGAACATCTGGTCCAGACTGGAGCAGTCGGCAATCATGGTGGAGGTCAAGTCGCTGAGATCACGGTTTCCGAAAAAGGACAGGGGGAGTCTGCGCAGGGTCTCCGCCAGGCTCACCCGGCGGTTGGCACTCTCCCGGTAGGTGGCGATGTAGAGAGAGGCGTACTGGAACCAGTGGAGGACGAACAGCAGGAGGAGCACCGCCAGGGCAAAGCCCACATAGGTCCAGAACCCCTCCATGGGGTCGCTGCCGCCCTCCAGACAGCCCAGCAGATGCTGGACCGTGAACAGAACCGCCCCGACGGGGAACATGAGAGCCAGATTGCACACAAAGCACCAGAATACGGCCTTCACCAGATCCTTTGCCCCCTTCTCACTGAGGGCGAAGATGTGCTGTAATTTCTTCGTCATACCGCTGCCTCCTTTCCAACCTTCCACTGGGCGCTGCGCTGATAGTCCGCCCACATGGCGGCGTAGACGCCGTTTTTCTCCAATAGAGCGCTGTGGCTGCCCTGTTCCGCGATCTTTCCTTCGTTTAAGACGATGATGTTGTCCGCATTCTGCACCGTGGACAGCCGGTGGGCGATCATCAGAACCGTTTTGTTCCGGGTCAGGGTCTCAAAGGCCTTTTGGATCTGATGCTCGTTCTCCGGGTCGGCGAAGGCGGTGGCCTCGTCCAGCACCACGATAGGAGCGTCCTTCAAAATGGCCCGGGCCAGGGCGATGCGCTGCTGCTCCCCGCCGGAGAGATAGACGCCCCTGGCGCCCACCACCGTATCCAGCCCCTGGGGCAGTTTTTCCAGAATGTCATCGCACTGGGCGGCATGAGCGGCAGCAAGCACCTCCTCCCGGGATGCGTCCGTCCGGGCAGCCCGGATATTTTCCAGCAAGCTCTCCTTGAACAGCCGGGTATCCTGGAACACAAAGGCCATCTGCCCCATGAGGGCGGCGCCGTCCAGTTCCCGCACGTCCGCGCCGCCTACGGTGACGCTGCCGCTGTCCACATCCCAGAACCGGGGGATCAGGCTAGCGGCGGTGGTCTTTCCCCCGCCGGAGGGGCCCACCAGGGCCACCACTTCACCGGGCCGGACAGAAAAACTCACATCCTCCAGCGCGGGCCGGCTGGCGCCGGGATAGGTAAAGGTCACATGGTCAAAGGTCACGGCATCGTTGACCGGCCTCTTTTGGACCTTCGGCTCCTCCATAGGTTGCTGGCTCAGGATCTCGTCCAGACGGCCGATGGCTTCGTCGGCCTCCATCACCGCCTCGCTCATATACATGATGCGGTTGATCATCTGGCCGCAGGCAGGGGCGAACAGGGCGTAGAAGATCAGGTTCACCAGCGCCGTCCGCACGTCCCCGCCGGAGGCGATGAGCAGCGCTGCCGGGATCAGCAGGGCGAAGGCCCCGTTGATGAAGGTGAGGAAGCAGGTCTGGCCTGTCCGGCAGCTCATGGCGTACTGGCTGGCCAGGTTGCTGTAATCCTGAATGGCAGCGTAGAAGGCCTTGAAGGAGTAGACCGTCTGCTGGAACATCTTTACCACCGGAATGCCCCGGACATACTCCACCGCCTCGCCGCTCATGCGCTCGATCTCCTTTTGATAGCGGTGGAAGAAGCCGGCATTTTTGCCGCCCATCATCAGGCACATGGACAGCAAAGCCAGCACCATGGTGAGCAGGCACAGAAGGCCCATCCGCCAGTCAAAGAGGAACAGCACGACGATGGCAGCGATGGGTGTCACCGCCGTGGCGGCCAGGTCGGGGAGCTTGTGGGCCAGCAGGTCCTCGGTGAGCCCGGCGTTGTCGTCGATGAGCTTGCGCAGCCGCCCCGATTGATTCCCGGTAAAAAAGCCCAGGGGGAGCTTCAGCACATGGGCCATAGCGGCGCGCCGGATGTTCCGGGCGGTGCGGAAGGCGGCGATATGGGTGGACATAAGGGCGGCAAAGTACAGCAGGATACTGCCAATGGCAAACCACACCGCCATCCAGCCAAAACGACCCAGATCCCCGGCCCCGTCCAGGCTGGGCCAGGCGGCCAGTATGCTTCTGGCCACCAGCCAGACACACAGGTAGGGTACCAGCCCCAGCACCGCCGACAGGGCGGACAGGATACAGCCCAGGATCGTCAGGTTTTTGTGCCCGCCCGCATAGCCCAAGATGCGAGTCAGGCTGCTTGGTTTCTTTTGTTTCAAAGTGATCCCTCCTTATCAAAATAGTTAGCATTGACTAACCAATATCCAAAAAAGACAGGGGTCAAGCCCCCATCAATTTCAGCCATCCGGCAGTGTAGAAGTCGCGGAGTTGAGCCACATCCCGCAGGGCCTGATCCCGCGGCATATCGTGGACCACGATCTCGAATATCCCGTTGAACATCCCGCTGGCGATGATGTGACATAGGGATTTGTCCAACTCGGGAATGTCCTTTCCCAGGCGGCGGAGAACCTCCATGTATTGGAGGGTGTATTCTACCTCCACCTCCACCATGTTGTGGACGAAGTGCTCGTAGCTGGTGCCCTCTGAGCGGGTGAGGAGCAGCTTTACCGGCTCCCGGTGCTGACAGATGTAGTCCACCATCCAGTCCAAATAGGTCCCGGATTCCACCCCCATGTGGGATGGCTGCTGCTCCTCGGGCAGCTCGGCAAAGGAGGTCTGGGCCTCCATGAACTTGCCCATAAGGGCAGCGGCATGGGGCTCCACCAGGGCGTTGAACAGGGCCTCCTTGCTGGAGAAGTAGCCGTAAAAGGCCCCGGTAGTCACTCCGGCGTTCTTTACGATCTGCCGCAGGGAGGCACCCTGAAATCCTTTATCCAGGAACTCCGCCAGCGCAGCTTCCTGGATTTTTTCCAGAGTTGCAGTGGTTCTCTCTTCCATGAGGCAGCCTCCTTATAACAGTGTGATATAACATCGTTATAATACGGCTGACGGGAGCATTTGTCAATAGGCAGATTGAAAAAGCCCGGTGCAAACGCGCCGGGCTCTGTCTGGGTACGTTATTCTGTTTTGGACATGGGCAGGGCGCTCATGCTGTGGAGGCTCACCCCAAGAGTGGACAGGTTGTGGAGCATGGCGGAGGTTGCAGGGGGCAGGATACCCGCTACGCCAAGGCCGATGAGCGCCCCGTTGAAGCCGATAACGAAACGGTAGTTGTTCTGGATGCGGCGCATCAGAGCCATGGCCAGCTGCCGCAGGCGCACCAGCTCCCACAGGCTGTCAGCGGCGATGGTGATGTCGGCGATCTCCCGGGCGATGGCCGCCCCATCACTGATGGCGATGCCCGCGTCCGCCTCGGAGAGGGCGGGGGAGTCGTTGATGCCGTCCCCCACCATGAGGACGGTGCGGCCCTCCCGCCGGAGGGCGGCTACATAGTCCGCCTTGTCCGCCGGAAGCACTCCGGCCTGGAAATCGTCAACTCCCAGCTGTGCCGCGATGGCGGCTGCGGTGCGGGGGCTGTCCCCGGTGAGCATGACGGCGTTTTTCACGCCCAAGCCCCGCAGGGCGGAAAGCACGTCCTTCGCCTCCTCCCGCAGGGGATCGGAGATACAGATCACGGCCGAAAGCACTCCTTCGATTGCGAGATAGAGTTGGGAATACTCCGGGGGCAGGGCGTCGAACTTGGCCTGTTCGCCCTCCGGGATGGTCACCTTTTCGTCCTCAAAGATGAAGTGGGCGCTGCCGATGCGCACCTGCTCCCCATCCACCGAGCTGGCGATGCCGTGGGCCACCAAATATTCCACCCTGGCGTGGCGCTCCTCGTGGGTGAGCCCCCGGCGGTGGGCCTCCTCCACCACGGCGTTGGCCATGGAGTGGGGGAAGTGCTCTTCCAGGCAGGCAGCCAGGCGGAGCATCTCCGCTTCTTCCTTCCCGTTGAAAGGGACGATCCTCGCCACCCGGGGGCAAGCGTGGGTGAGAGTGCCGGTCTTGTCAAAGACGATGGTGTCCGCCTGGGCAACCGCCTCCAGGAATTTGCCTCCCTTGACTGTGATGTGCTCCCGTCCCGCCTCCCGCATGGCGGAGAGCACCGCCAGAGGCATAGCCAGCTTCAGGGCGCAGGAAAAGTCCACCATCAGCACCGACAGGGCTCGGGTCACATTCCGGGTGAGGGCCAGGCTCAGCAGGCTCCCGGCAAAGGTATAGGGCACCAGCCGATCCGCCAAACTGGATGCCTTGGCCTCAGCGGCGGACTTCATCTGCTCTGACCGCTGGATCATCTCCACAATCTGGTCGTAGCGGCCCTGGCCGGAGGCCTGTTTCACCTCCAGGACGCACTCGCCTTCCTCCACCACAGTGCCGGCGTAGACCGCGCCGCCGGGGCGCTTAGCCACAGGGACGGACTCGCCAGTGAGGGAGGCCTGATTGACGGTGATCTCTCCTTCCGCTACCACGCCGTCCAGGGGAATGACACCCCCGGCCCGGATCACCACCCGGTCACCGGGCTGGATCTGGCCGATGGGGGTGAGTACCTCGCCGGCCTCTGTTTTCAACCACACCCGATCCACATGGAGGGACAGGCTCTCCGCCAGGTCGGCCACAGACTTCTTCCTCGTCCAGTCCTCCAACAGCTCGCCGATCTCCAGCAGGAACATCACCATACCGGCAGTGCCGAAGTCCCGGCGGCCCACAGAGATCCCGATGGACAGGGCATCCAGCAGCTCCACCTTGATTTTCCCTCGGTTCAGGCAACGAAAACCCTTATGGAGAAAGGGCGTCATATGCCAGATTACCCGGGCAACCCGCAGCGGAGCGGGCAGGAACAGGGCGGCGGCCCCCTTCATCAGCACCTTGCCCACCAGTTTCTCCTGAAATTCCCGGTTCAGTTCCCGGATACTGTGACTGGGAAGGGTAACTGACTCCTCTGCCTTGGTCCAGGTGAAGCCGCCGATAGCGGAGAGGACGGTTTCCCGCTCCCCCGCATAAGTCACAATGACGCAGCAGGTACGCTCATGGACGACCGCCTCTTTGGTCCAGGACTGGGCCTTCAGCCAGGTCTCCAGCAGGTCCGCTTGGCGGAAGGTCATAGTTTTCTGCCTCAGCCGCAGGCGCATCCGGCCTCTGCTCTCGTGTACGATGGTCGCTCTCATAGTTGATCTCTCCTCATGGAAAAAGGGAGCCGCTTACCGGCTCCCTTCCGCAGTTTTTCAGGCCTCCTGGCCCTCTACCTGAGCCTCGGCCTCCTTGGCGGCCCGGGCCTCGTTGATGTCCTTGGCGGCGGCAAGAATGTCGGCGGCGTTCTCTTGGGCGGAGGTAACCGTCTCCATCACGCTGTCCTTCATCCGCAGGCCGGCAGCGGTGATGTGGGTATAGGCCTTCTTGGCGTCCTTGCTGGTGAGCAGCTTCACGCCGGCGGAGCCAAACAGGGCGCCGCCCACGAAGCAGGCCAGTCTGACATAGTGTTTCATCATGGGGGTTTCTTCCTTTCTGCTATGTACTTATTTGCGTTTGTAGCCTGTGATCATCACCATGACCATGCAGATCACGGCGCCCCAGGCCCAGAAGCGATGCTGTTTCATCAAGATCTCCTCCTGTTGGAAAACAAACATATCTCTTTGCGTATTGAAGTATTATAGCAGACACCCTGTGTAACTGCATTGCCAAATCAGCCGAGTAACCGCCTATTCAGACATTTTTTCGGTATTGGCCCGGAGGCACTCCATATTGTTGGCGGAAAGCGGCGGCAAATTGACTGACGCTGCTGTAACCTACCGCTTTTGCCACTCCTTCCAGATTTAATCCGGACGTGTTCAGCAGTTCTGCCGCTCGTTCCATCCGCCTCTGCCGCAGCCAGGTATGAACAGGCAGGCCATACAGCCGGCGGAACGCCTCCTTAAACGTGGTGGCGGAGAGACAGGCTCGGCGACTCAGGGCTGGGATGGTGAGAGGCTCATCCAGATGCGCTTCCATGTACCGACAGGTCTCCGCCAGAGACCGGGCTATATTCCGATTTGGCATCGAACCCGGGAGAGTATACGTCCCCTGTTCATCCTGGGTGGAGAGCAGATAGAGCAGTTCCACCGACTTCCACACGCACCAGCGCGCCTGCTCGCTTTGGGGAAGACGGTCCAAGTTATCAAAAGCTGCCCGGCTCCAGTTGGTGGGACCCTCCACGGCGCAGCCACCCCGACTGGCCATCCATCGCCGCACCTGCCCTGTGTCCAGGGTTAGGCCACCCAGCAGATTGCAGATAGTTTCCAGGCTCTCTCGGGCACCCCGGGCATCTACCGCCACCAGGACGCCAGCCAGAGATGAGTCCACCCGGGCATTGGTCAGCCCAGAGAAGTCAGTGAGAATCAACACCTTCCTGGCGTCAGCGGTCAGGAAGGTTCCGTTCCGCCGGGTCAAGGTCACTGATCCCCCCAGGCAGAACAGGGCCTCAAAGTGCAAGGGAGCCAGTTGGAGGGGTAATAGGTGTGGTCCCTTCTCCAGAGAGAACAGACAGGCTCGGGCGCCGGGCATCACCTGGGTCCAATCTCCACGGTCTGCCAGAAATTCCGCCAGCAATATTTTGCCCCCTTTCCATCTGTCTGCATCCCGGCTCTTTACCGGCTGAACAGCCCCTTCTTTTCCCAGGGCTCCTTCCGGATCTCCCCCACCTCATAGCCGGTGGCGGAAATGGCAGCACGCAGGGCATCCTCGTCCAGGTCCGTCTCTGCAATCACCGTGGTCTCTTTTTTGCTCCGGGAGGAGGTGACCTTCTTCACTGGAAATGATTTCCGAACCGCATCGTTTACATGGCTTTCGCACATGCCGCACATCATGCCGTCTACTTGGGCCGTGTACTTCCACATCGTCTATTCCTCCTGTCTATTTAAAAAGGTTAGATCACGCTAACTATTAGGCATGAAAAAGTGGTCGTTTTGGATGTCTCGCTTAGCCCAGTGCCACGTCCAGCGCCATCATCAGGGTGAAGCCCAGGGCGAAGGTCAGCGTTCCCACATTGGAGTGCTCCCCCTGGGACATCTCCGGGATCAGTTCCTCCACCACCACATAAAGCATGGCGCCGGCGGCGAAACTCAGCAGATAGGGCAAGGCTGGAACCACCAGCCCGGCGGCCAGGATGGTCAGCCCGGCGCCCAGGGGTTCCACCGCACCGGAGAGCACACCCCCCGCAAAGGCCCGGACCTTGCCCACCCCCTCCGCCCGCAGAGGCATGGAGATGATGGCCCCCTCGGGGAAGTTCTGGATGGCGATGCCCAGGGACAGGACCAGCGCGGCTGTCATCGTGATCTGGCCTTCTCCCGCCAGGAAACCCGCGTAGACCACCCCCACCGCCATCCCCTCTGGGATGTTGTGGAGGGTGACGGCCAGCACCATCATGGTGGAGCGCTCCAGCCGGGTGCGGGGTCCCTCTGCCTGCTGGCTCCGCTGGTGGAGGTGGGGGATCAGGTGATCCAGACCCAGCAGGAAGAGGATACCGGCCCAGAAGCCGATGACCGCTGGCAGAAAGGCCCAGACGCCCGCCCCAGCGGACTGCTCCATGGCGGGGATCAGCAGGCTCCAGATGGATGCAGCCACCATAACGCCGGAGGCAAAGCCGGTGAGCCCCCGCTGCACCCGGTCCCCCAGGCCCTTCTTCAGAAAAAAGACGCAGGCGGCGCCCAGGGAGGTGCCGAGAAGCGGGACGAGCAGCCCCCAAGCTACTGCCAGTTTCATTCCAACTCCCTCCTGTTCTTTGTCTGCCGGGACAAGTTTTCTTTCTGCTAATTAAGAGTAATAGTTAGTATATGCTAACTTATATGTATTGTCAAGGACCACACGAGTATTGAATCATCTTTTTCTATTCTGCCTTTATATTTTTACCACCATATAGGAGAATTTCATTCAGGGCACAAAGCCAATTTGCCCATTTACATTGTAGATTCCATCGTATTCGTATTCTTATTGACAAAAAGAACTTTTGTTCTATACTGGACACAGGCGAAAGCCGAAACTCGCAGCTTTCCGGTGAGGTTCACACCCCTGTGAACCTCAGGCATTCATGGGCCTCGTAGGGCACCAAAACCACCCTGAACGAAGGGAACATCCATGAAGGTCTTCAGTATTTGGCGCTGTACCGGCAGCGCGGGTGTGCGCCTTTCCGTGGAGAGCGGAAAGGACATGAATGGACGACTCTGTCGTTGTTCTCTACAATGGTGAGCCAGTATCGGTGCCAAAGGAGGTAGCGGAATTTCTGGAGCAGGAGCGGAAGCGGGAGCAGGCGCAGGACAAGCGGGACGAGAGGCATCTGAGTAGAAGTGAGTTTGAAACGGTGCTGTCCTGCCTTGGAAACACCGATCCTCCCGTGGAAGAAACTGCGATCCAGGCCCTCCAGCTTGAAACTCTGCGAAAGGCTGTCCAAAAATTGGATGCCCAGGAGCAAAACCTGGTCGCCCTGCGCTATGGTCAGGAGCTGACCATGGAGGAGATCGGGAGGCTCTGCGGCATCTCGAAAATGGCGGTATCAAAGCGGCTGAGAAGGCTCCACGAAAAGCTGAGGAGCTCTGTCACATGACAGGGCTCCCCAGCTTTTTTCTGTCTCTGGGCTTGCTATTCATAAGCTCCGCTCTCGTCCATACTGGATGGGAGCAAAATTTTTTCCAAAGATTTTCTATTTTCTGGTTTACAAACTGCTTCTGAGTGTCCTAATGGGTGAAGGACAAAGGTTCCGAATCGGAAAACCAGCTGATGGCCGCAGTTGGGATTGTCCTAAAACAAACTCAGAAAAGAAAGAAGGGCGAACATGAATCCAACCCCGTTGACCTATCTGGACGGCGAAACTCTGATGAGCACCGTCCTGCCGCCCATCCGCTTTGTCGTAGACAAACTGCTCCCCCAGGGACTGCACATCCTGGCTGGAGCGCCGAAGGTAGGAAAATCCTGGCTGGCTCTGTGGCTCTGCCTGTGTGTTGCCAAAGGAGAGCCGGTCTGGAATTTCCCCACTCTCCGGGGCGGCGTCCTCTACCTCTGCCTGGAAGACAGCTATTCCCGCATCCAAAACCGCCTGCTGGACATCACAGACAACGCCCCAGCAGACTTGTGCTTTGCCACCGTGTCTGAGAAACTGCACAGCGGGCTGGAGGAGCAGATCGAGGGATTTCTTGGCGCACACCCAGATACTGCGCTGGTGGTCATTGACACTCTCCAGCGCATCCGGGCTGTGGGAAACGAGGCAAATCCCTACGCCAGCGACTACCGGGATCTGGGTGTACTGAAGGAATTGGCAGACCGGAACCGCATCGCCATTCTGCTGATCCACCACCTGCGGAAACTAAACGATGAAGACCCCATGAACATGATCTCCGGTACCACCGGCATCAGCGGCGCCACGGACACCAACCTGGTACTGAAGAAAGGAAAAAGGAGCGGCAGCGCCGCCACTCTCTACTGCACCGGGCGGGACATCGAGTACCAGGAGTTGGCCCTGGAGTTCGACCAAGACGCCCATGTATGGAAGCTGGTGTCCAGCGGGGAATCCACAGAAGAACAGGACAAAATCCTGGCTTCTCTCTCTGCTTTCCTCGCGGAGCGCCGGGAATTTACCGGCACCGCCACGGAGCTGGCAGAGGCGCTGGAGCCCTATTGCAAAGAAAAAATGCGTCCCAATGTGCTGATGAAGCACCTGCTCCGCCGCCAAGAGGAGCTGTCCCGCATGGGGATTGCTATCCAAAACAGGCGGACTCGTGACCGGCGGGAGCTGTTGTTGACACGCGCCTGTGACGGCAATGACGGCAGTGACGGGAAAAACGATACGGAGCCGGTGCCGGATTTGTTGTCACAGCCGTCACAGCTGTCACCGAATCCAACAGACACTTCTGACGAAGGGGGCGCGGACAAATGAACCGATTGGAGAAAGATTTGAAATTGCTCTTGGATTCCTTGGCGGACCGCTGCATAGATGAGACCATGCGCTCCGTCATGGAGGCAATGAAACAGTCCATGGATGACGAGGAAATTCCCCCAGCGGAGACAGTGAGATCCTTCATCCAACACCCGGGACAGCCCACGGAGCTGACGGCTTTCCAGCAGGCCCTTGCAATGGACAATCTGCTGGAGCAGGCGGAAGTAAATTTCCGTACGCTCTGCGATCTGCTCCGCTACCACTACTGGAAACAGGCCGGAGCGGTCAGCTCCGTGGAGGAGTTCATAGAGCTGTTCCGGTAAGACGCTGAGTGGGTGCCGATAACGGGGATTCCTCCCTTTCGGGAGGGCAAGCATCGCGTCCGGCTATACGCCGGCCACCGTTCCGGGGTGCTGCCCCGGACCACAGCCCCTGAAGGGGAGAAAGGAGCGTCAATGCAGAGAGAAAAGAAAACCGAGATCATCACTCTGCGGGTAACACCGCAGACGAAAGACCGCATCCGGGCCAAGGCGCGGGAGCTGGGCCTGACGGTCACCGACTACCTGTGTCTCTGCGGGCTGGGCAAGAGGATCATCCGGGTGGAGGGCCTGGACAATGTGCTCTCTGAACTGAAAGCCCAGGGGCGGAATCTCAACCAGCTCACCACTCTGGCCAACATGGGCAAGATCGCCGTGGTGTATGGGGATCGACTGGCGGAGGGCTACGGTCAGATCAACGAGCAGCTCCGCCAGCTGTTGCGGGAGGTGACCTGAGATGGCTACTTTTACCGTCGTCAAGAACCGGGGCGGAGGCCGGGGCGCGCTGGGCGGAGTGCTGCGATACACCCAGCAGGACGAAAAGACGCTGTGGAAAGGGCAACGGTTAGCGACAGGCTGGAACTGCACCGCCCAGTCCGCTCTCTCCGAGATGCGGCTCACCAAGGATCGATTCCGAAAAACGGACGGGCGGCAGTGCTATCACTTTGTCCAGTCCTTTGCGGAGATAGACGACCTGACACCCCAGGAGGCCCACGCCATTGCTCTGGAGCTGGCCCAGCGGGAGTTCCCTAACTTCGAGGTGCTGGTGGCCACTCATATCGACACCGACCATCTGCACAGCCACCTGATCGTCAACAGCGTCAGCTTCCAGGACGGCAGGAAACTCCATCAGAGCGCCGCCGACCTCCAGGCCCACCGGCTGGCCAGCGATGAGATCTGTGCCACCCACGGCCTGGAGATCCTACCGCCGCCTCAGAGACAGGTCAAGCAGAAACGCATGGGCAGCCGGGAATACCGCTCCGCCGCCAAGGGCGAGAGTTGGAAGTTCCGACTGATGGACACCATCGACCAGTGCATGAAGTACGCCGAAACCAAAGACAAATTTATTTCTTTGATGGAGAGCGAGGGCTACCAAGTGCGCTGGACGGACAGCCGGAAGAACATCACCTACACCACACCGGAAGGAATGAAATGCCGGGATGACCGGCTTCACGAAACGAAGTATACGAAGGAGGTCATGGAACGTGAATTCCGAATCCGGGCAGAAATTATCTCTGGAGGAGTTGAAACAGCGAAATCGGGCATCGGCCTTTTCCGTGCCAGCCGCGCCGCCGGACACTCCCACGAGGCAGGACAGGGAGAATCTGCTGGCGGTACTCACGGCCCTGTACCGGCTGGAGAGCACCAACAGCAGCCGGCTGGAGCACCTGGAGGCCAGCGTTGCGGCACAGGAGGCCCTGTTTCGGGCGTTGAGCCGGCAGGTGGGGCAGCTCCCCACACAGTCCCAGCTGGAGGCGCTGGCGCGGGATGTGGCCCAAATGAGGGCGGAGCTGAAACAGGCTGGGAAGAAGAAAGAGCTTTCTGTTTCTCCGCCCAGTTTGGAGACGGCACTGTCCGTCCTGATCTGGCTGGCCCTGATTTTGCTGGGCACGCTGGTGGGCATGGTGGTCTTGCGGACGATCTGGTCCGGCTTGGCCGCACTCTGGAGCGCGATGCGGACGCTGATCCCGTAAGGGATGCCACCACCACACATCAGCACGGTGATAGAAAAGCCCTCCGCAGGGAGAGAGAGAAAAAGATCGCCCTTGGCCACAAGGAGGACGATCATGAGGAAGAACCAACTTGGCAGCAGACCATGAGCTGAGGCCAACCGTTCCCTGATATGGGAAGAAAGGCGAATATGAAAAAAGATTACGAGGAGTATCGGGACACCGGCATTCTGGGCGGCTACCACCCGGAGATGGCCGTACTGCGGGAGCAGAGCGATGGGGAGGTCATGACGATATTTCGTGACACAGAGTATCACCAGCAGGAGCAGAATATGGAGTGCCGGCGGGAGATGCTCATCCGTGGAAAGGTGTTTCATGTGACCTCTGTATTTCCCAACCAAGCCATAGCAACGCCCACGGACAAGATGCTCTCCCTCATCGACGCGGAGTTTTCCGAAAAGGGCCACAGCGCCTGACGTTTCAGTAGACTTGGGGGAGCCGGCGGGGTATACTGTTGCTGCCCCATACCGGCTTGCCCCAGGAAAAGGAGGTTACAAAATATGGCAAGCCAAAAATATAATATCCTCTATGGCCGGCTCAGTCAGGAGGACGAGCGGCAGGGGGAGTCCAACTCCATCCACAACCAAAAGCTGTTTCTGGAGAAGTACGCGGCAGACAATGGATTTGAGAACACCCTGTTCCTGTCTGACGACGGATACTCCGGGACCAACTTCGACCGGCCCGCGTGGAAGAAAATCGTGGAGATGATCGAGGACGGTGAGGTGGAGACCCTGATCGTCAAGGATCTCAGCCGGCTGGGACGGGAGTACCTGCAGGTGGGACAGCTGACGGAACTCTATTTTCCAGAGAAGGGCGTCCGGTTCATCGCAGTCAACGACGGAGTGGATTCCCTGGTGGAGAGCAGCAACGACTTCAACCCCATCCGCAACTGGGCCAACGAGCTCCACGCCAAGGACACCAGCAAAAAGGTGCGGGCCATCAAGCGGATGCAGGCGGAGCGCGGAGAGCGTTCTGGCTCCAAACCACCCTACGGATACAAAAAGAAGGATAAGGACACCAAGGAAATTGTGCCGGACGAGGTGACCGCCCCGGTGGTATGCCGGATGTTCGAGCTGTGCGCCGCTGGGAAGGGGCCCAACCAGATCGCCAGAATCCTGACCAGAGAGCAGATCCTGAACCCGACCAACCAGTACTACCAAGAAACTGGGAAAAACTGCAACCACCTGGACACGACCCGTCCATATAGCTGGAGCGGCAAAACAGTAGCAAATATTCTGGAGAACATCGTCTACCTTGGCCACACGCTCTCCCTGCAGCGAACAACGCTCTCCTACAAGAACAAAAAGCAGATCCGCAGACCAGAGAGTGAGCAGATCCTGGTGAAGAATACCCACGCTCCGCTGATATCTCAAGAGCTGTGGGACATCGTGCGGGATGTACGGGCACATAAGCGCCGCCCGCCCAAGCACATGGAGGAACCTAACTTGTTCTCCGGCCTGGTCTACTGCTCCGACTGCGGACAGTATCTAACGCTCTGCCGGACGGAGAAGATGCGGGAGGATCAGTACTACTTCCGGTGTTCTACCTACGGCAAGAGAGGCAAGGATGCCTGCACGCCTCATCAGATCCGAGAGATGGATCTGAAGCAGATCGTGCTGGACGATCTGCGCAGAGTGACCCACTTCGCCCGGATGAAGGAGCGGCAGTTCGCCCAGTACATCAACCAGAAGAACACCTTGGAACTGCGGCGGGAGATCAACCGTGTGCAGAAGGAGGTGGACGCCATGCGCCGCAGGAACGGGGAACTGAGCACCCTGTTCAAGCGGCTCTACGAGGACAACGTGCTGGGGCGGGTGACCAACGAGCAGTTCCGGATGCTCTCCGCCGACTACAACGAGGAGCAGAAAGAACTGGAGTCGGCTATCCCCGCGAAGGAGGAGCAGTTAGAACGGCTGAAAGCCTCGGTCGCCCATGTGGATGCCTTCATCGAGAAGGCCAAGCAGTACACTGCCATCGATGAACTGACGCCCCAGCTGCTGCGGCTGTTCATCCAGCGCATTGAGATCGGGGAGCGGTCGAAAAAGCACTCCCGCTCCGCTGGCCAGAGCGTTCGGATCGTGTACCGGGACATCGGCGCGCTGGACACGCCCATGCGGGAGGGCGACCACGCACCGCGCATGACCAAAGAAATCACAGAGAAAGAAGCAATCATCCGATTGCTGGCATGAAAACACAGAGGCGGACGGCTTCCGCCGTCCGCCTCTGTGCCTGAAAATTCACCCGGTTCAGAAAATGTACCTATGGGAACCATCAGAAAGCAGTTGCCTTTTGTTTTTCTGTTGTGCGGGAAAAACAAGGGCGGCTGGTGCCGCCCTTGTTCCTATGATTCCACCGGAACCAGCCCGTCCAGGGGGAAGGTCTGTCCAAAGATGGTAATAGAGGCAATTTCCGCCGGGGCAAAGACCCGCTCCGGGCGGTATCCCACTCGGGCAAACGGCGCATAGGTCCGCTCAAACATACCGTAGGAGACGGTCTCCGTCTCTCCCGCGGCCCTGCCGTACACCTGCTCCGCCATCCGAACCGTCTCGCCGGACTGGGTAGTGAGGACGGGCGATGCATCGTTGGAGGAAATCATGACCTCCCAGATGGAGTCGGAGAAGGGATCATCCCCGCTGGGGCGGATGCCGTAAAAGACCGCGATAGGGGAGAGATAGACAGAGTCCAGGAGGACCTCCTCTCCTTCCACCGTGAGGGGTTGGCCGACGGACTGAACGAAGCCGGAGGCCTGTTCCGACAGGGTGATGGTCAAATCGGTTGTCCAGTGGCCGCCCACAAAATCAAAGGTCTCTTCCACGCCCTCCGAGTATTCGGTCAGGCGGTAGGGGTAAAATTTGGTCTCCAGACCCAGCAGACTGACGGGGTCCTCGAGACAGACTGCGGTGATCAGAAAGGATACCTTGCCGTCGGCAGAATTGCCGTCGGGGAGGTAATCTAGGCTCCTGCCGCCTATGCGAGGGGGCCACGGGTTGTCGGTCTCCTCCCACCAGTACTTCAGGGAGTAGTTGTCCCCATCCAGGACAACTCCCTCCGGGGCGGTCACGTCCACCAGGATGGCCGCGGAGTACAGGCCTGTGTACATCTGATTCACGTCAACGGTCCACCCGTTTTGGAAGGTGTGGGACAGTCCCACCGGCTCCCACTCCTGGGAAAAGAGGGCCTCATCCTCCTGCCGCACGCCGAAGTAATCCAATACCTGCCGGCCAAAGCCGGTCACCGCCGCAAAGGCGCAGGTGGTCAGCAGCAGGGCGGCGGCCGCCAGCACTGCAATAGTTTTTTTCATCAGCTTCATAGGCCGTCCCTTCCTTTCTTCCAAAAAGAGGCGCTCCAGCATGGCCTCCTCCTGAGACCGGGTGGGTTTGACCTGCTCAAATACCCGGTAAATGTCACGATCTCCCACTGTGTTCCGCCTCCCATCGTTCTTTCAGCTTCTTCCGGGCCTGGACCAGCCAGGTGCGGACGGTGGAGGGTTTTTTCCCCAAGATCTCCGCCGTCTCCTGGGCGGTATAGCCCTGGTAGTAGTGGAGATAGAGCACCAGCCGGTATTTCTCCGGCAGGGACAAAATCAGCTCCCACAGCGCCCCGTCCTCCGGCTGCTCCCAGGTCAGGGCGTTTAACGCGGATTCGTCCGCCCGGCGGGTGCGCCACCAGTGCTTGAGCTGATTTTTACACTCGTTCCGGGCGGCGGTGATGAGCCAGGCCCTCTCGTGGTCCGGACTCTGAAAGGGTTTGTCCCACTCCATCACCTTGCGAAAGACATTCTGGGATGCGTCCTCCGCGTCGGGCACGTTTTTTAACAGCACCAGACAGATCTGATAGACCATGGCCACGTGTCTCCGGTAGAGGCTGGCCACTTCCTCCCGGCTGCGCGCTGGGTCCATCCTAAACGCCTCCCCTCTGCTCTCTCTATTTATCATACAATTTTCCACACCGAAATGTTGTGCTATGAACATAATTTTTTTAAAAAACTGGGAGCACTTTGGCGCTCCCAGTTTTTGCGATATGGCTAAAGGGCGAGGGGATGGTCGAGCTAAAGAAGGCGGCAGAGGCAATTTCAGCCGGGGCGATGATGCGATCCGGCAAGAAGCGGAAGCGTCCTTGCTCCGGCCCAACTCCAAACCGGTCTGTTCGTCTTCTCGAGTGCTGAACATTGGCCCGGTGTCTGTAATTTGGACGCTTCCGCCTTCCACTGTTGTCAGAGAGAGATTCCCCGCCCAGATGTCCACGACCTACTCGAAAATATCCGCCACCCGGTCCTGCACCTCCTGCATCTCCACTGTCAGTGAGAGCGGTGAGACGTAGATGGCCGAGAGCTGGATACGGCGGCCCTCCACGTCAAAGGGCTGCTGGAGCGGCAGGTATCTCCCCGGGGCCTCATCCGGAATGGCCAGAGAAAAGGACCAGTTCCCAGTGAACAGAGGCGGAGCCAGGACCCCGCTCTCCGATTGGTAGAACCTGGTCAGGGTCAGGTCCACCGTGCACCCTAGAAGGCTGGGTTCCTCCCGCCATGGGTTGGATTTCATAGAGCGGGGTAACATGGTTAGGTCAGCTTCTCCAGGGCCTCGGGGTTCTCCCAGCGGGTGTTCCACCAAGGTCGGGGAACCGATATGAACGACAACGTAAGAGCTGGACAGGATAGAAGTCGCACAGAGAGGCAAGTAAGACTTAGAAGGGCGTGGAAACCTGTAAAGGGTCAACTAAAGGGGAAATCGCCTAATTCAGGGCAAGAAAAATCCCATGAACCGTTGAGGCTCTAAGGTTTCTTTTTGACAAGTCACTACAATCTAGATATTTAAAATTTTGAATCAGCTATCTTAAATCTTGTCCAACGGTCCTTCTGGGCCACGCCGCTTTTGCGGCGTTCGAGCGTTTTGCCGCAGGTAAAACCTCGGCGCAGAGCGAATTCATTTCGCCCGAGCATTTTAAAGAATCCCGGGTACCAAAAAAAGAAGCACCTGCTATGCAGGTGCTTCTTTCAGGCTGTCGAAAAAGTCTAAGGACTTTTCCGACAGCCTGCAAAAATGCCGTTACTTTCCCGCCGCTGTGCGGCGGAAAAGTTCTCGCTGCGCTCGCTGAACGCCTTGCCATGCAAGGCATTCAGGGCATTCTATCCCACTCGAGGCGGGCTGCCGCCCCCTCGAGCTCCCCCGCCAACACTCGGGCGGATTCGTCTGAACAGAGGTTTTTCGACAAGCTGAAAGAAGCACCTGCTATGCAGGTGCTTCTTTTTTGACAAGTCACTACAATCTAGATATTTAAAATTTTGAATCAGCTGTCTTAAATCTTGTCCTACGGCCCTTCTGGGCCGCGCCGCTTTTGCGGCGTTCGAGCGTTTTGCCGCAGGCAAAACCTCGGCGGAAGGGCGGCTTCGCCGCCCTGAGCATTCTAATGCCGAAGGGTGTAGGCCGCCTCTGGCGGCCGGAACCCAAAACAAAAGGCAACTGCTTTCGCAGTTGCCTTTTGTTTTGGCAGCGGGAGAAGGATTCGAACCCTCACAAACAGAGTCAGAGTCTGTCGTGCTACCCTTACACAATCCCGCTATTTTTTGGTTTTTTGTTTCGCCCTCTCGCGAGGACAGGTGCTATTATACGCAAGGCCGGCGGAAATGTCAATAGTTTTTTCAAAATTTTTTGACAAAAATTTTCACGCCGCAAAAAGGCCGAAAAGATCCCCCTCAGAGTCGGGGCCGGCGGACGCTTCCGCCGGCCCCCATGTCTTGTTTCATCACAGCTCCCACGGCTGTCCCGTGGCAAAAAACCATAGCACCCGCCTGAAAACCTTCCGCCCGGTAACCCGCTCCAGGGCCCGGCTGTATGCCTCCAGCTGGGGGCGGTACTCCTCCGCCCGTGTCCCCTCGCCGCCGGGGCGGATGCGGTCGCTCTTGAAATCCAGGACGGTGAGCCCGTCCCCCTCGGCAAACCAGCAGTCGATGACCCCCTGGAGAAGCACCTCCTCCCCCTCCAGCCCGGGGCCGTAGTCCGAGGCCGGGGTCAGGATGGAGAACTTGAACTCCCGGTGGATCTCAGGAGAGGCCAGCAGCTGTTTCCCCAAGTCGGAGGCGAAGAAGGCTGCCGGCACCGCCGGGTCCACCGCCTCCCGCTGGAGGTGGGTGAGGAACCCCCCCGCCGCCAGGCGGTCCAGCTCCCGGCGGATCCCCTCCGGGCTGTGGTCCCCATTCAGGGGCAGATACTGCATGGCCAGGTGGAGGGCGGTCCCCCGCTCTGTGGGGGTGAGCCCCTTTTCCCGGGCAATGAAGTCCGGCCGCTGGATGGACTCCGGTCGGTGCTCCCGGGGCTTGGGGGTCTCCTCCGCCGCCTCCTGGTCCAGCACCCGTCCCTTCAGCTGGGTGGCGGTGAGCTTGGAGGGCATCTCGGACGCCGCCCCATAGGGGTAGCGCCAGGTGAGGGCCTCCATCAGTTCCCCGGCCTCTCCATCCTGCTCCGCCGCAGGCAGGTCGGCAAAGCGGCCCTCGGGCTGAGAGGCCGCCCGGAGCCCCGCCCCCTCCACCCAGCGGATGTCCCAGGCGGGCCCCAGCCCTTGGGCGCTCCGCTCCGGAGCGCCGCACATGGCCCGCAGCCCCTCCGCCTCCGGCCGGGTGAGGGCGTGGAGAAGAATCCATGCCCCCACGCTCTGCTGCCGCTCCAGGGCCGCCGGGGCCACCGGGGCGTCCGCCTCCCCCGCCAGCCGCTCCAGGGCCTTGAGCCCCTCGGTGAGGGCGATGGACAAAATCAGCTTCTCCTGGGCCCGGGTCATGGCCACGTACAGCAGGCGCAGCTCCTCGGCCATCATCTCCCGCTCCAGCTGCCGGGCCACCGCCCGCCGGGCCAGAGTGGGGTACTCCACCATCCGCTCCCGGTCCAGGCCCTTGGGGCCCACCCCCAGCTGGGCGTGGAACAGCACCGGTCGCATGAGGTCGTCCCGGTTGAAGCGGCGGGACAGGCCGCACACCAGCACCACCGGGCACTCCAGCCCCTTGGAGCGGTGGATGGACAGGATGGACACCCCCTCCCCCTCCCGGGCGGAGGAGGCAGCGGAGAACTTCCCCCCCGCCGCGCGGATGCGCTCCAGGCGCAGGAGGAACTGGAACAGAGAGCGGCAGCCGCTGTCCTCCAGCTCCCCGGCCAGGGCATACAGGGAGAGCAGGTTGTCCTGCCGCTCCTGTCCCCCGGGCATGGCCCCGAACAGGCCCAGCAGGTTGGTCTTTTCATAGATGTGCCAGATGAGCTGGCGGCAGGTCATGTCCCCCGCCCCGAAGCGCAGCTCCTCCAGCTCCTCCAAAAAGTCCCGGCACTCCCCGTCCCCCTCCTGGGCGGCGCGGACCACAGCGGAGTAGAAGTCCCCGCTTTTGCTCCCCGCCCGGAGGAGGGCCAGCTTGTCCCCGTCAAAGCCGTACAGCGGGGAGCGCAGGGCGGCGATGAGGGGCACGTCCTGGCGGGGGTTGTCCACGATCTGCAGCAGGGCCAGGGCCACATTCACCTCAGTGGTCTCAAAGAAGTCCCCGCCGCTGTCCGCCCTCCAGGGGACCCCCGCCTGGGACAGCTCCCGCAGGTAGTGGTGCATCACCACCCCGGGGCTGCGCAGGAGGATCATCACGTCGGAGGGGCGCAGGGGCCGCTCCCCGTCCCCCTCCTTCACCATCAGGGGCTGATCCAGCAGCGCCCGGATGCGCCGGGCGGCCCACCGGGCCTCCAGGCGGTTCTTGTCCTCCCGCTCCCCCTCCTCCTGGTCTCCCAGGAAGGACAGGTCCAGCAGGTCCAGCTCCAGCTCCTTGTGTTCACGCTCCGGGAACTTGCCCTCGGGGACCAGGGCCTGGTCGTCGGTGTAGTCCAGCTCGCCAAACTCAGTAGACATAATATTTCGGAACAGGTCGTTGCACCCCTCCAGCACCTGCCTCCGGGAGCGGAAATTCCGGGAGAGCACCCGCCGCCGGGGCTCCCCCTCCGCCGCCTCGTCCCCGTCCGGGAAGCTGCGGTACTTTCCCAAAAAAATGGTGGGGTCGGCCAGCCGGAAGCGGTAGATGGACTGCTTCACGTCCCCCACCTGAAAGAGTTTTCTTCCCCCGTCGGACACGGCGGAAAAAATGGCGTTCTGCACCTGGTTGGTATCCTGGTACTCGTCCACCATCACCTCGGCGTAGCGGGCGCTCCAGCTCCGGGCCAGCTGGGTGGGCTCTCCCGTCTCCGGGTCTGTGAGCAGGCGGACGGCGAAGTGCTCCAAATCGGAGAAGTCCAATAGGCCCCGCCGGGCCTTCTCCGCCTGATAGGCCCCCTGGAAGGTCCCCACCAGGTCCATGAGCCCCTGGACCGCCGGACGGCTCTCCGCAAGGGCGGCAAGCTGTTCCCCGCTGTCCCCGTCGAACCAGTCGGACAGCTTTCCGAACCGCTCCTTCACAGCGTCCCGCAGGTCCTTCACCCGCTGGGTGGCCGCCAGGGCCCGGGCCTCCTCCATGGGGCTGAGTTCCACGGTCCGCTTCCGCTTCCGGCCCACCGCCGGGAAGGGGATGGGCAGGCAGGCGAACGCCCGGTCCCAGCTGCCCCCCTCGGCGGCGGCGCAGAAGGCCTCCACCCCCTCCAGGGTGGCCTGGAGGGAGGGGGCGTAGTTCCCCTCCAGCAGCTCGTCGGCGGCCGTCAGGGCCAGGGCCTCCTCCAGCCGTTTGGCGCAGTCCCGCCCCTGCCGGGCGGCGTCGGTGAGGAGCAGCCGGCCCCAGGCGGTCTCCCCCGCGTCGGTCACCCCGGACAGCTCCCACACCTCCCGCTGCTCCCTCAGCCAGCGCTCCGGGTGGGGGTGGCTCTGGATGCGGCCGAACACGTCCAGCACGATCTGGGCCAGGCGGCTGTCGTCCCGCCCGGCGGACAGGGTGTCCACCAGGACGGCAAAGGGGCTGTCCGGCTTGATCCCCTCATACTGCGCCTCCAGCACGTCCTCCAGCACCTGGGCCATGAGCACCTGGGCCTCCCCCTCGTCGCACAGCCGGAAGTCCGGGTCCAGGTCCAGCCGGTGGCCCTCCTCCCGCAGGAGGGCGGAGCAGAAGGAGTGGATGGTGGAGATCTGGGCCCGGTACACCAGGGTGGACTGCCGCCGCAGGTGCCGGTCCCCGGGGTTCTCCGCCAGGCGGGAGGACAGCTCCTGGGCGATGCGGGTGCGCAGCTCGGCGGCGGCGGCCTTGGTGTAGGTGATGACCAGGAAGCGGTCCAGGTCCAGCCCCTCCCGGGTCACCCGGTCCAGCAGCCGCTCCACCAGCACCCGGGTCTTGCCCGATCCGGCGGCGGCGGACACCAGCAGCTCCCCGCCCCGGTCGTCTACGATCTTCTTTTGTTCGTCGGTCAAGGGAAAGGCCATAGAGGTTCCTCCTGTCGATTTATAGAGATGCAGGGGCGGCCTCCGGCCGCCCGCGTTCGTCTGAAATGGTGCACGATCTACGGGCGGCCAAAGGCCGCCCCTACGGCGTACCGGTCAGCGTATTTATCCGGACGGTCACCGTTCCCGCCACATCTGTGCGGTAGATCTCCGCCCCGGCGGCGGCGATGCGCTCCAACGTCTCCTGGGCCGGGTGGCCGTAGCGGTTGTCCGCCCCCACGGAGACGAGGGCGTACTCCGGCCGGGTCTGGTCCAGCAGGGCCTGGGAGGTGGAATATTGGGACCCGTGGTGGCCCGCGGCCAGCACCTTCAGGTCGGGCAGCTGGGTGTGGCGGAGCAGCAGCCCCTCCACGTCGGAGCCCATGTCGCCGGTGACCAGCACGTCAAACTCCCCCTGGGAGGCCAGGACGGTGAGACCCTCCTCGTTGGTCTCCCCGCTGCCCAGCGGAGCGATGAGGCGGATGGTCCGCCCCTCCCCCAGGTCCAGGGTGGTATCGGTCTGCACATACAGCACCTGAGTGCCCCGCTCCTCCGCGAAAGAGACGATCTCCTGCCGGAGGGCGCTGTCCGGCTCCACGTCGGGGATGGCCAGAGTGTCCACGTCCACCCGCCGCAGGAGCTGGGTCACCCCGTTGGCGTGGTCGCCGTGGAAGTGGGTGAGCACCAGCAGGTCCAGCCGCCCCACGCCCCGGTCGGTCAGGTAGTCGGCGGCCGTGTCCCCGGCACTGTCATAGCCGTCCCCGCCGCAGTCCACCAGGGTCAGGAAGCGGCCGGAGCGCACCAGAATGCTCTGCCCCTGGCCCACGTCCAGGGCGGTGACCGCCCCGGCCCCCTGCCAGAAGCTCAGATTGCTCAGCACCATGGACAGGCACAGGGCGGACGCCCCGGCGCAGATTGGGGTGACCCACCGCCGCCTCCCCCGATGGAGGAGGACGAACAGGATCAGCAGATAGACAAAAACCAGCCACATCCGGTAGTAGGGCGTGTCCAGGGTGACGGCGGAGAAGGGGGCCCGGGATAAGCCCTCGATGCTCCAGGCCAGGTACCGCCCCAGCAGAGAGACCGGCCGGGCCAGCAGGGCGGCCGCCTGGGGCAGGAGAACTCCCGCTCCGCCCAGGATCAGCCCCGCCCCGAACAGTCCGCCCACCGCCCACAGGGTGAGCAGGTTGGACAGCAGGGAGATGAGGGGCACCGAGTTGAAGTACAGGGCGGTGAGGGGCGTGGTGAGCACGCTGGCCCCCACGGTGGCGGCCATGGTGGAGACCAGGAAGCGCAGGACGCTCCGGGCGCACCAGCCGGGACTCCCACGCTTGGAACCCTGAAAGGGGACGCGGGCCATCAGGGCCTCCTGGATGCGTCCGGCGCACAGAAGGATGCCCGCCACCGCCGCGAAGGACAACTGGAGCCCCACATGGGTGATGGAGAAGGGGTTTGCCAGCAGAATGAGCAGCAGGGCCGTCCCCAGGGCGGTGGCGCTGTCCCGCTCCCGGCGGAGCAGCGGGGCAATCTGGAGCAGGATAATCATAATGGCCGCCCGGACGATGGACGGGGTGCACCCGGTCATCATGGTGAACAGGATGGACACGGGGATGAGCACCAGGGCGGTCCCCCTCCGGCTGCCGCCCAGCAGGAGGGACAGCAGCCCCGCCAGAAGCACCAGATGGGAGCCGGACACCGCCACCGTGTGGGTGAGGCCGGTGCGCTGGAGGTCGGTGTTGAAGGAGTCGGACAGGTCCGTCCGGTTTCCCGTGACCAGGGCCTTGGCCAGGGGCGCCACACCCTGGGGAAAGATGCGCTCCACGCTCTCCTCCAGGACCCGGGTCCAGCAGGCCGGCCAGTCCCGGATGGGCGGGGATTCCGGCCGCTCCACATCCAGGCGGCCGTAGGCCCGGGCGGTGAGAAAGACGCCCTGGGCGGTGTAGTAGGTGATCTCCTCCCCGGAGGAGGAGCGGTCCGCCCGGGAACAGTGGGCCACCGTCTCGATTTTGTCCCCGGGGCGCAGGTCCGCTCCCTGGTCGTCCAGATACAGCAGGGTCCGGATGTCCGGGCCGGACTCGGGCTCCAGGCGAACCTGGACGGAGAAACCGTAGCCGGTCTCCTGGGGCCACTGGGCCACGGTGCCCTGGAGGCGGATGGTGGTGTCGTCCAGGGCCAAGGCGGGCCGCCAGAACAGGGCGGAATACCCGGCGGTCCAGAGGAACCCCAGGGCCAGTCCCGCCGCCGCCCAGCGCACCGCCTTCCGTGCCCGCCTCTGCCCCTCCAAGGGAATCCAGGTGAGGGCGGACAGCACGGCCAAGGCGATCCCCAGAGGGATCAGCGCCTCATCCAGGGGCAGGTATCCGGCGCACAGAGCCGCCAGGGCAAAGGCAAAGGAGAAGATGGCCAGCCGACGCATGGGATCTCCTCCTCTCTATCAATATAAGACTGTTTTATTATAGCGGATTTTCTGGAAAAGGACAAGTGGGCCCCGCCTCCCCGGCGTTTCTGCGCGCCCGGCGCGGGAAGATTTTCCCCTTGACATTTTCCCGCCGCGCTCTATAATAATAGTACATTTGTTCTATTTTTATTCAGAGGGGAGGAACCGGCGTGGAGCTTATGGACAAGCTGGAGATTCTGGCCGACGCGGCCAAGTACGACGCGGCGTGCACCTCCAGCGGCCTGGACCGGGTCGGGCGGCCGGGAACCATCGGGAGCACCACCCTGGCCGGGTGCTGCCACTCCTTCTCCGCGGACGGGCGGTGTATCTCCCTTTTAAAGGTGCTTATGACCAACGTGTGCGCCTACGACTGCCAATACTGCGTCAACCGCCGGTCCAACGATCTGCCCCGGGCCGCCTTCACCCCCAGGGAGCTGTGCGAGCTCACCATGGGCTTCTACCGGCGCAACTACATCGAGGGGCTGTTTCTCTCCTCCGCCGTGCTGGTGAACCCCGACTACACCACCGAGCGAATGATCGAGGCCCTGCGCCTCCTCCGGGAGGAGTACCGCTTCGGCGGCTACATCCACGCCAAGGCCATCCCCGGGGCGGACCCCCGGCTCACCTACCGCTTAGGGCTGCTGGCCGACCGGATGAGCGTGAACATTGAGCTGCCCAGCGCGGGCAGTCTGGCCCTGCTGGCCCCGGACAAGAAGAAGGAGAACATCCTCGCCCCCATGGGGCAGATCCGGGACGGCATCTCCCTGGCCAGCCGGGAGCGGAAGCTGTGCCGCCACGCCCCCCGGTTTGCCCCGGCGGGCCAGTCCACCCAGATGATCGTGGGGGCCACCCCGGAGAACGACCGGCAGATCTTGACCCTCACCCAGGGGCTCTATGACAGGTACCACTTAAAGCGGGTGTTCTACTCCGCCTACATGCCCGTATCCAACAGTCCCCTCCTCCCGGCCCCCCAGAATTTCCAGCCGCCCCTCCTCCGGGAGCACCGGCTGTACCAGGCGGACTGGCTGCTGCGGTTCTACCACTTCCGGGCGGAGGAGCTTCTGGACGAGGAGGCCCCCAACCTGGACCCCCGCCTGGACCCTAAGTGCACCTGGGCCCTGCGCCACCTGGAGTTCTTCCCGGTAGAGGTCAACCGGGCGGACTATGAGGCCCTCCTCCGGGTGCCGGGGGTGGGGGTGCGGTCGGCCCGGCGCATTCTGTCCGCCCGGCGGGTGGGCCCCCTCACCTTCGAGGGGCTCAAGCGGCTGGGGGTGGTGCTCAAGCGGGCCCAGTATTTCCTCACCTGCTCCGGGAGGTCCCTGACGGGGCTGCGGGTGCGGGAGGACGGCCTGCTGCGGCACCTGGCGGCCCTGGACGCCCCCAGGGAGCCGGTGATGGAACAGCTCTCCCTGTTTGACGGGCCGGGAGACGGCGTTCCGTAACCCCCCGCTTTTCACGGCCGTCCGCCTGTGGTATACTGCAAGCAAAGCAAAACGCCGTCTGCGAGACAGAGGAGAGGAACACATGGAACTTTTGGAGGCAATGGAACGGCGCCACTCGGTGCGCAGCTATGAGGACCGGCCCCTGGAGCCGGAGGTCCGGGCGGAGCTGACCGGCTTTCTCGCCCAGTGCAGCCGGGAGAGCGGCCTGCACATGCAGCTGGTCCTGGACGAGCCGGAGGCGTTCGGGGGGCTCATGGCCCACTACGGAAAATTTTCCGGGGTGAAGAACTACATCGCCCTGGTGGGCAAAAAGTCGGCCCAGCTGGATGAGCTCTGCGGCTACTACGGGGAAAAGGTGGTCTTGAAGGCCCAGCAGATGGGGCTGAACACCTGCTGGGTGGCCCTTACCTATAAAAAGGTGAAGTCCGCCTTCCAGGTGGGCCCCGGGGAGAAGCTGGGGCTGGTCATCGCCGTCGGCTATGGGAAGAACCAGGGGGTTCCCCACACCTCCAAGGCTCCGGAGGCAGTCATGGAGACGGAGGGCCCGGCCCCCGACTGGTTCCGGAGAGGGGTGGAGGCCGCCCTGCTGGCCCCCACCGCCATGAACCAGCAGAAATTCAAATTCACCCTCCGGGGGGATACCGTGGCCGCCAAAGCCGGAATGGGCTTTTACACCAAGGTGGACCTGGGCATCGTCAAGTACCACTTTGAGCTGGGGGCGGGTACGGACCGCTTCCGCTGGGCAGAATAAGACCGAAACACTTCAGAACAGCGCGGAGGTTGACATGAGAGAGATCGTCTTATACATTGCCATGAGTCTGGACGGGTATATCGCCGATGCACAGGGCGGCGTAGACTGGCTGGACGGCCACGGGGAGCCGGAGGAGGGGATGGAGTCCTACTCCCGTCTGCTCCAGCGGATCGACACGGTGGTCATGGGCTGGAACACCTACCACCAGGTGACCACCCAGCTCTCCCCGGACCGGTGGGTCTATGAGGGGCTGCACACCTATGTGATCACCCACCGTCCCCTCCCCGCCGCGCCGGGCATCACCTTCACGGCGGAGGCCCCCTGCGCCCTCGTCCGGCGGCTGCGCCGGGAGGAGGGGAAGGCGGTGTGGATCTGCGGCGGCGGGAGCGTCGTCCAGCCCCTGGTCCGGGAGGATCTGATCGATGAGTACCACCTCTCCCTCATCCCCACCATCCTGGGATCCGGCATCCGGCTGTTTGGGGAGCTGGCGGACCAGCGGAAGCTGCGGCTGGTGCATACCCAGTCCACCGGCGGCATCGCCGAGCTGATCTACCGCCGGCGGTAGGAGAGGAGGCGGTCTCATGCCCTGGACCCAGGTCTCTTACCTCTACGACGGCACCTACGCCGGGTTTCTCACCTGCGTCTTTGACAGCTTCCGGCACCGGGAGGAGCCGGCGGACTTCACCCCATTTTCTGAGGCGGCCGCCTCCTTCTACCCCCAGCGGGCGGTGGAGACCCACCGGGAGAAGGCCCGGCGGGTGTACCGCTCCCTGGACCAGTTCGGCCGTGAGGGAAAGCGGTGGGCGGTGCGGGGCTTTCTCACCTGCCTGGAGGAGCGGGAGCTGTGGCTGTGGCGGTTCTACCAGCTTGGATTTCAGGAAAAGAGCGCGGTGAGCCGGGATCTCACCCACCCGGTGGTGGACACGGTGCGGAAGGCGGTGCGCCGCCTGGAGGAGGAGGCCCACCTGCTCACCGGCTTTGTCCGCTTCTCGGAGCTGGATGGGGTGCTGGCGGGGGAGATCTCCCCCAAAAACCGGGTGCTCCCCCTCCTGCGCCCCCACTTCTGCGGGCGCTACCCCCAGGAGCAGTTTCTGCTCTACGACAAGACCCACCGGGAGGCCCTCATTCACGTGCCGGGCCGGTGGTCCATCCTCCCCATGGAGGAGTTCCAGATGGGCCGGGCCGGGACAGAGGAGCTCCAGTACCGGCGCATGTGGCGAAAATTCTACGACGCCATCGCCATCCAGGGGCGGGAGAACCCCCGGTGCCGCATGACCCACATGCCCAAGCGGTACTGGGACAACATGACGGAGTTTCAGCGGGAGGAGCCGGAGACGGACTCCAGAGAGATTTCCCTCCCCTGAATACGCCCCAAGCCCGTCCGTCCGTATCCAAAATATGAAAATTTTACCTTCGCTGTCACACCGGCGGGAGGAAAAATCAGTCTGTCAAAAACTTGTTGGTCAAAGGATTCGGAGGGAAAGATACTGTGAAAGAAAACCGTCAGGGTTGTCTTTCACGTTCAATTAGACCACTTTTCAGAACGTTTTAACGTTCTGAAAAGTGCTGTCAGCTTGTCGAAAAGATTTTTTCGACAAGCTGAATTTTACCCCCGTTGTCACAACAGCGGGGGTAAAATTGTGTCATAGACAGAAGGACAAGAGAGGAGGCGAACGCCGTGGACCCCATCCGCACCCGGGAGGAGCTGGAGGCGCTGTACGACCATCACGTGAACATGCTGTGGTTGATGTTCAAAGGAACGAGGAGAGCGGTAAAGTGTCCGCGCCGGCGTCCCTATTGCCATCGGGGAACGTTTCATTCACAGAAAGCAATTGAGTATATAAAGGAAAAGCGGAGGCTTCGGCAACGAGCCCTCACAAGAGCCAAGACATGCGGCAGACCCCTGAAATTCGTGACGGAATTCCAGGGGCCTGTGTGTGTTTTGAGCAGGGGTGAATGCGGAGCGGTTCGTCAGGCGGCTGGAGGGAGAGATTCCGGACAGCTGTCTGTCAGCGGTCCGGCTTATCCTCTTCCTCCTCCGACCCAAGCTGGGCGCGGATGTAGGGGGCGAAGATGCGCTCCAGGAAAAAGGACTGGAGCAGGGCGGTGACGCCGGAAAAGGACACCAGGGCAATGAAGGGGATGCGCAGGAGCAGTTCCAGGGCCAGGTAGAGCTCCAGGGCCATGGCCAGGGTGGAGGGCAGGTGGACGATGGCCAGCCGGGCGCAGTTGGACAGAAGTCCCGCCACGCCGAAGGTGAACCGGGAGAGCACCGGAAAGAGGTAGCAGGCCACCCCCAGGGGGAGCAGGAGGAGGAAGGTGTAGCACAGGTAAAAGACATACTCGGCTTGTCCGGCGGAGGCCATCTGATAGGCCAGGCCGTGGAGAAAGAGCAGGGCCGCCCCCACCGCCAGCACCACCAGCGTGGCCAAAACCCCCACCTTCAGGTTGTCCCGGAAGGTGCGGAAAAACAGAGTCCAGCTGTCCCGGCGGTTTCCCCGAATGCACTGCACCACCGTATGGTAGAGGGCGGCGCTGGCCGGCCCCAGGGTGACCACAGGCAGGGAGCAGGCCAGCCAGAACACGCTGAGAAGCACCAGGTCCACCAGCTTTCCGGTGACGCGCCAGATGCTGTTTTCCGGGTTGAAGATGGCCATGGCGGGGCCTCCTTTCGGCGGCGGGCCCGGCGATTCCTCGCCGGGCCCGCGCAGCTTGTCAAAAAAGCTCTGTTAGGACGAATCCGCCCGAGTTATGGCGGGGGAGCTCGAGGGGGCGGCGGCCCGCCTCGAGTGGGATCGAATGCCCCGAATGCCTTGCACGGCAAGGCGTTCGGTGAGCGCAGCGAGGACTTTTCCGCCGCTGCGCGGCGGAAAAGTAACGGCATTGGGTCTTACCTGCTTAAAATTGGGATGCGATGTGGGGCGGAACGATCAGTTCAGCTCGGGCAGAGAGGCGGCGGCCACGCTCTGGCCCACCCGGCGGGCCTTCTCGTCGGGCAGGGTGGGGTGGATCTTGCCTGCCACCTCGGGGTACTCGTCGGCCAGGACCTGCTTGCACACGTCCAGGATGATGTCGCCGCCCCGACCGGACATGACCCGGCCCAGGAGCAGCACGTGCTTGAAGCCGTAGAAGTGGTGGTACAGGGCCAGGGAGTGGCCCAGATACACGCCGATGGAGCGGTAAATGGCCTCGGCGGGGGAGCCGGGGACCTCCATGAGCTTCTGGACCTCCTTGAGCTTCTCGGCGGGGGAGAGGTCCGCGGACAGGTTGATGCCGGCGGCGGGGGCCAGCTTGATGACGGAGTCCTGGGAGAAGTACTTCACGCCGCAGCCGATGTCCCCGGACCACTCGTCCTCCATGGCGCTGGGAGACACGTCCACCGGGGCGAAGGCCAGCTCGTTGAGCCAGCCGGTGATGTTGCCGTTCTGGTCCACATAGCCCACCGCCTCGCTGGTGCCCATGGCGATGCCCAGGATGTTGTTCTCCTCCAGGCTCATGGCGCCGGCCAGGGCGGACACGTCCCCGTCGTTGGCCACCACATAGGGCACGTCCCCGAAGGTGTCCTTGATGGCCCGGATGTAGATGTCCTTCACCTTGGCGTCAAACAGGTCCTTGGGGACCTTCAGGAACAGGGAGGCCACCATGGTGCGGTTCTCAATGTAGATGCCGGCGGAGGACACGCCCACCGCATCCACCCGGGGCATGTGGGCCGCGGCGGACTTCAGGGCCGAGACGATCCCCTCATAGTGGTAGTCCGGGTCGGCGGTGGTCTTGGGGAACCACACCACCTCCTCGGAGAAGACGGGCTCTCCGTCGATGACGGCGGACACCTTCCGGTCGGAGCCGCCCGCGTCAAAGCCGATGCGGCAGCCGCCCAGGTGGCGGCCCACCGCCTGGGGATTGCTCTTCTCGGCGGGCACGGCGTCGCAGTACACCACCTCGAAGGGTTTTTCATACACGTTGGACATGAAATCAGCGTCAAAGGCCCGCTTGCCGCCCACGCAGTAGGTGGCCTTCATGGCCTCATAGACGGCCTTGCTGCCGCTGAGGTAGACCTTGAAGCCGCCCTTCATCCACAGGAGCATTTTGATGAGCCGGTCCACATAGTAGACGTCCGCCTCAGCCATCTCCGGGGTGCCGTGGATAAAGGTCTTATAGACGGCCACCTCGCCGCCGGCCCGCTCCACCGCCACGTCCAGGGGCTGCCTGGCGTCCTTCAGAAAGGCCGCGTTGAACTTGCCCAGGGGAAGAAAGCCGGGGTCCAGCTCCGGCACATGTTTCACCGAGACTTCAATTCCAAGGTGCTTCATTGTATGAACCCTCCCGTTTTTGTAGGAAATACACAGGGTATCTTCCTATATAGACTATCAGCTTTTTTTGATCTGTCAAGCATATTTTCATAAAATTGAAAATTATTTTCTGTCTATCTATTGACGGGGGGAAACCGGACGGGTATGATGGAGGCAGCAGGGGGAACATTTCCCCCAGATTTGGAAAGGTGGAATGAATATGGATCTGTCTGTCCGGCTGCAGAGCCATCAGAAGTGGATCAAGGAGGAACTGGAGCGGAGCATCCGCTTCTGGCTGAAGAATGGAATGGACCCGGTGCACGGCGGCGTATACACCTGCCTGGACCGGGAGGGAAAGGTGTTCTCCACCGATAAGAGCGTGTGGATGCAGGGCCGGTGCGCCTGGACCTTCGCCTACCTGTGCCATGTGTACGGGGTGAAGGAGGAGTGGCTGGAGGCCAGCAAGAGCTGCCTGGACTTCATGGAGAAGTACTGCATCAACCGCCAGGCGGGCGGCCGCATGTACTTCACCGTCACCGGCGACGGCAAGCCCCTGCGCCAGCGCCGCTACTGCTTCTCCGAGGGTTTTTATGCCATCGCCAATGCGGAGTACTACGGCGTGACCGGGGAGAAGGAGTGCCTGGAGCGGGCCCGCCGGGCCTATGACCTGATCTGGAACCTGAACCAGGGCCTGATCGACGACCCCACCGGCATGGGTCCCAAGACCATTCCGGAGACCCGGTCCGGCCGGGCTCTGGCCAACCCCATGATCTACCTGAACATCACCTCCGTGCTGCGCCGGGTGGACCCGGAGCAGGAGGCCCTCTACAATGAGCGGGCCCAGAAGTGCGTGGATGAGATCTTCCAGTACCACTACAAGCCCGAGCTGGGCTGCACCCTGGAGAGCGTGGACCTGGACGGCGCCCCCCGCCTGGACGTGACCGAGGGCCGGGTGGTCAACCCGGGCCACGACATCGAGTGCTCCTGGTTCCTCATGGAGGACGCCAACCGGAAGGGGGACAAGAAGCAGCACGAGATCGCCATGAAGATCTTTGACCAGGCCATCAACGCCGGCTGGGACTATGAGTACGGCGGCCTGCTCTACTTTATCGACTGCCTGGGCCGTCCCCCCGAGGCCTACGAGCACGACATGAAGCTGTGGTGGCCCCACGACGAGACCATGATCGCCAGCCTGATGATCTTCCGGGACACCGGGGATGAGAAGTACCTCACCTGGTTTGAGCGGACCATGGACTACTGCAAGGAGCACTTCTCCGACCCCGAGTTCGGCGACTGGTACGGCTATCTCCGCCGGGACGGCAAGCCCACCATGCCCGCCTGCAAGGGCAGCACCTTCAAGGGGCCCTTCCACCTGCCCCGCATGCTCATCATGTGCGACCAGATGCTGGACCAGATCCTGGCCAAGCAGTCCTGAGCCCCGTTCCGCAGTGCGACCCGTGTAAAAGGAGACCGGCATGCCCTTTGGAAATGTCTTTGAAAAGATCAACAGCGAATACTATCAGCTCACCGGCGCGGAGAAGCGGGTGGCCGACTATGTGGTGGCCCACCAGCAGAAGACCCAGTTTATGTCCATCTCCGAGCTGTCGGAGGAGTGCGGCGTGGCGGAGGCCACCATCTCCCGGTTCTGCCGCCGGCTGGACTACAAGGGCTACAACGCCTTCAAGCTGGCCATCGCCAACTCCACCGCCGGACGGGTGGACGCCCCCCCGCCGGAGAGCGAGATCACGCCGGAGGACACCATTGAGGAGCTGAGCCAGAAGCTCTACGTCATCGACCGGGACGCCATGGCCCAGACCCTGGAGCTGATCCGGCCCGACGACATCCGCCGGGCGGCGGATATCCTCTCCTCGGCGGATAAGGTGCTGTGCATGGGACAGGGGGGCTCCATGCTCCTGGCCCAGGAGTGCGCCCACCTGTTCAGCACCAGCCTGCCCAACTACCATGCGGTGATGGACTCCCACCTGCAGGCCATCGCCTGCTCCCATCTGACGGACAAGGACGCGGTGCTCTACTACTCCTACTCCGGCTCCACCGAGGAGCTGCTGAAAAACCTGAAGATCGTCTGGGAGCGGAAGGCCAAGGTCATCCTCATCACCCGTTTCCCCAAATCCCCCGGGGCCTCCTATGCCCACGTGGTGCTCCAGTGCGGCTCCAAGGAGGGGCCGCTCCAGGTGGGGTCGGTGGCCGCCCGGGTGGCCCAGCTCTACCTCACCGACGTGCTCTTCCACGAGGTGTGCCGCCGGCACCCGGACCAGTGCGCCGCCACCCGGCAGGTGGTGGCCGAGGCCCTCTCCGACAAGCACATCTGAGGGGGCTGGATTTTGACGGGAATCCGCCAGAAATTGGAGAATTTGAAGAAAAGTTTCTGAATGTAAGTTGTGCGTAAAATTTTTTTAAAAATCATATTGACAAACCTCGATTAAAATTATACAATCCATACAACGGTGATGGAGTCACAAACATCGATTTTATGAAAAATGAAGGAGGAACCAATATGAACATGAAAAGACCTCTTGCATTCCTGCTGGCCGCGGGCATGACCCTCGGTCTGGCCGCCTGCGGCGGCAACGGCGGCACGAGCGGCTCCGGCTCGTCCGGCTCTTCCGGCTCCGCCGGCGGCAGCGCTGTCACCCTGGACCTGTGGGCCTTCAACATCGGCGGCTTCACCGAGGCCTCCAACTGGGACACCATCCTCGCAGCGTTTAATGAGCAGCACCCCGACATCACCGTGAACGTGACTCCCATCAACTATCAGGACGGCGACCAGAAGCTGACCTCCGCCATCACCTCCAACAGCGGTCCCGACATCATCTTCGAGGGCCCCGAGCGCATCGTGGGCAACTACGCCCGTGAGGGTCTGATGGTGGACCTGTCCGACCTGTGGACCGAGAGCGGCTCCGACATCGCCGAGGGCATCTCCAGCGTCTCTCAGCTGGACGGCACCTACTATATGTATCCCCTGAGCGTGGCCGCCCACTGCATGGCCATCAACTATGAGGTCTTCGAGGCCGCCGGCGCCCTCCAGTACATCGACGAGGAGACCCGCACCTGGTCCACCGACGACTTCGTGGCCGCCATGGAGGCCATCAAGACCGCCATCGACAACGGCACCGTCTCTCTGGCCACCCCCGGCATCGTCTACTGCGGCGCCCAGGGCGGCGACCAGGGCACCCGCGCTCTGGTGAACAACCTGTACTCCGACTACTACGTGAATGACGACGGCACCTCCTACAACGCCAACAGCGCCAACAACGTGAAGGCTCTGACCCTGCTGCAGGAGATGGTGAACGAGGGCTCCCTGTCCGCCAACGCCAGCTACGCTGCCGCTGACGAGCTGCAGGCCTTCGCCAACCAGACCTGCGCCGTCACCTTCTGCTGGAACTACTCCAACTACACCCAGTACGCCGAGCAGACCCAGTTCACCCCCTTCGCCATGGCCTTCCCCTCTGACGACAGCCAGCCCGAGCTGGAGATGGCCGGCCCCTACGGCTTCGGCGTGTTCGACAAGGGCGACGAGGCCAAGATCGAGGCCGCCAAGACCTTCATTAACTTCGTGTGCAACGACCAGACCGTGGGCACCGAGGCCGTCAAGACCACCGGCTTCTTCCCCGTCCACGCCGACTGGGGCGATGTGTACGCCGGTGACGCCGACGCCGACCTGCGCGCTCCCTTCGCTCTGATGAGCGACTACCTGGGCCGCTACTACAACCTGACCGGCGGCTGGACCGAGCAGCGCGCCCTGTGGTGGCCCATGCTGGCTGAGATCCTGACCACCGGCGCCGATCCGCAGACCGCGGCCGACAGCTTTGTGGAGCAGGCCAACGCCAACATCGCGTAACCATCCGGTTCAACCGAAAATATCATGCACTCATGTGCCCGCTCCCTTCGTGAGAGGGGGCGGGCGCATCCTTTTTCTCCCCTGTCTGACGTGTGTGAGGAAGAAAATACCCTAAAAAAGGGAGGAGACATCTATGGCGCAAACCAGCGCGGCGGCCCCCGCTCAGGGGAAGCCGAAAAAGCAAAAGCAGTCCCCCTATTCCGGCATGAGCAAGGCGCTGATCCGGCGTGAGACCATCTCCGCCTACTTCTTTCTGCTCCCCAGCCTCATCTTCTTTGTGACCTTCGTGGTCGTCCCCATGTTCATCTGCGTGTTTTACAGCTTCACGGAGTATGGCCTGGGCGGCGTGAAGGGCTTTGCCGGTTTGGAAAACTACGTCAAGCTGTTCCAGGACCCCATCTTCCACAAGGGCTTTATGAACACGGTGCTCATCGTGGTGGTGGCGGTGCCCACCGTCACCGCCTTCTCCCTGTGGGTGAGCTCCGCCATCTACAAGATGCACGCCATCCCCCGGTCCTTCTTCCGGTGCGTGTTCTACCTGCCGGTGGTCACCGGCTCGGTGGCCATCACCGTGGTGTGGAAGTGGATTCTGGACCCCTACAACGGCATCCTCAACCAGGTGGCCGGAACCTCCGGCTTTGACTGGCTGGGCAACCAGAAAACCGCCATCTGGTTTATCATCCTGATCCTGTTCACCACCTCCATCGGCCAGCCCATCGTGCTGTATGTGGCGGCCCTGGGCAACGTGGACCAGTCCCTCATCGAGGCGGCCCAGGTGGACGGCGCCACCAAGCTCCAGGTGTTCTGGAAGATCAAGTGGCCCCAGATCATGCCCACCACTCTGTATGTGCTGGTCATCACCACCATCAACTCCTTCCAGTGCTTCGCTCTGATCCAGCTGCTGACCAAGGGCGGACCGCTGAACTCCACCATGACCATCATGTACCAGGTGTACGACACCGCCTACCGGCTCAACGATCTGGGCTATGCCTGCGCCATCGGCGTGGTGCTGGCCATCATTATCGCGATTTTCTCCGCCATCCAGTTCAAAGTGGCGAAGACCGACAATTAAGGAGGGGGCGAGCAAATGAATAAGAAAACCGATCTGACCGGCACCTCCAAGGGCTATAAGATTTTCTCCGTGATCATTCTGGTGGCCATGGTGCTGTTCTTCCTGTTCCCCCTGTACTGGATTGTCACCGGCTCCTTTAAGGACCGGATTGAGATTACCGCCCGGGAGCCCATCTGGTTCCCCATGGACCCCACGGTGGAGAACTACGCGAAGCTGTTTGACAACCCCGCCTTCCTGTGGCTGTTCAACATCATCTTCATCTCGGCGGCGGCCATGGTGCTCACCTGCATCACCGCCTCTCTGGCGGGCTACGCCCTGGGCAAGAAGCGGTTCATCGGCCGGGGCGTCCTGTTCACCATCATCATCTGCGCCATGGCCCTGCCCAAGCAGGTCATCGTCATCCCCCTGGCCCAGCTGATGACGTTCCTCCACCTGAAAGACACCCTGTGGGCGGTGATCCTGCCCACGGTGGGCTGGCCCTTCGGCGTATTCCTGATGAAGCAGTTCTCCGAGAGCATTCCCACCGAGATCCTGGAGGCCGCCCGGGTGGACGGCGCCGGGGAGCTACGCACCTTCGCCAGCGTGGTCTTCCCCATGATCAAGCCCGGCATCGGAGCCCTGGCCATCTTCACCTTCGTGAACACCTGGAACGACTACTTCCTCCAGCTGGTCATGCTCATCACGGAGGAGAAGTGGACCCTGCCCCTGGCCATCGCCAACATGCAGGGCGAAATGTCCACCGACTACGGCCTGATCATGGCGGGCGCGGCTCTGGCCTCCGTCCCCATCATCATCGTGTTTATCGCCTTCCAGAAGTACTTCACCCAGGGCATCGCCATGGGCGCGGTGAAGGGGTGAGCCCATGATCTACGCCAAGAACGCGGACGCCCTGGCTTACCGGGGCATTCACCCCAACCTGGACCTGGCCCTGGAGCACATCACCCCCGAATTCCTGGCCGCCCTCCGGGACAACCAGCGGGTGGAGCTCAAGGGGGATCTGGTGTACTGCACCCGGTTTACTTATGAGACCATCCCCCAGGAGGAGAGCTTCTTCGAGGCCCACCGCCGCTATCTGGACATCCACATCATGGTGGAGGGGGAGGAGCGGGTGGACGTGAACCGCCCGGAGGACCTGAAGCTCACCGACGCCCAGGAGGGGAACGACTTCTACGCCTATCAGGGGGAGAGCTGGCACTCCACCGTGCTCAAGCCCGGGGAGTTCCTGGTGGTGTTTCCCGGGGACGCCCACCGCATCAAGGTGCAGGTGGACGGGCCCAAAACTGTCAGCAAAGCGGTGTTCAAGGTGTGCATTGACGCCTGAACCGCGCCCTCCCGGCGGGGCTGATCGTATCCGCCGGGGAATCTTGAAACTTGGAGAGACCGAATTATGAAGGATTTCAGCAAATATCAGGGGATCATCCCCGCTTTCTACGCCTGCTATGACGAGAAGGGCGACATCAGCCCCGCCGCCGTCCGGGCCCTGACCGAGCACTTCATCCAGAAGGGGGTCAAGGGCGTCTATGTGGGCGGCTCCTCCGGCGAGTGCATCTACCAGAGCGTGGCCGAGCGCAAGCTGGTGCTGGAGAATGTGATGGCCGTGGCCAAGGGCAAGCTCACCGTCATCGCCCACGTGGCCTGCAACAACACCGCCGACAGCCGGGAGCTGGCCGCCCACGCGGAGGCCCAGGGTGTGGACGCCATCGCCGCTATCCCCCCCATCTACTTCCATCTGCCGGAGCACGCCATCGCGAAGTATTGGAACGACATCTCCGACGCCGCCCCCAACACCGACTTCATCATCTACAACATCCCCCAGCTGGCCGGCGTGGCCCTCACCATGTCCCTGCTGAAGGAGATGCTGAAGAATCCCCGTGTCGTCGGCGTGAAGAACTCCTCCATGCCCGTTCAGGACATCCAGATGTTCCACGACGAGGGGGCCATCGTGTTCAACGGGCCCGACGAGCAGCTGCTCTCCGGCCTGGCGGCCGGGGCCATCGGCGGCATCGGCGGCACCTATGGGGCCATGCCTGAGCTGTACCTGAAGATCCGGGAGCTGTTCCTGGAGGGCAAGATGGAGCAGGCCAGAGAGATCCAGAACGAGTGCTGCCGCATCATCTATAAGATGTGCTCCGCCAAGGGCAACATGTACGCCGTCATCAAGGCCATCCTGCGCAAGCAGGGCGGGCCCGACTGCGGCGGGGTGCGCCTGCCCCTGGCCGCTCTGACCGAGGCCGACCAGGCCGTGGTGGACGAGAGCGCCGCCATGATCCAGGCCGCCGTTGCCAAATACTGCTGAGAGGAGTTCCCCTTCCATGCGAATTTATGAATGTGCGGACTACCGCGCCATGAGCCGCCGGGCGGCCAGCCTGATCGCCGCCCAGGTCGTTTTGAATCCCGAGGGAGTTCTGGGCCTGGCCACCGGCTCCACCCCCATCGGACTGTACAGCCAGCTGGTGGAGTGGTACAAGCAGGGCGACCTGAGCTTCGCCGGCATCCGCTCCGTCAACCTGGACGAGTACCTGGGCCTGGCCCCCACCCACGAGCAGAGCTACCGCTATTTCATGCAGCAGAACCTGTTCGACCATATCGACATCAAGCCTGAGAACACCCACGTGCTCAACGGCCTGGCCGCGGACCCCGACGCCGAGTGCGCCGCCTATGACCAGCTCATCCGGGAGCTGGGGGGCGTGGACTTGCAGCTGCTGGGCATGGGCCACAACGGCCACATCGCCTTCAACGAGCCGGGGGACAACTTCGGCCTGGGCACCCACGTGGTCAGCCTGTCCGAGCGCACCATCGACGCCAACCAGCGGTTCTTTGAGAGCCGGGACCAGGTGCCCCGCCAGGCTCTGAGCATGGGCATCAAGAGCATCATGGGCGCCCGGCGCATCCTGGTGGTGGTCAGCGGCGAGGACAAGGCCGACGCGGTGTGCAGGGCCGTCACCGGACCGGTCACCGACCAGGTGCCCGCCTCCGTCCTCCAGCTCCACCCCGACGTGACCCTGGTGGGCGACACGGCCGCCCTGTCCAAGCTGAAAGAGGCAGGTGTACCCGTATGCGGATAACCGGCGGACAGGTCTTTGACCTGGAACAGGGTTTCGTATCCCGGGACGTGTGCTTTGACGGAGAGAAGCTGGAGCAGAGCAGCGCCGGCGGAAAGACCTATGACGCGTCCGGCTGCTATGTGATCCCCGGTCTCACCGACCTGCATTTCCACGGCTGCGTGGGGGAGGACTTCTCCGACGCCACCCCGGACGGTCTCCAGAAGATGGCCGACTATGAGCTCAGCCGGGGCGTCACCCAGATCTGCCCGGCGGGCATGACCCTGGGGGAGGACCAGCTCACCCGCATCTGCCAGAACGCCGCCGCCCACCGGGCCAAGAACCCCGGGGGCGCGGAGCTGGTGGGCCTCCACCTGGAGGGACCCTTCCTGTGCAAGGCCAAGAAGGGGGCCCAGAACGAAGCCTTCCTCCACGACCCGGACCCGGCCATGCTCCACCGCCTGCAGCAGGCGGCCCAGGGCATGGTGAAGCTGGTCACCCTGGCGGCCGAGCAGCCCGGCGCCCTGGAGTTTATCCGGAGCGCCCGGGAGGACGGAATCACCGTCAGCCTGGGCCACACCACGGCGGACTACGACACCGCCTGCGCCGCCTATGAGGCGGGGGCCCGTCAGGCCACCCACCTGTTCAACGCCATGCCCCCCTTCACCCACCGGGCTCCCGGCGTGGTGGGGGCGGCCTTCGACCACCCCCAGGTGAAGGTGGAGCTCATCTCCGACGGGGTGCACATCCACCCGTCGGTGGTCCGGGCGGTGTTCCAGCTGTTTGGAGCCCACCGGGTCATCCTCATCTCCGACTCCCTGCGGGCCACGGGCATGCCCGACGGCCGCTACCCCTTCGGGGGCCAGGAGATCGAGGTCCACGGCAACCGGGCCACCATGGCGGACGACCCCAACACCCTGGCCGGCTCTGTGTCCGACCTGATGGCCTGCATGAGGAGCGCGGTGTCCTTCGGCATCCCCCTCCACGACGCGGTGCGGGCCGCGGCGGTGAACCCTGCCCAGGTGCTGGGCATCTTTGACCGGCTGGGCAGCCTGGATGTGGGAAAGACGGCCAATCTGGCCATCCTGGACCAGGATCTGAACCTGAAAGACGTATTTTTCCGCGGCCAGCTGGTGGACCGCGGCGCATAAACCGGCATACCCCCAATCTCATGCCCTCCGCCTCTACTCCATTTTCATAGGGCGGGGGAGCGGTCAAAAAGGAGGAAAAAGCCGCCGGGCCGGCGGTGCGGCAGTGTGGAGACCTGCCGTAAAGCCCGGGGAGTTTCGCTCTCCCCGGACGAGAGGGTACTTGCGGAGGCATTGCCCTTACGGCCCACGCATATGGCAACGGTATCCCTGAAGAATGTAAAGAAAATCTATGACAACAAGGTGACCGCCGTCCACGACTTCAACCTGGAGATCGCGGACAAGGAGTTCATCGTACTGGTAGGCCCCTCCGGCTGCGGCAAGTCCACCACCCTGCGGATGATCGCCGGCCTGGAGGACATCTCCGAGGGCGACCTGCTCATCGGCGGCAAGCGGATGAACGACGTGGAGCCCAAGGACCGGGACATCGCCATGGTGTTCCAGAGCTACGCCCTGTATCCCCACATGACCGTGTATGAGAACATGGCCTTCGCCCTGAAGCTGCGCAAGGTGCCCAAGGAGGAGATCGACAAGAAGGTGCGGGAGGCCGCCGAGATTCTGGACATCACCCAGTATCTGGAGCGCAAGCCCAAAGCCCTGTCCGGCGGCCAGCGCCAGCGCGTGGCCATCGGCCGCGCCATCGTCCGGGACCCCAAGGTGTTCCTCATGGACGAGCCGCTGTCCAACCTGGACGCCAAGCTGCGCAACCAGATGCGCGCCGAGATCATCAAGCTGCGTCAGCGCATCGACACCACCTTCGTCTACGTCACCCACGACCAGACCGAGGCCATGACCCTGGGCGACCGCATCGTCATTATGAAGGACGGCTTCATTCAGCAGATCGGCACCCCCCAGGAGGTCTTTGACCAGCCCGCCAACCTGTTCGTGGCCGGCTTCATCGGCTCCCCCCAGATGAACTTCTTTGACGGCCAGCTGTCCAAGAAGGACGGCAAGTACCAGATCCAGGTGGGCGAGGCCGCCATCGTCCTGGCCGACGAGGCCCAGGAGCGCCTGTCCCAGCGGGGAGCGGGCGATCAGGCCGTGGTGGTGGGCATCCGCCCCGAGCACATCTCCTTTGCCACCACCCCCGGAAGCCACACCATCGCCAGCAAGGTGGACGTGTCCGAGATGATGGGCAGCGAGGTGTACCTCCATGTCAACGCCGTGGGCCGGGACGTGGTGCTGCGCATCCCCACCGTGGAGCTGCCCGCCGAGCACCGCAGCGGCATCCCCTACGGCACCGACATCCACTTCACCTTCCGTCCTGAGCTGGTCCACCTGTTTGACCCCCAGACTGAGAAGAACCTGATGTACTAAAGGGGGCCGCTGGGCCGGCTTCTGCACCGTATAAAAAGGACCGCCGTGGTTTACGACTACGGCGGTCTTTTTTGCGATCTTATTCTGGGGGCAGGCGGTCCAGACGGGCCCGGAAGGAGATCTTCCGGGGGGTCTCCATGGCGTCGAACTGGACGGAGTAGGCCCTCCGGTCCAGATCCACCTCCAGAACGGTGCCCGGGCCGAACATGGCGTGCTCCACCCGCTGCCCCGGGGAGAAGCGGCCGGTCTGGTCCGTCTCGGGCAGATGCCGCAGGCTGTGGTCGATGTAGCTCCGGGCATCCCGGATGAGCCCCTCCTGGGGCTCCTGGGGGAAGGCGAGCAGGCCGGGGTCGATGTCCAGCAGGAACCGGGAGGGGTAGCGGGGGGAGCCGTCAAAGTTCCGTCCGTCCGCCTCGGACAGGTAGAGGCCCCTCTCCGCCCGGGTGAAGGCCACAAAGGCCAGCCGCCGCTCCTCCTCCATCCCCGGGAGGGTGCGCACCTTCCGGGAGGGGAAGATCCCCTCGTTCATCCCGCACAGGAACACGTAGGGGAACTCCAGCCCCTTGGCGGCGTGGACGGTCATCAGCTTCACCTTGTCCCCCGGCTCCCCGGCGTCGGCGTTGGTGAACAGGGCCACGTGGGAGAGATAGTGCTCCAGGGTGCTCTCCTCGCCGCAGGTGGTCTCATACTCATAGATGGACTGTTTCAGCTCCGCCAGGTTGTCCAGCCGCTCCTGGCTGCCCTCGGTGCGGAGCATGGCCTCATAGCCGCTCTCGTTGAGCAGGGCGGAGAGCACCTCGGAGATGGGCCGGTTTTCGTACCCGGCGGAGAAGAGCTCCACCAGGGAGGTGAAGGCGGCGGCTTTGGTGCCCTTGAAGACGGGGTCCTCCAGGCTGTCGGTGAGGGCCTGGTACAGGGTGCACCCGTGTTTTTGGGCGTACTCCTCCAGGAAGGCCATCCGCCGCTTGCCCAGGTTCCGCTTGGGCACGTTGGCCACCCGCCGGAAGGAGAGGTCGTCCCGGTAGACGATCATCCGCAGGTAGGACAGGGCGTCCTTGATCTCGGCGCGCTGGAAGAACTGCACCCCGCTGTAAATGGTGTAGGGCAGCTTCTCCTCCAGCAGCACCTGCTCCACCGTCCGGGTCACATAGTGGGCCCGGTAGAGGACGGTCATGTCCCGGTAGGGCACCCCCTGGCCGTGGAGGGCCTTCATCTCTGAGACCATCCACCGGGCCTCCTGCTCCTGGCTCTCCGCGAACTGGCACAGCACCGGGGGGCCGGAGGGGCGGGTGGGCCGCAGCTCCTTGGGGATGCGGTTCTGATTTTTGGAGATGAGGGAGTTGGCCGCCGCCAAAATCTCCGGGGTGGAGCGGTAGTTGTCCAGCAGGAAGATGGTGCGGGCGTCTGGGAACTTCTGGTCAAACTCCAGCAGGTACTTCACGTTGGCCCCACGCCAGGTGTAAATGGTCTGGTCCGGGTCGCCCACGATGAACAGATTTTTGTGGTAGCCGCACAGCACCTCCATGAGCTCATACTGGAGCTGGTCGATGTCCTGAAACTCGTCGATCATGATGTACTCCAGCCGCTGCTGCCACTTGAGCTTGATGTCCGGGTGCGTCTGAAAGATGTACAGGGAGAATTTGATCAGGTCGTTGTAGTCCAGGCCGAAGCACTTCTTCTCCTGGTACAGATAGCCGTAAAAGATGATGTCCGCGGGGGAGACGGCCCGGTCGTACTTCTCCTTCAGCGCGTCCAGGGACAGGGCGGTCAGGTCCCGGTAGTAGTCGGGCCGCTGGAACAGCTTCTGAATCTCGATCATGTCCCGGGCGGCGGAGAAGGTCATGTCCCGGAGGGTGAGCCCCCGCTCCTCATAGATGATCTGGAGCATGGCGTCAATGTCCGAGTTGTCCAGCACCAGGAAACTCCTGGGGTACTGGACCGCATGGCTGTCCTCCTGGAGGACGGAGACGCAGAAGCCGTGGAAGGTGTTGATATAGCCGGTGTCGTTGTCCCCGGTGAGGGCGTGGATGCGCTGGCGCATCTCACCCGCCGACTTATTGGTGAAGGTGACGCACAGAATATTCCCCGGCAGGATGCCCAGCTCGTTCACCAGGTAGGCGAAGCGGTGGGTGAGGGCCCGGGTCTTGCCGGAGCCCGCCCCGGCCACCACCCGGACAAACCCCTCGGTGGCGGTGACGGCCTCCCGCTGGGCCGGGTTGAGGCCCTGGAGCAGATCGGTCATGGCGGTGCCAGCTCCTTTCTCGAACGGTTGTTTGCTTTATTATACCAGACGCCGGGCCGGGGCTCAAGAGGGGGCCAAAAAATCCAGATGGCCGCAGTTCCGGATTTTCGTTGCGGGCCGGAGAAAAATGTGCTATTCTGTAACCTGCAACATCTTCTGGAGGTCGGTTCCATGAAACTTTTTCAACCCTCGGAGTCCCTGACGGTGGGGTTTCTGCTGGCCCTCACCGGCGGACTGCTGGATGCGTACAGCTACTTGAACCGGGGCGAGGTGTTCGCCACGGCGGAGACGGGCAACATCGTCCTGATGGGGATCAATCTGGCCCAGCAGAACTGGAGCGGCGCGCTGCACTATCTGCTGCCCGTGCTGGCCTTCACCGCCGGTATCCTGGCCGCCGAGTGGGTCCGCCGCCGCTGTGACCCCGGGGAGGGGCGTCCGCAGCGGCTCCACTGGCGGCTGCCCCTGCTGCTGGCCGAGTGCGTGGCCATTCTGGTGGTCTCGGCGCTCCCCGTGGGACCGCTGGACCCGCTGGCCAACATTATCATCTCCTTCGCCAGCGCCCTCCAGGTGGAGTCCTTCCGCAACATCCAGGGGTACGGCTGCGTCACCACCATGTGTACCGGAAATCTGCGCAGCGGGACGGAAAACCTGTTCCACTGGCTGTCCCGCCGGGAGCCCAAGGCGCCCCCCAAGATCAGGGTCTACTACGGCCTGATTACCTGCTTTATCCTGGGGGCGGTGGTCAGCGGCCTGGCGAGCCCGCTTCTGGCCCAGCGGACGGCGCTGCTGGCCTGTGTGCCGCTGCTGGCGGTGTTTTTCCTGCTGCTGCGGGGGGAGAGGGGAGACGGGGCATAAATCCCGCTTCCGCCGTCATTAGAAGAGCATCCCAATCAGAGATTCCCGAAGCCCGGAGAGACAGCTGTGTCCTCCGGGCTCTCTGCTGGGAAAGACGGCCGGACCCGCATCTGCGGCCGGAGGGCATCTGCCGCCTTGAAAAGGGAGGGGCGGTGTGGTACAATAAAATGCTTCATACTTTCTGAAATACCGGGGCGGGCGGAGGGGAGAGACCGCCGCGCCCCGGGGGAGAGAAATTGCAAGGACAGGAAAAGGGAGAGGTGTGCTTATGTACCTTAAAGCGCTGGAGATCCAGGGGTTTAAATCCTTCCCGGACAAGACGGTGCTCACCTTCGGCGAGGACATCACCGCCATCGTGGGCCCCAACGGCTCGGGCAAGTCCAACATCTCCGACGCCATCCGCTGGGTGATGGGGGAACAGTCCACCCGCACCCTCCGGGGGGGCAAGATGGAGGACGTGATCTTCGGCGGTACGGCTCAGCGCAAGCAGACCGGCTATGCGGAGGTCTCCCTGGTGCTGGACAACACCACCCACCTCTTTGACCTGGAGGAGAGCGAGGTCATGGTGACCCGCCGGTACTACCGCTCCGGGGAGAGCGAGTACTACATCAACCGCCGTTCCGTCCGCCTCAAGGACATCAACGAGCTGTTCATGGACACGGGCCTGGGCCGGGAGGGCTACTCCATCATCGGCCAGGGCAAGATCGACGAGATCTTGTCGGTGAAATCCTCCGACCGCCGGGAGGTCTTTGAGGAGGCCGCCGGTATCTCCCGCTACCGCCACCGGAAGGAGGAGGCCGAGCGGAAGCTGGAGCGCACCGACGAGAACCTGGTGCGCATCAACGACAAGATTGCCGAGCTGGAGCTCCAGGTGGAGCCCCTCCGGGAGCAGAGCGAGAAGGCCAAGAAGTACCTGGTGCTCCGGGACGAGCTGCGGGGGCTGGAAATCTCCGTGTGGCTGGACACCCTGGAGCGCATCCGGGTGAACAACATCAAGCTGGAGACCGATTATAAAGAGGCTGTCCGCCAGAAGGAGGAGGCCGAGCGTGCCGTGGAGGAGCGCTTCGCCCAGGCGGAAAAACTCTCCGAGCAGATGCGGGACAAGGAGGTTCAGGCCGACCAGCTGCGCTTCGCCATCCAGAGCCGGGAGGCCACCATCCGGGAGCTGGAGTCGTCGGTGGCCGTGCTCAAGAGCAGCATCCAGCACAACCTGGAGAACACCGCCCGCATCCGGGAGGAACTGGAGCAGCGGGAGGGCCGCCAGGACAGTTTATCCGGGCAGATCGCCGAGCGCGCCGCCCGGCTGAGCGAGATCGAGAAGCAGCTGACCGACACCCGCCGCCGGGCGGAGGAGCAGAACCAGAAGGCCCAGGAGGCTTTACGCACGGCCGGCACCCTGGCCCAGGAGCTGGAGGCGCTGCGGGGGCAGGAGGCCACCAAGACCGCCGACGCCCACCAGGCCAAGGCTCTCCTCTCCGCCCTGGCCGCCGCCGCCCAGGAGGTGCTGGACCGGGACGAGGCGGTGCGCCAGGAGCTGCGCGGTCTGGAGGAGCGGCTGGACTTTGCCCGCACCGACCTGGGGAAGGCGGACAAGAAGCTGAAGCAGGCCCGGGAGGAGCGGGACAGCGTCCAGAACGTGATCTCCGGCTACTCCCTGCGGCTGGAGAGCCGGAAAAAGAAGGCCGCCCAGGCCCAGGAGCGCCACACCCGCCTGCGGATGGATGAGAACGCCCTGGCCTCCCGCATTAAAATGCTCACCGAGATGGAGAAGGACCGGGAGGGCTACTCCAAGGCGGTGAAGCTGGTGATGGGGGAGGCCGACCGGGGCAGCCTCCGGAACATCCACGGGCCGGTGGCCGGGCTCATCCACGTGCCCGACCTGTACACCGTGGCCATCGAGACCGCCCTGGGGGGCGCCATGCAGAACATCGTGGTGGACCGGGAGGAGGACGGCAAGGCCGTCATCCAGTATTTAAAGCGCCGGGACGGCGGCCGGGCCACCATCCTGCCCCTGAGCTCCATCCGGCCCTACGACCTGCGGGAGGCGGGCAGCCTCCAGCGGGAGCCCGGCTTTGTGGGGGTGGCCGACCAGCTGGTGAAGTTCGACCCCAGGTACCGGAATGTGTTCTCCAACCTGCTGGGCCGGGTGGTGGTGATGGAGGACCTGGACGCGGCCATCGCCGCCGCCCGGAAGTACGGCTATAAGTTCCGCATCGTCACGCTGGACGGACAGGTGCTCAACCCCGGGGGCTCCATGACCGGCGGCTCCGCCAGCCGCTCGGCGGGTATCCTGAGCCGGGCCAACGAGTTGGAGCGGCTGAATACCCAGGCCCAGGGGCTGAAGGAGCAGCTTGCCCAGGCCGCCCGGGACCTGGAGAGCGCCAGCCGGGAGGCGGAGGCCGCCTCCTATGAGATGGAGACCGCCCAGGGCCAGCTGCGAGAGTGGGAGGACGCCATTCTGAAGGCCCAGGGAGAACAGAACCTGTGCAAGAGCGTCCTCTCCGACCTGGAGCGCCAACAGGAGGGCCAGCGGGCCGAACTGGAGCAGCTGAAACAGCGCTCCCAGGAGATTGAGAAGGACACCCAGGCCGCCCGGGGACGCATCCAGGAGCTGGAGGGGGAAGCCGCCGCCCTGAAGAGCGAGGCGGAGGGCAAGGCCAGGGGCCAGAGCGACCTGCAGGAGCGGTCCTTGAAGCTGACCCAGGAGCTCTCCGAGCTGAACGCCGCCCTGGCCGCCCTGGAGGCGGAGCGGGAGGCCACCAGCAAAGGGCTGGAGGAGCTGGAGAGCTTACGCAGCGACATCGCCGGGGATCAGGAGCAGAGCCGGGCCCTCATCGGCGACTATGAGGAGAAAAACGAGGCCTTCACCCGGGAGATCGGGGAGAAGGAGGCCCGCCTGGCCCAGCTGCGCCGGGAGAACGAGGAACAAAACCAGACCATCGCCCGGCTGAACCAGGAGAAGCTGAGCTTGGAGGGAGAACGGGTGAAGGCCACCCGGGAGGGCCAGGAGAAGAACAAGGAGCTGCTGGCCATCAGCGGCGAGGCCTCCCGCCTGGAGCAGAAAAAGGTGGCCGCCTCCCTGGAGGAGAAGCAGCTGCTGGACAAGCTGTGGGAGACCTACGAGCTCTCCCACGAGGCGGCCAAGCTCCAGCGGGTGGAGATCGAGTCGGCGCCCAAGGCCAGCCGCCGCATCGCCGAGCTGAAAAAGCACATCTCCGCCCTGGGCAATGTGAACGTGGGGGCCATCGAGGAGTTCCAGCGGATCAACGAGCGGTACACCTACCTCACCGACCAGCGGGACGACGTGGAGACCGCCAAGAAGGAGCTGGAGGACGTGATCGCCCAGATCACCGGGGAGATGAAGACCATCTTCGCCCGGGAGTTTGAGAACATCAACCAGGCGTTCCAGCAGACCTTCCAGGAGCTCTTCGGCGGCGGCCGGGCCGCCCTGGAGCTGGAGGACCCGGATGACATCCTCAACTGCGGCATCGAGATCAAGGTGCAGCCCCCCGGGAAGGCGCTGAAGGTGCTCTCCCTCCTGTCCGGCGGGGAGAAGGCCTTCGTGGCCATTGCCCTGTATTTCGCCATTCTGAAGGTGCGCCCCACCCCCTTCGTGGTCATGGACGAGATCGAGGCCGCCCTGGACGACAACAACGTGGTCCGCTTCGCCCGGTATATGCGCTCCATGTCCGATAAGACCCAGTTCATCGTCATCACCCACCGCCGCGGCACCATGGAGGAGGCCGACGTTTTGTATGGCGTGACCATGCAGGAGCAGGGCGTGTCCCGCATGCTCACCATTAACCTCAATGATGTGGAAAAAGAGCTGAATATTCGATAAAGAAGACGATCCCTGCTCCTGCATGCGGGGCCCCCGCCCGAGCCCAGCGCAGCGGGTCGGGTGGGGAGAGGAGACGCAAGGAAATGGAGCGACCAATGCCCGCCAGGGCGTTGGGAGCGGAGTGAACTTTGCGTCGACGAAGGAGCAGGGCGTGTCCCGCATGTTGACCATCAACCTGAACGATGTGGAAAAAGAACTGAATATCAGGTGAGGCGGGGATGAATGTGGATTATCCCAAGCGAAAGCACGTGCGGCTGAAAAATTATGATTACAGCCGGAATGGCATATATTTTGTGACCATCTGCACTCAAAATCGCAGGTGTATCTTGTCGCAAATTGTGCTGCCGCGTGTCGTAGGGGCGGAAATGGTAGGGCGGGGGCTTGCCCCCGCCGCCCCCCGGCTCACCGCATGCGGCAGGCTGGTGGAAGAAGAATTGACGGCCCTTATGGTACGATATCCGTCTGTTTGGATAGAAAAATATGTGATCATGCCCAATCATATTCATGCATTGATCTGCCTGCAAGAAGATACGGCGGGGGCAAGCCCCCGCCCTACGTTGATGCAGGTCCTGGGGACGTTGAAATCATTGACAACGCGGCGGTGGAATGGGATGATTGGACAACCTGGGGCAAAGCTTTGGCAATCCGGCTACCACGACCACATCATCCGGGACGACAACGATTTTTTGACCCACTGGACCTACATCGACCAAAACCCCGCCCGATGGACACAGGACGAGTATTACCAGGAAGAACGGGAGAGACAGCCATGAATGACAAGAGAAAGCGCGCAATTTTATCCGTTGTGGGGATGGTTGCCCTGCTGATCGTCTGTGTAATCGGGGTGCAGGCGGTATTTGCCGGGCTGGGGATGGTAAGCGCCCGGCATGGCGGCGTCTCCTCCAGCCAGAGCGCCCAGGCGGACGGAGACGGAAGCCAGCCGGTTCAGGAGCCGGGGGCTTCTTCCATGCCGGAGGATGCCGGCTCCTCCCAGCCCGCCCCCAGCTTCTGCCCCTTCTGCGGCGAGGGCCTGCCCTCCTCCTTCCAGTGGGGCCAGTTCTGTCCCTACTGCGGGGAGCAGGTTGAGGCGTAGGAGGAAAATTTATGGAAAAGACGATGAAATGCCTGCGCTGCGGGCAGACGCTGAAATTTCTGAGGAGGGAAAATCTACAACTGGGAAAGACCGGATGGATTACCGGGGACTGGGGCAATCTGCTGGCCGGAGCCCTGGATGTGGCCATCCTCCAGTGCTCCGGCTGCGGGAAGCTGGAGTTTTTCAAGGGGGACGCCTTTGAGGAGCAGGACGAGGGTCCGGCGGGTGACCTGGCCCAGGTGACCTGTCCGAACTGCGGCGTGCGCTATGACTGCGACTATCCCAAGTGCCCGGTGTGCGGCACAGAGAACACCATTTTTTGAGGAAGGAACGAGACCATGGGCTTTTTTGACAAACTGAAAAAGATCAACATTTTTTCCAGCTTCGGCTCGGAGCTCACCGACGACTTCTACGACGAACTGGAGGAGTCCCTGATCCTGGCGGACACGGGGATGGACACCGCCCTGGAGCTGGTGGAGGAGCTGCGCCGCCGGGTGAAGGACGAGCGCATCAAGACGATAGAGGAGGCCCGCGCCTGCATGTGCCGGTGTGTGGCTGACGCCCTGAACGCGGGGGACCCGGCGCTGGACCTGTCCACCCGGCCCTCGGTGGTGCTGTTCATCGGGGTGAACGGGGTGGGCAAGACCACCACCATCGGCAAGATCGGCTATCAGCTGCGCCGGGAGCGGAAAAAAGTCCTCTTCTGCGCCGCCGACACCTTCCGGGCCGCCGCCGCCGACCAGCTCACCATCTGGGCGGAGCGGGCCGGGGTGGAGATCGTCAAGCAGCACGAGGGGGCCGACCCCGCCGCCGTGGTCTTTGACGCGGCCACCGCCGCCAAGGCCCGGAACACCGACGTGATGCTGGTGGACACCGCCGGCCGCCTCCACAACAAGCAGAACCTGATGAACGAGCTGAATAAGATTTCCCGGGTCATCGACCGGGAGCTGCCCGGCTGCGCCCGGGAGACCCTGCTGGTGCTGGACGCCACCACGGGGCAGAACGGCCTCATCCAGGCCAAGCAGTTCAAAGAGGCCGCCGGCATCACCGGCATCGTCCTCACCAAGCTGGACGGCACCGCCAAGGGGGGCATTGCCATCGCCATCGCCAGGGAACTGGGCGTGCCCGTCAAGTACGCCGGCGTGGGCGAGGGCGTGGACGATTTAAAGCCCTTCGATGCCATGGAGTTCGCGGAGGCCCTGATTTAACAGAATATGTTGAAAAGCAAGTCGTCCACGCCCTCAGCCGCCGCAGGCGGCCCGGCGCTTGCGCCGTCCAAGCGTTTTGCCGAAGGCAAAACCTTGCCGCAGGGCGGATTCATTCCGCCCGAGGATTTGAATAAAATGGGCCCCCAAACAAACAAAGTTTGTTTGGGCGTGGACGATTTAAAGCCCTTTGATGCCATGGAGTTTGCGGAAGCGCTTATTTGAATTGACAATGGACAATTGACAATTTGCCGGGGACGGGAGCGGATGCTTCTGTTGGGAGGAAGCGGAATGGATTGGTACGATGTTGTTGTATTGCTCTTGATCATTCAAGTAGTTCGATTTCGCGCCCAGGGAGGGAAAATCCGCCTCCAGGACTTTAAGCTGTGGGGAAAGGATGTGACCCCGGAGCAGCGCCGGAACAACCTGATGGGGTTTGCCGTCATACTTGCTCTGATAGGGCTCGGCCTGCTGTTCTGGCTGGTGGATTGAGGGGCGTTCAGACAAACGTCGCTGTATGGTCCCGATGGGAATTTGTGAGGAGGCCGCACGCCGCCTCCTGGCCGCCTGGAAGATCAATCAATGGAAAATGAGAGGAGACACAACGTGACGCAGGAAAATCTTTGGTTCGGGCTGTTGGTGGCCTGGGTAGTCATTTGGCTGTGGACCCGGTTTCAGTCCGGGACCATGAAACTCAAGTATTTCAAGTTTTGGGGCGATGTGCCGGAGGCACAGCGGAAAGACAATCTCAGAGGATTTGGCATGACCGCGGCATTGCTGGTCATCAACGTGCTGCTGAATATCTTCTGATGGCGGCCTTTGACTAAGTTAAGAAAAATTTAAAGGGTCAATTCACATACTATCCAAACATTTCCGGTGGAACCTGTGGTACAATAAGAAAAATCAATTCGAGAGAGGAAGTTTTTGCCATGCCACGTATGGACGGAAGAGCCAACGACCAGCTTCGGCCGGTGGAGATCATTCCCAATGTAAACAAGTTTGCGGAGGGCTCCTGCCTGATCCGCTGCGGCAATACTCATGTGCTGTGCACCGCCAGCGTGGAGGACCGGCCGCCCCGCCACGTCCCCGAGGGGGAGGGCTGGGTCACCGCCGAGTACTCCATGCTCCCCCGGGCCAACCGGGAGCGGTCCCGCCGGGACATCTCCAAGCTGAAGCTCAGCGGCCGCTCCGCCGAGATCCAGCGGCTCATCGGCCGGGCCCTGCGCTCGGTGGTGGACCGGAAGAAGCTGGGCCCCTGGAACGTGACCATCGACTGCGACGTGCTCCAGGGGGACGGGGGCACCCGCACCGCCTCCATCACCGGGGGCTATGTGGCCATGATCCTGGCCTTTCAGAAGATGCAGAAGGCCGGGCAGCTGAACGCCTGGCCGGTGAGCGGGATGGTGGCCGCCGTCTCCGCCGGCGTGGTGGACGACGTGCCCATGCTGGACCTGTGCTATGAGGAGGACTCCTCCGCCATGGTGGATCTGAACTGCGTCATGGACGACCAGGGCCGCCTCATCGAGATCCAGGGCACCGGCGAGGGCCGCCCCTTCACCCTGGCCGAGCAGCAGAAGCTGGTGGAGCTGTGTGCCAAAGGTATTCAGGAGCTCCAGGCCATCCAGAAGAGCGTATTGGAGTAAGAAGAAGGGGGAGAGGGAGTCGTGGCTCAGGCATTTGAAGCGATCATGCTGATTTGTTTTGGGATTTCCTGGCCCTTCAACATCGCCAAATCCCTGAAATCCCGGACCGCCAAGGGAAAGAGCCTCCAGTTTGAAATCTGCGTGGTGGTGGGCTATCTCTTCGGCATCGCGGGGAAATTTATTGGCGGAAACGTCACCTATGTGCTGGCGGTCTACATCCTGGATGTGCTGATGGTGAGCACCGACATCGTTTTAACCTGCCGCAACCGCCGGCTGGACCGTCTGGCGGAGGCAAAAGAAGGGAGCGCTGCGGAATGAAACTGGTACTGGCCAGCAAAAATCAGAAAAAACTCGTGGAGATGAATGAGATCCTGTCCCACCTGGGGATTCAGGTCTGCTCCGAGGCGGAGGCCGGGGTGGACGTGGAGGTGGAGGAGACCGGCGCCACCTTCGAGGAGAACTCCCTGCTGAAGGCCAGGGCCGTCATGGAGGCCAGCGGCATGCCCGCCATCGCCGACGACTCCGGGCTGTGCGTGGATGCCCTCAACGGAGCGCCCGGGGTGTACTCCGCCCGCTACGGCGGGGAGGGGCTGGACGACGCCGGCCGCTACCGCCTGCTGCTGGAGAACATGCGGGGGCAGACCCCGCGGACGGCCAAGTTCGTGTCCGTCATCACCTGCTGCTTCCCCAACGGGGACGTGCTCTCCGCCCGGGGGGAGTGCCCCGGCACCATCGCCTTCGCCCCCATGGGGGAGGGCGGCTTCGGGTACGACCCGGTGTTCTTCATCCCCAGCCTGAAAAAGACCTTCGCCCAGCTCTCTCCCGAGGAGAAGAACGCCATCTCCCACCGGGGCAAGGCTCTGGAGGCTTTCCAGGTCAAGCTGGAGGAGTACCTCGGGGAAGATAGGAGTTAAGAATTAAGAATTAAGAATTAAGAATGGGGCGGCGCCCGACACACTAAATTACAGGAGTTAGAAATTATTATGGAAGAACTGACAAGCAAACAGCGCGCCCAGCTGCGGGGCCTGGCCAACAGCATCGACACCATTCTGATCGTGGGCAAGGACGGCATCGGGGACAACCTGGTGAAGCAGGCCGACGACGCTTTGGAGGCCCGGGAGCTCATCAAGGGCAAGGTGCTGGAGAATTCCCTCATGTCCGCCCGGGAGGCGGCGGAGGCCCTGGCCCCCCTCACCCGCAGCGAGGTGGTGCAGGTCATCGGAACAAAATTTGTATTATATCGTCCAAGCCACAAGAAGGATAAAAAGGACAAGATCGTTCTGGTGGAGGGCAAGAAAAAGCGGCCCTGACGGCTGAAACAAAATTTGAAGCAAAGGTGGGAACGCGCAGTGAAAATCGGCATTTACGGGGGAACCTACAACCCGCCCCATCTGGGGCACCTGGCGGCGGCCCGGACGGCCATTGACGCGCTGAAGCTGGATAAGCTGCTGCTCATGCCGGCGGCGGTGCCCCCCCACAAGGCGCTGCCGGAGAACACCCCCTCCCAGGAACACCGGCTGGCCATGGTGGAAAAGCTGGCCGACGCCATGGACCTGCCCGGCGTGGTGGAGGTGTCCACCCTGGAGCTGGAGCGGGAGGGAAAGAGCTACACCTCCGAGACGCTGGAGGAGCTGCGCCGCCGCTACCCCAAGGCGGAGCTGTGGCTGCTCATGGGGACGGACATGTTTCTGACCCTCCACCTGTGGCACGACGCCAAGACCATCCTGCGGCTGGCCAAGATCTGCGCCTTCGGCCGGACCGAGCAGGACGGGGAGGCGGTCTTTGCCCCCCAGCGGGAGTTTTTGACCCGGGAGTACCACGCCGACGTGGTGACCATTACCCTGCCCGGCCTGATCGATGTGTCCTCCACCCAGCTGCGGGAGCTGCTGGTCCGGGGGAAGGGGCGGGAGTACCTGCTCCCCTCTGTGTACGGCTATATTCTGATGAATCACTTGTACGGCACCCAGGTGCATTTAAAGTGCCTGGACCTGCCCGAGCTGCGGGCCTGCTCCTACTCCATGATCCGCCACAAGCGGGTGGCCCACGTGATGGGGGTGGAGGAGGAGGCGGTCAAGCTGGCCAAATTCTGGGGCGCCGACCCGGAGCTGGCCCGCCACGCCGCTATTTTGCACGATTGCACCAAATACCTGGGCCTGGAGGACCAGTTGCATTTGTGTGAGAAATATGGTATTGAATTAGACAGCTTGGAGCGCCAGGCGGTAAAACTGCTTCACTCCAAGACAGGGGCATGTATTGCCAAGTATGTTTTTGGGGAACCTGATGAGGTATACGAGGCCATTTTCTGGCACACCACCGGCAAGGCGGATATGACCCTGCTGGACAAGGTCCTGTATATGGCGGACTACATAGAGCCGAACCGGGATTTTGACGGGGTGGAGGAGCTGCGGAAGCTGGCCTACACCGACCTGGACCAGGCTATGCTCCTGGGGGTGGACTCCACCATCCGGGAGATGGAGGAGCGGGGCTATCTCATCCATACCAATACGCGGGAGGCCAGACAGTGGCTGCTGGATCAGGGCGTGAAGCTGAAGGAGTAAACAGACCTTATGAGCGGAAAAAGAGAGAGTAAGACAAACAGAACCCGCCGGAAGCCCTCGGGAGGGCTGGCCGGCTGGTGGAGACAGCACCGGGCCTGGGTGTCCGGCCTGGACCGGGGACAGAAGATCCGGTACCGCCTGTTTCAGTTTTTGGTGGTGGTGGCCGTCCTGGCCATTGCCGTCTGCCTGGCGGCCCGGGCCTGGATCACCCTGCCCACCGTTCCCAATCTCCCCTCCGGGACGGTGACGACGGAGGAGGGGGACATGACCTTCGACGGGGCCGAGCTGCCCAATGTGGCCAAGAGCGGTCGGAAGGACGGGGTGTACACCTTCCTCCTGGTGGGCCAGGACACGGGCGGCGGCGGCAATACCGACACCATGCTCCTTGTGACCTTCGACAGTGTGAACAAGGAGGTCCACGGCATGAGCCTGCCCCGGGACACCATGATCAACAGCAGCCACTCCGGCGCGGGACACCGGCTCAACGCGGTGTACAACTATAACAAGGGCAGCGACCCCGACACCCAGATGGAGAAGGGGATCACCGCCCTGAAGCGGGAGGTGGGCAAGCTCACCGGCATCATTCCCGATTTCTATGTGGTGGTCCAGTGGGAGGCCGTGGGCGAGCTGGTGGACGCCATCGGCGGCGTGGACTTCGACGTGCCCTTTGACATGGACTACGACGACCCGGCCCAGGACCTGCACATCCGCCTGAAGGCCGGCCAGCAGACCCTCAGCGGCGAGGACGCCATGGGGCTGATCCGCTGGCGGCACAACAACGACTACTCGGTGCAGTACCCCAACGGGGACCTGGGGCGGGTGCAGACCCAGCAGGCATTTCTGAAGGCGGTGGCGGCCGAGTGCCTGAAGCCGGAGATCCTGCTGAAGGCCCCCAGCCTGGCGCAGATCTTCCTGGAGCGGGTGAGCACGGATCTGTCCATCGGCAATCTGCTGGCCTTTGCCCAGCTGGCAGTGGGGATGGACGCGGAGAACGATGTGACCTTTGTCACCATGCCCTGGACCAACGCGAATTATCCCGGCGTGTCCATGATCCTGCCGGATGTGGACGAGCTGCTGGAGATCCTCAACGACGGCTTCAATCCCTACCAGGACGAAATCCAGGCCAGCGACCTGTCGGTGCTCTACCGCAGCAGCGACGGCAGCTATGGGGTGACCAGCGGCACCCTGCTGGACTCCTCCCTGTCCCGGCCCAGAAGCAGCGGTTCGTCCAGCTCCTCCGGCGGGAGCAGCGGAAGCTCCAGCAGTCAGACGCCGGATGTGCCGGCCACCGAGGAGCCGGTGGAGAACCCCGACGGCTCCCAGACCACCGATCCCAGCGGCTCCGGCGAGGTCACCGATCCCGGCGGAACCGGTGAAAATCCCGACGGCTCCCAGACCGGCGACTCCAGCGGCGGGACCGGAGAAAATCCGGACGGCTCTCAGCCCGCCGATCCCTCCGGTTCCGGCGGGACCACCGCCCCCGGCGAAAGCCAGGGCGGAGGGCAGACGGACCCCGGCGGCAGCTCGGGCGGCTCCCAGGATACCGCCGACCCCTCCGGCTCTCAGAGCGGCGGCGGGAGCAGCTCCAGCACAGGGGGCGGGGAGGCTGTTCCCCCCTCCCAGGACATTCAGGGCGGCGCAGCCGCCCAGGCGCCGGAGTCTGAAAGCGGCCTGACAGTGGCCGACCTGCCCAGCTGGCTCAACCCCACCGGGGCGGAGCCGGCGGCATAAAAATACGCAATACCAGGCTGGAACACAAAAGAGAAAGGAGAACTGCCTGTGACATCATATGAAAGCGCCATGCTGTTGGCCAACACCTTGGACGGCAAAAAGGGGGAGGAGATCAAGGTCCTGAAGACCGAGGGCCTCACCACCCTGGCCGACTACTTTGTCATCTGTACCGCCACCTCCACCACCCAGATCAAGGCCATGTCCGACGCCTGTGAGGAGGCCATGGAGAAGAACGGGGAGCGGGTCCACCACATCGAGGGCCACCGGGGCGGCACCTGGCTGCTGATGGACTTCTCCGCGGTGGTGGTCCACATCTTCATGGACGAGGCCCGGAAGTTCTATGATCTGGAGCGCCTGTGGGGCGACGCGGAGGAGATTCCTCTGGAGAAACCTCAGGCGGCCCAGTAAGTAGAGTGCTTGGAGAGGAAAAAGCTGAAATGGACAAGGACCGGTTTCAGAAGGTTTACAGCCAGGGCCTGGTCAATGTGGCCGAGATCCTGGTGGACACCCAGACGGGGGTCAATTACCTGTATTATTGGAGTGGAAACGGAGGGGGGCTGACGCCCCTGCTGGACCGGGAGGGAAAGCCGGTCATCACGGCGGTGGGCGGCGGCCCGGAGCGTTCCTGAGCGCCCGGTCCCAGACGGAGGAGAGCGAAAACTCCTTGACAACCGCCGGGAAATCCCATATAATTCATATCTGAAATACCAGAAAAGCGTTGCCGAGGAGGAGTATCCGGCCGCGGGCGGTGAAGAGAGGAGACGGGTGGTGCAAGTCTCCCCGCCGGGCGGGAGAAGGTGGCCTCGAAGCTCCGCCCCTGAACTTGACGCAGTAGGGGGCGGCGGCCCCCGCCGTTACCGGGCTTGAGCGTTCCCCCACAGGGGAAAATTCAGGTGGTACCACGGACATGCTTACGTTCGCCCTGAGCCAAAGCGGCTCAGGGCATTTTTATTGCAGGGGGAGGAATCTGTGTGGCGCAGAAGCCAAAACTGAGGACCCATACCCAGATGGATATTTCGCTGGTGGAGGAGATGCAGCATGTGGTGGACCGGGTCCTGGTGCCCAACTGCATCCGCAAGACCCAGGCGTTCTATCTGGGCATAGGGGTGCTGTGCCTGGGCATCGGGGCCGGCAGCGTGCTGGCAAGCGGGCAGCTGGCGGTGGGAGCGATCTTCGGCCTGCTGGGCCTGGCAATGCTGGGCTGGGGGGCCATGGCCTACCACATCGCGGCCCGCAAGACCTACCGGCAGATGGAGAAGGCGGTGCGGTTCACCGACTATGTGCTGGAGAAGGAGAGCCTGTGGGCCTCCAACGGAAGGGGCGACTTCCACTACCCCTACTCCAGCTGCGTCCGGCTGGTGGAGACTGAGAAGAACGTCTACTGCGTCACGCGGCAGGGGGACACCCTGGTGCTGAGCAAGGAAAATCTGAAGGGGGGAACCATGGAGGAACTGCGCCTGTGGCTGACGGAGCACTGCCGGCTGCCCATCGTGGTCCTCGACTCCCATTGGAAGGTTATCGAGCGCGTTGAATCAAATCAGAAGAAGGAGAATCCGCAATGAGAAAAGAACTGCCAAAGGTCTATGAGCCCCAGGAGGTGGAGTCCCGCATCTATGAGACCTGGGAGAAGAACGGCTGCTTCAAAGGCCATCGGGACCGGTCGAGAAAGCCCTTCACCATCGTCATGCCGCCCCCCAACGTGACCGGGCAGCTGCACATGGGCCACGCCATGGACTCCACCCTCCAGGACATCCTCATCCGCTTCAAGCGGATGCAGGGCTACGCCGCGCTGTGGGTGCCCGGCACCGACCACGCGGGCATCGCCACCCAGATCAAGGTGGAGGAGGAGCTGCGCACCAAGGAGGGGCTGACCCGCTACGACCTGGGCCGGGAGAAGTTCCTGGAGCGGGTGTGGGACTGGAAGCGCCAGTACGGCGGCCGCATCGTCCAGCAGCAGAAGAAGCTGGGCGCCTCCTGCGACTGGGACCGGGCCCGGTTCACCATGGACGAGGGCTGCTCCAAGGCGGTGCGGGAGACCTTCTGCGAGCTGTATGAGAAGGGCCTCATCTACAAGGGCAGCCGCATCATCAACTGGTGTCCCCACTGCGTCACCGCCCTGTCAGACGCCGAGGTGGAGTACCAGGACAAACCCGGCAGCTTCTGGCACATCCGCTACCCCATCGCGGGGGAGGAGGGCCGCTATGTGATCGTGGCCACCACCCGGCCGGAGACCATGCTGGGCGACACCGGCGTGGCCGTCCACCCCGACGACGAGCGGTACAAGGACATCGTGGGCAAGAAGTGCATCCTGCCCCTGGTGGGCCGGGAGATGCCCATTGTGGCCGACGACTATGTGGACATGGAGTTCGGCACCGGCTGCGTGAAGATGACCCCCGCCCACGATCCCAACGACTTTGAGGTGGGCCTGCGCCACAACCTGGAGACCATCCGCGTCCTGGACGACAACGGCAAGGTGGTGGAGGGCTACGGCAAGTACTCCGGCATGGACCGGTACGAGGCCCGTAAGGCCATCGTGGCCGATCTGGAGGAGCAGGGCTATCTGGTGAAGGTGGAGCCCCACCAGCACAACGTGGGCACCTGCTACCGCTGCCACAACGACGTGGAGCCCATCATCTCCGCCCAGTGGTTCGTGAAGATGAAGCCCCTGGCCGAGGCCGCTATCAAGGTGGTGGAGGACGGGGAGGTCAAATTCGTCCCCGACCGCTTCGCCAAGACCTATCTCAACTGGATGGAGAACGTCCACGACTGGTGCATCTCCCGCCAGCTGTGGTGGGGCCACCAGATCCCCGTGTGGTACTGCGCCGACTGCGGCCACATGACCGTCAGCCGCACCGACCCCACCGAGTGCGAGGCCTGCCACTCCAAGAACATCGAGCGGGACCCCGACGTGCTGGACACCTGGTTCTCCTCCGCCCTGTGGCCCTTCTCCACCCTGGGCTGGCCGGAGAAGACCGAGGACCTGGACTACTTCTATCCCACCGACGTGCTGGTCACCGGCTATGACATCATCTTCTTCTGGGTGGCCCGGATGATCTTCTCCGCCTGCGAGCAGACCAAGAAGCCCCCCTTCCACACCGTGTTCATCCACGGCCTGGTCCGGGACGACAAGGGCCGGAAGATGTCCAAGAGCCTGGGCAACGGCATCGACCCCCTGGAGATCGCCGAGAAGTACGGCGCCGACGCCCTGCGCTTCAACCTGATCACCGGCAACAGCCCCGGCAACGACATGCGCTTCTACACCGAGCGGTGCGAGGCCATGCGGAACTTTGCCAACAAGATCTGGAACGCCAGCCGCTTCCTGATGATGAACCTGACCATCGACAAGTGCGAGCTGCCGGAGAAGCTGGAGCTGGAGGACAAGTGGATTCTCTCCAAGCTGAACCGGGCCATCCGGGAGATCACCGAGAACATGGACCGGTATGAGCTGGGCGTGGCCGCACAGAAGATCTACGACTTCATCTGGGACGACTACTGCGACTGGTATATCGAGCTGACCAAGACGAGGCTCCAGGGGGAGGACGAGGACAGCAAGGTCCGGGCCCAGCAGGTGCTGTGCCATGTGCTTACCCAGATGCTCAAGCTGCTCCACCCCTTCATGCCCTTCATCACCGAGGAGATCTGGCAGGCCCTGCCCCACGAGGACGGGGTGGCGGAGGGCGGCTTCCTGATGCTCCAGAGCTGGCCCGTGGCCCGGGAGGCGCTGGACTTCCCGGAGGAGGAGAAGGCCATGGAGCTCATCATGGACCTGATCCGGGCCGTGCGCACCCGCCGCTCCGAGATGAACGTGCCCCCCAGCAAGAAGGCCCGTCTCACCGTGGCCACCGCCGAGGAGGACACCTTCCGCCTGGGCGAGGCCTTCCTGAAGAAGCTGGCCTACGCCAGCGAGGTGGACTTCGTCCCCGTGGGCACCGCCCCCGAGGCGGGCTCCGTCACCGTGGTCACCCACGCCGCCCAGGCCTCTATGCCCATGGCGGAGCTGGTGGACCTGGAGAAGGAGAAGGCCCGCATGGAGAAGGAGCTGAAGAAGAACTCCGCCGAGCTCCAGAAGCTGGAGACCAAGCTCCAGAACCCGGGCTTTGTGAACAAGGCCCCCGAGCACGTGGTCAAGGCCGAGCAGGAGCGTGCCGTCCAGCTGCGGGCCCTGGTGGCCAAGCTGGAGGAGCAGCTCCAGGGGATGTAACAGAACGGGGGATTCCAGCGGACGCTCTGGTGTCCTCTCGGAATTTGAGATCAAGAAGCGGTGGGGCGCGCCCCACCGCTTCAGTTTTTCGAAAAACCTGTGCAGAATCAAATCCGCCTGAGACGGGGCGGGGGAGCTCGAGGGGGCAGCGGCCCGCCTCGAATGGGATCAAATGCCCCGGAAGGCTTGCTGTGCAAGGATTCCGGCAAGCGAAGCGCAGACTTTTACGCCGCTGCGGGGCACAAAAGTAACGGCATTTTTATAGACGACTCATCCGACGGAGCTGTGGCCGCGGAGGGACAGGGGCGTGATTCTGCGGATTTCTCGCTTAAAATATAGAAAATATGGGGAAAAAGCAGGTTTTACCGGATGAAAATTCGGAGGCCCTTCCAAAGTTATCCAAGGCCCCTTGACAACGGGGGCCGGTGGGGATAAACTGCAAGACAAGCAAAGGCGCTGCGGTCAGCAATGACCGCGGCGCTTTTCCGCTTTTACCGCGCGGTACCGGTACTGAGAGCCTCAACACGCAAAGGCGCGTGTCCCGTTTTTGGACGGGATGCGCGCCTTCTACTTTTGTAGGGAGGGTGCATGAGCAATGGATATGTCAGTGTGGTTCCTGGTGGGTGCAATTTTGGTGTTCTTCATGCAGTGCGGCTTTGCAATGGTGGAAACTGGCTTCACCCGGGCAAAAAACGCGGGAAACATCATTATGAAGAACCTGATGGACTTTTGCATCGGCACGGTGGTGTTTGTCCTGCTGGGCTACGGCATTATGAACAGTGAAAACTATTTCTTCGGGCTGATCGGCATGCCGGAATACCAGATGTTTACAAGCTTCTATGACTTTGACTGGTCCAATTTCTTTTTCCAGCTGGTGTTCTGCGCCACGGCGGCGACCATCGTCTCCGGCGCAATGGCGGAGCGCACCAAATTTCTGGCATACTGTGTCTATTCCGGCTTTATCAGCGCCATCGTCTACCCCATTGAAGCCGGCTGGGTGTGGAACAGCCAGGGCTGGCTGGTCCAACTGGGATATGTGGACTTTGCCGGATCTTCGGTCATTCATATGGTGGGCGGCCTGTCCGCTCTGCTGGGCGCCTGGATGCTGGGGCCCCGGCTGGGCAAGTACAGCAAGGAGAAGAACGGGAAGATCCAGGTCAACGCCATTCCGGGCCACTCGCTGACCTTGGGCGCTCTGGGCTGCTTTATCCTCTGGTTCTGCTGGTACGGCTTCAACGGTGCGGCGGCGTCCGATGTGACGCAGATGGCCCAGATTCTGGGCACCACGACCATCGCGCCCGCGGTGGCCACCGTGTCCTGCATGGTATTTACCTGGATTCGGAGCGGAAAGCCGGACGTGTCCATGTGCCTGAACGCCTCTCTGGCCGGGCTGGTGGGGATTACCGCCCCCTGTGCCTCGGTGGACGTGGTGGGGGCCGCCGCCATCGGCGCGGTGTCCGGCGTCCTTGTGGTCGCCGCGGTGGAATTCATTGATCAGAAGCTCCATGTGGACGATCCGGTGGGCGCCGTGGCGGTCCACTGTGCCAACGGGATCTGGGGCACCATCGCCGAGGGGCTGTTCAGCACCAGCGAGGGCCTGTTTTACGGCGGCGGCGTGACCCATCTGGCCGTCCAGTGTCTGGGGGTGGTCTCCATTGGAGGCTACACTCTGGCGGTGATGTTCCTGGTATATAAGTTCATCGACGCGACCGTGGGCCTGCGGGTTACGGCGGAGGAGGAGATCATGGGCCTCGACGTCACAGAGCATGGCCTGACCTCGGCCTATGCCGACTTCCTGCCGGTCGCGCCGGGCTACGGCAGCGGAAATGAGCACAGCGGCCCTGTGGACGTGACGGGACTCAAGCCGGTTCCTCTGGCGGCGGCCGCGGCGGCTCCGGCCTCCGGCGCCCACAAGCTGACCCGGGTGTCCATCATCTGTAAGGAGGAGCGCTTTGCCATGCTGCGGGACACGATGGCGGCCATCGGGGTCACCGGTATGACCGTGTCCAGCGTGATGGGCTGCGGCACGCAGCTGGGCAAGGTGGGCCAGTACCGCGGCGTCAAGATGAGCATGAACCTGCTGCCCTATGTACAGGTGGATATTGTGGTCTCCAAAGTGAATCCGGCTCTGGTGGTGGCGGCCGCCCAGAAGTGCCTGCGCACCGGCAACTCGGGGGATGGGAAGATCTTCCTGACCAATGTGGACCATGTCATCAAGGTGCGCACCGGCGAGCAGGACTATGATGCGCTCCAGGACGACAACTGAACCGGCTTGACCGGTTTCCGGCGGCCTCCGGCCCGTGGGCGGAGCCGGTGGTGTCCGCAATCTGACGCCGGCGGGCCAAAGAATATGAAAAGGCTATGTGGGAGCGGGGAGGACACGCTCCCACATAGCCTTTCCTGTTTTCAGCGGGAGGGACGGACCGTTTGCCGGCCATAGGATTCTGCCCCCAAACCGGATGGCAGGGGCGGAGCCCGGGGCCCTGTTGAAAGAGGCGGGAAGGTCCCTTTTGGGCTTGTGAAACCGGCCAAAATGCGGTATGATAAAAGGGACTTCCCCGGAGAGACCGGCGGAGCGAAAGGAGTTTTCTTCCCATGTGGTTTGACGAAGCGGTCCTGTACCAAATTTATCCCCTGGGCCTGTGCGGCGCGCCCGAGTACAACGACGGAGTCACCGTGCCCCGCATCCGCCGCCTGCTGCCCTGGGCGGAGCATATCCGGAAGCTGGGGGCGGACACCGTCCTCTTGAATCCGGTCTTTGACAGCGACAAGCACGGCTATGACACCCGGGACTACAACCGGCTGGACCCCCGGCTGGGCGCCAACGAGGACCTGGCCCAGGTGTGCCGGGCTTTCCACGACGCGGGGCTGCGGGTCATGCTGGACGGGGTGTTCAACCACGTGGGCCGGGGTTTCTGGGCCTTCCGGGACGTGCAGGAGAAGAAGTGGGACAGCCCCTACAAGGACTGGTTCCACATCGACTTTAACGGCAACACCGACCGGAACGACGGCTTCTGGTACGAGTGCTGGGAGGGGCACAGCGAGCTGGTGAAGCTGAACCTCCACAACCCGGCGGTGGTGGAGCACCAGTTCCAGGCCATCCGCGGCTGGGTGGAGCAGTTCGGCATCGACGGCCTGCGCCTGGACGTGGCCTACTGCCTGCCCATCGGCTATCTCAGGCAGCTGCGGGCCTTCACCGACGCCCTGAAGCCCGATTTTGTGCTCCTGGGCGAGGCCCTGGGGGGCGACTACAACCAGTGGATGGGGCCGGACAAGTGCCACTCGGTCACCAACTACGACTGCTTCAAGGGCCTGTGGTCCAGCTTCAACGACCGGAATCTGTTTGAGATCGGCCACAGCCTGGCCCGGCAGTACGGGCCGGAGCCCTGGACCCTCTATAAGGGGGCTCACCTGCTGTCCTTCGCGGACAACCACGACGTAACGAGACTGGCCTCCAAGCTCACCGAGCCCAGGCATATCCCCTTGGCCTACGCCATTTTGATGGGGATGCCGGGCACCCCCGCCCTGTACTACGGCAGTGAGTGGGGGATCAAAGGGGAGAAGGGGGCGTGCAGCGACGACGAGCTGCGCCCCGCCCTGGAGCAGCCGGAGTGGAACGACTTGACCGGCTGGATCGCCAAGCTGGCCGCCGCCCGGCGGAACAGCCCGGCCCTGTGCAATGGCAGCTACCGCAACGTGCTCCTCACCAACCGGCAGATCATCTTCGAGCGAAAGACAGAGGGGGAGCGGGTGCTGGTGGCGGTGAACGCCGACGGGGAGCCCTATACGGCCCACTTCGACGCGGGCTGCGGCCTGGCCTGGGACCTGATCACCGGAGAACAGCACGACTTCGGCGGCGGCAGCGAGCTGCCCCCATACAGCGCCTATTACTGGAAGATGGAGCGCTGATCCCGCCGCGCCGGAAATAGAAGAAATGCGCCGCCCGGAGGCGGCGCATTTCAGTTTGTCGAAAAACCTCTGTTTAGACGAATCCGCCCGAGTATTGGCGGGGGAGCTCGAGGGGGCGGCAGCCCGCCTCGAGTGGGATCAAATGCCCTGAATGCCTTGCTTGGCAAGGCGTTCAGCGAGCGCAGCGAGGACTTTTCCACCGCGCAGCGGGGGGGAAGTAACGGCATTTTTATGCTTGAAACCGGTTTTCCGCCTTCCACTGGCGCTCCTTCCAGACCGCCCGCACCACGTACAGCAGGAGGAGGAGCACCCAGGAGAGAGCCTCCGCCCAGGCGATCACCATATTGGCGAAGAAGACCACAAGGGTATAGGAAAGAATGATCCGGCAGACCAGGGAGGCCATCCCCGCCAGACTGGAGTAGACCACGTCCCCCATCCCCTCCAGATAGCTGCGCACCGCGTTGGCCAGTCCATAGACCACATAGAAACAGGCGATCCGGCGGAAAAAGGCGTCCCCGATGGAGACGGCCTCCGGGCCGGCCCCAAACAGGGCGATCAGCTCCCCACCGGTGGGGATCACCAGCACAGTAAGCAGCAGGGAGACCGCCGCCATCACCGCCGTGCCCACCCGGAAGATGCTCCGGGCCCGCAGATTCTGTCCGGCCCCGCAGTTCTGGGCCACCAGGGTGGAGATGCCGGAGCCCAGGTTGAGAATGGGCACCATGACGATGGAATCCACCCGGTAGGCGGTGGTCACCGCCGCCACCGTCTGGGTGCCGAAGCCGTTCATAAAGTTCTGCAAAATCAGGCTGCCCACCGAGCTGACGCTGGACTGGAGCATGGGCGGAATGCCAAAGCGGCATCCCCACGCCAGCATGGTCCGGTCAAAGGACTGACGGCCGGGCCGGAAGCGGAGAATGGGATACTTTATGATGCCGTACCCGGTCAGAAACACCGTCATGGCCGCCTGAGCGATCACAGTGGCAATGGCCGCTCCGGCCACGCCCCAGCCCCAGACGGCCACAAACAGCACGTCCAGGGCCACATTCACCCCCGAGGAGAGGAGGACGGCATAAAAGGGAGCCCGGCTGTTTCCGATTCCCCGGAGGGCGGCTGAGTACACGTTGTAGACCGCCAGAAAGGGAACGCCGGCCAGGACAATGCCAAGGTAGTCCGCGGCCAGGGGGAGCGCCTCCCGGGTGGTGTGGAGCAGACGCAGAAGTTCCTCTGCAAAGCAGACGCCCAGGACGGACAGGATCAGAAAGATCCCGCCCAGCACCCAGAGAAAGGTGGAGAGAATCCGGCGGATGTCCTCCAGCTCCCTGGCGCCGAATTTCTGGGCGAACAGAATGGACAGTCCCAGAGTAAAGCCGGTGATGGCCAGCACATAGAAGTTGACCATGGAGGTGGTGGACCCCACCGCCGCCAGGGCCAGCTCCCCCACCACATTGCCCACGATAAAGGCGTCCGCCCAGTTGTAGAGCTGCTGGAGAATTCCGCTGAGCATCAGGGGCAGACTGAACTTTACCAGAATATACGCCAGACGCCCGAAGCTGTCCCGGTTTTCCGCCGCTGCCATGCCGCTCCTCCTTCCAGAAAAAAACCGCATGCAATAGCCTTGCATACGGTAGGTGCTCACCCGCTGATTTTCCATGTAAGGGACAGTATACCAGGAAATGCCCCAAAGCGCAAGGAAAAGTCGGATAAACGCCCCCGGCGGACCACTGTCCGCCGGGGGAGCCGGGTCACAGAATGATCATGGCGTCTCCAAAGCTGAAGAACCGGTACCGCTCCCGCACCGCCTCCTCATAGGCGGCCAGCACATGCTCCCGCCCCGCCAGTGCGGACACCAGCATGATGAGGGTGGACTCGGGCAGATGGAAGTTGGTGATGAGGCCGTCCAGCACCTTGAACCGGTAGCCGGGGTAGATGAAGATGTTGGTCCACCCCGCCGACTCCTTCAGCGTCCCGTCCTCCGCGGCGAAGCTCTCGATGGTGCGGCAGGAGGTGGTACCCACGCAGATGACCCGGCCGCCGTTTTTCCGGGTCTCATTGATGGTCCGGGCCACGTCGGCGGAGATCATGCAGTACTCCGAGTGCATCTCGTGCTCCGAGATATCCTCCGCCTTCACCGGCCGGAAGGTGCCCAGTCCCACGTGGAGGGTGACATAGCACAGCTTCACTCCCATGTCCTCCACCTGCTTTAAAAGCTCCGGGGTGAAGTGGAGGCCGGCGGTGGGGGCGGCGGCGGAGCCGTTGATCTTGGAGTAGACCGTCTGATACCGCTCGCTGTCCTGGAGCTCCTCCTTAATGTAAGGGGGCAGGGGCATCTTGCCCAGCTCCTCCAGCACCTCCAAAAAAATGCCCTCATAGTGGAAGCGAACCAGCCGGTTGCCCCCGGACACCTCCGCCTCCACTGTGGCGGTGAGACGGCTCCCGTCCCCAAAGACCACCTGGGCCCCGGGCTTCAGCTTTCGCCCCGGGCGCACCAGGCACTCCCACAGGCCATCCCCCTTGTCGGTGAGGAGGAGGACCTCACAGGCCCCGCCCCCAGGCAGCCGGTGGCCGATGAGCCGGGCGGGGAGCACCCGGGAGTTGTTCAGCACCAGGCAGTCTCCCGGACGGAGGAACTGGGGCAGGTCGTAAAAGTGGTGGTGGGAGACGGCCCCGGTCTCCTTGTCCAGGGCCAGCAGCCGGGAGGCGTCCCGCCGCTCCAGGGGGTGCTGGGCGATGAGTTCCTCCGGGAGGTAAAAATCAAAATCGGATGTTTTCAAGTGTCCTTCGCCTTTCTGTTCCAAAATTTGCACCGCGCCGCTCCGGGAAGGCCGGCTCGGAATGGGAGAATGCCGAAAAGGCTTTCGGCAAGCTGTGTTCCCGCCCCCAGGGGAGCGGGAACAGGAAATCAAGGATAAGATTTACCGGACGTATGTACCGGGGTAGTAAAATTCGATGATCTCCTCATAGGTGAAGCCACGCTCCGCCATGGCGCGGGCCCCGTACTGGCTCAGGCCAAGCTGGTGGCCGTTGCCGGAGCCCTGGAAGATATAGGAGCTGCCGCTCACCGTTACCTGGGTGCCGGTGGGGGTGTCCGTGCCGGAGCCGCCGGAGGAGACGGTATCCTCCGCCGGGTTGATGCTGCCCGAGCCGGAGATGGCGTACAGTCCGTCCAGGCCCGCCTGGCTCAGGGAACCGGAGCCGCTGATCACCGTGTAGGTGCCCTGGGAATCCAGGGATGCGGAGCCGTTGGCCGTGAGTCCACCGCCGGAACTGGACGTCCCGGCCCCCGAGGAGACCGACTGCCCGTTGACCGTGAATCGGATGGAACTGACCCCAAATACGCTGCGGATTGATGTGGGTTTTAAGTCGTTGCTCTCTCCATTGCCATAGGTCACCCGGACTTGAATCACGTTCCCCAAATCGGAATACGTAAGGGTCAGAGACGCGATGCCGCTGGAGGCGTTGTAGCCCCGGGCCTGGAGCCGCTGGGCCAGCTCCGAGCTGGTGTAGGATACCGTCCAGGAGGAGTAGCTGTTTTGGCTGGCCATATCCGCCTCGTAGGGGTCCTCCACGCCGCACAGGTAGGGGTACTGCTCCAAAGAGGAACCCCACACGTTGTACACGCTCTCGCTGGCTCCCCCGTGGCTGGAGGAGTAGAAGGCCTCGATGACCTGCCCGTCGTACCAGGCGTATTCCCCGGCCGTCTCGTCCACCGCCTGGTCGGTGCGCTCGTTGGCCTGGTAGGAGGAGCTGTTTGTCCCCGCGCCGTAGTAGGCTTGGCAGTCGGTGGTGTTGCACACGTCAAAGTGGTAGGAGGTGTGCTTGCCGCTGTGGATGTTGATGTAGGCGTAGCTGCGGGCGCACACCGCCTGAACCTTCAGGGCCTCCAGAGGCCAGCTGTTGCTCATCTCATAGGGGACAACCCCTTTGATGTAGGTCTCCAGGTCCACGATGTTCACCACCGTCAGGTCGCCCCCGCCGATGCGCTCATAGCGGAAGCCGCCGCAGTACCGGTACCCCTTGAACCAGGTGCGCACGGCGTCTGCCCCGGTGACGTCGGGCATCACCCCCAGGGCCAGCGCGTCCCCTCCGTCAAACTGGAACAGGATCTCCGCGGTTCCGGTGCGGGTGACGTTGACGGCGTAGGAGCTGGTGCCTGCCACCGTGCCGCCCAGGCTCTGGGCGGCGTCCTCCGCCTCCTGCCGGCTGGTATAGGAGCCGGCGCGCACCTGGTAGTCCCCGTCGATCCAGGCCACAAAACCGTCCCGGTACTCCTGGGCGTCGGCGGCGGCCTGCTCATAGGAGCGGTAGCCGCTCTCCACCAGCACATGGTAGCAGCCGATGGCCTCCCCGCCGTTGTCGGAGGTGGAGTAGGAGGTGCCGTTCACCCAGGTGTTCTGGGTCTTGACCATGGTGATCTGGGTCTCGTCCTCGTCCGTCCGGGCCAGCTCCACAAAATCCAGGCCGTCGTCAAAGTAGCCCATGCGGTAGCCCGAGCCGTAGCCGGTGTTGTTCTCCAGGTTGGCGTTCACCAGGGCGCCGCTGCCATAGGCCAGGCCCACCCGGACCATCTCGCCGCCGCTCCCCGCCGCCAGGACAGTGGGAAGGGCCAGGACCACCGCCAGCAGAACGGCGGCAAACTGCATAAAGAATCGTCTCATAGCTCTCTTGATTTCTCCGTTTCTGATGATTCGCTCTCTTGACACCCACCGGCAAACATGATAGGATAATTTCAAGTTTGCATGATAGAGGTCGCGGCCGACATGAGTACGCGTGGCCAGGGAGCCGGTTCCCGTCCACCCACGCCCAAAGGGAAGGCCGCCGAAGGGTTTTCCTCTCGCACCGGAACGGAGGGCCCTGGTCGCCGGGTCAACAGCTCTGCGACTGTCATCAGGGCGGTTCCCTGATGGAGCGCTGTCTGCTTTTGTGAATATTTTGCCGGCTGTGGGCGGTTTCGGCCACAGCTGACATTATAGTACAAAATCAGCCGCTTGAAAAGCCGCTGATTTCTTTTTTTCGCTTGGTTTTGTCTGGAACCCCGGACACCGAACATTCAATGGGGCCATAGAATGGCCTGAACCACTTGGGAGGTATTTCTTATGAAACAGTACAAAGTCGGAATCATCGGCGGCACCGGCATGGTGGGCCAGCGCTTCGTCACTCTGATGGAGAAGCACCCCTGGTTCCAGCTCACCGTCATCGCCGCCAGCCCCCGCTCCGCGGGCAAGACCTATGAGGAGGCGGTGAAGGACCGCTGGGCCATGACCACTCCTATCCCTGAGGAGGCCAAGAACCTGGTGGTGCTGGACGCCCAGGCGGACATTGAGAAGATCGCCGGCCTGGTGGACTTTGTGTTCTGTGCCGTGGATATGAAGAAGGACGAGATCCGCGCCCTGGAGGAGGCCTACGCCAAGGCCGAGTGCCCGGTGGTGTCCAACAACTCCGCCCACCGCTGGACCGAGGACGTGCCCATGGTGGTGCCCGAGATGAACCCGGAGCACCTGGAGGTCATCGCCGCCCAGAAAAAGCGCCTGGGCACCCAGCGGGGCTTCATCGCGGTGAAGTCCAACTGCTCCATCCAGTCCTACGCCCCCGCCTTCCATCCCCTGATGAAGTACGGCATTGAGAAGGCACTGGTGTGCACCTATCAGGCCATCTCCGGCGCGGGCAAGACCTTCGAGCGCTGGCCCGAGATGGTGGACAACGTCATCCCCTACATCGGCGGCGAGGAGGAGAAGAGCGAGCAGGAGCCCCTGAAGATCTGGGGCAAGGTGGAGGACGGCAAGATCGTCAAGGCCGCCGGCCCCGACATCACCGCCCAGTGCTTCCGGGTGGCCTGCCTGGACGGCCACATGGCCGCCGTGTTTGTGAAGTTCCAGGAGGGCAAGACCCCCTCCATGGAGCAGATCAAAGAGGACTGGGCCAATTTCAAGGGCCGTCCCCAGGAGCTGGAGCTCCCCTCCGCCCCCAAGCAGTTCCTCCACTACTTTGAGGAGCCCGACCGGCCCCAGACCCGCCTGGACCGGGATCTGGAGGGCGGCATGGCCGTCTCCCTGGGCCGCCTGCGCCCCGACAGCCAGTACGACTACAAGTTCGTGGGCCTGAGCCACAACACCCTCCGGGGCGCCGCCGGCGGCGCGGTCCTGCTGGCCGAGCTGCTGTGCGCCGAGGGATACATCCAGCCCAAGTGATCCGATCCCTTTTCCATTGCGCATGAGATAGGAGATATTGAGATAGGAGATAGAAGATATGCCTTCTTCCGACCCTACATCTCCTATCTTCTATCTCCTATCTCCTATCTTGTGAAAAAGGAATGGTGCATTATGAGAACTCCTGTTTTTACGGGCAACTGCGTGGCCATCGCCACCCCCTTTGACGCCAACGGGAATATCAACTACGACGCCTTCGGCCGCCTCATCGACAATCAGATCGAGGGCGGTGTGGACGCCATCTGCGTGTGCGGCACCACCGGCGAATCGGCCACCATGACCATCCGGGAGCACATCGCCGTGGTGGAGTACTGCGTCAAGCGGGTCAATCACCGTGTAAAGGTCATCGCCGGCGCGGGGAGCAACGACACCTCCGCCGCCGTGTACCTGTCCCTCCACGCCCAGGACTCCGGGGCGGACGCGCTGCTCCACGTCACTCCCTACTACAACAAGTGCAGCCAGGCGGGCCTTGTGAAGCACTATGAGTACATCGCCGACCGCACCGAGTTGCCCATCATCCTCTACAACGTGCCCAGCCGCACCGGCGTGTCCTTCACCGCCGAGAGCTATCAGATCCTCGCCCAGAACCCCAAGATCAACGGCGTGAAGGAGGCCAGCGGCAATTTCTCCCTGCTGGCCCACACCCGCCACCTGTGCGGGGACGACTTCTACGTCTGGTCGGGCAACGACGACCAGGTGGTGCCCATGATGTCCCTGGGGGCCAAGGGCGTCATCTCGGTGGCCTCCAACATCATCCCCGGCGTCATGCGGGAGATGACCCACCTGTGCCTGGACAACGACTTCCAGGCCGCCTCCAAGCTGCAGATCGAGTACATGGACCTGATCGACGCCCTGTTCTGCGACGTGAACCCTATCCCGGTGAAGGAGGCCCTGAACCTGATGGGTATGGAGGCCGGTCCGGTGCGCCTGCCCCTGTGCGAGCTGTCTGAGAAGAACCACGAGCGGCTCCGCGCCGCCATGGCCGCCAAGGGCCTGCTGTAAGCGCGCATTTTACAAAGGAGGTTTTCTCCCATGCTGAGAATCATCATTTCCGGCTGCAACGGCCATATGGGCCGGGTGGTGGAGTCCCTGTGCAATGCCGACCCGGAGGTTCAGGTGGCCGCCGGCTTCGACGTGCTGGGCTCCGCCGACCGGGAGTTCCCCGTCTGCTCCTCTCCGGCCCAGTTCACCGGGGAGGCGGACGCAGTCATCGACTTCTCCTCTCCCGCCGCCCTGGAGGGCCTGCTGGAGTTCGGCAAGCGGACCAAGACCCCTCTGATTCTGGCCACCACCGGCTACACCCCGGAGCAGGTGGCACAGATCGGGGCCGCCGCCCTGGAGGTGCCCATCTTCCGCTCCGCCAACATGTCCCTGGGCATCAACGTGCTGCTGGAGCTGGTGAAGAAGGCGGCCAGCGTGCTGGGGGACAGCTATGACATCGAGATCGTGGAGCGGCACCACCGCCGGAAGGTGGACGCCCCCAGCGGCACCGCCCTGATGATTGCCGACGCGGCGGCCCAGAGCTGCGGCCATGAGACGGAGTACGTCTTTGAGCGCCACTCGGTCCGCCATCCCCGGGACAAAAAGGAGATCGGCATCTCCGCCGTCCGGGGGGGCACCATCGTGGGGGAGCACGAGATCATCTTCGCCGGCCACGACGAGATTATGGAGATTAAGCACACCGCCCTCTCCCGGGAGATCTTCGCCCAGGGGGCCCTGGAGGCCGCCAAGTTTATGGCCGCCGTCAAGGAGCCCGGCCTGTACGATATGAGTGCCCTGGTGAAATGAGTATTTGGTTGTGAAACGACAAAAACTGCCGCCTGCACCGCAGGCGGCAGTTTTCGGTCTATGTAGGAGGCGGCGGGGCGCCGCCTCTGGAATCAGTAGGTCTGATTGGGGTTGGACTTGTTCTTGGCGTCCTTCCCGGTGGAGTTCTGGGGATTGGCGGTGGGATTCTGGTTCTGGGCCTCGGGGCCGGTGTAGCCCGGGCGCTTCATGCCTTTCTTAGCCATAGCAGGTTCCTCCTTAGTCGTCGCCGCGCAGAAGATTGTCGGCATAGTCTTTCAGGCTGGCCAGTGAGTTGACCCCGTCCGGTCTGGTCTGGATCTGCTCCCGGGCATAGGAGGGGAGGGAGTCAAAGTATCGCCGCGCCTCCGGCTCCCCGCGGAGCAGAGCATACAGGTCTTTGTACTGCAACGGATATCACCTCGGTCCCTAGTATGGCCGCTCTGGGGAGGATTATGCCCGCCGCAGAAAAAATTTGCATGCGGCAGGGAAAAGAGGTGCTTGACACTATCGAATATCGATGATATGATAAGGATGAAGATAGCGATATTCGATATTCCACAATGGAATTTCTGAAACAGGAGGTGCCGTCCATGGCACGGGAAAAATTTCAGACCCTCACCGAGCAGATGTTTTACATCCTCCTGGCCCTCCAGGAGGAGCGGTGCGGGGCGGACATCATGGCCCTGGTGGCCCAGATCACCCAGAACCGGGTGACCATCGGCCCGGGGACCCTGTACAACCTGCTGGAGGACTTTTTATCCGCCGGTATGATCATGCAGACCAAGGTGGAGGGGCGCAGGCGCAGCTATGTGCTCACCCAGCAGGGGAAGGACCGGCTGCTGATGGAGAAGCGCCGGCTGGAGCTCATGCTGGCCGACTACCGGCACATGACGGCGGAGCCGTCCCAGGAGCTCCGGCAGGGGAGTGCCGGATAGGCCCGTCCCATTCTAAGCTGATTTGAGAGGAGGCGTCCCGGGATGAAGCGGAAATATGAACTCAACAACTTTGAGCCCTATCAGTTCGCGGACATCCGGGACCATCTGGAGGCCATGGCCCTCCGGGGCTGGCGGCTGGAACGGATGGAGCGGTACTTCCTGGTCTACCGCCGGGGGGAGCCCAAACCGGTCCGCTACGCCCTGGTATTTCATCCCGAGATGGGCTATCTGGAGCCCGCCCCCACTCCGGAGGGGGAGGTGTACCGGGACTACTGCCGGCAGGCCGGCTGGGAGCCGGTGACTTTTTGGAGTACGGTTCCCCAAATCGAGGTCTACTGCAATGAGGAGCCCCACCCCATCCCCCTCCAGACCGACCGGTCCATTCAGTGGCGGGTGATGGGGGACTGGCTGGAGCGGCGGTATGTGCCCCGGCTTCAGACGGGGGCGGCCGCCTGCTCGCTGATGTTTCTCCTGTCGGCCATCTTCTGCGCTCTGTTCCTTATTGCCCCAGAGGACTGGGCCTTTCGGATTCTGACGCTCTGCCTGATTGCCCTTCTGATCTACCTGACGGCTGTTCCCCTGATCCAGCTGGCCAGCGCCAACCGCTGGCTCAGTCAGGTCCGCCGGGCGGAGGAGGGGCTGGGGGAGGGACCCGACGGCCGTCTGTCCCCTCTCCTGCGGTGGACGCGCAAAGTGAGTGTTGTGCTCTCTGCTCTCGTGCTCCTGTATTATGTATGGTACACGGCAGCTCAGGGCGGCGGCATCCCCAGTCTGGTTCGGAGCGTCGGACAGACGGCGGTCCTTCTCCTGGTGTGGTGGGGAATGGGCCGGGCGGAGGACTGGCTGCGCCGCCATGGGCGCTCCCAGGCGGCCAACTGGGCCGGCTATGGGTTTGTGGTGGTCCTCGCGTTTTTCATCCTCCAGCTGCGCAACTCCATCTTTTAGACCCCGTATGGGTCCCTGCAGAAGGGAGAGAGTTTTTTATGAAACGAAAATATGAGCTCAACCTCTACGCGCCCTTTCAGTATGAGGACATTCAGAGCCATCTGGAGGAGATGGCGGAGCGGGGGTGGGCGCTGGAGAAGGCCAGCCATCGTTTGTTTGTCTACCAGGCCGCAGAGCCCGGTCCGGTGCGCTACGCCCTGGCCTACCGGCCGGAGGTGGGCTGGATGGACCAGCTGCCCACCCAGGGGCAGGAGATCTACGCCGGCTACTGCCAGGACGCCGGCTGGGAGCTGGTGGACACCTGGGCCAGGTATCCCCAGATCCAGATCTACCGCAGCCGGATGAGATATCCGGTCCCCCTGGAGACCGACCTGACCACCCACTGGCAGGTGCTCACAACGTGGATGGATCGGCGGTATATAGAACCCCTGCGGAGCAATATAGCCATCGGAAGCCTGTTTGCCATGGTCACCGCCATGCTGCTGACTATCTTCCTCACCCAGGGGGAGTTTGAGCCGCCCATTTCGTTTCTGTGCATCGCCGCTGCAGTGCTCCTGGTTTTGTTGGTGCTCCACCAGCTGATCGTTCTGGTGGACGCCCAGCGGTGGCTGGAGGAGGCCCGCCGGGCCTCAGAGGAGGGCGCCCCCGGCCCAAGGGGGCGGATGTCCCTGCCCTGGAAGATCACATTGTGGCTGACGGCTGTGGCCGGTGTGGGAACTCTGGCCCTCTTTGTGGGGATCGCCGTGTCCGATCACGGCCCCTCGGCGGCGGTGCGCATCGCCGGGGCAGCGCTGGTGTTCTATGTCACCCTCTACGCCGCGTTCCGGTTCCGGGACCTGCTGCGGAAGCAGGGGGGTTCCCAAAACTGGAAGTGGGTTGTGTTCACTCTGGCGGCGGTGCTCCTGGCCCTTCTGGACGTGGGGCTGCGGGACTGGCTCACGGACTTTTGAGGGAGGCCCAGTAAGAAAAGCGGCGGGGGCAAGCCCCCGCCCTACATTTCTGTTACGCGGCAAAACCGGAGCGGGACCGATACAAACTCGATCCCGCTCCGGCATATTTTTTTCCGTCAGGAGGACTGGGGCAGGGTGACGATGGCCTTGAACAGGTCCCCATCCACCACCAGCTCGAAGGTGCCCCCTTGGAGCTCGGTGAGGCTCTTGGCGATGGACAGCCCCAGGCCGGAGCCCTCGGTGGTGCGGGACTCCTCGCCCCGGACAAAGCGCTCCATCAGCCGCTCGGGCGGCACGTTCAGGGGGTCCCGGGAGACGTTTTTCACCGACAGGCTCACGCTTCCCTTTCCCCGGAAGATCTCAATATACACCCGGGTGCCCTCCAGGGCGTACTTGGCGCAGTTGGACAGCAGGTTGTCGATGACCCGCCACAGGTGGCGGCCGTCGGCGTACACATAGCACTCCCCCTCGGGGACGGCGCGCACCACCGCCAGATGCTTGCCCTCCAGCTTCTCCTCGTACTCCCCCAGAGCCTGGTCCAGTAGCTGGACCATCCCGATCTTCTCCCGGTTCACCGACAGGGCCCCCGTGGAGGCCTTGCTGGCCTCTACCAGATCCTCGGTGAGCTTCTTGAGCCGCTGGGACTTCCGGTCCAGCACGTCGATGTACTGCCGGGCGGTGGGGTCGGTCTGCTCTGTGGTCTTCAGGAGGTTCACATAGTTGATGATGGAGGTGAGGGGGGTCTTCAGGTCGTGGGACACGTTGGTGATGAGCTCCGCCTTGAAGCGCTCGCTCTTCATCTGCTCATTCACCGCCTGAGTCAGACCGCCGGAGATGTTGTTCAGGGCCTCGGCGTGGCGCTTCAGATCCCCGGGCAGGCGCTCCGTCTCGATCTGGTGGTTCAGGTTGCCGGCGGCAATGACCTCCGTCCCCTTCCGCACCCGCCAGAAGCAGGCGCTCCACCAGCACAGAAACACCAGCACCGCCAGGTTGACCACCACTCCGGGCACCGGATACCAATCGTGGAGGGGCCACAGGTGGTCACAGGCAAAGATGGCGGCCAGATACAGGAAGAAACTCACCACCGCCTTCCAGGCCAGGGGCAGATCCCGGAAGAAGCCCACAAAGCGGCGCACCAGGAACATGACAACCCTGCACAGCAGAGTGGTCCGGGCCAGGGCCCGGGCCTTCATCCGGACCACCAGGGTCCGCAGGGCGGCCGCCATCAGAAGCACCCAGGCTCCCCCCGCCGCGGTACCCACGGCCAACAGAACTGCGGTCATGGTCTGGTCCGCCTCATCCACGGCCCAGACGGCCTCGGCTTGATACTGGGGGAACGCCAGAAACAGCAGCAGTGTTCCCACCGCCAAGGCGGCCAGCCACACCTCGCTGAATACCCGGTCCACAGGGGAGAGTACGATCCCCTCCTGCCCGGGCCGGTGGCCCGCCGCCCACAGAAGGAACAGCAGCAGAAGGGCCGCCGCCCCCAGAAACGCCAGGGCCAGCCCACCGTACAGGGGACCGTTGGCGGCATATCCGTCGCACAGGGTCAGCAGGCTGCGGAATTCATCCTGGACCGCCATCAGCTCCGGCTTGAGCACGCCGTAGCGCAGAATGGCGCTGCTTTGGCTGTCCTCCGACGGTGCCGGAGCGCCGGCGCTGTAAGAGGCTGTCGTGGAGGCGGTCCACGGCTCCGACTTGGCGGTAAAGTCCACCTGGCCGCTGTGGACCGTCAGCGCCCCGTAGTAGACGCCGGTGACCTGAGTCTCAAAGGACTGGCTCGAGTCCTGGAGGTTGGTGTCCAGCACCTGGGCGCCGTCGGCGCTGAGGATCTGATAGCGGAAATTGGTGCGCTCCGGCGACAGTGCCTCCCGGGTGGCCGCCAGCAGCGTCACCGTCTGCTCCCGCTCCACATAGTCCAGGCTTCCGCTGTCCAGATCAGCCTGGAGCTGCACATAGTCCTGCACCTGGTAGGCCCTCTGGTTCAAATTGGTGTCAAAGGCCCAGGTGGTGGTCCAGTCGCCGAATTGCGTATACCACAGGGCAAACAGAAACTGCTGTCCCAGCAGCAGGGCCGCGCACACCGCCGCCGCGAAGAGCGCCCAGGCGGCCGGCCGGAGGGTCCGATTGTCCCGCAGGCGTTTCAATCAGAGTCCCCCCTTGTCGATCTTGTACCCCAGGCCCCAGACCACCTTCAGATAGCGGGGGTCGGCGGGGTTGATCTCGATTTTCTCCCGCAGGTGGCGGATGTGGACAGCCACCGTGTTCTCCGAGCCGTAGGCCGGGTCGTTCCACACCTGCTCATAGATCTGGGCGGAGGAGAACACCTGGCCGGGGTGGGTCATGAGCAGGCGCAGGATGTTGTACTCGATGGGGGTGAGGGCCACCGGCTCCCCGTCCACCGTCACCTGCTTGGCCGAGTCGTCCAGGGAGATGGGGCCTACGGTGAGCAGGCCGGGGCTCTTGTCCGCCCCGCCCAGGGAGGTGTACCGCCGCAGCTGGCTCTTCACCCGGGCGATGACCTCCAGGGGGTTGAAGGGCTTGGTGATGTAGTCGTCCGCCCCGATGTTCAGTCCCAGGATCTTGTCCGAGTCCTCACTTTTGGCGGTGAGGAGGATGATGGGAATGTTGCTCCCCTCCCGCAGCTTGGCGGTGGCCCGGATGCCGTCCAGCTCGGGCATCATGATGTCCATGAGGATCAGGTGGACCTCGTTCTGTTCCACCGCCAGCAGGGCCTCCTTGCCGTTGTAGGCCCGCAGGGTCTTGTAGCCCTCGCTGGTGAGATAGATGTCCAGCGCGGAAACGATATCCTTGTCGTCGTCGCAGATCAGAATGGTGTGCATGTCTCTCCCAGTCCTTTCCTCAAATCCTTCTGATGTGTTACGTTTAGCATAACACAGACTGTTTAAGATGCAAGACGTAAAATCTTAAGAACCGATAAATTTTGCTTCTCCGCCGCGGCAGAGCCTCCCTGTTCCGTTCGGTGAAATCGGACAGAACCGCGCGGAAAAATTCATTGCCTTTTTGTTGGTTTTCCGGTAAACTAAAAGGTAGAAAATGGTCCTGCCGCGCTCCGGCCCGGCGGGAGGGGAACAGTGCTTTGGAGATCCGGGAGGAGGGGCACGCATGGAGGAATATCTGCAGCAGATTACCCGCCTGATGAACCTGAACGGCGAGGCCGTGGAGGGCATGATGGTGGTGAATAAGGACGGCATTGTGGAGTATTATAAGCCCGGAAATCCCTTTGGCAAGCTGCCGGAGGAGTTTGGGCGCAACGTGGTGGGGAACCACCTGCTCTCCGTCTATACGGAGCTGTCCGAGGAGAACAGCACCGTGATGAATACCCTGCGCACGGGACAGATCACGGTGGGGGAGAAGCAGGTCCTGACCCATGAGGACCTCCAGATCACCATGGTGACCACCACCTACCCTATTTTGAATCAGCAGGGGGAGATCCAGGGGGCGGTGGACATCGCCCAGATTCTGGACGTGCGCTCGCTGAAGGGGGCGGCACCTGCGTCGGCGGACCACTCGGTGCTGGACGACATTGTCACCCGGAACAAGGAGATGGCCAGGCTGAAGGCGGCCATCCGCACCATTGCGAAGAATGACTCGGCCACCCTCATTTATGGGGAGACCGGCACCGGCAAGGAGCTCTTTGCCGAGGCCCTCCACGCCCTCAGCGGCCGAAGAGACAAGCCCTTCCTTTCTCAGAACTGCGCCGCCATCCCGGAGAATCTGCTGGAGAGCATGTTCTTCGGCACCGAGCGGGGCGGGTTCACCGGGGCGGAGTCCAAAAAGGGCCTGTTCGAGCTGGCCGACGGGGGCACCCTGTTTCTGGACGAGATCAACTCCATGGACACCGCCATGCAGGCCAAGCTGCTCAAAGCCCTGGAGGAGCAGAAGGTGCGGCGCATCGGCGGCCGGGAGGACATCCGCTTCGACGTGCGCATCGTGTGCGCCTCCAACGAGGACCCGGAGGCCCTTGTGGAGCAGGGGCGGCTGCGCTCGGACTTCTACTACCGCATCGGAGTGGTGCGCCTGCGCCTGCCCCCGCTGCGGGAGCGGCCGGAGGATATCCTGCCCCTGACGGAGCACTACATCAAATTTTTTAACCAGACCATGCACAAGCAGATCCTGGGCCTGAGCCAGATGACCAAGGATTTGTTTCTCCGCTGGAGCTGGCCGGGCAACGTGCGGGAGCTGAAAAACACCATCGAAGGGGCCTTCAATCTGGAGAGCAGCTCCTACATCACCCTGGACTCCGTGCGCGGCCTGCTGGAGAAGCTGGAGCATCAGGAGTCGGCGGCGCTGGCCGAGCCCGCCCCGGAGCTCCCGAAGCCGCCGGAGGCGGAACCCCTCTCCTTTGCCCAGATCCGGGAACAGCTCCGCCGCGGACAGGTGGACCTGAAAAAATTACTGGCGGAGTATGAGGCCGGAATCATCCGGGAGGCCCTCCATCAGACCCGGCGCCTCAATGCCGCCGCCGAGAAGCTCTCCATGTCCCCCCAAAAACTGCAGTACCGGATGGAGAAGCTGGGACTAAAAGAAAATCAAAAAAATTTGATAAAGTAAAAAAATTTTGATCTCCGATTCAAAAATTTTGACCAAACACTTTTCCATATTTTTTGTAGTGAGAATGGAACAGTTTCCCATGTGGATTTCCAAAAAAATTTGTAGGGACGGACAAAGGGACCGGAATTCCCTTGACAGGCCCGCATTGGAAACATTACACTGTGAAATGTGCGAAGGCGCCGGTCCCTGATTTAGGGTCCTGGCGCCTTTTTCGATTTTTTTGGCATCGAATTTGCTGTAATGTACAATATGACAGAAAGGGGGCTGTGCTCTATGCACGCAAATCGGAAAACTGCCTATATCAACGGAAAGATCTTCACCTCTGACCGGGAGAATCTCCATGCGGAGGCGATGACGGTGGAGAATGGCCGCATCACCTGGGTGGGCGCCCAGGCCGACCTGCCCGCCGGTCCCTATGATGAGACGGTGGATCTCCAGGGCCGCCGGGTTCTCCCCGGGTTTGTGGACGCCCACGAGCACCCGGTGATGCTGGCGGACTTCAGCAAAAAGATTTCCAGCCTGCCGCCCAAGGTCAACTCCATCGAGGAGCTCAAGCAGGCCATCCGGGACGTGCGGGAGCAGCAGGGCCCCGGCAAGTGGATTGAGGGCTGGGGCTATGACGAGGGCAAGCTGGCAGAAAAGCGCTCCCCCACCCGCTACGATCTGGACGAGGGGTGCAGCGACTCCCCCGTGTCCATCATCCGCACCTGCGGCCACATCCGCTGTGTGAACAGCAAGGCCCTGGAGATGGCGGGCATCACCAAGGACACCCCCGACCCCCAGGGCGGCCAGATCGACCGGGATGAGAACGGCGAGCCCACCGGCGTCCTTCGGGAGTCCGCCCGCAACCTGGTCACCCCCCTGATCCCCGAGACTACCGAGGAGCAGAAGGTGGACCTGGTGGTGGATCTGGGCAAGCTGCTCGCCTCTCAGGGCATCACCGCCACCTGCGACATGGGCAATCTGGACCCCTCGGACAGCTATGATACATACATGGCGGCCGTCAAGAAGGGCTTCTGCCAGAAGGTCGGCGTCTACTACATGTGGGAGTTCTTTGCCGGCGACCCGAAGTTCCAGATCCCCGAGTCCCGCTTTGACCGCTCCCAGCAGATCTTCGCCGCCGGTCTGAAGCTCATCGGCGACGGCAGCGTCTCCGGCCGCACCGCCTGGATGAACGAGCCCTACCTGGACAGCGACGAGTGCGGCTTCCCCGTTTGCTCCGACGAGCTGATGGAGAGCGCCATCGCCTACTGCAAGGAGCACCACTGCCAGCTGTCCATGCACGCCATGGGCGGCCACGCCATCGACCGCATCGTGGACCGGGTCTACCCGGAGGAGAAGTGGACCGAGGGCGATGTGCCCCACCTGCGCATGGAGCACTGGACTGAGCCCTCTGAGTCCGCCATCCGCAAGAGCGCCGAGAAGGGGCTGGCGGTGGCCACTCAGCCCATCTTCCTCTACGCGGAGATCGAGAGCTACCTGACCAACCTGGGCGTGGAGCGCATGAAGAAGACCTACCCCATCCAGGACCTGCTGAAGGCGGGCGTGCCCTTCTGCTTCTCTACCGACGCCCCCGCCACCTCCTGGGCCGTGCCCTCCGATCCCTTCCCCTGCCTGAAGGGCGGCGTCACCCGCACCGCCTGGGACGGCACCGACTGCGGCCCTGACAATCGGGTGGACGTCGAGACCGCCATCCAGCTCTACACCCGGGAGGGCGCCCGCGTGGCCGGCATCCCGGAGATCGGTGAGCTGAAGGCCGGTTATCACGCCGATTTCATTACCCTCAGTGAGGACATCCTCTCCGTAGACCCCATGAAGATCGACCAGGTCTATGTCACCGCCACCTATGTGGACGGCGAAAAGGTTTATGAAAGTGAGGCCAAATCATGAAACAGAGCCGGACGAAAGATATTTTTGTACTGGGCTTTGCCATGTTCGCCATCTTCTTCGGCGCCGGCAACCTGATCTTTCCCCCGTCCATCGGCATTAACACCGGCGAGGATGTCATCTTCGGAATCGCCGGCATGACGCTCACCGGAATCCTGTTCCCCATGCTGGCCATGTACGCCGTGGTCAATATGGGCACAGATTTCCACGACCTGTCCTGCCACATCAACTCCTGGTGGCACCAGCTGTTCCGGGGCATCGGCCTGCTGATCGTCCTGTTCGGCACCATTCCCCGCTGCGGCGCGGTGGCGGCTGAGACCGGACTGCGGGGCATCGCCCCCGACCTGCCCGACTGGGCCAATGTGGTATTCCTGGTGGCCTTCTTCGCCCTGTCCTACTTCTTTGCCAGCAACCGCTCCAAGGTGGTGGACATGATCGGTACCTACGCCACCCCCATCCTGCTCATTGCTCTGCTGATTATCGTGGTGATGGTGTTTGCCATCCCCATCGGTTCCCCCACCGGCGGAACAGTGGACAATGCTTTTTCCTACTCTATGCTCACCGCCTATAATACCGGCGACATTCCCACCGGCCTGATCTGTGCCGGCGTGTTCCTGGGCAGCGTGAAGGAAAAGGGATACACCCAGTACAAGGACCAGAAGGCCATTCTGGTGCGCTCCATTCTGGTCTCCCTCACCATCCTGTTCGTCGTTTACGGCGGCCTGTGCTGGCTGGGCGCCTGCGGCACCCCCTACTTTGCCCCCGATATGGACCAGACTGCGCTCCTCAACGGCTTGGTGGAGATGCTGGCCGGGCGGGTAAGCCTGGTGGTTCTGGCCATCGCCGTGATCTTCGCCTGCTTCACCACCGCCTCCGGTATGATCGCCACGGTCTCCGACTGGATCATTGACTGGACGAAGGGCAAGATCCCCTATCGGATCGTCGCCTTTGTGGTCACGCTGATCATTTTCCTGGTGGCCGCCACCGGCGTGAGCAACGTGCTGGTAATTTCCGGCCCCCTGTTCACCCTGATCTTCCCCATGTCTGTGGTGATGACCGTTCTGGGCGTGTGCAAGAAGTTCGTGCCCAACGACGGCGCCTGGAAGGGCGCGGTCTACATGGCCACCCTGGTCAGTGTCTACGACGCCTTTGTCACCGCCCGCTCCAGCGGCCTTGTCTCCATCAACACCGACGCCCTGGACAGCCTGATTGCCATGATCCCCCTGAGCGAGTATGGCTTTGACTGGCTGATCCCCACCGTCATCGGCTTTATCGTGGGCGCCGTGATCTGGAAGGCTTTGGGCAAGGAGTCCAAGCCGGACGCCGCCCTTTCTTCTACCTAATCCCCATTTGCGCGGGCACCCCCGTCCGGCGTCTGCCGGGCGGGGGCGGTGCCGCACCTGCCGCATTTTCACAGCAAACCTTATGAAAGGGACGAAAGGAGAGAACAAACATGAAATCCCTGTACCAGGAGGCAAAGGCGATTCAAGACCAGATCGTGGCCGACCGCCGCTACCTCCACCAGATCCCGGAGGTGGGCATGGACTTGCCGGAGTCTGCCGCCTACATTGAGAAGCGGCTCTCCGAGATGGGCATTCCCTCCCACCGGTGCGGCGTGATGCCGGATGAAATCCGGAAAAAGTATGTGGCCATGGGCTTCCCAGACATGGCCGCCTCCACCGGCGTGGTGGCCACCATCGGCAGCGGGAGCCCCTGCATCCTGCTGCGGGCGGACTTTGACGCCCTGCCCATGGAGGAGATCAACGATCTGCCCTTCTGCTCCAAGCGCAAGGCCAGCCACATGTGCGGCCACGACACCCACGCCGCCATGCTGCTGGGGGCGGCCAAGCTGCTGAAAGACCATGAGTCTGAACTGAAGGGGACGGTCAAGCTCATGTTCCAGCCCGGCGAGGAGATGGGCTACGGCTCCAAGACCATGATCGACGACGGCCTGCTGGAGAACCCAAAGGTGGACGCCGCCTTCGCGCTGCACATCTTTTCCACCACTCCGGTGGGAGAGGTGACCTACTGCACCGGCGTCACAAGCTCCTCTCTGGACAGCTTCATCGTGAACATCCAGGGCAAGGGCGGACACAGCTCCACCCCGCAGCTCTCCATTGACCCCCTGATGATTGCCAACCAGATCTATACCGCGGCCAATATGCTCATGACCCGGGAGGTGGACCCCAAGGCCACCGCCACCCTGTCCGCCGGTGTGCTCCGGTCCGGCACGGCGGTCAATATTCTTCCGGATACCGCCACCCTCCAGATGGGCATGCGCACCTATGACAAGGAGGCCCGGGCCCATATCCTGGAGCGGCTGCCCCAGATCATCGACCACTATGTAAAAGCCTGGCGGGGCGATTACGAGCTGGTCACCTTCAACTGCCCCTGCACCTACACCGACGACACGGTCTCCCGCGAACTGCTCCCTGCCATCGCGGAAATCGTGGGAGAGGAAAATATCTCGAATACCGGACCCATGGCTGGTACAGAGGACTTCAGCTATGTGGCCGAGGCCGTTCCCAGCATGTTTATCTGCCTGGGCGCCGGCGGTCCCGACCAGTATCCCCACCACAATCCCCGCATGGTGCTGGATGAGAGCGTCTTCTTCCAGGGAGCCGCCATCCACGCCAACTGCGCCATGGAGTGGCTGAACCGGCACGGAAAATAATTCCTTGTCCGTAGAAATCCCATAGAAATGAATCAGGCACGATGCCAAATGAATCACACCGAAAGGAGTGCGCGGATGCCTGCCGCGCAGACAGCTATGGAAAAGAAAAAACGTTCCTTCGCAATGCCCCATGTTTTCGTGATCCTCACCATCATCATGCTGCTGGTGTGGGCCATCTCCTTCTTCGTGCCCAGCGGCAACTTCGAGCGGGTGCTGGACCCCAACTCCGGCCGTGAGATCGTCAACCCCGATGTGTTCAACTTCGTGGAGAAGGAATACATCATGCCGGACACCTTCTTCCAGACCTTCTACAACGGCATCGTGGGCGGCATCAGCATCATGGCCAACCTGCTCATCGTGTCCGGCGTGCTGGGCGTGCTGGAGTCCACCGGCGCCTTCTCCGCCGGCATCCACAAGCTGGTCCGGGCCACCAAGGGCAAGGAGCTGAGCCTGGTGGTCATCATGTACGTGCTGTTCACCGTGTTCGGCGTGCTGGGCTACGGCGAGGGCGCATATCCCTTCTATGGCCTGGCGGTCATGGTGATCATGTCGGCGGGCTATGACCGGATGACCGGCGCGGCCACCGTCATCCTGGGCTCCTGCGGCAGCTTTGCCTGCGGCATGCTGAATATGTTCACCACCGGCGTCTCCCAGCAGATCGTGGGCCTGCCCATGTTCTCCGGCATGTGGTACCGGGCCGTCGTGCTGGTGGTGTTCTTCACCATCGGCCTGGTCTTCCTGCTCCACTACGCCATCAAGACCCGCAAGGACCCCACCAAGAGCTACTGCTATGACGAGTACAAGGACCAGGACGCCAGCGGCGCTCTGGGCGAGGAGGTCCCCATGGACGGCCGGCGCATTCTGGCCCTGGTGGGCTTCCTGATCGTCACCATCATCCAGGGCTACGGCTGCGTGTCCCTGGGCTGGAGTTTCCCCAACATCACCGCCATGTACATCATCTTCATGATCGTCCTGGCCGTCATCTTCGGCATCTCCCCCAATGAGGTGTGTAACCGCTTCACCGCCGGCGCCGCCCGGGTGCTGGGCCCCGCCCTGGCCATCGGCTTCGCCAACGGCGTCATGGTCCTGCTCAACGAGGCCAACATCATGGATACCGCCGTGTACTACATGAGCAACGCCCTCCAGGGCAAGAGCCCCCTGATCACCCTGCTCATTATCTACGTGTTCGTCACCTGCCTGAACTTCTTCGTGGTCTCCGGCTCCGGCAAGGCGGTCATGATGATGCCCATCCTCAGCCCCCTGGGGCAGATTCTGGGCATCAACCAGCAGGTCATGGTGCTCACCTATCAGCTGGGCGACGGCCTGACCAACTACCTGTGGCCCGCCGGCGCCGCCGTGGCCTGCGCCCTGTGCGGCATCGACTTCGGCAAGTGGTTCCGCTTCGCCATCAAAGCCATCGGCACCATGATGGTGGCGGCCTATATCCTGATCATCGTTGCGAACGCCATCAACTACGGTCCCTTCTAAGCGGCGAAAAAATTTTTCAGGAATTTGAAAATTTCTCTTGACAATCGAGACATGCCCTGCTAAAATAAGCTTCGTTGTCCGCCAAGTGAACCGGCGGACGGCGAAGTTGGGGGTATAGCTCAGCTGGGAGCGCCAGCAAACGGAGGTAATCCCCCTCGATGTAGGGAAACAACAATTCAATCAAAAAGCCCGGAAACCCTTGAGATTCAATGGTTTCCGGTTATATGGGGGTATAGCTCAGCTGGGAGAGCGCTTGAATGGCATTCAAGAGGTCAGCGGTTCGATCCCGCTTATCTCCACCAAGAACAATGACTCACACAACCAAATGTGTGAGTCATTGTTCTATACCATGAAAAATAAATTGAGGACGAACACCTGATTCAATCCCCTATCATGAGGCCCGTGCAGTCATGCACGGGCCTTTTCCTTTTTCCATTTTTTATTTTATCATTTCGGAGGTGTACTATGGGAAACAAATTTTTTGCAGAACTGTCCCGGCGTCTAAACGCAGACGGAATTGAGTCATGTGGCATAGAGGACAAGCGGCTGGAGGTATTCCTCCACAGCCAGCCGGTTCTCTATGTGTCCCCGGCAAGCGACGTCTTCCTACTGCCAGCCGGTAGTCAAAACGAGGAGGCCAGTGAA
>NZ_NFKI01000040.1 GCF_002160305.1 Pseudoflavonifractor sp. An184
GGGCTGGCCGCCCGGGTGGCCCGGCTGGAGGAGCTGCTGGCCGGAGGGATTCCGGCCTCGGCAGTGACCCCAGCGCCTCCGGCGGCCGGTTGGGGAACCGGGGCCGCCGGAGGCGCTGGGGTCACTGCCGAGGCCGGAATCCCTCCGGCCAGCAGCTCCTCCAGCCGGGCCACCCGGGCGGCCAGCCCTGTGGCGGAGTCGTCCAGCCGCTCGTCGCACAGGCGGATGAGGCACAGCTCCGCGTCGGTGCGGCGGCTACTGCTCCGGGCCAGCTCGGGGAGGGTGGACTGGAGCAGCTTTAGAATCTGAAGCAGGCGGGGGGCGGTGAACTGCTCCCCCAGGCTGCGCATGGTGTTTCCGTCGTAGCCGCCGGTGAGGAGGGCGGCCCCGCCCTGGGGGGCGGTCTTCCGCAGCAGCAGATCCCGGGCCAGGGAGGACAACTCCTCCAGCACCGAGGACACGTCCTTGCCGTTCCCGTACAGCCGCCCCAGGGTCTCCAGGGCTCCGGCGGTGTCGTGGGCGGCGATAAGGCCCATGAGCCGGGCGGTCTCCAGATTGCCCGCCAGCCCCAGGGTGTCCAGGATCTCCTGCTCGTCCACCCGCTGGCCTCCTCCGGCGCACTGGTCCAGCAGGGACAGGGCGTCCCGCATGCCGCCGTCGGCCAGCCGGGCCAGAAGGGCGGCCCCCTCCCCCGTCAGGTCGATGCCCTCCTGCCCGGCCACATAACCCAGCCGCTGGGCGATCTGCCCCGGGAGGATGCGCTTGAAGGAGAACTGCTGGCACCGGGACTTGATGGTGGCCGGCACCTTGTGCAGCTCTGTGGTGGCCAGAATGAACATCAGGTGCTCCGGGGGCTCCTCCAGGATTTTCAGCAGGGCGTTGAAGGCGGGGGTGGACAGCATGTGCACCTCGTCCACGATGTACACCCGCTTGCGCACGGCGGCGGGGGTGTACACCGCCTCGTCCCGGAGGGCGCGGACCTGGTCCACGCCGTTGTTGGAGGCGGCGTCCAGCTCCAGCACGTCCAGGATGGACCCGTTCTCAATGCCCAGACAGGCGGGACACTGGTTGCAGGGGTTGCCGTCCACCGGGTTCTGACAGTTCACCGCCCGGGACAGAATCTTGGCGCAGGTGGTCTTGCCGGTGCCCCGGGTGCCGGTAAAGAGGTAGGCGTGGGACAGCCGCCCGGAGGCCACCTGGCGCTTGAGGGTCTCGGTGATGTGGTCCTGCCCCACCACGTCGTCAAAGGTGCGGGGCCGCCATTTGCGGTATAGGGCTTGGTACATGGGGGTCACCTCGAAAGAATTCAAACGGTGTTTGGGATTTGCAGGGGGATTTCGCCGCCTGTTCTTTTTTTAGCCTTCCCCTCGGGGGGAAGGCGGCCCGAAGGGCCGGATGAGGGGGCGATCCCCCCAAAAAGCCTTCCCCCTGGGGGGAAGGTGGCCCGAAGGGCCGGATGAGGGGGCGATCCCCCCCAAAAAGCCTTCCCCCTGGGGGGAAGGTGGCTGGCCGTTAGGCCAGACGGATGAGGGGGCGGTTTAAGGAACAGGCATCGGTAGAAGAACCTCGTAGGGCGGGGGCTGAAGGTGAATTGCCCCGCAGGGGCAAGAGAAGCTGGCCTGGGCTATGCCCCCGCCGCCCTCTTTTATTTCTGCAAAAGTTATAGGGGGATTTCGCCGCCCCGGCGGCGAGTGACTTTTTGGACGCCCAAAAAGTCACCAAAAAAGCGCCAGGGGGCGGGCGCAATCGGCGGTTCGGCAGAGCCTCCCGCCTCCATGCCGCCCGTCCCCTAGAACCCCCGTTACGGAGGCCCAATTAGGCGGGGTTGGCAGTTATCGCAAAGGCGCGGGTGGCTCAGCTGAATGGTTTCTCTCCTATTACCGCTCCCGCTAAGTTGTCGGTAGCCTTTGGGGATTGCTTCTATCGGTGGAAAGCGCGCCTTTTGGGCGGGCGGGCTCAAGTTCGGCTCAGAGGGACGGCGGGCGGGTGAGGGCACCCGCCCCTACGCAGATGCAGGAGCTCTCCCCCCTATTTGTAGGGGCCGGTCCCAGACCGGCCCGCGGGCGGCCACATGGGGCCGCCCCTACGAAATACGGGGAACTCTCCGGTCTTTCCGTAGGGGCCGACGACCTCGGCGGCCTGCGGGCGCACACTGTGCGCCCCTACGGCGGAAAACGGACCGGGAGCGTTGGCTCGCAAACTCAGGCGCAGACCTGGAACCGCACCAGGGGCAAATTTTGCAAACCCAGGGCCCAGTGGCCCGGCGGGAATTGAGGGTGCCACTCAGATTTTGCGCGCCGGAAATTTTGCTTGGACTTGCAGGTATGCGTCCCCCGTAATGGGGTCCGGGGCCGACTCCCCCTGTCAGGGGGAGATGGCCCGAAGGGCCAGAGGGGGTAGGGTGGGCGACTATGAGCACGAAGTGCTCATTCTGAGCCGTCCCCCGGCGATTCTCAAGGTGAATTGCCCCGAAGGGGCAAGAGAAGGTGGCCTGGGCCATTGGTGACTTTCTCATCGCTGAGAAAGTCACTCGCCGCCGCGGCGGCGAAATTTCTGCAAAGAAAAGTATACAAAAAAACTTCGGCGGAGAGCAAGGCCGCACACCGGCCTTTGAAGCGCGCGGTATGTCCGTTACCGGGACAGCCGGCTCAAGGACAGTACCCCCGCGGCACACGCGGCGGGCCGCTTAGTGCTGCTCGGTTCCCCGCCTGACACGGTTCACGGAGCCGCGTTGCGCGGGACCGGCCTATCATCACTGCTTATCCAGGTCAGACGACACATCACACGTCCGGGGGCCGGGATTCATCCCTGCTTTAGCGGGTTGCAGGTACAGGGCACCGCTATCTCCCCAACTAGTGCGGCCTTGCTCTCCGCCGAAGGCGGAACAATCAGACTGGGAATCATTTTACTATAATTCTGCCCGCTTGGCAACTGATTTTTTCGCCGAAAACCGGGGAAGGCTGGACAAGAATGGGGAAACCTTATATAATAGGAGCGCTGCGCGGGGCCAGAACCCGCAGCAGGATTCGGGGCCGCGCCGGGGAAAACGGCGTCCTGCACAGCCTGATGTGTCGAGTGGTGGGCCTTGGATCACAGGAGACGTACCACAAGAGACAAAAGGAGCGAACGCATAAAATGGAAATCAACGGCGAAATTGTCAGTGAAAACGTCCGGTATGCGGACCTGGGGCTGTCCGAGCCCATTATGAAGGCCCTGGAAAAGAAGGGCTATGAGCAGGCCACCCCCGTCCAGGGGGGCGCCATCCCCTATTTTATGGAGTACAAGGATGTGATCGCCAAGGCACCCACGGGGACGGGCAAGACCTTTGCCTTCGGCATCCCCATGGTGGAGCACATCGACCCGGAGTCCAGCGACGTGCTGGCCCTGGTGCTGGCCCCCACTCGGGAGCTGGCCATCCAGATCCGGGATGAGCTGCGGGACCTGTGCGCCTTCAAAGAGGGGGTGCGCACCGTGTGCCTGTACGGCGGCCAGCCCATTGACAAGCAGATCACGCAATTAAAGAAGCGGCCCCAGATCGTGGTGGCCACCCCCGGCCGCCTGATGGACCACGTGAAGCGCCGCACCGTCCGCCTGGACCAGGTGGAGACGGTGGTGCTGGACGAGGCCGACCGGATGCTGGACATGGGCTTCATCCGGGACGTGACCCGCATCCTGGACCTGATGCCCCAGCGGCGGAACCTGGGCCTCTTTTCCGCCACCATTTCCCGGGAAGTGATGGACATCTCCTGGGTGTACCAGCGGGACCCGGTGGAGATCACCGTCCGGGCCGACGAGCAGAATAAGCCGGACATCAGCCAGTACCGCCTGGACGTGGACCGGAACGAGAAGGTGGACGCCATGGTCCGCCTCATGGAGATCGGGGGCTTTGACCGGGTCATCGCCTTCTGCAACACCAAGAACATGACCGACCGGCTCTCCGGCCTGCTGCGGATGCGGGGGGTCACCTGCGAGGCCATCCACGGGGACATCCAGCAGCGGGTGCGGGAGAAGACCCTCCAAAAATTCCGGGAGGGCAAGCTGCGGGTGCTGGCCGCCACCGACGTGGCCGCCCGGGGACTGGACATCGACGACGTGGACGCGGTGTTCAACTACGACGTGCCCGACGAGAATGAGTACTACATCCACCGCATCGGCCGCACCGGCCGGGCCAAGCGCCACGGGGTGGCCTACTCCCTGGTGTCCAACATCACCGAGGGCATCCGCCTGGACGACATTCAGAAGAACACCGGCAACCAGATCCAGAAGATGGTCCTCAACGACCAGGGCGAGCTGGAGCCGGCTCCGGCCAAGGGCTGAGGATTGTTTCCTGAAAAAACTTCCCTCATTCTTTTAACGGTTTTTAATCTGTTTCCCAGGATGTTTTCAATCCTCCCGCCGTATGATAGGGACAACAGCAGAGGGCGCAGGCCCGTGAATTTTGGAATGGAGTGTTTTCGATATGAAAAAGCTGTATAAGACCGAGGGACCCTATAAGATGGTGGCCGGCGTGTGCGGCGGCATCGCGGAGTATTTCGACATCGACCCCACCCTGGTGCGGGTGGCCTGGGTGGTCGCCACAGTGTTCAGCTTCTCGGCGCTGTTCTGGATCTATGTGGTGTGCGCCGTCATCATGCCCCGGAAGAGCGACGTGTACCCCGGATATTAAATGTATGAGGGGCTGGGGGCGGGTCAAGGACCCGCCCCCAGGCTGTCGGAAAAGTCTAAGGACTTTTCCGACAGCCTGCAAAAATGCCGTTACTTTCCCGCCGCTGCGCGGCGCAAAAGTCCTCTCTGCGCTCGCTGAACGCCTTGCCTTGCAAGGTATTCAGGGCATTCGATCCCACTCGAGGCGGGCTGCCGCCCCCTCGAGCTCCCCCGCCAACACTCGGGCGAATTCGTCTGAACAGAGGTTTTTCGACAAGCTGCGGGCGGGTCGAAGCCCCGCCCTGCCTTCTTTCCGGCGCTTTTCTGAGAACAGTTTATAAGGAGGACCGCCATGCTTCAGACCCGTCTTTCCACCCCCGCCGATATTCCCCGCCAGCGAGAGCTGTGGCAGCTGGCCTTCGGGGACGGCGGGGCCTATGTGGACAACTTCTATCACACCTACTATAAGCCGGAGCGGATGCTTATGCTGGAGGAGGACGGGGTGGTCCAGGCCATGACCGCCTGGTTCGACACCACCTTCGCGGTGCCCGGCCGGGGGGAGTATCGGGCGGCATATCTGTACGCCGTGGCCACCCACCCGGAGGCCCGGGGAAGGGGGCTGGCCGGGCGGCTGCTCTCCGACGCGGACGGCTTTTTCCGGAGCTGGGGCATTCCGGCGGTGACCACCGTGCCGGCGGAGCCCTCCCTCCACAATTTCTTTGGGAAAAACGGCTTTCGGGAGTGCTTTACTCTGTTTGAGGGAAAGTTGGAGACGGGCGGGCGTCCCAAATCCTTCCGGAACACCTCCCTGCGTTCCGTCTCCCCGGCGGAGTATGGGGCGGTGCGGGAAAAGATCCTGGCGGACCTTCCCCACATCGCCTATCCGGAGGAGGCCCTGGCCTATCAGGCGGGAGCCTGCGCCCTCACCCCGGGCGGGGGCTTATATGCCCTGGACGCGCCCCACGGCCGGGCCGCTCTGTGTGCCGAGGGGACGGAAAACGGCAAGCTGCTGGTCAAGGAACTCCTGTGCGCTCCGGCGGACCGGGACTGGGTGCTGGAGTGTCTGCCGGGCCTTCTGCCTAACTGGGGCATGACGTACCGCGTGCCCGAAGGCGGCCGGCCTTTTGCCATGCTCAAGTGGCTCGAACCGGAGGTGGGGGCCGCCTGGGATTGGTCCAGCACCGCCTACCTTGGGCTGGCCTTTGACTGAACTCCTGCATTCTGATTGTGGATGGCTGGATTTCCATTTTGGAATCCAGCCGTTTTTTGTTTGTTTCGTCAAAAATCAACTTGGATTTCTGTGAAAAGGAACGAAAGGCTGGGAGCTACCACAGTCGTTTTGTTGTGGTGACACCCACAAAAAATTTGCTTTACTTCCTGGCATTTTATGTTATACTACACATAAGGACGAGCGATAGAGCCTTTTTTGATGTCCTTTAAACTTGGTTTAAAGAGCGGAATGAAAGGATTCTGTCAAAATCTTGGAAAATCGCCACAAAAAATACATTATAGGAGGAATGTCATCATGAACAAGTACATCGAGAGAGTTCTGGCCGAGACCAAGGCGAAGAATGCCAACGAGCCCGAGTTCCTGCAGACCGTTGAGGAGGTCCTCAGCTCTCTGGAGCCCGTGATCGACGCCCATCCCGAGTACGAGAAGGCCGCCCTGCTGGAGCGGATGGTCGAGCCCGAGCGCGTCATCGAGTTCCGCGTGACCTGGGAGGACGACAATCACGTGTGGCATGTCAACCGCGGCTACCGCGTTCAGTACAACGCGGCTCTTGGCCCCTACAAGGGCGGCATCCGCTTTGACCCCTCCGTCAACCTCTCTATCGTGAAGTTCCTGGGCTTCGAGCAGGTCTTCAAGGACGCCATGACCGGCCTGCCCATCGGCGGCGCCAAGGGCGGCTCTGACTTCGATCCTCGCGGCAAGAGCGACGCCGAGGTCATGCGTTTCTGCCAGGCCTTCATCACCGAGCTGTATCGTCACATCGGCCAGGACATCGACTGCCCCGCCGGCGACCTGGGCTGCGGCGGCCGTGAGATCGGCTATATGTATGGTCAGTACCGCCGCATCGTGGGCGCTGCCGAGTTCGGCGCTCTGTCCGGCAAGGCCGTGACCACCGGCGGCTCCATCCTGCGTCCCGAGGCCACCGGCTACGGCGCTGTGTACTATCTGGTCGAGGCTCTGGCCCATGACGGCGAGTCCATCGAGGGCAAGCGCATCGCAATGTCCGGCTACGGCAACGTGGGCTGGGGCATCATGAAGAAGGCCGCTGAGCTGGGCGCCAAGGTCACCTACTTCGCCGGCCCCGACGGCTACATCCACGATCCCGACGGCGTGTGCACCGAGGAGAAGCTGAACTACATCCTGGAGATGCGCGCCAACGATCCTATGCACTGCAAGCCCTATGCTGACAAGTTCGACTGCGAGTTCGTGCCCAACACCAAGTGCTGGGGCGTGAAGGACGTGGACATCTACATGCCCGCCGCCACCCAGAACGACGTCAACATCGAGTGGGCCAAGAAGATTGCCGAGTCCGGTGTCAAGTACTACATCGAGGTCGCCAACATGCCCACCACCAACGACGCTCTGGAGTTCCTGAAGGAGCAGAAGCACATGGTCGTCGCCCCCTCCAAGGCTGTCAACGCCGGCGGCGTGTCCGTGTCCGAGCTGGAGATGGCTCAGAACGCCGAGCGTCTGTACTGGACCGCTGAGGAAGTCGACGCCAAGCTGCAGGGCATCATGAAGAACATCTATCACTCCTCCGTTGAGGTTGCTGAGCGCTATGGTCTGGGCTATGACCTGGTCGCCGGCGCCAACATCGTGGGCTTCCAGAAGGTCGCCGACGCCATGATGGCTCAGGGCATCTTCTAATTCAGCACACAACCATTTCGACACGATTCCTTTCCCCGGGGGTCCTCTCAGTGAGGACCTCCGGGTTTTTCTTGTTTTCCGGTAAAAAAAGCGCCTCCGCCGAAGCGGGGGCGCAAAATGTATGGGGAATCAGGAGGCCTCCTGGGAGGAGGCGGAGCTGGAAGCGCTGGAGCTGGAGGAAGGGGAGCTGCCGGAGGAGGAAGAGCCGGAACTGCTGCTGTCGGCCTCCTGCAGGGCGGCGGCCTCCTCCTCAATGGCGGCGCGCAGGGAGAGGAGCTTCTCGTAGAAAGCAGGGGGGTCCACCTGGGCAAAGGCCTCGGTGGTCTCCACCGGGTTGGCGTCCAGCCAGCCCTGGCGCAGGTCGGTCATCTGCTGGGCGATGTAGCCGCTGCGGAAGTCTGCCGGGTCCAGAGGGAGGCGGAGGATGATGTGGTAGCCGTAGACGCTCTCCACAATACCGCTGACCTCGCCGTCAGACAGGGCCTGGGCGGCCTCCTCAAACGGGGCCACCATCTGTCCGGGAGAAGCCACGTAGCCGTCAGCCCCGTTCAGGGAGCCGTCCGAGGCGGTGTCCTCGCTGTACTGGGCCATCAGCTGGTCAAAGAGGGCCTCCTTGTCGCCGGCGGCCTGGAGCTGGGCCAGCAGGTCCTCGGCCAGGGCCTTTTTCTCGGCCACGGTGGCCTCGTCCAGAGGCGCATACTCCCCGGTGGGGTTGCCGTTCTCGTCGGTGAGGGGGCTGTTGGTGTCCACCGTCTTCAGAAGGATGTGCTTGGCCCGGTAGTACCCCTGGCCCTCAGCAAAGGAGCGCACCTGATCGTCGGTGGGGTAGCCGGAGCTCCCCTCCCCGTACAGCTTCTCCTGAAGCTGGCTGTTCAGGTCGTTCACCTCAAAGAGGGTGGTGTACAGGTCCCGGGTCAGGGCGTTGTACCAGAGGGAGTGGTCCAGCAGCTCGGCGCTGCCGGCCTCGGTCTCCATGGAGGTCATCAGGTTGCTCACCTGCTGGGAGAGGTCTGGGGAGACGGAGATCCCCTCCGCCTGAGCCTGGATGGGGAGCAGGGCGTACAGGGCGGCGTTGTTCAGGGCGGCGTCCAGGATGCCCTGCTCAAAGGTCTGGCCGTTGCCCATATCCAGCTCCCAGACGGTGTCCATGGAGGACGGGTCCTGAATGGAACTGTCCACCAGATAGGCCATCCAGTACAGCAGGCTTCCGGCGGTGATGTCCGCGCCTCCGGCGCGGGCCACCACTGTGTCGCCGGACAGGCCGGCGGTGGTCAGGTAGGGGTCGGTGACTGAGGCCAGGTCGATGGGCTCCTCCCCCTGGGAGGAGGACGAGGAGGCGCCGTTCTGGCAGCCGCTCAGGGCGGTCAGGGTCAGAGCAAGAGACAGGGAGAGGGCTCCCAGCCGTTTCAGATGGGTCATAAGCAGTCGGATTCCTTTCTATTTTAAAAGGTAATGGACCCGGAACAGGGGCCGCTTTTGGGTATCATAGCACAAAGATGCGGCGGGAGCAAGGGGAAAGGAGGCCGCTTGCCGCCCCCTCTCCCCCATCTCAGGCGGGGGCGGTCTTTTTCCACAGAACGGCGGGGCGAATCCGGCGGGAAATTTGCCAAAAAAATTTGAAAAAGTCCTTGACACACACGGGGGTGTTGATGTATGATACCAAAGTCCCTGTAAGGGGCGATGCGATGATGCGGGAGATTGCTCAGCAATGAGGGAACTTCCGCGGAGTATGTCCGAGCTAGAATCGGGCGGCTGAAGGACCTGGGCACGGCGTATATCGCTGTGGTTGGGTGGAACCGGCCTGCTTGCTGCGCCGGTTTCTTTCATGTCACGGAGTGATACGCACGAGAACGTGGACAGGAACTTCACCGTACGAAGCATGAAGGACAAAGAAATTCACTTCGTATGTATTAAGGAGGAAACAACCCATGGCAGCTCAGAAAGAAATGATCCGCATCCGCCTGAAGGCCTATGACCACCAGCTCATCGACCAGAGCGCGGAGAAGATCGTGGAGACCGCCAAGCGCACCGGCGCTTCCGTCTCCGGCCCCATCCCCCTGCCCACCAAGAAGGAAGTCGTCACCATCCTGCGCGCCGTCCACAAGTACAAGGACAGCCGCGAGCAGTTCGAGCGCCGCACCCACAAGCGGCTGATCGACGTCATCAAGCCCTCCCCCAAGACCGTGGAGGCCCTGATGAGCCTGGAGCTTCCCGCCGGCGTGGAGATCGAGATCAAGCTGTAATTCAGCCGGTCTCAAGCACAACTTTGTTGTACCCGCAGTCCATCGCGTCATAGAGATGGACGGGTCAAGTCGCGAGAGCAATGCCAGCCCATTGGGCAACTCTCCCGACCAATAACCTTTATAGGAGGAAATCCAACATGGAGAAAGCGATCATCGGCAAAAAGATCGGCATGACCCAGGTCTTCGATGAGGCTGGCCGCGTGGTCCCTGTGACCGTGATCCAGGCCGGGCCCTGCACCGTGGTGCAGAAGAAGACCGCCGAGAAGGATGGCTATGAGGCCATTCAGCTGGGTTATGAGACGGTTGCTGAGCGCAAGCTCACCAAGCCCGAGGTCGGCCACCAGAAGAAGGCCGGCATGACCGAGTTCAAGAAGGTTCTGAAGGAGTTCCGTCTGGACGACTGCTCCAAGTACGAGGTGGGCGACGAGCTCACCGCCGAGGTCTTCGCCGCCGGCGACCGTGTGGACGTGACCGGCATCAGCAAGGGCCACGGCTACGAGGGCGTTGTTAAGCGCCACGGCGCCGCTGTCAAGCGCAACACCCACGGCGGCGGCCCTGTGCACCGCAACATCGGCTCTCTGGGCGCCACCAGCCACATGTCCAAGATCATCAAGGGCACCATCGGCGCCGGCCAGATGGGCAACGAGCAGGTCACCGTCATGAACCTGGACGTGGTCCAGGTGGACACCGAGCTGGGCATCATCGCCGTGCGCGGCGCCATCCCCGGCCCCAAGGGCGGCGTGGTGTTCCTGCGCAACAGCGTGAAGAAGTTCTTCGAGCCCAAGGGCGCCGCCGGCGTCAGCGTCAACCCGCAGAAGGCTTCCGGCCGCAACCCGCAGAAGGCTTCCGCCCGCAACAAGTAAGGAAAGGAGAGTGTAAATCATGGCTAAAGCAAATGTGTTTAACATGGCCGGCCAGCAGGTCGGCGAGATCGAGCTCTCCGATGCGGTGTTCGGCATCGAGCCCAACACGGCTGTGGTCCACGAGGTGGTCAAGAACCACCTGGCCAACTGCCGTCAGGGCACCCAGAGCGCTCTGACCCGCGCCGAGGTCTCCGGCGGCGGCAAGAAGCCCTGGCGCCAGAAGGGCACCGGCCACGCCCGTCAGGGTTCCACCCGGGCTCCCCAGTGGACCCACGGCGGCATCGTGTTTGCCCCCAAGCCCCGCACCTACCGCTACACCCTCAACAAGAAGGTGAAGCGTCTGGCTCTGAAGTCCGCCCTGTCCGCCAAGGCCGCCTCCGGCGACATCCTGGTGGTGGACGGCCTGAAGCTGGACGAGGTGAAGACCAAGGCCATGAAGGGCTTCCTGGACAGCATCCAGGCCGGCAAGTCCGTGGTCATCACCCCTGAGGTGGAGAAGAATGTGGTCCTGTCCGCCCGGAACATCCCCGGCGTCATCACCACCACCGCCAAGGTCCTGAGCGTTTACGACATCGTCAACGCCAACCGCCTGGTGGTCGATAAGGCCGCCCTGGCTATCATTGAGGAGGTGTTCGCATAATGACCGCTTATGATATCATCAAGCGCCCCATCATCACCGAGCAGTCCATGGCGGACGCCGAGATGAAGCGCTACACCTTCGAGGTGGCCAAGACCGCCAACAAGATCGAGATCGCCAAGGCGGTCGAGGAGATCTTCGGCGTGAAGGTCGCCAAGGTGAACACCCTGAACATGCAGGGCAAAATGAAGCGCATGGGCTACCGGCCCGCCGGCCGCCGGCCCAGCTGGAAGAAGGCCATGGTCACCCTGACCGCCGATTCCAAGACCATCGAGTTCTTCGAAGGCATGGTGTAAGGAGGAGATTGAGAAATGGCTATCAAGACTTATAAGCCCACAACGCCCTCCCGCCGCCACATGACTGTGTCCGCCTTCGAGGGCATCGACAAGAAGGCCAAGCCCGAGCGCGCCCTCACCGAGGTGCTGAAGAAGCACGCGGGCCGCAACAGCTACGGCCGCATCACCGTCCGCCACCACGGCGGCGGCAACAAGCAGAAGTACCGCATCATCGACTTCAAGCGGGACAAAGAGGGGAAGGCCACTGTGGTCAACCTGCAGTACGACCCCAACCGCTCCGCCAACATCGCTCTGATCGAGTATGAGGACGGCGAGCGCCGCTATATCCTGGCCCCCAACGGCCTGAAGGCCGGCCACATCATCATGACCGGCGCCGACGCCGACATCCTGCCCGGCAACTGCCTGCCCATCGCCAACATCCCCGTGGGCGAGATGATCCACAACATCGAGCTCTACCCCGGCAAGGGCGCTCAGCTGGTCCGCGCCGCCGGCGTGGCCGCTCAGCTGATGGCCAAGGAGAACGGCATGGCTCAGGTCCGCCTCCCCTCCGGCGAGGTGCGCTATATCCGCGAGAACTGCAAGGCCACCATCGGCCAGGTGGGCAACACCGACCACGCCAACATCCAGATCGGTAAGGCCGGCCGGAAGCGCCACATGGGCTGGCGGCCCACCGTCCGCGGCTCCGTCATGAACCCCAACGACCACCCCCACGGCGGCGGCGAGGGCAAGAGCCCTGTCGGCCGTCCCGGCCCGGTCACTCCCTGGGGCAAGCCCGCTCTGGGTTACAAGACCCGCAAGACCAAGAACCGCACCGATAAGTTCATCGTGAAGCGCCGCAACGCCAAGTAAGGAGGGAGTAAAAGATGAGCAGAAGTATCAAGAAAGGCCCCTTTTGCGCCCCCGAGCTGCTGAAGCGGGTCGATGAAATGAATCAGACCGGCGACAAGAAGGTGCTGAAGACCTGGAGCCGCGCCTCCACCATCTTCCCCTCCTTCGTGGGTCACACCTTCGCCGTCCACGACGGCCGCAAGCACGTGCCCGTCTATGTGACCGAGGATATGGTCGGCCACAAGCTGGGCGAGTTCGTTCCCACCCGCACCTTCAAGGGTCACGCGGGTTCCAAGACCGGTAAGTAAGGAGGAGAGAGAGCAATGGAAGCTGTTGCAAACCTGAGATATCTGCGGATCTCTCCCCGTAAGGTGAAGATCGTCCTGGACCTGATCCGCGGCAAGGACGTGGCCACCGCCACCGCGATTTTGCTGAACACCCCCAAGGCCGCCTCTGAGCCTGTGCTCAAGCTGCTGAAGAGCGCTGCGGCCAATGCGGAGAACAACCACCAGATGGACCCTGAGAAGCTGTATGTGTCCGCCTGCTATGCCAACCCCGGCCCCATCATCAAGCGCATCATGCCCCGGGCCCAGGGCCGGGCGTACCGCATCAACAAGCGCACCTCTCACGTCACCATCGCCGTGAGCGAGCGCTAAGGGAGGAGGAACAATATGGGACAGAAAGTCAATCCCCACGGCCTTCGCGTGGGCGTCATCAAGGATTGGGACTCCCGCTGGTACGCGAAGAACGAGCTGGTCGGCGACCTGCTGGTGGAGGACAAGAAGATCCGTGACTACCTGAAGAAGACTCTGTACGGCGCCGGCATCCCCAAGATCGAGATCGAGCGGGACAACGCCAAGGTCCGTATTTACCTGCACTGCGCCCGCCCCGGCGTCGTCATCGGCAAGGGCGGCGAGGAGATCAAGGCCCTGGAGGCCAAGCTGGTCAAGATGATCGGCAAGCCCGTGGACCTGAAGATCGTGGAAGTGCGCAACTCCGACATGGACGCTCAGCTGGTGGCCGAGAACATCGCCCAGCAGCTGGAGAAGCGTATCGGCTTCCGCCGCGCCATGAAGAACGCCATGGGCCGCGCCATGCGCGCCGGCGCTCTGGGCATCAAGACCAGCGTTTCCGGCCGTCTGGGCGGCGCTGAGATCGCCCGCACCGAGCACTACCACGACGGCACCATCCCCCTGCAGACCCTGCGCGCCGACATCGACTACGGCTTCGCTGAGGCTGCCACCACCTACGGCCGCATCGGCGTGAAGGTGTGGATCTACAAGGGCGAGGTGCTGACGCAGGCCCTGCGCACCACCCCCCGCACCCTGGATACCAGCAAGCCCTATCAGGAGCGCCGTGAGCGCCGCGACCGCCGCAACGGCGACCGCCGGGGCGGCTTCCGCCGGGACGGGGAGCGCCGCAACAACTTTAACCGTGATAACAACCGTGGCCCCCGCCCCGCCGGTCAGGCCAACACTCCTAAGGAAGGAGGCGCTCAGTAATGCTGCTGCCTAAGCGCGTGAAATACCGCCGCGTCCACCGCGGCCGCATGAAGGGCAAGGCCACCCGCGGCAATACCGTCACTTACGGTGAGTTCGGCCTGGTGGCCACTGAGCCCAGCTGGATCACCAGCAACCAGATCGAGGCCGCCCGTATCGCCATGACCCGTTACACCAAGCGTGGCGGTAAGGTTTGGATCAAGATCTTCCCCGATAAGCCCGTCACCGAGAAGCCGGCCGAGACCCGCATGGGTTCCGGTAAGGGCTCCCCCGAGTACTGGGTGGCCGTGGTCAAGCCCGGCCGCGTGATGTTCGAGATCGCCGGCGTCTCCGAGGAGGTCGCCCGCGAGGCTCTGCGCCTGGCCAGCCACAAGCTGCCTGTCAAGTGCAAGATCGTGAAGCGTGAAGAGACCGAGAAGGGTGGTGAAGCGTAATGAAGGCCAATGAGATCCGCAAGCTCTCCGGCGCGGAGCTGGAGACCAAGCTGATGGACCTGAAGAAGGACCTGTTCAACCTGCGCCTTCAGCACGCCACCAATCAGCTGGACAACCCCATCCGCATCGCGGAGGTTAAGAAGGACATCGCCCGGGTCAAGACCATCATCCGCGAGCAGCAGCTCGCCGGCCGCTAAGAGGAGGAGATAGAAGATGGAAAACAGAACTTCTTCCCGTAAGACCAGAGTCGGCCTGGTGGTTTCGGACAAGATGGACAAGACCGTGGTGGTCGCCGTCGCCGACCGTGTGGCCCACCCTCTGTATAAGAAGATCGTCAAGAGAACCTACAAGCTGAAGGCTCACGACGAGAACAACCAGTGCGGCGTGGGTGACCGCGTCCGCGTGATGGAGACCCGCCCCCTGTCCAAGGACAAGCGGTGGCGCGTGGTCGAAATCATCGAGAAGGCGAAGTAAGGAGGTGCCGGCATGATTCAGGAAGAAAGCTATCTGAAGGTCGCCGATAACACCGGCGCCAAGGAGATCAAGACCATCCGTGTGCTGGGCGGTTCCAAGCGCAAGTTCGGCAACATCGGAGACGTGATTGTGGCCTCCGTTCGGAAGGCCCAGCCCGGCGGAACCGTGAAGAAGGGCGAGGTGGTCAAGGCCGTTATCGTCCGCACCTCCCGGGGTGTGCGCCGCGCCGACGGCTCCTACGTCCGCTTCGACGACAACGCCGCCGTCCTCATCCGTGAGGACAAGAACCCCCGCGGCACCCGTATCTTTGGCCCCGTGGCCCGCGAGCTGCGCGACAAGGACTATATGAAGATCCTGTCCCTGGCTCCCGAAGTGCTGTAAGGGAGGGTAACGAAGCATGAAGAAAATGAGCATCAAGAAGGACGACCTGGTGGTCGTGCTGTCCGGCAAGGACAAGGGCAAGCAGGGCAAGGTCCTGGAGGTCCAGCCCAAGAGCGGCAAGGTGGTCGTGGAGAACATCAACGTGGTCTCCCGCCACACCAAGCCCCGCAAGCAGGGCGACCAGGGCGGCATCCTGAAGAAGGAGGCCCCCCTCTACGCCTGCAAGGTGCAGAAGGTCTGCCCCAAGTGCAACAAGCCCACCCGCATCGGCCACAAGGTCGAGGGCGACAAGAAGGTCCGCATCTGCAAGAAGTGCGGCGCCGAGATCTGAGAGAGGAGGAGTGAATCGAAATGGCTAATACGCCCAACCTGAAGAAGCTGTATCAGGACGAGGTCGCTCCTGCTCTGATGCAGAAGTTCGGCTATAAGTCCACCATGCAGATCCCCCGTCTGGAGAAGATCGTGGTCAACGTGGGCTGCAGCGAGGCCCGGGAGAACGCCAAGGTGCTGGACGCCGTGGTGAACGACCTGACCACCATCACCGGCCAGAAGGCCGTCATCACCAAGGCCAAGAAGTCCGTGGCCAACTTCAAGCTCCGTGAGGGCATGCCCATCGGAGCCAAGGTCACCCTGCGCGGCAACAAGATGTGGGAGTTCCTGGACCGTCTGTTCAACGTGGCTCTGCCCCGTGTCCGTGACTTCCGGGGCATCTCCGCCGACTCCTTCGACGGCCGCGGCAACTACGCCCTGGGCGTCAAGGAGCAGCTGATCTTCCCCGAGATCGAGTACGACAAGATCGACAAGATCCGCGGCATGGACATCGTGGTCTGCACCACCGCCCAGACTGACGAAGAGGCCCGTGAGCTGCTCAAGCTCGTGGGCGCGCCCTTCGCCACCCGCTAAGGAGGAGGATGAACAATGGCTAAGAAGTCTATGATTCTCAAGCAGCAGAAGGAGCCCAAGTTCTCCTCCCGCCGCTACAACCGCTGCAAGCTGTGCGGCCGTCCCCACGCTTACCTGCGGGACTACGGCATCTGCCGTATCTGCTTCCGGGAGCTGGCTTACAAGGGCCAGATCCCCGGTGTGAAGAAAGCTTCCTGGTAATTCTGAATACTCAGACCGCCAGGCCAATAACGTCTTGGAAGGAACCGGCTGTGTCTGCACAACCGGTTCCTTCTGGACAAAAGCGAACCACGCACCCGGGCGTGCGAGGCTAAAAAGCCTTGCAATCCGGACATAAATGAGGTATAATCAGGTGCTTGCGCGCCGAGAGGTCTTTTTTAGGGACACACCCGGCGCCGTGGGCGAGGCGAAACCCGGGATCGCAGGGGCCGCGGAAGGGCTCCGGGCGACTGCCGGGGATTTGCGCTGTTTCATTCCTTTTGGTCAAACCCGCCTCGGGACGGCGGTTTTGATAAATAGTGCCAAAGGCACGAAGGCGGTCAACAGGTCGAAGGGTCTACCTGCCCTGCGATACCTTGCCGCCTGTACCGGCTCACCCAACGGCCGGTAATCGAATAGGAGGTAAAGACTCATGCATATCACGGATCCCATTGCGGATATGCTCACCCGCATCCGCAACGCGAACAACGCCAAGCATGACACCGTGGACGTCCCCGCGTCCAACATGAAGAAGTCCATCGCGCAGATCCTGCTGGATGAAGGCTATATCAAGAACTTCCAGCTGATCGACGACGGGACTCAGGGCGTTATCCGCATCACCCTGAAGTATGGCGCCGGCAAGGAGAAGGTCATCTCCGGTCTGCGCCGCGTGTCCAAGCCCGGCCTGCGCGTGTATGCCGGCGCGGACGAGCTGCCCAAGGTTTTACGCGGCCTGGGTATCGCCATCGTATCCACGTCCAAGGGCGTCATGACCGACAAGAAGGCCCGTCAGGCCCATGTCGGCGGCGAAGTCCTGGCATTTGTCTGGTAAGGAGGGTTATAGGAATGTCTAGAATTGGTAGAGCTCCTATCGCCGTCCCCGCCGGCGTGGAGGTTAAGATCGAGGCGGAGAACGTGGTCACCGTGAAGGGCCCCAAGGGCACTCTGACCCGTCAGTTCCACCCCAACATGAAGATCGAGCAGGAGGGTGAGGTCATCCACGTCACCCGTCCCAACGACGCCAAGGAGAACCGCGCTCTGCACGGCCTGACCCGGACCCTGATCCACAACATGGTGGTGGGCGTCACCGAGGGCTATAAGAAGGAGCTGGACGTGAACGGCGTCGGCTACCGTGTGGCCAAGGAGGGCAACAAGCTGGTCATGAACCTGGGCTTCTCCCATCAGGTTACCATGGAGGAGATCCCCGGCATCACCATCGAGGTTCCCGGCCCCAACAAGATCGTCATTCACGGCTGCGACAAGCAGCAGGTGGGCCAGTTTGCCGCCGAAGTGAGAGAGAAGCGTCCGCCTGAGCCTTATAAGGGCAAGGGCATCAAGTATACCGACGAGGTCATCCGCCGCAAGGCTGGTAAGACCGGCGCCAAGAAGTAAGAAGGAGGTGTGCCACTATGATCAACAGACCCGATACCCGTTCTCAGCGCATTAAGCGCCACAAGCGTGTGCGTGCGAAAATCTCCGGCACGCCCGAGCGTCCCCGCCTGAACGTGTTCCGCAGCGAGACCAACATCTACGCCCAGATCATCGACGATGTGAGCGGCAAGACCCTGGTCTCCGCTTCCACCCTGGAGAAGGATTTCTCCTGCGAAGGCACCAAGACCGACGCCGCCAAGCAGGTGGGCGTCACCGTGGCCGAGCGTGCCAAGGCGAAGGGCATTGAGACCGTGGTCTTCGACCGCGGCGGCTATGTGTACCATGGCCGTGTCAAGGCTCTGGCCGAGGGCGCCCGTGAGGGCGGCCTGCAGTTCTAAGGGAGGAGGAAACGACAATGCCTAGATTTGAGAAACAACCCAGCGAGTACGTGGAGAAGCTCGTCTCTCTGAACCGCGTGTCCAAGACCGTCAAGGGCGGCCGCGTCATGAAGTTCGCCGCTCTGATGGTGGTGGGCGATGAGAAGGGCCGCGTGGGCTTCGGCACCGGCAAGGCCGCCGAGGTGCCCGAGGCTATCCGCAAGGGCATCGAGGACGCCAAGAAGAACATGATCACCGTGTCCCTGTCCGGCACCACCATCCCCCACGAGGTGCTCGGCTCCTTCGGGGCCGGCCGCGTGCTGATGAAGCCCGCCGCCCCCGGTACCGGCGTCATCGCCGGCGGCGCCGTCCGCGCCGTGCTGGAGGCCGTGGGAATCAAGGACATCTACACCAAGTGCCTGCGCTCCAACAATCCGCAGAACGTGGTCTCCGCCGCTTTTGAGGGCCTGAAGTCCCTGAGAAGCCCCGAGGAGGTCGCCCGCATCCGCGGCAAGAGCGTGGAAGAGATCTTGGAGTAAGGAGGGCACTCACAATGGCTAATCTGAACATCAAGCTGGTCAAGAGCCTGAACGGCCGCATCGCCAAGCACAAGGCGACCGCCGAGGCCCTGGGCCTTCACAAGATCGGCGACACCACCGTGCAGCCCGACAACGCGGCCACCCGGGGCAAGGTCGCCCAGATCGGCTACCTGCTCCAGGTATCCGAGGAAAACTAAGAGGAGGCGCGAGACAATGAATCTGCATGAACTCTCCCCCGCCGCCGGTTCCAACACCAAGGCCTACCGCAAGGGCCGCGGCAACGGCTCCGGCAACGGTAAGACCGCCGGCCGCGGCCAGAAGGGCCAGTGGGCCCGCTCCGGCGGCGGCGTCCGCGTGGGCTTCGAGGGCGGCCAGATGCCTCTGGCCCGCCGCCTGCCCAAGCGCGGTTTCCACAACATTTTTGCCAAGCCCCTGGAGGCGGTGAACGTCTCCACCCTGGACGCCAAGTTTGCCGACGGTGAGACTGTCACCGTTCAGGCTCTGCTGGAGAAGGGCATCCTGTCCAAGTGCCAGTACGGCGTCAAGATCCTGGGCAACGGCTCCATCAGCAAGAAGCTGACCGTCCAGGCTTCCGCCTTCTCCGCCTCCGCCAAGGAAAAAATCGAAGCTGCGGGTGGTAAGGTGGAGGTGGTCTGATATGATCAAGACCGTCCGGGACGCCTGGCAGATCCCGGAGCTGCGCCGCAAGATCCTGTTTACCATCTTCGCGCTGCTCATCTTCCGCCTGGGCGCCGCCATTCCGGTGCCTTATATCAACACCGCCGGTCTGGAGACCTATCTGAGCGCCCAGAGCGGCACCATTCTGGGTCTGATGAACGCCATGAGCGGCTCCGCCTTCTCCATGGCGACCCTGTTCGCTCTGAGCATTCAGCCCTATATCAACAGCTCCATCATCATCCAGCTGCTCACCGTGGCCATTCCCGCTCTGGAGCGGCTGGCCAAGGAGGGCGGCGAGGAGGGGCGGAAGAAGATCGCCTCCATCACCCGGTACACCACCGTGGCCATCGGTCTGATCCAGGGCTTTGGTTATTACAGCCTGATCAACAGCTACGGCCTGGTGGAGACCGAGGGCCTGCCCGCCATGTGGGTGGCCATCGTCATCATCCTGTCCTTCACTGCCGGCTCCGCCTTCCTCATGTGGCTGGGCGAGCAGATCACCGAGTTCGGCATCGGCAACGGCATCTCTGTGCTGCTGTTCGCCGGTATCGTCTCCCGGTTCCCCCACATGCTCCGGGATATGATCAGCGGCATTCAGGCCTACCTGAATCCCCGTACCGAGGAGCAGCTGGCGGCCATGACCGAGGTGGAGCGGGCGGCCTATGAGAACAGCATCCTGGCCCCCTGGATGATCGCGGTCATCGTCGTGGGCATGCTGGCTCTGGTGGTCCTGATCGTATTCATCTCCAATTCCGAGCGCCGCCTGCCGGTTCAGTACGCCAAGCGGGTGGTGGGCCGGAAGATGTACGGCGGCCAGTCCACCCACATTCCCATCAAGGTGAATATGGGCGGCGTCATGCCCATCATCTTCGCCCAGTCCATCGCCATGATCCCCGCCACCATCGGCGCCTTTGCCGGGTGGACCACGGAGAGCGGCGGCTTCGGCGGCACTCTGATGATGCTGTTCGATACGGCGAATCCTTTTTACAGCGTGCTGTATTTCCTGCTCATCGTGGGCTTCAGCTACTTCTATGCCACCATGCAGTTCAACCCCGTGGAGGTGGCCAACAACCTGAAGAAGAACGGCGGCTTCATCCCCGGCTTCCGTCCGGGCAAGCCCACTGCCGACTTCATTCTGAAGGTCCTCAACAAGATCACCATGTTCGGAGCCCTCTACCTGTCCATCGTGGCCATCGCGCCCATCATCACCGGCAACCTGTTCGGGTACAGCTCCCTGGCCATCGGCGGCACCTCCATCATCATCGTGGTGGGCGTCGCCCTGGAGACCACCAAGCAGATGGAGGCCCAGATGCTCATGCGGCACTACAAGGGCTTCCTGGAGTAATGGGAAGAGAGGCGTTATGGGTATGAAGTTGATCCTGCTGGGCGCCCCCGGCGCGGGAAAAGGCACCCAAGCGGAGATCCTCAGCGCAAAGCTGGGAATCCCCACTATCTCCACCGGCAACATGCTCCGTGCCGCCATTCAGGAGGGAACTCCTGTGGGTCTGGAGGCCAAGAGCTATATGGACGCGGGCAAGCTGGTCCCCGATGATGTGATCATCCGCGTGGTGAAAGAGCGCATCGGGCAGCCGGACTGTCAGAGCGGCTTCATTCTGGACGGGGTGCCCCGCACCATCGGCCAGGCCGAGGCCCTCTCCCAGGCGGGGGTCTCCTTCGACCGGGTGATCTCCATTGAGATCAGCGATCAGGAGATCGAGGAGCGCATGGGCGGCCGCCGGGTGTGCAGCAAGTGCGGCGCCTCTTACCATTTGAAAGCACGTCCCACCAAGGTGGAGGGCGTGTGCGACGCCTGCGGGGCCCCGGTGGTCCAGCGGGCCGACGACAAGCCCGAGACCGTGCGGGAGCGTCTGCGCGTCTACCACGAGCAGACCGAGCCCCTGAAGGACTACTACCAGAGCAAGGGAACCCTGCGCTCGGTGGACAACCAGCCCACCATTGAGGCCACCACGGCCGTGATTCTGGAGGCGTTGGAGTCTTGAAGGGCATCGAAATGATTTCCATGAAATCTCCTCGGGAGATTGAGGCCATGCGCAAGGCCGGGCGGCTCACCGCCCAGGCCCGCGCTCTGGCCGGTTCCATGGTGGCCCCCGGGGTCACCACCCATGAGATCGACACCGCCGTCCGGCGCTTTATCGAGAGCCACGGCGGAAAGCCCTCCTTCCTGGGCTACGCCGGATTTCCCGGATCTGCCTGCATCTCGGTGAACGAGGTGGTGATCCACGGCATCCCGGGCCCCCGGAAGCTGAAAGAGGGCGACATCGTCAGCGTGGACGTGGGAGCCTATATTGACGGCTTCCACGGGGACTGCGCCGCCACCTACGCCTGCGGCGAGATCAGCGAGGAAGCCAAAAAGCTCATCCAGGTCACGCAGCAGAGCTTCTGGGAGGGTATCAAAATGGCCCGCAGCGGCTGCCGTGTCTCGGACATCGGCCATGCGGTCCAGGAGTATGTGGAGGCCAACGGCTTCTCTGTGGTCCGGGATTTTGTGGGCCACGGCGTGGGCCGCAATCTCCACGAGGCCCCCGAGGTGCGCAACTTCGGGCCCGCCGGCCACGGTCCCCGGCTCCAGCCGGGCATGACCATCGCCGTGGAGCCCATGGTGTGCGCCGGCGACTGGCAGGTGAAGGTACTGGCCGACAAGTGGACCACCGTGTCCCTGGACGGCTCCCTCACCGCCCACTATGAAAACACCATCCTCATCACTGAGGACGGCCCCGAGATCCTCACCGTCACCGAGGATGGAGCCTATGTCTGATCACAAAGGGCAAATCGTCCGGGCAACCGCCGGACGGGACAAGGAAGGCATCTTCTGCGTCATGGGTGTGGAAAAAGAGACCGGCCGGCTGCTGCTGGCCGACGGGAAGCGCCGGAGAGCGGCCCATCCCAAGGCGAAAAAGCCGCGGCATGTGGAGACGCTCACCCAGCCGGACCGCCCCTTTGACCACCCCGCCATCCAGAAGCTGAAACAAGGAGAACCGGTGTCGGACCGGGAACTGAGAAGGGCGCTGGCCGCCTTCAAGGAGGGAATCACGCTTGGCGAAAGATGATATGATCGAACTGGAGGGAGTCGTCACCGAGTCCCTTCCCAATACCACGTTCCACGTGGACATTGGCAATGGCCACATTATCCTGGCCCATATTTCCGGGAAGCTGCGGATGAACTTTATCCGCATCCTGCCCGGCGACAAGGTGACCGTTCAGATGTCACCCTATGATCTGACCCGCGGTCGGATCACTTGGCGGAGCAAATAATTCCGCCCGAAACCATTCACGACCGAGTCGTCCGGCTCTGTCCGGAAGCCTTGCCTTCCGAACCCCATCCCCCCGCAGGGGAGGCGGCCGCAGGCCGCCCCCAAAGCGAAGCCCAGCCGAAGGCGGGTTCGCTTTGGAGAGGAGGAGCGGCGGAATGAGCGAGCCTTCCCCGCCAGGGGGAGGCGAGGGATATGGAGCCCGCGACGACGAGGGGCCATTAAGGCATTCATCAGGAGGTTTTAACTATGAAAGTCAGACCGTCCGTGAAGCCCATGTGCGAGAAGTGCAAAGTCATCAAGCGCAAGGGCAAAGTCATGGTTATTTGCGAAAACCCCAAGCATAAGCAGAGACAAGGTTAATTGGAGGTGCTGTAAGAATGGCTCGTATTGCCGGTATTGACCTGCCGAGAGAGAAGCGAATTGAGATCGGCCTCACTTATATCTACGGCATTGGGCGCACCAGCGCCAACAAGATCCTGGCCCAGGCCGGAATCAACCCTGACACCCGCGTGAAGGACCTGTCCGAGGAGGACGAGACCAAGCTGCGTGAGATCATTGGCCACGAGTACACCGTGGAGGGCGACCTGCGCCGCAACGTGGCGATGGACATCAAGCGCCTGACCGAGATCGGCTGCTACCGCGGCGTCCGCCACCGCAAGGGGCTGCCCGTTCGCGGCCAGCGGACCAAGACCAACGCCCGTACCCGCAAGGGTCCCAAGCGTACCGTCGCCAACAAGAAGAAGTAAGGAGGGATAACACATGGCTGCGAATACCAAGGGTAAGAAAGTGGTGCGCAAGCGCCGCGAGCGTAAGAACGTAGAGAAGGGCCAGGTGCATATCCGCTCCTCCTTCAACAACACCATGGTGACTGTCACCGATCTTCAGGGCAACGCTCTGTCCTGGGCCTCCTCCGGCGGCCTGGGCTTCCGCGGTTCCCGTAAGTCCACCCCCTTCGCCGCGCAGACCGCCGCCGAGACGGCCGCCAAGGCCGCCATGGAGTACGGCCTGAAGACCGTTGAGGTCTACGTGAAGGGCCCCGGCGCCGGCCGTGAGGCCGCTATCCGCGCCCTGCAGGCCGTGGGCCTGGAGGTCACCCTGATCAAGGACGTGACCCCCGTCCCCCACAACGGCTGCCGGCCGCCCAAGCGCCGCCGCGTCTGATCTGGAAGAAGGAGGTTTTGACAGATGGCTAGAAATATGCAGCCCATTGCCAAGCGGTGCAAGGCGCTGAACCTGTCCCCCGCCGTCATGGGCTATGACAAGAAGACAACCAACCGCAACCCCAAGGGGCAGATGCGGAGAAAGCAGTCCGAGTACGCCATGCAGCTGACCGAGAAGCAGAAGGTCAAGTTTGTCTACGGCATCATGGAGAAGCAGTTCCATATGTACTATGAGAAGGCCAACCGGATGCAGGGCAAGACCGGTGAGAATCTGCTGACTCTCATCGAGCGCCGCCTGGACAATGTGGTGTACCGCCTGGGCTTCGCCAAGACCCGTCGTGAGGCCCGCCAGCTGACCACCCACGGCCACTTCACCGTCAACGGCCAGCGGGTGGACATCCCCTCCTACCTGGTGAAGGTGGGAGACGTCATCGAGGTCCGGGAGAAGAGCCGCGCCTCTGTGAAGTTCAAGGGCCTGGTGGGTGAGGACGCCCCCATGGTCACCACTCCCAAGTGGCTGGAGCGCGCCAAGAATACCCTCCAGGGCAAGGTCGTTGCTCTCCCCGTCCGGGACGACATCGACTTCCCCGTGGAAGAGCACCTCATCGTCGAGCTGTACTCTAAGTAAGAAATCAAGCCTGTGGGCCTTCGGCCTGTCCGAAGGCCCAGGGGCGTCTTTTCTCCGCGGGGGTCTCCCCTGCGGGTGCGCCCTGTTGAAGTTAGACTTAGACAACCCTCAGATATTGGTGAGCTGAATCAGACGGCGGGATACGCCGTCGCGAAAAGGAGGGTATCATAGCATATGGTAGAAATCGAGAAGCCCCGCATTGAATGCGTGGAGAATCCCGGCGACAGCTCCTATGGCAAGTACGTGGTGGAGCCCCTGGAGCGCGGCTACGGCACCACTCTGGGCAACTCCCTGCGCCGTATTCTGCTGTCCTCTCTGCCGGGCACCGCGGTGACCTCCATCAAGATCGCCGGTGTCCAGCACGAGTTTTCCACCATCCCGGGCGTGAAGGAGGACGTGACCGAGATCGTCCTCAACATCAAGAGCATCATCGCCAAGCTCCACTGTGAGGAGACCAAGACCGTCCACATCGAGGCCTCCGGCGAGTGCGAGGTCACCGCCGGCGACATCAAGGCGGACGCGGATGTGGAGATCCTCAACCCGGAGCTGCACATCGCAACCCTGGGCGCGGACGCCACCCTGTCCATGGAGCTGACCCTGTCCCACGGCCGCGGCTATGTCCCCGCCGACCGGAACAAGCCCGCCCAGACCATCATTGGTCTGATCCCCGTGGACTCCATCTACACCCCGGTCCGCAAGGTCAACTACACCGTGGAGAACACCCGTGTGGGCGACGCCACGGACTATGACAAGCTGACCCTGGAGGTCTGGACCGACGGGACCATCGACGCCCGGGACGCGGTCTCTCTGGGAGCCCGCATTCTGTGCGACCACTTCACCCTGTTTACCGACCTGAGCGAGACCATGGGCAGCCGCTCCACCGTGGTGGAGAAGGCCGAGACCCAGCGGGACAAGGTGATGGAGATGACCATCGACGACATGGACCTGTCCGTGCGCTCCTACAACTGCCTGAAGCGGGCCAACATCAACACGGTGGAGGACCTGTGCTCCAAGACCGAGGAAGAGATGATGAAGGTGCGCAACCTGGGCCGCAAGTCCCTGGAAGAGGTCATCAACAAGCTGGCTATGATGGGGCTGTCCCTGGCCAGCGACGACAGCAACAACTAAGCGCATATTGCGTGAGATACAGGCGGGGTTCTGAGGAGAGTTCCCTCTCCCCTCCCCTGCCGGGGGCAGCGAGGAAGGTATGTAACGTTCCGCTTCCCGTGCCGCCGCGAGGCGGTCCTTCGGGTGTCCCGGGCCCTGGCGCCCAATGAACGAATTTTTTAAGAGTGATCTCGCAGCGCGAGGTCGAAGGAGTGTTTGTTATGTCTATGAAGCATCGCAAGCTGGGCCGCACCAGCGATCAGCGCCGGGCTATGCTCCGCGCCATGGTTACCTACCTGCTGGAGAATGGCCAGATCAAGACCACCGTCACCCGCGCCAAGGAAGTGGCTCCTGTGGCCGAGAAGATGATCACCCTGGCCAAGAAGAACGATCTGCCCGCCTACCGGCAGGCTCTGGGCTACATCACCAAGGAGGATGTGGCCAAGAAGCTGTTCCAGGAGATCGGCCCCAAGTACGCCGACCGCAACGGCGGCTACACCCGCGTGGTGAAGATTGGCCCCCGCCGCGGCGACGCCGCCGAGATGGCCATTGTTCAGCTGGTCTGATCCGGCCGCTGACACAGGAAAGACGCAAATCCCGCCCCAAAAGGGGCGGGATTCGCTGAATCCCTGGCCAAAATGAAAATTTCCCCTTTACTTTTTGAAAAAACCTGCTATAATATCATAAGCAGGCTTTTGCCGAAAGACTGTGCATGGGCCCATAGCTCAGCTGGGAGCGCAAAGGGTTCGGTTTTCTGCCACATCTATTAATTTCATATTGCTTTATTCTTCTGTTCCGCTTTTGGAACTGTTGATTTGGGCCTATAGCTCAGCTGGGAGAGCAAAGGCGACATAACACGGGCCCAGGCACTCCAACAGATTGCACAATCTAAGTGGGTAAGATTTATTCAAACTAAACAAAGACGGGCTCGTAGCTCAGTTGGGAGAGCGTTCGGTTCGCATCCGAGAGGTCGAGGGTTCGAATCCCTTCGAGTCCACCACAAAAAGCCGTGAAATGTTGAGTTTCACGGCTTTTTTGTAACTTTTTTGAGGGAGTTATGGGCCTGTAGCTCAGGCGTTTCTAAGCTGTTTTCCAAAATGTTCCCCAGTTCGTTCGCATCCCTCTTCATTTTTTGCTTTGATGGTATCCTCCCTCGCCCTTTTTGGTCGGCAAGAAGCAGAACTTAACCACAGAAACGCGACATTCACATCCAAGCAATGTGTACAAAACGGTTCGCATCTCTTTTGTGAAAAATTCGTATAAACTTGTATTTATGCCAGGACTCTAATGGGAGCCTGGCTATTTTTGATTGGAGGTGTTCAATGTGAGAGAAAAATATTTTTTGGAGCTTTCTCGCCGCTTGCAAGAGCGAGGAATCGAATCATCTGTCATAGCGGACAAGCGGCTGGAGGTATTCCTCCACAGCCAGCCGGTTCTCTATGTGTCCCCGGCAAGCGACGTCTTCCTACTGCCAGCCGGTAGTCAAAACGAGGAGGCCAGTGAA
>NZ_NFKI01000041.1 GCF_002160305.1 Pseudoflavonifractor sp. An184
GTCATGTGCCAGGATGGCGATGCAGTGTTTGAGGCCATCCGCGGGGAGCTGGAGCGCGCATAGCCGGCCAGCTTACAAAGCAGAGGGGCGCGGCCAAATGGCCGCGCCCCTCTGAAATCTCCGCTGCATTGCCGGTGTCCTTACTATTCTTCCTCCCGCTCCAGCAGGCGCTCTCCCGCCACATGGATGTCCCCCGCTCCCACGGTGAGGAGCAGGTCCCCCGGCTGTGCCAGCTGGGCCAGGCGGTCGGTCACATCCTCCAGGGTGGGACAGTACTCCGCACCGGGAATGCGGCCGGCCAGGTCCTTGGAGGAGATCCCCAGGGTGTCCGTCTCCCGGGCGGCAAAGATCTCCGCCAGGAGCACCTTGTCCGGCAGCTTGAGCACCTCCACGAAGTCGTCAAAGAGCTCCTTGGTCCGGGAGTAGGTGTGGGGCTGGAAGGCACAGACCACCCGGTCGTACCCCAGGGTTTTCACGGTGGACAGCAGGGCCCGCAGCTCCCCGGGGTGGTGGGCGTAGTCGTCGTAGAGCACCGCCCCGTGGTACTCCCCCTTCCGCTCAAAGCGGCGGCCCGCCCCGGTAAAGGCGTGGAGCCCCTCCTGAATGGCGGCAAAGGGCACCTTCAGCTGGAGGGCGGCCCCGGCGGCGGCCAGGGCGTTGCGCACGTTGTGGACCCCCGGGACCTGGAGGGTAATCCGGCCCAGGTTTTCTCCCCGGTAGATCAGGTCGAAGGAGCCCACCCCCTTCTCATAGGTGAGGTTAGATGTGTGGATGTCCCCCCGCTCCAGGCCGAAGGTGAGCATGGGCTTTTCCAGCCCCTTCAGGGCGTCCATGGTGTTGGCGTCATCCCCGTCGGCGATGACCGCGCCCCCCTCCGGCACCAGCTGGGCAAACCGGCGGAAGGAGTGCTTCACGTCCTCCAAATCCTTGAAAAAGTCCAGGTGGTCCGCGTCCACATTCAGGATCACCGCCACGGTGGGGAAAAAGGAGAGGAAGGAGTTGCAGTACTCGCAGGACTCCAGAATGATGGTGTCCCCCTTCCCCACCCGGTGCCCCGCCCCCAGGGCGGGAAGGGTCCCCCCAATCATCACCGTGGGGTCCCGCTGGGCGGCCAGGAAGATCTGGGTGCACATGGAGGTGGTGGTGGTCTTTCCGTGGGTGCCCGCCACACACAGGGCGTTCTGGTAGTGGCGCATGATGGCGCCCCAGGCCTCCGCCCGCTCAAAGACAGGGATGCCGGCGGCGCGGGCGGCGGCAATTTCGGGGTTGTCGTCGTGGACCGCGGCGGTGCGGATGACGCACCCCGCCCCCTGGACGCTCTCCCCCCTATGGCCGATGACCACGGGGATTCCCAGGGATCGCAGATGCTCCACCGTCTCGCTGTCGTGCATATCAGAACCGGTGATTGTCACCCCCGCTCCGTGGAGCACCTCGGCCAGGGGGGACATGGACACGCCGCCGATGCCCACCAGATGGGCGTGGGCGCCGGGCCGGATATAAGCATGGATGTCAGGTTTCATTCAGACACACCTCAAACACAAATCATTTTGTTTCTTCATTATAGTACACCGCAGGCGGGAGAACAAGAGCAAAATCCAGCCATTCCTTTTGCGCGGCGGGATGACCTGCGCAGGCCGCCACGCTCCGCACGGCTGATTTGGTCCCCATGTTAATCTGCGTTGCTTGCGGCAACGGGCTGTTTTTCGTACAATAGAGCTGACAAGAAAGGAGCGTATCCCCATGCTGAACGAAAATATCAGAGCGATCCGGAAATCAAAAGGCCTTTCCCAGGAGGAGCTGGCCATCAAGCTGAACGTGGTGCGGCAGACCATCTCAAAATGGGAGCAGGGATTGTCGGTCCCTGATTCTGATATGCTGCTTGCCATATCAGAGGCGCTTGAGACGCCTGTGAGCACTCTGCTCGGTGAAACGGTTGCCGAGACGAAGGCCGAGGACCTGAGCGCGATCTCCCAGAGGCTGGAGGTCATCAACCTGCAGCTGGCGCGGCGGAAGGACATGCATCGGAAAATACTCCGCGGTGCGTGTATTGCACTGTGCGGGGCGGTCATACTCATTTTCGCGGCCCTATTTGTGTGGAACAGCCCATACTTAAGCTGGGATTACAGCGACCCTGAAACCGCTGTTGTCGGAGTATTCTTTCACGCCTTTGAGTGGCTGTTTGTCCGATTGGCTCCCATTGTCTTTGTGGGAGCCGTCGCCGGAATCTGTTTGACCCGAAAGAGAGGGTGAGACGGTTTCCCGTTTCCTCCACAGTTCAATCCTCAAACTCCGGCCGGAGTGGGTTTCATTTCCCGTCAGTCTTCCCAAAATACCGGCCGTTCAATCCGGCGGGCAGGAAGAAAGCCCGATCCATGATCGGGCTTTCAGCTTGTCGAAAAGTTTTTCGACAAGCTGAAAGCACTTTTCAGACCATTAAAATGTTCTGAAAAGTGGTTTGATTGCACGTGAAAGAAAACCCTGACGGTTTTCTTTCACACTATCTTTCCCTCCGAAACCTTAAATCAAATAGCCTTTTGGCAGGAAGAAAGCCCGATCTATGATCGGGCTTTCTTCCAAAAAGAGGAGAAATTCAATCAGAAAACGTCAAATCAGTGATGATGTAGCCGAACATGCAGTCCCGTGCGGCCAAAGTCACCTGGAACTTCCGCAGGGCGCTGCCGTCCTCCAGGGACTCCAGGGCTCCATTCATCACAACGGCGCCGCTGCTCAGATAGATGGGCGGCTCCACCGTCACCTGGGAGAGTCCCTCGTCGCCCCGGGCCAGACGGTAGGCGCCGTCCGAGGCGCGGTAGGAGATACGCTCAGAAATAGGGGCGGGGATCTCCGGCAGGGTGGCTACATCGGGGTAGAGGGCCGCCGCGTAGTCCTGAACCACCTCGCTGGGGAGGATCAGGGTGTCGTCGGTGAGCTCCGAGCGCTCGTCCATCTCGCCGTACAGGCTGAGCATGTAGTAGAGACTGGTCCACAGGAACTCCGGGTCCTCCGGGTCATAGTCCAGGTGATTCTCCGTCATGGCCATCACCAGGGCGTGGACGGCGGGATACATGGACTGAGAGGCGTCCGCCTGGGCGGGAGCGCTCCCCTGGGCCGTCTCGGTGGTCACCTCGGGAAGCGGCTCCTGCCGGGACTGTGCAAAGGCCACGCCGCCCAGAGAGGCGGTCAGCAGGGCGATCAGCGTCAGGGATAGGATCAGCTTTTTCACAGCAGGACCCTCCTTTCCTCGGTTTCTGAAATCAGTATACCACGGAACGCCGTCAGTCTCTTGTCAAACTGATGACATAAAAATGAAAAAACGGTTACAAAAAATTGCGTCCGCAGGTTGGTTTCAGACGAATATGCACAAGAAATGAAGAATCCGGCAGAAACGCTTGCACGTCCAGAATCTTCCCGCCAGGGAGAACAAGCAGGCCGGGCGGCCCCTCAGAGGGACCGCCCGGCCAAATCAGTTCAAATTATCGGGGACGGCGATTACAGTCCCAGCTTCTGGGCTACGAAGTCGTCCACACAGGCCAGGGCGTTATCCAGCTTAGAAATATCTGTACCGCCGCCCATGGCGCTGTCGGGCTTGCCGCCGCCTTTGCCGCCGCAGATGGCGGTGACGGTCTTGATGATGTCTCCGGCCTTGATGCCCTTGGCCACGGCCTCCTTGCCGCAGACCGCCAGGAAGGTGATCTTCTCCCCGTTGACCGTGGCCAGGACGCCCACCACGTTGGGGGCCTTGTCCCGGAGCAGGTCGCCCATCTGGCGGAGCTTGTTGGCGTCCGCCTCATTGACGTTGGCGGTGAGCACCTTCAGCTCGCCCACCGACCGGGCGCCGAAGAGAATGCGCTCCGTCTCACCGGCGGATTCCTTGGCCTTGAAGCGCTCCACCGCCTGGTGCAGGGCCTTCAGGTCGTTCATGGTCTGCTCCGCCTTCTCCCGCAGCTCGCCGGGCTTGGCCTTCAGCACGGCGGCGGCCTGGAACAGCAGCTCCTGGTTCCGGTTCATCACCTCCAGGGACTTCAGGCCCGTGGTGGCCTCAATGCGGCGTACGCCGCTGGCCACGGAGAACTCGCTGCTGATGTGGAACACGCCCACCTTGGCGGTGTTGTCCAGATGGGTGCCGCCGCAGAACTCCACGGAGTAGCCGCCCATGTCCACCACCCGGACCTGGTCGCCGTACTTCTCCCCAAAGAGGGCGGTGGCGCCGGTCTGCTTGGCCTCCTCGATGCCCATGACCTTGGTGTCCACGGGGTAGCCCTCCAGAATGGACTCGTTCACGATGCGGTTCACCTCGCCCAGCTCCTGGGCGGTCATGGCGGAGAAGTGAGTGAAGTCAAAGCGCAGGTAGTCGGGCTCCACCAGAGAGCCGGCCTGGTGCACGTGGCTGCCCAGCACGGTCTGCAGGGCCTTGTGGAGCAGGTGGGTGGCGGTGTGGGCCCGGCGGACGGCGTTCCGGCGGGGCACGTCGATCTGGGCGGAGACGGTGTCCCCCAGCTTCAGTGTGCCCTCGGTGACCTTGCCGTAGTGCATATACTTGCCGCCCTTGTTCTTCTGCACGTCGGTGACGGTAAACAGGCAGCCGTTCTCCCCGCTCTTGGCGATGACGCCGTGGTCGGCCACCTGGCCGCCCATCTCCGCGTAGAAGGGGGTCTTGTCCAGCACCACAATGCCCTCTACCCCGGGCATGAGCTCCTCGGCCTGCTCGTTCTCCACCACCAGGGCCACCACCTTGGCGCCGGCGATGGAGTTGTTCTCATAGCCCACAAACTCGGTCTCGGGCACGTCCTTGCCGAACTCCACGCCGGCCCAGCCCAGGTCGCCCAGGGCCTCCCGGGCCTTCCGGGCCCGCTGGCGCTGCTCCTCCATCAGCTGGTGGAACGCCTTCTCGTCCAGGGTCATGCCCTGCTCCTCCACCATCTCCAGGGTCAGGTCCATGGGGAAGCCGTAGGTGTCGTACAGCTTGAAGGCGTCCTCGCCGGAGAACACCTTCTCCCCCTTCTCCTGGTGCTGGGCGAGCATGTCGTTGAAAATTTTCAGGCCGCCGTCGATGGTCTTGGCGAAGTTCTCCTCCTCCACCCGGATGACCTTGGTGATATAGTCCTGGCGCTCCCGCAGCTCGGGGTAGTGGCCCTCGTTCTCGTGGATGACGGTGTCGCACACCTTGTACAGGAAGGGCTCGTTCACCCCCAGCAGCTTGCCGTGGCGGGCGGCCCGGCGCAGCAGGCGGCGCAGCACATAGCCCCGGCCCTCGTTGGAGGGGAGCACGCCGTCGCAGATCATAAAGGTGGCGGAGCGGATGTGGTCGGTGATGACCCGCAGGGACACGTCCACACTGTGGCTCTGGCCGTAGGAGGCCCCGGTGAGCTCAGTGACCTTGTGGGTGATGTTCATCACCGTGTCCACATCAAACAGAGAGGGGACGTTCTGGCACACGCAGGCCAGGCGCTCCAGGCCCATGCCGGTGTCGATGTTCTTCTGCTTGAGCTCGGTGTAGTGGCCCTCGCCGTCGTTGTCGAACTGGGAGAAGACGATGTTCCACACCTCGATATACCGGTCGCAGTCGCAGCCCACGGTGCAGCCCGGCTTGCCGCAGCCCCACTCGGGCCCCCGGTCGTAGTAGATCTCGGAGCAGGGGCCGCAGGGTCCGGAGCCGTGCTCCCAGAAGTTGTCCTCCTTGCCGAACTTGAAGATGCGCTCAGCGGGGATGCCGATCTCCTCGTTCCAGATGCGGAAGGCCTCGTCGTCGGCGGGGGTGGTCTCATTGCCGGCAAAGACGGAGGGGTAGAGGCGGTCCGGGTCCAGCCCCACCCACTCGGGGGAGGTCAGAAACTCCCAGGCCCAGTGGATGGCGTCCTTTTTGAAGTAGTCCCCGAAGGAGAAGTTGCCCAGCATCTCAAAGTAAGTGCCGTGGCGGGCAGTCTTGCCGATGTTCTCAATGTCGCCGGTGCGGATGCACTTCTGACAGGTGCACACCCGGTGGCGGGGGGGCTCCTGCTCCCCGGTGAACCAGGGCTTCATAGGGGCCATGCCACTGTTGATGAGCAGCAGGGACGCGTCGTTCTGGGGAATCAGGGAAAAGCTGGGGAGCCGCAGGTGCTCCTTGGTCTCAAAAAATTTCAGGAACATCTCCCGCAGCTCGTTCAATCCAAAAGGTTTCGGGTCTCGCATCATCAATTACCTCCCAAATATCGATCTTTTCTCGTGTACCTATATTGATATGCCCGGCTTCTCCCGGGCCTCCAGCGGCTCATCCGCCGAACAGATTGCTCAGATTCCCGGTCAGGTTGGAGAAGCTCCAGCCGGAGGTCTGGACCCCGGCAGACAGGCCGATGAGTTCCATATCGGTGTCGAAGGCCAGATTGATGGCCACATCCTCCTCCGAGAAGTTGCACAGGAAGCGGGCGATGCCGTGCTCCTCCCCCTCGGTGCTGCCGATGGTGTCCGCCTTCTCAATGCCCTCGTAGGTCCCGGCCTCCTGGGTCTCTGACTCAATCAGCTCCTGAACGCTCTCCACAGTCAGGTTCGCCCGGATGTCCTCCCGGAACTCCTCATAGACCGTCTCATACTCCCCATCCAGAAGCTGGTTCAAGATCTCCTCTCCGGCGGCCAGAACGGTCTCCTGGTCCATGCTCTCCGGCAGTGGCTCCGTCTCCTCCTCCTGGGCGGAACAGCCCGCCAGAAGCATCAGGGCCAGCGCCGCAGCCGTGAGCATACAGAGTTTTTTCATGTTGCTTTTTTCCTCCTTCAAATACCCTTATACCATCAGCTCTGCCACAGAGTACAGAGCCGCGCGCCCCGCCAGGATCACCCGGTCCCCCTCCAGGCGGCAGTACAGGGTGCCGCCCCGGGGAGAGGCCTGCCGGGCCGTCAGCTCGGTCTTTCCCAGCTTCGCCGCCCAGTAGGGCACGATGTGGCAGTGCCCCGAGCCGCACACCGGGTCCTCAGGCACCTCCATCTTGGGGGCGAAGGTGCGGGAGACACAGTCAAACTCCGTCCCCGTCCCTGGGGCGGTGACCTGCATCAGCGCCCCCTTCAGGGCCCTCACCTTGTCCAGGTCGGGCTTCATCTGAATGACCTGCTGGGGGTCGTCAAAGACGCACACCAGATCCCTGGCCCGCCAGACCTCCTTCGGCCGGGCCCCCAGGGCCTCGGTGATGGCGTCGGTGACCTCCAGGGGCTTGAGCGTGTAGGCGGGGAAGTCCATGGAGTAGAGCTCCCCCTCCCGCTTCACGGTCAGCAGGCCGCTGAGGGTCTGAAACCGCAGTTCCTCCACCTCCGGGTCCACAAACCGGCTGATGGCATAGGCAGCCGCCAAGGTGGCGTGGCCGCACAGGTCGATCTCGCCTCCCGGGGTGAACCAGCGCAGCCGCCAGTCCTCCCCCTCCCGGACAGCAAAGGCCGTCTCGGACAGGTTGTTTTCCCGGGTAATGGCCATCATCCGCTCCTCGCTGGGCCAGGCCTCCGGCAGGCACACCGCCGCCGGGTTCCCCTCAAATACGCGGTCGGCAAAGGCGTCCACCACATATTGCTTCATCGCTTGCGTCTCCTTCCTTTCCCAACGAAAACACCCCTGAACCAGGTCCCATCCGGAACCCGGTTCAGGGGCGAAAGCAAGTCTTCCACGGTACCACCCTGATGATCCCCAGACGGGGACCCCTCGTTGTCATCCGCAGTAACGGGGATGAGCCGTCCCGGTCCTCCCGGGCCGCTCCGGAGTGGCCCGCGCTCCGGTCCCGGCTGAGGGCTCTCACCATCCCCTCTCGCTGACAGCCAACCGCGGCGCTTTGCTCCATCAAGGCGTTTAACAGAGTTATTTTATCATAGTTTTTTCCCTTGTCAAGGGGTACTTTCCCATCATTTCTCCAAAGTCAGGCATCAAATGCACGCAGTTTCCCCCACTCCCTTTTGTCCAACTTCCCCACGACAATATGGCCGCCATCATATGCCATGGTCGGCAGTCTGTGTTTTCCTCTCGATTTTTCTCATTTTCTCTCCTTACATGGCGCCGCATGCTTTCTGGAGTTGAACACAGAAAAGCGCCGTTCTCCCCGCAAAGGGATCAGAGAACGCCGCTTCTGCGGCGCCGCATTCAAATTTCAAATTTAAGCTGATGTGCCGTCTGGGCGGCAGGACATTTTTCGGCAGGCAACAGACGTGTCGAGGTCCATTCCAGAAAGGATTCGAAAAAAGAAAGAAATTTTTAAAATAGCACTTTACAACTCGCGGCAATCCTGCTATAATAATTGAGCGATTGATAAGCGCCCGTAGTTCAATTGGATAGAGCGTCAGATTCCGGTTCTGAATGTTGGGGGTTCGAGTCCCTTCGGGCGTACCAAAAAGAAATCCTGTAGCCACAACGGTTACAGGATTTCTTTTTTGCATTCTGGCCGGTTTTTCCCTTATGTTTTCCCTTACGGGATTATTCACCCCATTTTTTCTTCCATGCCTTCCACGTAGCGGTTGATTTTGTCAGCACCATCCCGGCGCATTTGTTCAGTCACGTGACCATAGGTGTCCAGAGTGAAAGCTGCGGCGTAGTGCCCTAAATTTTCCTGCACGGTTTTGATGTCACACCCAGACTGAAGGGACAGCACCGCATAGGAGTGGCGCAGATCGTGGAAGCGCAGGTTTGGAACACCCATGGCGGTAAAGATTCGTTTGAGGTTCCGATAGACCACATCGTGTTTCAGGTGGCTGCCCATCTCATCGGTGAACACCAGATTATCCGGGTTGTTCCACGCTGGTCCCACCAACAGGCGCAGCTCATTCTGCTTCTTTTGCTGTAGGCGCAGAGCTTGAAAGGCCAGATCTGGCAGGACGACGGTTCTGGACTTGTTGCTTTTGGGTATTGCATATTGATACCCTTTATTGCCGCCGCCCAGGTACAGCAGCTGACGCTTCACTTGAATGGTTTGATGCTCAAAGTCGATATCCGGCCACTGGAGTCCTAACAGCTCACTTTGCCGCAAACCGGTAAATAGATCCAGCTGATATAAGTATTCAAAGCGGTGCCCTTGAATAGCCTTGAGAAACTCCAGGACCTGCTTGTCCTCCAGCACGTGGATCTCCGCTTTTGAGCGTTTGGGAAGGATGGTTCGATCGGCGGGGTTAGTGCGGATGTACCCGCATTGGACCGCCTGGTTCAGCGCGCTGTGGAGAACTCCGTGAACGTTCTTCACGGTTTTGGGGTTGACCGGCTGATTCTGACTGCTCTTTTTTGTGCTCTTCACTCCATTGATCAGACGTTGTACTTGAATTGGCGTGAGAGCGGACAGCTTTACAGCACCAATCTCCGGGAGAATATGATTCCGAATGATCCCTTCATAGGATTTTTTTGTGTGAGCTTTGGTGTTGCCCAAATACTCTTTTTGCCAGGTGTCCAGCCATTCGCCTACGGTCATTTTACTGGGCTCCTGATATGTGCCGCTGTCTAACTCAGCTGTGATTTCTCGCAATTTCTGGGCTACCTCTCGCTGGGTTTTCCCTGTGATCGAACGCTGAACCTGTTTTCCTGTTCCGGGGTCGTATCCAGAGGTGTACCGTGCTTCCCAGTAGATATACTCCTTCCCACCTCGTGTGACGGCCTTTTTGCGAATGCTTCCTGCGCCGGCTGCATTGCGAGTGCCGTTTTGTTTAGATGCCATGGAAAATCCTCCTTATTCAAATAGAGTGCCGGGAGTCGTCGTTCGACACCCCCCGGCACTCTGCTGTTTGACCTGACCAGTAGCTCAGGCTGCTATATTGGCAAGAAAGTCTGCCACTGCTTGTCTGGGGATTCGGATTTGGGTACCGATCCTAAAACTTCGGATCTGTCCGGAGCGCACTAGTTCGTAGGCGCTGTTTCGTCCGATGTTCAGGACAGCCATCAAAATCTCAATGTTTAAAACCAGGGGCAACTCCTCAATCGAGCGATAAACTGTTGTTTCTTTCATCTTTATACCTCCATGTTCGATGTATTATCTGGCCGTAAATCCCATCAGTGCTCCAAGCATCACCGCCTTTCATGGTTATAATATATAGTTCAGATAGGGTCAGAAACCGGAAGTGTTATGCGCAGAGATCCCGGGATTGCGTCCATTTCCGGTTTGCGGCGCGTCCAACAGGCACAATACCATGCTTCTTCATCAAGGCCTTGACGTCATTATCTTTCATCAAGTCCTTCCAGACGGCTGCGCTGATCCCAAGCTGCTCTCGCAGTTGGGTCACGGAAATTTCTTCACCATCCCATTCCGACAGAAAACTCTCAAGCCGTCCATAGGAGGTTTTGTTGCCTTGATATGAGCGAAAACTCCTTTTGAGTTGAAGTAGGTTTGCCGGCTCCTCATCTTCATCTATCTGAGTTGCGCCGGGCAATCTTTCTTTCAACAATCTATACGCGTCCCTGGGAGGAAGGAATAAGTGTACATGGATTTCTCCATTAAAATCTGGGCGGCGCTGTGCGCAGCGGTAGATATCCTGCTCCATTCGGGCGGCCAGGTGGTGAGCCATGTACGTTTGTACAGAGGGAAGCTGCCAGAGGTCGTTTTGTGTGATCTTATCTTTTTGAGAGAGGTACATTTCAAGCTCTGTCTCTATTGCCGACATTCCGTAGGCGGCACACACGAGGGCTAAGTAGGTGGAGAGGGGTAGCCTTGGGTAGCCAACTAAGATCACGTGCGTGGCCTCATTAAACGCGTTCGAGCCATTGACTCCATTGAAGTATGGGAGGGTGTCTTCCTCGCGATCGGCCATCAGAAGAATTTTTTTATAATCGTTTGGCGACATGGAAGTTTTCAACTCCTTGGCTAACACAACAGAGTAATCTTTGTAGGTACATACGAAAAACTTGTCGTTTTCTTTGGAGGAGGAAACGATTTGAGATATTTTCCGTACTAAAAGGGGGAGTTTCCACCCCCAATTCATAGCAGTCTTGGTGACGTTGAATGATTCGTGGTTGTAGCAAGTAAAGACTACCTTGCGTTCTGTCCGTTTAGGCTCATCATTCAGGAAAGTGGAAAGATGCGTGACGGACTGATAGTCTTCATCTACTTGGGCCGTGGCATCGAAGATAATTGACAGGCTGTTCCCGAACAGAATTTGTGGTGGTTGAATATAATGGATGGTGAACCCTTCTGTTTTAGTAAAGAGGCATTGCCCCCCCTGGAACAAATGATCCAGAACCAGGAGGATGTCGGAAAGGGAACGGTTGAGATACCTCTTTCCACTCTGAACCATAAAATTACGGAACCGAAAATAATCTGCATATTCTTTCTTCATATCCTCCGTCAATGTCAATACTCCCACCAAAATATCTTTCTTGCCTTCCTCAGTATCTAGGCGCAGATCGTATCGCAGCTGTTGAAATAGCCGCCTTACAGTGCGGTCCAACCTCTGTTGCAGTCCGCATACGCGTTGATCGGTGAGATCAAGTTTTTGAATCAACGCAGAGAATGCCTTGGAGGCGTCATTGATCGTATCGGCATTAACCGCAGTGACAGAGGCCATTTGGAATTTTTCGTCGAGTAGGATGTACCGGCGCGGGTGTTTTTGTCCATCCGGACATTGACGATAGAGCACCGAGTCCAGGCCCTGCTCCCGCAGCTGGCAAAACCGCTCTTGTGTCATCCCCACAATCGGAGCTGTCTTGGCATCCTCCGAGAAGTGTAGAATAGGACACTTCCCAGCGTAGGGACATTGCTGACGAAGACAAGCTTCATAATTGTCAACCGATGGGTTACGGCAGAGGCCTCGGCGTGAGCCCGAGTCAGTCCACCCTTGCAAAGAGACCATGACTGGATGATCTTCAGCGCAGTCTTGGTTAAGAAGGTCAGCCAGTTCATTCAGATCCTCAACCTTTTGGAGCACGACGACTACTCCGACCAAGGATAGATCAAACTCAGGCTGCTCTTTCATTACATCCCTCAGAGCCAGAAGGAATGACTGCATCCAGGTTGATTTCCCAGATCCGGCAGGAGAGGAGATAACCAGCGCTTTGTCAGGGCTTTGTGTCTCCAAAATGCGCCGTGTGTAGCGTTTCCAATATTTTGTATCTAACTCAACCTGTCTAGCCGCACAAAAGTTTTTGAAGTATTGCATAGTACGGCGTAACAGTTTGGCCACCAAATAATCCGACAAGGGCTGATAGCCCACATCCGGGTCAGGGCAAACTGGATGCAGTGTTGCAGAAGTATCCGCATTAAAATCAGTCTGAACAGCGTCATTAGAGGGGTTATGGACATCCTCTATTGGTAAATCTCCTGCAACATTAAAATTGCTTGCCATTGCAGTCATAAACTGCAATCCGCTGTTTTGATTATTAAAACTGGCCATAATATTATCTCTCCTTAGTTTATTTGGCGAAAAAGTTGAATATTTAAATGTGATTTTGACAAAAAGTCTGGCAAACAGGGTTGCCACGGTAGAAGCTGGTTTGCCGGACTTTTTGCCCCTATCATGCTGCGGGAGCCTGAAGCGAGTCAGCAGGAATGGCAACTACGTATGTTTTCTCCCGAGTGCCGTTTTTAAACAAATCGTAGCGGTAGCGGGGATTGTCCCCGGACTTCTTAATGAGTGCTGATTCTCCCAGAGGTCGGAGGAAGGCACTCCTCTGATTCCCACTGTCGAGCTTCGGGGATACTACCTCCTTCATATGCTTCACCTCTTTGGAAAACCACTGGACCCAGGCATCCTCCTCCATAACCAGGTAACGTACATCACTGATGGTGCGCCAAGCACCGAAGAAATTTTTATGCTTGACACACTCCTGACCTTCTGGAACAATAGAGTCGGAATGGTCAGCGGCTAACTTCCTCATAATTGCCAAAAATACATCTGGTGCATTGGCTTGGCGGAGGATAGCTGTGGGCTTAGAGATTGGGGACTCGGGGGCAAATACTTGCTGGGCAACAGACTGGTAATGCGCAGCATTTTCCTCCGATAGAAGACCGAAAAAAACAGACCATTCAATGAAATCTAGGAGTACTTGGTAGAGCAGTTGCAGCCTCATCGCTTGGGACTCTATCTCCAAGCGAACAATTCGTTTATCCGAAATTGTAAATGCACCTCGAGCTCGGTATTCCATCTCTTTGGCCCATTCGCATTCCAATTTATCGCTGTCGAATGCTTCCCACCACTGACGGAGCATGGCAGAGATATATGGTGCTGCTTGTTTGAATTGAGCCAGAACATCCGGGTGAAAGCCAAACAGATCGTTCGATGTCAGTCGGAGTGGAGCAGGCTCTGCTCGGCCACAATTTAAAAATATGGCTGCGGCATTTTCCAAGTAAGGAGTAGCCTCTCGGACTTGTCCTGCATTAGCATTCATTACCAAAGCGAATGTGTTTGTATAGGGGACGGAGATTCGGATTCCCTTGATGCCGTGTATCTTCACCCGGCTAAAGTCTGAAAATCCGGCTTCTAGACGATCTTTTCTTAGATATCTCTGGTAGTCCAAAACTCTTTTGCGGTGGATTTTGTATTTACGCTTTTCCAACTTAGTTTTCAAGACCACCGCTTTGGAGATCTCCTTAAAAATATCTTTTAGGGTCTGATTGTCTGAGGAGCAGCATATCCATACTCGAAGCGAGGGAACGCGTTCCCGTATCGCTGCGGCATGAAAGCCGGTGAGGATAGCAGCGGCTATGTAGCAGCCGGTCTTTGGGGTTTCAAAGAGATCGATTATCTTTAGAAAACCTTCTACCCCCTTTGACAAATTCTCCCTTGAGTTTGACAGAACTTGACCATTGGGCAGATGGATTTTGCGGGAGGCATTAGGAAGATCAGAGGATACTGAAATTTCCATTTCAATATCTGCGTGTCTTTTCAGCCACTTGTGCTTTTCTTTCTGTTGGGCCCCTGGGGTGAAGTTTCGATAGTTTACAATCTTCTTAGAGAGAAACTTGTCATCTACAATGAACCAGATATCATCTTGTCCCCCCTCCAAATCTTGGAGTTGTATATAGTCGGTTTTGAATCCGTCGATAGAAATGCTTCTCACTTTGTTGTACATAAACTCATCTCCTAATTGCTTCTTCGTGATTGCTAATATGCTTTGATGGGAACTCTCGTTGCAGTAATGCTACCATAGGAGAAGAAAAAGCTGTGAGATAAGTGAAAATAAAAAATTTTTTATTATCGCATTTTCTTGATTTTTGAGTGCTATAAAGTGCGTATTTCAATAAAAATCGTATTTGTAATAATATTTTTTTAATTATCCATTTTATGGAAATGTACAATTTGCGTGCAAAAAAAGGGATTGACAAACAGACAAATGTATGTAAATTAAAACACTCCATCTTTGTACTAGATGGAGCGATGGAACTGAAAACATTTTGTTGTCAAACGTCGGAAAAATGTACAACAGGTAAGACCAAATAAATATGATGAGAAGAGGTGAAGGAACCTTGAACTCCAAGGAAAAGATATGTAACGAGACGTGCCCTAATATAATTGATAGGACAAAAGAAACAATAGGTGAAGATCGAGAATTTTATCTGAAGCCTATTGTGAGAATGGATTCTAAAGACTTGGATACTATTTCTGTTAATGATTCGTTTGTATCAGAAATCGAAAGAATAAGAGAAGATTTTCAACGACTGATCTATAGAGGAAACCCAAGTAATAAAGAAACGCGGAAATCACGTGATGAACGAATGATGATTTGTAAAACATGGTTTATCTTAAAACAGGAAAGACGGATCAAGAACGAAGAGGTTTTGATTTCGCTAATAGCTGACCGAGGTTCTTTATTTTCTTTACAATATCAACTTTATGCATCAAACCATGATTTCTATTTAGAACAGCGTCCCCCAAAAATTCGAAATGAACAGGATCTCATTGATAGTTTTATATCGCAGCATTTCGAAAGACATAAAATTTGTAAGTCTTGCGAAAATTGTGAAAAGTATAAAAGTATTTTGAGAGAAATTGGGGTATATCTAGAGAACACCAAGCAAAGTATTATTGGTTTGGAAGAATCTTTAAACATTTTTGATCAACAAGGAGAAAATGACGATATTTCAGAGATAATAAAAGCATTAGGAGGCATGATTTTCCCAGTTGGGTTTACTAGTGAATTAACGCCGCAAAAAGTGTGGGAGCGTTTGAAGACATTAATAAATTCAGAGGACAGCAACCTTATTTCATTAAAGCAGTATGAATGTGACATATTTATTGAGCATATTTTGCCTTCACTATTTTCATTTGCGAAATCTTACCACTACTCTAAAGAAGAATGTAAGCACTTTCGAGCAGAGTATACTGTTTTTGACAAAAGTCAATTTCAAAAATATTCAGAGAATTATCAACATTTAGTAGAAAGTAATTTGAATTTTCAAAAAATGTTTGTTGCTCAGAATGATCTCGAACTATCTTCATCAAAAAAGGAAGTGTACCTGGAGCAGAAATGCAATATCCAATTAAGCAATGAAGTTTTAAAGAAGCTTTTGGCTGCTACAGAGCTGTACTGTAAACGCGTATTTTCTAATGAAAATATATTTAATCTTGACGAAGAATATCTCGAAAAAATTGTAACGAATATTGATAAGTTTACATATAATGATTATAGAAAATTCTCATTATATTTTTGCTTGCTATTTTTTGAAGCAACCCAAGACCTTATTAATCATAAACGACTTTGGAATATTAAGAGGATTTTGGAGAGGGAGGTAACTACAACTTTACGACTCTCGGAAAATCAGCTTATTGCCTATCTTTTTTTCATAGATCAAGTTCAGAAAATTTGTGAATTAGATGAAGACACGAGTTGCAATAATTGGGAAATATTTTTTAAGATTATTGGCTGTAAGAAAAGCAGAATTTGGTCTTTATTTGAGAAACCGTCAAAACTATTTTTAGAGCTTCTTTCTAGAGAAAACATTCCAGCACCTTTAGATTTTCCAGCAAGTGTGAGAGAAATGATTGATGGATGTATGCCGTTAGAATATGATTCCCTGTATTGTTTCCGCTTATCTTCTAAAATCAAAGAGGGAGGGTTTGAAAGATTCCTAAATCAGTATCCAGACACCTTAGTGGAATGCGTGAAGCGATTAAAAATAAGAGTAAAGCATGGTACAAATTTGGATGAATATTTAAAAGAATGGGGAGCTCTTAAAGTTAATCTTTCTAAGATTAGAAGAATCTGCCAGAGTATGATCAAGATATATTGGAACACAATACCAAATTCGACTGATGCAGATTTGTTTGACTTTTGCATATCACAGTATGAATCTTCTGACGCTAAAAATAGACAAGAAGTGAAAAAGCGCAATGAGGAACGAGCAAAAGATGATGTACAAGAATTAAAGATGTTACTTACTGAAGCTGCAATTCGACAATGCTTAATTGATCAAGCAAAAGAAGTTTTGTGGAGCAATGTAAAGCAAATACTATGAAATGTGCCACAGCGCTAGTGAAAAGCTGAGAATACGTCCGAAGGGGGGATTTCCCCTAATAATATAAAGGGGAGCCTGCGCTCCCCCCCTTAGGACTCGCGGATTGATCAAAAAATAAAAGTGGAGGCCTCACAGGCAGAGGCAACAATACTCAAATCGTCGGGAGAAGTTAAAATGTCCCTGCGTGTGAGGAACTCCGGTTTTCTTTTTTGAGAAAGACGCTGAAGTCCGTAAGTATTTCCGCCTAGATTCCCTCCATACAATGTGACTGCGCGGCGATTTATGTTGAGCTAGTCGAAACATAAATCGCCGCGCATATTTCATTCCTTGACAATATGAAAAACATTGTTGATAGATAAAGAGACAGTATAAGCTCAATCACGAAGGAAAGTGAGATGTAAAAAAACAGCAAAAAGAAAACCGAGGAAATCGCCCAGCTGCGATTCCCTCGGTTTTTGATTAGAGGTGTATCTGTGACTCCTGATTGCGGTTGCCGGTATAGAATTATGCGCAGATCTTCCCTTCCAGATAGCAGAGGCAGATATACTCCCGGGATTGATAGTAGAAGTCTGTGTTATAATTGGAAATCACGGCGTCGATCCACGAGGTATAGACCTCCATCAGGCGGTCTATGACGTGCTCAGTATCATCCCCGGAAACATCCTCAATCAGGCGTTCATAAACTTCTCCAATCGTCCAATAATCTGGTACGGTATACCGGCAGGCCGCTACATTGTCGAAGGTTCCCGCTTGAATATTTAAGTTTGTGATAAAGTCATCCGCCGTCTTTTCAATCGGCTCACAGTGGAGCACGTCTGCATAGCGGTAAATCCGATCGATTGCCTTACGTCCCATAAGCTCCACCAGCTGGGACCGCTTCAGCTTCTGTTTTCGGCCAATAAACTCAATAAGGCTGCAAGTATAGAATAAAGCGCTGTTATTCTTCATCGTGGACCTCACTTCCTTTCACAAAAGATAACGCGGTCAATGCGCGGGCTGTGTGAAAGCTGATTTGATGAGTCGGCTTTTTGAATTTTGCCAGAGCCCAAAAGGCTTCGCGGCTGATTTTCCCGTCTACAAAGTTCTGGACATAGTTGAAAATCGTATCGTCTGCCATCGGACCTTCTACAATATCATAGTTGTGGGAATGTCCCAGACGGCAGGAGACGATGAAATCCAGCCATTCCTCCGTCATTTCTGGAAAGATCTTTACATTAAGATGCTCATTTGGCGTATAGAGATACTCATTTAAGTATCCCGTGCCATCGAAACGCGTAGCCCATCGAATCGCTTGTTCCGGAAGCAGCGTGCAATAAAAGCCAAAGTAAAAATCTTTGTTGTATTTCGCGATCCGGATTTCGGGGGACTCTACGATCATCTTGCTGCCGTGATACAAAATCATAGCGATCGCCTCCAAACCTTTTAACGGACAAAGCATTCATTATCATTACTAAGCATAGCCATATTTTTAAGCGAAGTCAATTATGTTTCTTCATTTTACTTTTGCATTTTATAGGCTCTGCTTTGTTTTTCATGGTCCCGTCATGGAATAAAGCAAGTTGGTTTGCATTCCTTGAAATTTGTTGGCGGATTCAGCTTCTACATTTCGGTGCGATATAGATATTCCTCAATCTCCGCTTCCGTAAACCCCGCCTCCATCAGCCGATCAATCTCCCATGGAGCGATCCCAAAATATCCCGCAACTGATTTCAGAGCGGCCAGGTGGCCGGACTCGGCACTATGGGCAGAGCTGCCAACGCCCCACCATGAGGGCGGAGTGTACCGGCCACAGGCGAGGCTTCGGAGCAGCTTGCTGTCGTCAAAGGTCTCCCTTCTCTCCTCCCCATCCGCCATGATCTGCAAAATCTCGCCGCACTCCAGGGAAACTTGAATTGGTGACTCCCAATCAAAGGAGAGCTGCTGCAATGCCTTCTCTAAGATCTGTTTGGTAGAGGCGTAGAGATAGACACCGGACGTTTGGTAATGGTACAGACAGAGCGGGCTGTCTCCCTTGACAAAGTACAGATTGTTTTGGTCATCCAGGACGGTGAAGGAAAAGGAACCTTCCAGCCGCTCCGCCATATCCCGGAGAGAGTCCATACTGACCTCACCGCTCCGGGCCAGGAGCTGAACGGCGATATAGCTGTCCGTCTCAATCTTGGTGGCCGGAAGCTGCTCCTGCGTTCGCAGGAGCCGGTCGTTGCGGATCACGCCGTTATGGGCCAGGGCAAAGCTTCCTGTACCAGCAGAGGCCAGGAAGGGGTGGTTATTGTAGTTCTTTTTCTCGCTGCCCTGGGTAGTCAGCCGGGTGTGTCCCATCACTACAGCGGCATCATAGGGGATCTGGAGCGGGAATGCGTGGCCGGGAACCGGACGCTTGCGCACCATCAGGGCCCCGTTGTGACAGTATGCAACTCCGGTGGCGTCCTGCCCTCTGGCTTCACTGGCCTCAGCCAATGCGTGGAGAATGTCATTTTTCTGCTGGCGGGTAAAATATTGAGCCGTGTCAATGAGTCCGAATAAGCAGCACATGGTTAAATCTCCTCCCCGTCCGCAACCGGCTCATTGACATAGAGGCGGCGTTCTTTTAGATACTGCACCAGTTCAGGGGCCTCACATCCGGCGGCGAAGGTCGTCCAGGACATCTCCTTCAAAACATCGTCAGACAGAGCCAGGGCCACATCACAGATGCGGTCCAGCAGCTGCAATGTGGCGAGAATCGTATTGACCCGCAGTGTTCCCCGAAAGATCCGGAACTCAATGGTATCTGCGTTCGACAGGTTAACACAGGTATACCGGCTGGCGTGGCGGTCATCTTTGGCGTGCTCCAAAATGTCCTTGGGCTGTTCCTGGTAGCCATACCGGGCGGCCCACCGGTTCAGCTGGGCGGGAGTGCGGCGGCTGAATTTCAGCAGCTCCTCCCAATGTTTTTCAAAGAAGTAGAGTATCCGGGCAATCACTGCATCCTGTTTTTCTGGAGTGTCGCCAAAGGCCGCCCGGCTTACGTGGACATGCAGGCCGCAGGTCCCGGCCTGGTGGCTGAGGTATCCCAGAGAGATGGCCTTGCGGCATACCTCAGCCCAGGGCATTTTGGTCAGATGATAGTCCAGAGACATAGGGTGGGTCACAATCTCAAATCCCTCCTCCAGAGAGCCGTCGTGCTTACAGTAGGCGTGAGCCCCGTCCCGATTTGCGATTGCCAGCAGGGCCCGCGCGCTGCTGGTACACTCCCCGGCCTCGTCGATCTCCAGCTCCACTCCGAAGAACCGGGGGCCGGCGCCATGAAATACCGGCGCGGGTTTGTAGTTGTATTCATGGATACGGGTGTCCTGGTCTACAATATGGAAACAGCGCTCGCAGTAGGTACACCGCTCTCCTGCGTCCGTGGTTCCGTAGTAGGCCTCGTTCTCCCGCACCAGCCGGTGACAGCGGTGGCAGGTGGTGTAATGCTCCTCGTAACAGCTGGGACAGAGAGGAAGCTCATCTGTTCCGGCGTTATCAGTCCGCCAAAACCGTTGGCCGCACTCGCGGCACAGGAGCGTGTGGATGTTCAGGCAGTTGGGGCAGAGCTGCTGGCCGTCAAACTCTCTCTCCCGATCATCAGGAAATTCAAAGCCGCAGATATCACATACAAAGCTCATAGTTGGGCACTCCCCTCTTTCTCTAAAATTGCGTTCAGGGTGGGCAGCTTCCCTTGGACGGAAGCAATCACATACTGGTGGAGGTACAGAGACACCTGCTCGGCAATGGCGCACCGATAACCCGTCAGCATGGTTTCCACATCCTGTTCCAGTTGGAAACAGGCGTCCGTCAGGTCATAGCCATGGCGGGTGAACAGTTTTGCGATCAGCTTGGCGGCGCCCTCCTCAAACTCCGAGGGGTCGTACACCTCGTAGCGGATCGTCCCGACATAATCTTGAACGGGAGGCAGCGAGAACTTTTTCTGTAATTCGTCGTTGATGGGCTTCACGCGTTGGAACACATCTTCGGACACGAGAACAGCGGCGATCCGGTTGACCAGGGCGGCGCTTCCATCCGTCCGGCACGGGACTAAGGCCTCCCGGAGAAAAGCGAGCTGTTCATTGACTTCACGGCGGATACGGGAACAACAGCTATCAGAGCTGGCTGGGTCAGAATAGGTTCGCAGCTGTTGTTCCGCTTGTACATGCAGGAGTTTCAGTTTCCCCTCCGCCTCATCTTTGGCCTGGAAGCGGCTGGGCAGGCTTTCGCTGGGGTCACAGGCCAGCCGCTGAAGCCGCCCGTGCTCCAAGCGGATGTGGGGAATGGGGTACAAATTGGTACAGTAGGGCAAATCCAGAAGCTTTTTTTGAAATGCGGCAAGATTTTGATTCATAAATAGACCTCCAAATAAAACAGCGGCGCTCCGGAAACCTTCATTTCCGGAGCGCCGCTGTTGAATTTTGTTTAATCGTTTTCGGCGGAGGATACGTCAGGCTCCGCATAGGCGGCCTCCACCATATACATATCCTCGCTGATCTCCTGCTTGATCGTCTCGTCCTGGGCCAGTCCACGAAGAAATTCGCTTTTCAGGGGCGCATATTTCAGCACCCGCTTTAGAACGGTTTTCTTTGCCATTTCCTCAAAATTAGTCTGCCAAGGGCCGTTTTGGAAGGACTTGCTGTATCGCTGGGCATGGGCTCGGATGTCGTCAATGCTGCACACCTCGAAGCCGTAGCCGCCGTCCTTGGTGTGGAAGATGGCGTAGACATAGACGGGTTCTCCGCGCTCCTCTCCGGCCGGGATGTGCTTCAGCTCCGGCTTCAACCCAAAGGAATAGGAGAACTGGTCCTCCGAATAGACCACATGGGCCTGGATGACGCTGATCTCCCCGCTGCGGTAGGCCAGATCCAGAAGTCCTTTATACCCAAGCTGAAATTGGCATTCATAGGCGTTGGCCTTGGAGTTCCAGTAAGGAAGCAGATACGCCTGCCCCAGAGGCGTGTTGGGCTCCAGGCCCAGCTGGGCGGCGGTCATCATGGCCCCCAGGAAGGACTGAGGCGTCGTCTCCGCCAGCTTTGGGTTGGTAGACAGCGCGGAGAGCACGATCCGGGTGAACCGCTCCGGGGTCATCACACTGGGAAGCGCCTTTTTGATCTCCCCGCTCATTTGCTTGATGTACTGCTGAAGTGCGGGCCGGTTCTCCAGAGCCGGGGCCCGACCAGTTGCTCGCTGAATGGCTTTTTCCGTTGCCATAGAAATTTCCTCCTCTCTGTACGTTATCTTACGGGCAGCAGAGCGGCCATTTTATCCAACAGGATGTGACCGTCCATGATTCTGCCCCAGTTGTTTTCCCGGTAGTTCTCTGTCTTGCGGCGGGGGGCGTTGTGGGAGATCATGTCGCTCATGGCGTTGACGGCCCCCCAGGCGGTGCCCCGGAACTTCAAAATATCCGGTGCAAAATAACAGGTCATATATTCCGTTTTCAGCTTCTCCACTCCGCGCTTCTCCCGCTCGCTGCTGTTTTCGTCCACGGGAAAGAGCTCGTCCAGAATTTTGTTCAGCTGCTCCCGAGTCACGGTGGTGTTTGCCATGCGGTCTGCCCGCTCCGCCAGAGATTGGATATAATTGTGGGCCAGATACAGGCACGCTCTGGCTTCGTGGGCCTTGCGGCGGATGTCTCCGGTATGCCGGACTGACCAGGAGCGCTTGGCGTTGTCCAGAGCCAGGTTTAAAGTGTTGTTGCAGACCACCCGGATGGGCGTCATACAGACCCGAATGGCTCCGCTGCCGTCGTGGGTGTTGGAGAAGCAGAGATAGGGCTCGGTCTTGTCCCCGGCAATCTCCGTGTCAGGCAGCTTTGCCAGGAGCCAGATTTTCTTGCCGCCGTTCAGACTTCCGGCGGTCTCATAGTGGACTTCGCCGCCGATCAGGGAATCGGTAAACTCGAAGGCCTCGGCGTTCTGGACGATCTTATAGCGGTCCGACACCACACCCAGCACCTTCCCGTCCGAACTGCGCACATTGGCCTTGTAGTTGGAAATCTTGGTGCCGCCGCACACCTGGATATTCCGCTGCTCCACTGTCCAGTCCAATCCGGCCAGCCGGAGTGCGTCGGCGCTGGTGGGGGCCTCCTCCACCTGGGTGCCCAGACCGTGCCAGGGCTTCTCCCGGACGTACATCATGGTTTCTACGGATGCTGACATAAATCAATTCCTCCTCTTTGTGATGAAAATAAAAGAAGGGGCACAGCAGTTTCCCGCTGTGCCCCCTTGTGATTATCCTGCCTGCCGCTGATCTTCTGAAACCTCCCGCACCCGGAAAGGTCTGGAGGAGCTGTCCCGGTAAAACTCCTGCAAGTCGATCTCCGGGTGGGCCAAGGCAAACTCCTTGGACTGGAACAGCCGCCGGGTCTGGGTCTTCCAGGAAACTGTGTAAGCTCCACAGCGTCCAGATTCCGCCTCCTGCATATCGGCCTTGATGGTGTTTTCAATTTGGCTGATCCGCTGGGCCAATTCTTTTTTCTGGTCTTGCAGGGCAACGTACTCCGAGAGCATAGCTTCCCGCCCAAACAGCTCCACGCTGCTGTCTCGGCTGCTGGGATAGAGGACTTGCAGGGCCTCTCCAGTGGCCTCCAAGCCGTCCAGTGCCGGAGGAGTATCCTGTTCCACCAGAGCCCAGAACTGCTCCTCTGCGGCCATCAGAGCGTCAATTTCGGCCTGATCCCGTTCCAGGGTAAAGGTGAAGAACCCCCGACCAAAGACCAGCACGGCCAGATACCACCTCTGACAGCCGGTGACGGCCAGGTAATGGACACACTGGACATAATACTGCTCCGGAAATTCCACGTTTCTGAACTGCCGGAGGTTGAGGGCGGAGGTGGTTTTGCACTCCAGGCCAGCGTCCTCGCCCAGTACCGTGCGGTCAATATCTGCATGGGCGAAGGGGTAGCTGGGATTGTACAGCAAAGCATTGGAGCGGCGCACCCGCTTTCCGGTTGCCTCCTCCCAGCGCTTGGCCACATACTCCTCCAGCTCCCTCCCCTGGCGCATGGCCTCGTTATCTTCCTGCTCTGGGAGGCGGCCCGTCTTGTCCGCCCAAACGGTGTAAGGAGTGGCGTAGCGGCTCAGGCCCACAATCCCGGCGGCGTCGCTCCCACCGATGGTCTTGCGCCGCTCTGCCAGCCACGCCTGGCGGCTCATAAAACGGGTGCTGATGCGGGTGAGATTTTTTTCCATAATTCAACACGACCTTTCTTTTTTGATTGAATCAAACGAGATTGTCTGAACGATTCCAGGTACAAAAAAGCCCCAGGGGGCTTCCCTGGAGCTTCATAATTATAGTATATAGTTGGTAGCAGGTCAGAAATCAGATTAGGACCGGTGAAAGTCCAACCCTTCAAAACGAGCCTGGGCGTTGCCGCGTTCCAGGCGGGTATGGTGCCGCCAATTCTGATTCTTCAGGTGAGCACACTGTTCCTGGTTCGCTCTCTGAATCAGTGCTTGGAGCCGGAAGATTGCTTTTTGTTTGTTAGCGTATTGGCTGCGTTCGTCGGTGCAGACCACAGCCTGTCCGGTGGGGAGGTAGATTGCTCGTACCCCGGATTCCACCTTATTCACATTTTGGCCGCCCTTGCCGCTGCTTCGGAAGGTATCAAATACCACCTGTTCGGGATCAAAGACGTCGGTTCTTACGGTTTCACAGAGATGGAAGTCAATAAACCAGTTTTTTCGCTTATGGTTTGGACGGTAAGGGCTTCGGCAGACCCACTGAACAGAGCCGGCATATTCGGATAAGTCCGCATCACTGTAAAAGCGAACCGAACGAAATGTTTCTGCGTAGTACCCAGGAGATGAGTCAAGCAGGGTCACATCATAATAGGATTGCAAATAGTCCCACAATTTAGCAACTCCCAGCTCGCACTCAGCAGGCCCTTGGCCAGAACTGATTTGGTAGATCATGGTTTATTCCTCCCCGGCCTTGAAATTGTAGAGGGGGTGGATTCGTTCCTTTACCTCCACGGTGGGGCCGATTTGGGCCAATATGGCGTCCATGGGTTTGTAGGCCATAGGGCTCTCATCCAGCGTCTCGCGGGTTACGGAAGTCGTGTAGATACCCTTCATCTCCTTCTTAAATTGAGACAGAGTAAACGATTGCCGGCACTCCGCCCGGTTGAATAGGCGGCCTGCACCGTGGGGGGCAGACTCATTCCAGTCTGGGTTTCCCTTCCCAATGCAGAGCAGGCAGCCGTCCCGCATATTCATGGGGATGATAAGCTGTTCTCCGTTCTTTGCGGAGACAGCGCCCTTGCGCAATATCATACCGTCTGTATCAATGTAATTGTGAACGGTAGAAAAAGTGTCCTCTATGTCCAGTTTCATTCCACGGACAAGGTCAGAGGCAATGGCCTGGCGGTTCAGCTCTGCAAAGCGCTGTACGATAGCCAGGTCGTGAAGATAGGCGTCCATCAAAGCGCCGGAGGCATAGGAAAATTCATACGGGGTTCCGTCTGGGCACTGTTCAAAAGCTGCTTTCTGGTAGTAGGCCGCGACCTCTGTGCCCAGCCGCCTGCTGCCAGAGTGGATCACCAGCCAATAGCGGCCATCCTCGCCCTGATCCAGTTCGATGAAGTGGTTACCGCCCCCAAGCGTGCCGATACTGGCGAGGGCCTTTTCCTTCTGGATGTGGCGGGAGCAGAGCAGACTGTCCAGCTCCGCCTGTTCCGCAAAGCGGTGGAGCTTTTTGCGCACGGATCTTCCAGAGGGGACGGTATCTCGAATCAGCGTATCTAACTTCTGGAGCTCAATTCGTCTACCGGAAACTTGACAGACCGTCATGCCACAGCCAATATCGGTTCCCACCAGGCCGGGAGCAACTGTGTCGGTGAGTGTCATAGTCGTGCCGATTGCACAGCCTTTGCCGGGGTGGACGTCCGGCATGATACGGATTTTGCTGTTCTTGGAAATAGGACTGCCGCACAGAGCGCGGATCAGGCCCTCAGCGCCGGGGTCAATGGAATCCGTATAGACAATCGCGCTGTTGATCGTATTTTCAATGGTAATCAAAAGTTGTCTCCTTTGCAATTTGTGTTAGCAGTGATAGTCAATGGTCCCCCCGATATAAAAGGGCTGGGAGAGATCTACGTTGCGGAGCCAGTGTTCCAGCGTCACCAGGGAGTCTGTCTCCGGGGAGTAGATGTAAATGCCACGCTGGTCCTCATAGCTGTCCCGCAGGCCATCCAGGGCCAGCTGAAATGCCGGTGCCGTTTGCATCCCAGCAAAAATCGGGTAGTTCGTCTGGGCCAGAGCTTCAGCGGCGGCCCGGAAACACTCATAACGGGTCTGGAAGAACTCCGCCTTGATCTTTGGGGACAGGGAAAATTTTTCGCCTTCCTTGGTGCAGAAATGTCCAAGGGTCTTGAATAAGACACCCAGGGCCTCCTCCCGCTGGCGGGGCGTGGGGTTCTCTGCGTAGTCGCAGACACGCTCGAAAAACCAGTCCGGCATATTCCCTGCCCTGGCCCGCTGGCTGGCCGGGACCGGGGAGCGTGAGACTTCATAAATGTTGTTGTGCATGATCGTTCCCTCCTGCAATATAGCATAAAATAGAAGAAAGCACCAGATTACTGAAGTGAACCCCAAAAGTTAGACAAATATTTGAATTAAGCGACCTGAAGGGTCTGGTATCTGTGTTGAGCAGGTGTCAGGCCCTTCAGTTTTAGCTTGATTCTGCGA
>NZ_NFKI01000042.1 GCF_002160305.1 Pseudoflavonifractor sp. An184
ACCAGGAGGTAGAGAACTTGACCCTGCTGTCCTACAGCTATTGTATCACGGGCATCTCTAAGCCTGCTGATATCTGAATTATTAACTTTCAAACTTATTATACGAGGAGTGTTGTATATGAAACGACCGATCACCTCCGCCCTGCTGGCGGCGGCCCTGTCTCTGTCCCTGGTGGTACCGGCGGGGGCGGTGAGCTCCTCCACAGCGGTGGAGGCCATCCAGGCCCTGGGGATCATCACCGGGGACAGCTCCGGAAATCTGAACCTCTCCTCCCCCGTGACCCGGGCGGAGTTTGTCACCATGATGACGGCGGCCTCCAGCTATAAGGACAGCATCGGGGAGGGCAGCGGCATCTCCCTGTTTAAGGATGTGAAGAGCGACCACTGGGCCAGCGAGTACATCAAGCTGGCGGTGGAGCAGGGCTGGATGAGCGGATATGTGGACGGCACTTTCCGGCCGGACGAACAGATCACCCTGGAGGAGGCCTGCACCGCCCTTCTGAAAATGCTGGGCTACGACTCCTCCACCCTGGCTTGCTCCTACCCCTCCGCCCAGCTGTCCAAGGCATCCTCCGTGGGACTGCGTGACGACTTGGACGCGGTTCAGGGGGAGGCCCTCACCCGCCAGGACTGCGTCATGCTCTTCTATAACCTGCTGGTCAGCGACGACAGCAGCGGCACGGTATACGGCACTACCCTGGGCTATACCGTCACCAACGGCGAGGTGGACTACTCCACTCTGGTGACCGCCTACACCAAGGGCCCCTATGTGGCCAGCGCCGACAGGAGTCTCTCCCTCCCCTTCTCCTCCACGGGAGCCACCATTTACCGCAACGGCGCGCTGTCCAGCCTGTCTGCGGTTCAGGAGTACGACGTGTACTACTACAACGAAAATCTGCAAACAGTGTGGGTTTACAGCGACAAGGTCAGCGGCACCCTCACCGCCCTGTCCCCCAGCTCCGCCGCCCCCACCTCTATCACCGTGACCGGCACGGAGTATGAGCTGGGCACCTCCACCGCCATCTACAAGTGCTCCAGCCAGGGCGAGTTCTCCACCGGCGACGTGGTCACCCTCCTGCTGGGCATGAACGGTGAGGTGGTGGACCTGCTCTCCGCCGGCAGCGCCGGCTCCAGCACGTCCAGCATGGTCTACTATGGAACGGTGATCTCCAGCCAGAAGGGGGCCTCCAGCTCCTCCACCAGTTCCTCCAGCTCCTCCTCCGTGCAGACAGAGACCCAGGTAGCCTGTTCCGACGGCACAGTGCGCACCTTCTATACTGATACCGGGACCTACTCCGTGGGCCGGCTTGTGTCGGTAACATCGGACAGCTCGGGCACTACGATCCGCTCCATGCCGTCCAAGAGCCTCTCCGGCGCAGTCAGCAGCGACGGCTCCTCCTTCGCGGGCTACGATTTCTCCTCCGATGTGGAGATCCTGGACACTGACGGGGAGGGCGGCTACGCCCGCATCTACCCCTCCCGCCTTGCGGGCGAGACGCTGGAGGTTGGCGATGTGGCCTACTACACTCTGAACAGCGCGGGGGAGATCGATCATCTGATTTTGAACGAAGCTACTGGCGATACCCTGACTTATGTGTATGTCTCCTCGGCGGAGACCAATTCCGACGGCACCAGCGTATCCGGCTCTTACGCATACTACCAGGATGGCCAGCAATACACTCTCAGCGGCAATGTGATCTATCCGGCCAGGATCGGCGGCGCGGCGCTGTTCTATCAGGACGAGGAGCTGCAATCCATACGCCAATTGAGCAGCGTAACCCTCACTCAGCTCGGAACTCTGACCGCCATGGCGGACAACCAGACCTACACCCTGTCGGAAAATGTGCAGGTCCTGCTCCGGGGAACCGGCAGTACCGGCTACTACTCCACTACCCTTTCCGAAATCAACGCCAGCGATTACACACTCACCGGCTGGTACGACGACTTCGGCTATTCCGCCGGCGGCCGCATTCGGATCATTGTAGCCGTACCCAATTCATAACGGAGGACCTCATACGCCTAATGCGCACTGCGCCGCCGGGAGGAACTTCCTCCCGGCGGCGCAGGTTTCTCTGCTGTTCTGACACAAAAATGCCGTTACTTTCCCGCCGCTGCGCGGCGGAAAAGTCCTCGCTGCGCTCGCTGAACGCCTTGCCATGCAAGGCATTCAGAGCATTCGATCCCACTCGAGGCGGGCTGCCGCCCCCTCGAGCTCCCCCGCCAACTCTCGGGCGGATTCGTCTGAACAGAGGTTTTTCGACAAGCTGAAACGGCCCGCAGAGCACTCTGCGGGCCGTTTTTCAATGCGTATGTCGGTGGAACTTACAGGACCGGGTCCTGATGCTCCTCCTGGGGCTGGTCGCTCTCCAGGGTGATGGCCCCCTCCTCAAAGAGGGAGTCCTCGCCGTCCTCCCCCTCGTCCAGGAGCAGGTCCAGGCTCTCCTCCTCGTCCTCGGCGGGCGCCTCCAGGGCGTCGGCCACGATGGAGCCGGACTTCTTGCTGGTCAGGTTGCCCTCGTCGTCGATGGTGTCAAACTTCCGGTACTGAGCCAGGCCGGAACCGGCGGGGATCAGCTTACCGATGATGACGTTCTCCTTCAGGCCGCGCAGGTGGTCCACCTTGCCGCGGATGGCCGCCTCGGTGAGCACCTTGGTGGTCTCCTGGAAGGAGGCCGCGGACATCCAGGAATCGGTGGCCAGAGAGGCCTTGGTGATACCCATGAGCAGGCGGGTGCAGGTGGGCTTGCGCAGCTCCTCGCCCTCGGCGTTCTTCTCGCCCGCGTCGATCCGCTTCTGGATCTCCGCCTCGGCGTCCAGGAACTCGATGAGGTCGATGGTGGAGCCGGACAGCAGCTCGGAGTCGCCGGCGTCCTCCACCCGGACCTTGCGCATCATCTGACGGATGATGACCTCGATATGCTTGTCGTTGGTGTCAACGCCCTGCTGGCGGTACACCTTCTGCACCTCGCGGATGAGGTAGTTGTGGCATTCAGACAGCCCGCGGATGCGTAAGACCTCGTGGGGGGACAGGGCGCCCTCGGTGAGCTGCTCGCCCTTGACCACCACGTCGCCCTCCTTCACCCGGATGCCGGAGGCATAGGGCAGGGCGTAGGTCACCACCTCGCCGTCGTCGGCGGTGATGGTCACGTTGCACATGACGTTGCGCTTGGTCTCCTCGATGGACACCCGGCCGCCGATCTCGGCCAGCTGGGCCATCTTCTTGGGCTTGCGGGCCTCAAACAGCTCCTCCACTCGGGGCAGACCCTGGGTGATGTCGCCGCCGGCCACGCCGCCGGTGTGGAAGGTACGCATGGTCAGCTGGGTGCCCGGCTCGCCGATGGACTGGGCGGCGATGATACCCACCGCCTCGCCGGCGCCCACAGGCTCGCCGATGGCCAGGTTGATGCCGTAGCACTTGGCGCACACTCCGCTGCGGGCCCGGCAGGTGAGCACGGAGCGGATCTTCACCGCGTGGATGCCGTGCTTCTCCAAAACCTCCGCATCGTCCTTACGGAGCATGGTATCCTTGGTGAACAGGACCTCGCCAGTCTCCGGGTCCTTGATGTCGGCGGTGGGATAGCGGCCGTGGACGCGCTCGGCGAAGGTCTCGATGACCTGGCCGTGCTCCTCGATCTCGCTGACCTCGATGCCGTCGTCGGTGCCGCAGTCGTCCTCCCGGATGATGACCTCCTGGGACACGTCCACCAGACGACGGGTCAGGTAACCCGAGTCGGCGGTACGCAGAGCGGTATCGGCCATGCCCTTCCGGGCGCCTCGGGAGGAGATGAAGTACTCCAGCACGGACAGGCCCTCACGGAAGTTGGACTTGATGGGGATTTCGATGGTGCGGCCGGAGGTGTCGGCCATCAGGCCGCGCATGCCGGCCAGCTGACGGATCTGGGCCATGGAGCCACGGGCGCCGGAGTCGGCCATCATGAAGATGGGGTTGTAGCGGTCCATGGACTCCTGCAGGGCGTTGGTCACCTTTTTGGTGGTGTCATCCCATGCCTCCACAGACAGGCGGTAGCGCTCGTCGTTGGTAATCAGACCGCGGCGGTACTGCCGGTCGATCTTGACGATCTCCTTCTCCGTCTCGCCAATCAGCTCGTACTTCTTCTGGGGCACCGTCATATCGGCAATGGCAACCGTCAGAGAGCCGATGGTGGAGTAGTGATAGCCCAGGTCCTTGATGGCATCCAGCATGCCGGCGGACACGGTGAAGCCGTGCTTGGAGATACACCGGTCGATGATCTTGCCCAGCTGCTTCTTGCCCACCACGAAGTTGATCTCGGGCTCGAACATCTGCTCCGGGTCGGAGCGGTCCACAAAGCCCAGGTCCTGGGGGATGGCCTCGTTGTAGATGAGGCGGCCCACGGTGGTGCTCACCAGCTTGTACTTGGTGACGCCGTCCACCTCTTTGGACAGGCGGACCTTGATGGGGGAGTGCAGGGTGACCACCCCGGCGTCGTAGGCCAGCATGGCCTCGTCCCGGTCGGCAAAGCAGTGGCCGGTGCCCTCCTCCTCCCGCTCGAAGGTGAGGTAGTAGGCGCCCAGGATCATATCCTGGGTGGGGATGGTGACCGGGCCGCCGTCCTGGGGCCGCAGCAGGTTGTTGGCGGACAGCATCAGGATGCGGGCCTCGGTCTGAGCCTCGGCGGACAGGGGCACGTGGACGGCCATCTGGTCGCCGTCAAAGTCGGCGTTAAAGGCGGTACACACCAGGGGGTGGAGCTTGATGGCCCGGCCCTCCACCAGCACCGGCTCGAAGGCCTGGATACCCAGGCGGTGCAGGGTGGGGGCGCGGTTGAGCATCACGGGGTGCTCCTTGATGACGAACTCCAGGGCGTCCCACACGGCGGGCTCGCCCTTCTCCACCATCTTCTTGGCGGCCTTGATGTTGTTGGCGGAGCCGTCGTCCACCAGCTTCTTCATGACGAAGGGGCGGAACAGCTCGATGGCCATCTCCTTGGGCAGGCCGCACTGGTAGATCTTCAGGCTGGGGCCGACCACGATAACGGAACGGCCGGAGTAGTCCACGCGCTTGCCCAGCAGGTTCTGGCGGAAGCGGCCCTGCTTGCCCTTGAGCATGTCGGACAGGGATTTTAAGGCCCGGTTGTTGGCCCCGGTGACGGCGCGGCCCCGGCGGCCGTTGTCGATGAGGGCGTCCACCGCCTCCTGGAGCATCCGCTTCTCATTGCGGACGATGATGTCCGGGGCGTTGAGCTGGATCAGCCGCTTCAGGCGGTTGTTGCGGTTGATGACCCGGCGGTACAGGTCGTTCAGGTCGGAGGAGGCGTACCGGCCGCCGTCCAGGGGAACCATGGGCCGGATCTCCGGGGGGATAACGGGCAGCACGTCAATGATCATCCACTCGGGCTTGTTGCCGGAGAGGCGGAAGGCGTCCACCACCTCCAGGCGCTTGACGATGCGGGCCTTTTTCTGGCCGGAGGCGTCCTTCAGCTCGGCGCGGAGCTGGGTGGAGAGCTGCTCCAGGTCGATCTGCTGCAGCAGCTTCTTCACCGCCTCGGCGCCCATGCCGGCGTCGAAGTCGTCCTCGTACTTCTCCCGCATGTCCCGGTACTCCTTCTCGGACAGGATCTGGTTGCGGGACAGGGGGGTGTAGCCCGGATCAATGACGATATAGCTGGCGAAGTAGAGCACCTTCTCCAGAATCCGGGGGCTGATGTCCAGCAGCAGGCCCATCCGGGAGGGGATGCCCTTGAAGTACCAGATGTGGGAGACGGGGGCGGCCAGCTCGATGTGGCCCATGCGCTCCCGGCGGACCTTGGAGCGGGTGATCTCCACGCCGCAGCGGTCGCAGATCTTGCCCTTGTAGCGGATCTTCTTGTATTTGCCGCAGTTACACTCCCAGTCCTTGGTGGGGCCAAAGATCCGCTCGCAGAACAGGCCGTCCTTCTCCGGCTTCAAAGTGCGGTAGTTGATGGTCTCCGGGCGCTTTACCTCGCCGTAGGACCAGGCGCGAATCTGTTCGGGGGAGGCGATCCCGATCTGAATGGCGTCAAACTCAGCATAACTCATGTGTTGTAATCTCCTCCCGTCAATTAGTTATAGTCCTCGTCGGAGTCGAAGCGGTCCTCGTCTCCGCTCTCGTCCAGGTCCATATCCATGGCCAGGTCGTCGTCGTCGCTGTCGCCCTTGAAGGTGAAGCCGCCGGCGGAGGCCAGCTCGCTCTCCTTCTCCTCCTGGTAGGCGTAGTCGTCGTCCCGGTCATAGTAGTCGTCCCGGCTGCCGGGCTGATAGGTGTCCTCGTCCTCGTCCTTCAGCTCGATCTCGTTGCCCTCGGCGTCCAGCACCTTCATATCCAGACACAGGGACTGGAGTTCCTTGATGAGCACCTTGAAGGACTCGGGCACGCCGGGCTTGGGCACGTTGTGGCCCTTGACGATGGCCTCGTAGGTCTTCACACGGCCGGTGACGTCGTCGGACTTCACCGTCAGGATCTCCTGCAGGGTGTAGGCGGCGCCGTAGGCCTCCAGGGCCCACACCTCCATCTCGCCGAAGCGCTGGCCGCCGAACTGGGCCTTGCCGCCCAGAGGCTGCTGGGTGACCAGGGAGTAGGGGCCGGTGGCGCGGGCGTGGATCTTGTCGTCCACCAGGTGGTGCAGCTTCAGGAAGTACACATAGCCCACGGTGACCGGGTTGTCAAAGCGCCGGCCGGTGCGGCCGTCGTACAGCCAGTTTTTGCCGTCCACCAGGCGCAGCTGTCCGGCCTTCTGCCACTCCCGCACCTGGGCCTTGTCCTCCATCTCCTCGGGGGTGAGGGGACGGATGCCGTTCTCGGCGGTCTCGTCGGGCAGATAGAGCTGCTTGCCGATGAGGGGCTCGTCGTAGCCCACCTCGCGGGCCAGGCCGGCCATCTTCAGGCACTCCTGGATGTCCTCCTCGGTGGCGCCGTTGAAGATGGGGGTGGCCACCTTCCAGCCCAGGGTCTTGGCGGCGTAGCCCAGATGGACCTCCAGCACCTGACCGATGTTCATACGGGAGGGCACGCCCAGGGGGTTCAGCACGATGTCCAGGGGGGTGCCGTCGGGCAGGAAGGGCATATCCTCCTGGGGCAGGATGCGGGACACCACGCCCTTGTTTCCGTGGCGGCCGGCCATCTTGTCGCCCACGGAGATCTTACGCTTCTGGGCGATATAGACGCGGACGCACTGGTTGACGCCGGGGCCCAGCTCGTCGCCGTTCTCCCGGGTGAAGATCTTCACGTCCACGATGGTGCCGCTCTCGCCGTGGGGCACCTTCAGGGAGGTGTCGCGGACCTCACGGGCCTTCTCGCCGAAGATGGCCCGGAGCAGCTTCTCCTCCGCGGTGGCCTCGGCCTCGCCCTTGGGGGCCACTTTGCCCACCAGGTAGTCGCCGGCGTGGACCTCCGCGCCGATGCGGATGATGCCGTGCTCGTCCAGGTCCCGCAGGGCGTCCTCGCCCACGTTGGGGATGTCGCGGGTGATGGTCTCGGGACCCAGCTTGGTGTCACGGGCCTCCAGCTCATACTCCTCGATGTGGATGGAGGTGAACACGTCCTCCCGCACCATGCGCTCGTTGAGCAGCACGGCGTCCTCGTAGTTGTAGCCCTCCCAGGTCATAAAGCCCATGAGGATGTTCCGGCCCAGAGCGATCTCGCCCCGGTCGGTGGAGGGGCCGTCGGCCAGCACGTCCTGGAACTCCACCCGCTGGCCCACGTCCACGATGGGGCGCTGGTTGATGCAGGTGCCGTGGTTGGAGCGCAGGTACTTGGTCAGACGGTACTCCTTGGTGGTGCCGTTGTCATATTTTACGGTGATATACCGGGCGGACACCTTGGTGACGGTGCCGGGACCCTCGGCCAGGATGGCCACCTCGGAGTCGATGCAGTTCTTGTGCTCCTGGCCGGTGGCCACGATGGGGGCCTCGGGGCGGAGCAGGGGCACGGCCTGACGCTGCATGTTGGCGCCCATCAGGGCGCGGTTGGCGTCGTCGTTCTGCAGGAAGGGGATCATGGCCGTGGCGATGGACACCATCATCTTGGGGGACACGTCCACGTAGTCCACCTGGCTGGCGGGCACGGAGATGATCTCGTTGCGGTGGCGGCAGGTGATGCGCTCGTTGACAAAGCGGTTGTTCTCGTCCACCGGCTCGGTGGCCTGGCAGATGGTGTACTCGTCCTCCACGTCGGCGGTCATATACTCGATCTCATCGGTGACCTGGCCGGTGGCCTTGTCCACCTTGCGGTAGGGGGTCTCGATGAAGCCGTAGCGGTTGATGCGGGCGTAGGAGGCCAGATAGGAGATCAGGCCGATGTTGGGACCTTCGGGGGTCTCAATGGGGCACAGACGGCCGTAGTGGCTGTAATGGACGTCTCGCACGTCGAAGGAGGCCCGGTCACGGCTCAGACCGCCGGGGCCCAGGGCGGACAGGCGGCGCTTGTGGGTCAGCTCGGCCAGGGGGTTGGTCTGGTCCATGAACTGGCTCAGAGGGCTGGAGCCGAAGAACTCCTTGATGGCGGCGGTGACAGGGCGGATATTGATGAGGCTCTGGGGGGTGACCACATCCAGGTCCTGGGTGGTCATGCGCTCCCGGATGACCCGCTCCATGCGGCTGAAGCCGATGCGGAACTGGTTCTGGATCAGCTCGCCCACGCAGCGCAGGCGGCGATTGCCCAGGTGGTCGATGTCGTCGTGGGTGCCCACCCCGTGGGCCAGGCAGTTCAGGTAGTTGATGGAGGCCATGATGTCCTCGGCGGTGATGTGCTTGGGAATCAGGTTGTCCAGATTCTCCTTCACCAGGTCCTGGAAGTCCTCGTCGGACAGGCCCTCGGCCTCCCGGCGGTCCAGCAGCTGGCACAGCACCGGGAAGGAGACCATCTCGGTGACGCCGCAGGCCTCGGGATCGAAGTCCACAAAGTTCTTCATGTCCACCATGTTGTTGGCGAACACCTTCACCTGCTTGCCGTCCACGTCCAGAACGGCCTCGTTCACGCCGGCGTTGTCCAGCTCCTTGGCACGCTCCCGGGTGAGGGTCTCCCCGGCCTCGGCGATGATCTCGCCGGTGCGGGGGTCGGCCACGGGCAGGGCCAGGGTGCGGCCGGACAGGCGGGTCCACAGGGCCATCTTCTTATTGAACTTATAGCGGCCCACAGCGGACAGGTCGTACCGGCGGGGGTCGTAGAAGGTGGCGTTCAGAAGGGTCTCGGCGGAATCCAGCGTGGGGGGCTCGCCGGGACGGAGCTTCCGATAGATCTCCAGCATGGCCTCCTCATAGGTCTTGCAGGGGTCCTTCTCCATGGTGGCCAGGATGCGCTCGTCCTCGCCGAACATCTCAATGATCTCCGCGTCGGTCTTGGGGCCCACGGCGCGGATCAGGCAGGTGATGGGCAGCTTGCGGTTCTTGTCGATGCGCACATAGAACACGTTGGACAGGTCGGTCTCATACTCCAGCCAGGCGCCCCGGTAGGGGATGACGGTGGTGCCGTAGGTGTGGTTGTCCGCCTTGTCCGCCGTGTCGGTGAAGTACATGCCGGGGGAGCGGGTGATCTGGGAAACGATGACGCGCTCGGCGCCGTTGATGACAAAGGTGCCGGAGTTGGTCATGATGGGGAAGTCGCCCATGAAGATCTCCTGCTCCTTGATCTCCTCGGTCTCCTTGTTGCGCAGGCGGACCTTCACCTTGATGGGGGCGGCGTAGGTGGCGTCCCGGGCCTTGCACTCCTCCACGTCGTACTTGGGCTTCTCGTCCATGGAGTAGTCGATGAAGCTCAGCTCCAGGTTGCCGGCGTAGTCGGTGATGGCCTCCACATCCCGGAACACCTCCCGCAATCCGGTGTCCAGGAACCACTGGTAGGAGTTCTTCTGGACCTCCAGCAGGTTGGGCATGTCCAGGATCTCCTGGTACCGGGCAAAGCTCTTGCGCTTTGTCTTGCCATACATTACGTCCTTTACGACCATGCTAAAAAATCAACTCGCTTTCTTCTGCACTGAACGGGTGGATCTCCAGTTTTTCCGGTCCGTTCGCCGGGAAAACTGCCCTTCGCTTTGTGAAAAACCTACAATTCCGGGGGGAGGGCCGCTTTCCGAACGCCCGGACGCGTTGATAAGTTTCCCTGCATGTGCCTTGCCTTTTCCCGAAACCTGTGTTACACTGGCTCCAGTTTAAAAGGGGAAGTGGCCCTTTCACACAGGGACATAAAAGCATTTTATTGTACCATGCCTGGCAATTTTTTGTCAAGCCCTCTCCCCTATTTTTCAGAATATTTTTTGTAACTGCCCGCGGTCCTTCCCCTGGACCGCGGTTTTTTCTGCCTCACGCCCCCGGCAGTCTGCACTCCCCCTCTCTTTTTGTGCCTCCCACACAAAAAGAGAGCGTTCTCTCTTGACTTTCCTGTCACTATGCGCTACAATGTGTTCGGGAATAGCGATATTCGATATTTTGGCCGGCGGCTCCCCAGCGCCCGCCCGCCGAGCCCCAACTTCAAAAGGAGGATGTACCGCTATGAAAAAGATCCTGCGCCCCATCCTGTGCGGCGGCGTGCTGGCCGCCCTGCTGTGCACCCCGTCCCTGGCGGCGGAGCAGGGGGACTTCTCCCTGCTGGTGAACGGAGAGCCGGTGACCTTCACCGACGCCGCCCCGGTGCTGAAGGACGGCCGCTCCTTCCTGCCCGCCGTCACCACCTTCCAGGCCCTGGGCTTTGCCCAGGAGGACATCGTCTGGGACGGGGAGACCCAGACCGTCACCGCCTCCAAGGACGGCGCCGCCATCTCCCTCACCGTGGGCGACTCCGCCGTGACCTGGACCGGCCCCAGCTGGTCCCAGACCTCGGAGGACGGCACCTCCGGCTCGGCCGGCGGCTCCGGCGGCATCGCCTACCTGGACACGGCACCCTACATTGACCCCGCCACCAACCGGACCTACATCCCCGTTGGCCTGGTGGCCGACATTCTGGGCTGCCGGGTGGCCTGGGATGGAGAGACATCCACCGTCATCATCGACGATGTGGACGCCATCCTGGCGGAGAACACTGAGACCTACGAGCTCATGGACCAGTACCTGGACTACGCCCGGAAGTATTCTCAGGGCAATTATCAGGTAGAGGGCTCTTATCTGCTCACCTCCGCCCCTGGTGAGATGGAGTCTGGAGTGGAAATCATTCACACCGTAGGCGGCGATTACAGCCTAATTTCCAGCCAGACGGCCATGCAGCTGGACCTGGGCGTCAGCATTGGCGGCACCATCATGGGCGCCCCCATCTCCCCCACCGACATGGACCTGGACCTGCGGGCCGATCTGGACACCGGCATGCTCTATCTGTATTTCCAGTCCGAGGACCTGGAGCAGCTGATGAACAACAACGTCCAGGTCAACGGAGAGACCATAGAATTTCAGATCCCCGACCAGTGGTACAGCCTGGACATGAAGGCGGTGTACGACGAGGCCTACGGCCCCGGCTTCTATGAGGAGCTGATCGCCCTGAGCGCCGTCAGCCAGGAGGCTGCCTTCGCACAGACCCTGGAGGAGCTTTTGAAGAGCGACACCCTGACCCTCACCAGCACCGCCACCACCTCCGACTACCTGGAGGCCCTCAACCAGCTGCTGGGGGACAGCCACTTCCAGAAGTCCGGCTCCACCTACACCAGCACCCTGGAACAGGACGGCGTCACCATCCTCTTCCATCTGTACACCAGCGGCAGCCAGGTGAACGGCTATGGCCTGGAGATGACCACCGCCGACCCCGAGGCCCAGATGACCATGAGCATGGAGATGAAGGGGGACGACATGAGCCTCCTCCTGGAAATGGCCGGCATGACCATGGAGATGGACGGCGCCTATCGTCCCTCCAGCGCCGCCCCCGAAACCGAGCCTCCCGCCGGCGCCACTGTGGTGGACCTGTGGGAACTACTCACCACCCCCGTCAGCGAACTCTGATCCCACAGCTCCGCAATCGATCATTCTTCGTAAAAAGGCCCCGCCACACGGCGGGGCCTTTTCGCCTTAAAGCACAAGCTCATCCTTAAACTTCCCTTCTTTTCCTTGCAATTTTCTGAAAAAGGGAATATGATGATTTTATCAAGCCCGGTCTTTCGAGGGAATTCTTTGGCCTAACCCACACCGGGGCATATCCAGCTGTCCGCGCCATCCCATTATTTGACAAGGAGGAACCCGTAATGAAGCATCTTCTACGCCCCATCCTGTGCGGCGGCGTATTGGCCGCTCTGCTGTGCACCCCATCCCTGGCCGCCGGCGAGGGAGACTTCTCCCTGCTGGTCAACGGGGAGCCGGTCACCTTTTCCGACGCGGCCCCGGTGCTGAAGGACGGCCGCTCCTTCCTGCCCATGGCGGCCACCTTTGAGGCCCTGGGCTTCCCCGCCGACCAGATCCTTTGGTCTCCATCGGCTCGGACGGTCACCGCCGTCAAGCCCGACGTGACCTATATCAACTTCCAGGGGGAGCAGGCCCAGGGGGATCTGACCGTCCAGATGGCCATCGGCTCCACCACCTTCTCCGTCCAGTATGAGGGGAACACCACCGCCGGTCCCCACGGTGACACTGTCCAGGTGGTGAACGACTACACCGCCGACGCGGCTCCCTACATCGACGCCGCCACCAGCCGCACCTACATCCCCGTTGGCTTGGTGGCCGACGCCCTGGGCTACCGGGTGGCCTGGGACGCGGAGACCTACACCGTCATCATCGACGACGTGGAGGCCATTCTGGCGGAAAACACCGAGACCTACGAGCTCATGGACCAGTATATGGACTACGCCGACCAGTACAGCCAGGGCACTTATCGGGTGGACGGCTCCCTCGCTTTCAATATGTCAGACTCCTTTGACAAGGTGGACCTGACCGGCGACTACGACATGTTTACCAGCCAGACTGCTCTCCAGTTTGACGCCGACCTGGCCATCAACGCGGATATGAGCGGCCTGGAGTTCGTCCTGCCCAACCTGGACATCGCCCTGCGCTATGATCTGGAGGCCGGCGCCTTCTACTTCCAGTCCCAGGCCCTCACCGCCTCGGATGTCTGGTACTGCCTGGATATGAAGGCGCTGTATGACGAGGCCTACGGCCCCGGCTTCTATGAGGAGCTCATCGCCCTGGACGCCGCCAGTGCCAGTGAGGATATGACCTTCGCTCAGGCTCTGGAGGAGATTCTGAAAAGCGATGCTCTCCCCCTCACCAGCGAGTTCACCACCAAGGACTACCTGGACCTCTTTAACTACGTCCTGGCCGACAGCGCCTTTGAGCGCTCCGGCTCCACCTACACCAGCACCCCCATTGATCTGGAGGAGGACGGCAGCCGCATTCTGGTCGCCTTCCATCTGTACACCAGCGGCGGGAAGGTAAACGGCTATGGCCTGGAGATGACCATTGCCGACACCGAGGGGACCGCTCTGGCTTTGACCGCTGAGATGCGGGACAGCAAAATGGAGATGCTCATGGACTTCCAGATGCCCGGAGAGCTCTCCATGACCATGGAAATAGACGGCGCCTATCAGCGCACCAGCACCGCCCCCGCCACCGAGCCCCCCGCCGGGGCCACCGTGGTGGACCTGATGGACGCCCTCACCGGCGACATTGACCCCGCTCCTGAACCCGAAGCCGCCTGATTCTCCTCTGACCAAAATAATTTGGGCCCCGCCGTTTCGGCGGGGCCCTCGCAGTTTATGGCGCGGTTGTCTGGGCGGCGGCCTGTCTGGCCTTCTTCTTCCGCTTGGCGGCCATATACCGGTCCTCCTCGCTGAAAATACAGCCGCAGTATTTCTGCATGTAAAATCCGTGCTCCCGGGCGAACTCCTGCCCGGCCTGGAACAGGGAGCGGAAGTCCCGGTACAGAAACTCCACCCCGTATTTCTCCCCCATGGCCTGGGCCGTAGCCCGGATGGCCTCGTGGTTCTGGTAGGGGGAGATGAGCAGGGAGGTGGTAAAGGAGTCATAGCCGTTTTCGGCGGCGTACCGGGCGGTCTCCTCCATCCGCACCCGGTAGCAGTAGGCGCACCGGCCGTCGATGTTATCCGCCACATTGGTAATAAAGGTGCGCAGGTCATAGGAGCCGCCGATGATGAGCTTCATCCCGATCTCTTTGGAGTACTCCTCCAGGGTGCGCTTCCGGGCCTGATACTCGGTGTAGGGGTGGATATTGGGGTTGAACCAGAACCCGGCGACGGAGAGCCCCTCCGACCGCAGCAGGTCGATGGGCCGGTTGGCGCAGGGGGCGCAGCAGATGTGCATCAAGGTATTCATAGGCAAGTGTTTCACTCCAGCTCTAGTATGGTGACATGGAGCCCCTTCCGCAGGGCGTAGGCCAGGGTCTGGGCGGTTCCGCCCTTGGGCTCGCCGTCGTAGACGGCCAGCAGCCGGGCGGACCGGTCCACCATGTACCGGTTCCGGCGCATCATGCAGAAGCGGTCGTACCGGTGCTGAACCAGCGTCTCATAGTCGCACCGGTCCAGGATGGACTGGTACCGCGCCCGCTCCTCCTCCGGCCAGCGGTCGGCCTGGCTCTCGCAGGGACGGGCGCACTCCAGGAGCACATCGGGGCGGCGCTCCTTCAGCGCCAGCACCGCCTCGGCAAAGTACAGATCGGCCCCCCGGGCCATGCCGGAGATGAAGTGCCGGACTCCGGCGGCGTACTCCTCCTCCAGGGCGGCGGCAATCCGCCCCTTCAGGGCCACGCAGCGGGGGTCCTCCTCCCGGGTGCCCCATGGCAGCTTACTGGGCCGGTGTCCGGTAAAACAGCAGGTGTCCTTCTCCTCCACGCCGGAGCCCTCCTCTCCCATCAAGTACCGCCATTGTAGCCCAAAATGCCGGAGAAGTCAACGAAAATCGAAAGTTTGTTCCATTCTCGTCCCCCGCCTTGAAAATAGGGGGTTGCATTTTCCCGGAAAATGCGTATAATGAAGCATGGACAACTGAACGAACAGTCTTCAGGGCGGGGTGAAAGTCCCCACTGGCGGTACAGTCCGCGACCGGACGCAGTCTCAGAAACTGATATTGCGTCCGCTGACCCGGTGAAACTCCGGGACCAACGGTTACAGTCCGGATGGAAGAAGATGTGTGTCAAAACAATAGCCGTGCGCCTTGGCGTGCGGAAAGCGCACCTCCTTTGTTGTTTTTGCACCTGGAAGACTTGAGCTTTCAGGGGTACCAAAAACAAAAAGGAGTGTTTTTTATGTCCGCACCATCCATGACTCAAAACCCTGTCCGCACCAAGATGGACACCAGGACCATCGTAAGCCTGGCGATGCTCACCGGAATCGCCTACATTGTTATGCTGGTCTCCAAGCTGATGCCCAGCGTAATGTTCCTGGACTTCGACTTCAAGGACGTGGTCATCTGCATCGGCGGCTTCACCTTCGGGCCCTCCGCCGCCGCCATTATCTCTATCCTGGTGGCCTTTATTGAAATGATCACCATCAGCACCACCGGTCCCATCGGCTTTATTATGAACGCTCTGGCCACCTGCGCCTTCTGCTGTACCGCCTCTTTTATTTACAAAAAGATGCACACCAAGAAGGGGGCTGTGCTGGGGCTCGCCTGCGGCGTGGTCTGCCTGGTGGTGGTAATGCTGCTTTGGAACTATCTGATCACCCCCCTGTACATGACCGGTTTCTCCCGGGCAGATGTGGCCGCTCTGCTGCCCACCCTGTTCCTCCCCTTCAACCTGGCCAAGGGCGGCATGAACATGGCCGCCACCCTGCTGCTCTATCCCCCGGTGGTGGGCGCTCTGCGCCGCTCCGGCGTGGTGCCCCAGTCTCAGAACAGCCAGGGAAAGAAGTTCAGCGCTGGCTTCGCGCTGTTTGCTCTGGCTCTGCTGGCCACCTTCGTGCTGTTTGCCCTGGTGCTGGCCGGAGTCATTTAATCTGATCTCATTAAAACGGCGCGGTCTAGTGACCGCGCCGTTTTTCGCGCTTTTTCTGCTGCCGGAGCCGGAATTGTTCCTCCTGTTCCGCCCGTCTCTGGGCGGAGCGCCGGGCGCGGCGCTCCAGGCCGTCCGCCTCCCGCTGCCGGGCGAGGGCCTCCTGTGCCTTGGTGGATGCTCCGGCGGTCCGGGCCGCCTTTGCCGCCTCCCGCTGGAGCCGCTTGGGGTTGGCAGGAACGGCTCTAGGCCTCTCCCCCGCCTCCGCGGCGGTGAAGGGCAGGCGGTGCCAGGATGTCAGCACCCACTGGTACACCTGGGCGTCCGAGGGCTCCGCCCCGAACACCACCCGGGCGGCCTGATAGCCCTCCTCCGTCCACCGCTCCCCGATCCCCACCCAAAAAGGGGGCTGGAACAGCACCGTAAAACGGCATTCATTCCGATCCATATTCAGTTTCCTCCCATATCCAAAGATATGGAGAATGGACGACCCGGGAGGGAGGGTTACTGACGGGAGCGCGGCCCGCGGACGGACTACCAACCGCCCTGTGTTTTTATCTCCAAGAAAATTGTACTGGGTTTATACGGGGCTGTCAAGGAAGGAGGATATTCGCAGGGGATTTCGCCGCCTGCGGGCGGCGAGTGACTTTGCCCTCGGCGGCAAAGTCACCAAAACGCCGCTGGGGACGGCTCCGATGGGCACTAGCGTGCCCATAGTCGCCTTTCCCCAGACCCCTATTACGGGGGACGCGTACCTGTTAGGTTGAGCAAAATTTCCGGCGCGCAAAATCTGAGTGGCGGTCTAAACTCCCGCCGGGCCACTGGGCCCTGGGCTTGCAAAAATCGCCGCTGTTGCGGTTTCATTCCCGCGCCTTGATTTACCGAGCAAACGCTCCCGGTGCTGGATACGCCGTAGGGGCGGGGCCATGTGGCCGCCCGTAAGCCTTCCCCCCTGGGGGGAAGGTGCCCCAGTGCGCACACTGGGGCGGATGAGGGGGCAGGTCACCACCCGCCCTTTTGTAGGGGCGGCACACTGGGCCGCCCGCCCTCTACGCCGCCCCGCTCCCGTCGGGCTCCAGGGGCTGGGCCCCGTTCTCCCCGTAAAAATCAGGGTCATGTTCGGGCATGTTCTCCGGGTTGGAGGGCGTCTCCTCCGGGTCGATGGGGAGGGTCACCGTGTTCTCGGCCTCCGGCCAGACCCCCTCAATGGCGGTCACTTCCCCGTTCACCACCGTGAGCTGGAAGAGGTCCGGGTAAAGCGCGCTGGACAGGCCGGTGAGAAACGGCATATCCGTCGCTGAAATCTGAGCGTCCTCCGCCAAGGGCAGGGTGTATCGGGTGTGGTCCGAGTCCTGCCCCAGCTCATTGCAGGGGTCCACGCTGATCCCCGCTACCCCGTGAAGCAGCATCGCTCCTCCCATCCCGGCGGCATATACCTCTCCGCAGTAGCCGGTGAAGTCCAGGCCGGCGGCCGTCAGGTCCAGCCGGGACTGGGCATCCAGCCAGATTCCGGAGACAGCCCCCGCGTCCTCTCCCGTCTCCACCAGGACCAACTGGCCGGGCAGTCCGGCCTGGGACATATCCAAGGTGTAGACCTGGGCCGTGGGATTCAGTGGATACCGGTTCCCGTTGTAGGTGTGGTATAGTGACACATCTTCGGTGAGGGAAGCGGTCTCCCGCTCCAGGCCGCCCATCTGCGCCCAAAAGCCCTCCCGGTCCTCCCACTGCTCTAGCGTCATGGGGATGTAGGTGACGCTCCGGTTATCCCGGTCGATGTTCTCCACCCACGCATATTGAACAGTAAATGCCTCAGACGCGCCCGTCTTAGGCTCCTCTTCTAACCTCTGACAGCCCACCAGCGACCCGGACAGAAGGACGGCCGCCCCGGCCAGCACCAGGACCACGCGCCCCTTCCGCTTGGGAGCAGTATCCATCATGGCCCGGAACCGGGCGAACACCTCCCTCTTGCTGCCGGAAAACCCGGTGGTGAGGCCGGAGCAGCCCCGGTCCCGCCCGGCAATCTGGTCCAGGATGGCCCGGCCATAGGCCCGGCGAGCCTCCTCCCCCTGGCCGTTCAGCAGGTCGTAGTCACAGCACAGCTCCATGTCCCGCCGGGCCGTGCGCACCATGAGCCACACCAGGGGATTGAACCAGTGGACACACCGGGCCAGGGTCATCAGGAGCATGTACCAGGTATCCCTGTGCTTCAAATGGGTCAGCTCATGGGCCAGGGCCCAGGAGAGGGCCTCCGCCGGAAGCTCCCTGGGGAGCAGGATGGCGGGGCGGACGATCCCCACCAGACAGGGGGACTTCAGCCCGGAGACGCGAAAAAGGCGGGGCAGCCTCTCGACCTTTTCCTGGGCGCAGAGCTCCGACATCTTTTCTACACTCCCATGGATGAGAGGAAGTTTGCGCCGCCTCACCCTCCCCCACATCCGCAGACATTCCGCCACCAGGAGAAACAGGCTCACCGCCAGCCCCGCCGCCCAGATCCGTTCCCACCGGAACAGGATGGACCAAGAGCCGCTTATCCCCTCCAGGCGGAACAGCTTGAAGTCGTAGAGATGATGCTCCACTTGCTCGTCGTCCGTGTACCACACCTCATAAGTGGTATCGCCGCGGAACCCGCCCACCATGGTGCCCTGGTATCCATACGGGAGCGCGTCTGCTTCGTCTGCGGCCATGCCGTCATACTCCGGCGCCGTCCGCTCCTCCACCGCCTGTGGTACCGGGATCTGCAGCAGGGCGGACCGTTCCCCCGTTCCTGGCAGCAGGGGCCGGAGCACCGGAAAGAGGAGCAGGACCGCCGCCAGCACTCCCCAGGCACAGTACCGCCAACGGGGTGTGAAATGCCTGGACAGCAGGGGACCCGCGGCCAAAAACAGGAGAATGCACACGCTTCCCCCCAGCGTGACAGACATCAGCGCGCTTAAATTGTCCAGCATCTCACTTCTCCCCCTTCTCCAAAATCCGCTCCAAAGCGGCCACGTCCTCCTCGGTCAGTTTTGCATCCGGGTAGAGGGAGACCACCAGACTGGACAGGGAGCCCCCGTGCAGGCGCTCCAGGAAGGAGCGGCTCTCACTGGAGAGGTAGTCGGCCTCCTGCACCAGGGGGGTGTAGGCGTTGGCGCGCCCCTCCTTGGCGCCCGCCACAAAGCCCCGCTCCTCCAGGCGGGAGAGGAGCTTCAACAGCGTGGGGGCCTTCCAGCTCTTGTCCAGCTTTTGGGCGATGTCCCCGGTGTGGGCGGGGTAGTCCCCCAGGGCCCACAGGGCCTTCATCACCTCCAGCTCCGCGTCGGGGAGGCGGGGATAGGTCGGTTTCATATTACGTCCCTCCTTTTAGTTTATTTAGACACTTGTCTTTTTCTTTATTTTACAGTTGTCTAAATAAAATGTCAATAGGAGGTTTCTATATACCAGGAGATTTTCGCCGCCTGCGGGCGGCGACCTCCTTTGCCCATGGCGGCTCGTCGTCGCAAAGTCCGCTTGTCTCCGTTTCCGCCTGGCGGCGAAAACTGCGCCCGCTCCCTTGTTCCTCCTTTTCCCGGCGAACCCGCTTCGCTGGGCTTCGCCGGGAGTCACGATGGATTAGGCAAAACGCCACCGGGGACGGCTCAGGATGAGCGCTTCGCGCTCATATTCGCCTTTCCCCGGCCCCCATTACGGGGGGACGCGTACCTGTTGGGATGTGTAAAATTTCCGGCGCGTGGAAATCTGAGTGGTTGGTCTAAATTTCCACCGGCCCACTGGGGCCTGGGTTAAGCAAAAATTGCAACTGTTGCGGTTCCATTTCCGCGCCTGGCCGGGCCGAGCAGGTGATAGCCGGTCCGTTATCGGCAGGACGGTCTGGGACCGGCCCCCACGCAAAAGGAGGGACTGCTTCCGGATACGCCGTAGGGGCGGGTCCTAGACCCGCCCGCTCTGGGGTTCAAACATGCCCTCGTAAAACCGTAGGGGCGACCCTTGCGGTCACCCGTCGCGGGGAACCCACTCCAGCCCGTAGGGGCGGCACACTGGGCCGCCCGGTTTCTATGATCGGTGGAAGGCACAGGCGGTTTGGATGGACGGACCTCATCCGCCCCAGTGTGGGCATTGGGGTGCCTGTCCCTATCCCCTCTGTCGCTGCGCGACATCATCCCTACCTCTTTTGGCCTTCGGCCATTTCCCCCTGACATGGGGAATCGGCCCCTTGATAAGGGGAGTAGGCCCCCCCGGGGGAGGCTTACGGACGGCAACATGGTGTCGCCCCTACGGCGAATCCAGAAGCCACATCTTCTTTCACAGGGGCCGGTCCCAAACCGGCCCGCGATTACGGACCAGTTATCACCTGCTCGTCAAGGCCAGGCGCGGTACGAAAACCGCATCTGCTTCAATTTTCCACCACGCCAGGCCCCAGTGGGCCGGGAGGAAACGCAAATCGCCACTCAGATTCTGCGCGCCGGAAATTTTGCAAAATCCATCAGGTACGCGTCCCCCGTAATAGGGGTCTGGGGGAAAGCCGTCATTGGCGAACGCAGTTCGCCTCTGCGGCGTCCCCCAGCGTCTTTTGGTTCCTTTTCCACGTGGAAAAGGAACTCGCCGCCGGGGCGGCGAAACTCCCCGAAAGCCCAAAAAACACTCACCCCGCCGACACATCCCTCCGGGTCAGATGCCGGACGGACAGGGCAAAGAACATCAAAATATAAACCCCGCATCCCAGCAAAAACGGCCCCAGGTCCAGCTCCATCGTGGGGTTATTGGCCCGCATCCCCAGGCACAGCAGGGAGTAGGGAAAGGCGTACCCCAGCCCCTGGGAGGTGAGCATCAGCCCGGCGATGCCCCCCGCCAGAGCCATAGCCACCGGGATGGCAAAGGCCCGGATGACCAGGGACAGGTAGAGCTGCAAAGCGCACACCGCCGCGCCGCCCAGCGCCCCGAAGAACAGCCAGCCGGGCAGCTCCGGCGGGATCGGGTCGGTGAGCCCTGCCAGCTTGCCGGAGAGCACAAAGAGCGCTCCGATGGCCGCCTGGGCCAAAAAGGACACCCCCGCCGCCAGGACAAGTTTGGCCAGGTACAGGTCCCGGGCTGGGACCGGGGCGGTCATGGCCTGGTTCCAGTTGTGGTCCGTGTGCTCCAGCCGCCACTGCCAGGCGCAGAACACCCCCAGCTGGGCGGGGAGGAAAAACAGGGAGGCAAACAGCACGTGCTGGGTCCAGAGGCTGTACCACTGGCTCTTCAGCACCTCCAGATTGCCCAGATAGTTGACCGTCCCCAGGATGGCCGGAAACAGGGGGAGCACCACGAAGGCCAGCCACACGGGGCTTCTCCGGCACTTCATCAGCTCCGCCCGAATGGAACGCAACAGCATAATCAGACCTCCTTCCGGACGAACAGAGTCCGTCCCGCCATCAGAAAGGCCAAGCCCCATGCCAGGAGCAGCCCCACGTCCAGGGGCTCCGGGACCCGCCAGTAGAAGGCGGTGAACCGGGTGGCCTCGTCCCAGTGCATCCCCGCCAGGGACATCAGGCCGTAGTACCCCCAGGGGATGACCCTCTGAATGCCCACCGGGAACAACAGGGAGAGCAGGCCCGCAAAGCTGCCGAAAATGCCGCAGATCAGGGGGACAGCCTGGTTGGCAAAGCGGAGGGACAGCCCCTGCTGGAGAAAAAAGAGCGCCATGGACACCCCCCAGGTAATGAGCGTAAACCAGGCAAAGCGGCTCCAGGGCACGCCGCCCGGGAACTCCATTGCGATCCCCAGGAGCACAAAGAGGACGGTCCGCACCAGAGAGACGGCCCCCAGCACCAGCGCCCCCCAGATCAGCTTGGCGGCGTACAGCCGCCCCGGAGTGGTCGCCGTCTCCAGCAGCTTCAACGTGGCCCCCTTGTGCTCGATCTCGCAGTTCCGGCTGGCCAGGACGGCGGTGCCCAGGGGAAACAGGATGGCGTCCACCATTGCTAAATTGTACAGGGTGAGCATCCAGCCCTGGAGCAGGTCCTCCGGGTCCTGACGGGCCAGATAGACCCCGAACCACACCAGCTCGGCCCCCAGCAGCCCGGCGCAGATGAGGAAAATCTGCCGCCGGCGGCATTTATAAAATTCCAGACGGACCAGGGTGCTCATAGGCTCGCCGCCTTTCCGCCGGTAAGCTCCAGGAAGATGTCCTCCAGGCTCTTCTGCCGCTCCTCCAGCCGGAGCACGTCCACCCCGTGTCCGATCAGGTACCGGATGAGCTTGGCCGCGTCCGGGTCGTCCAGCCGGGGGAGCAGGATATAGTCCTCCTCCTGGGCGCAGGGGACCCGGCCCTGGCGGAGGAGCTTCAGGGCCCCCTCGTTGTCTCCGGTACGCAGGGCCAGGTTGTGGCGGCTGTGCTGGTGGAGGGTCTCCAGGGTGTCCTGAAAGACCAGCTCCCCCTCCCGGATGATGCCCACATGGTCGGCCATCTGGTCGATCTCGCTCAGGAGGTGGCTGGACACCAGCACCGTCATGCCGAACCGGGCGGGCAGGGAGCAGATGAGCTCCCGCATCTCCTGGATGCCCGCCGGGTCCAGGCCGTTGGTGGGCTCGTCCAGGATCAGCAGCCGGGGAAAGCCCAGCAGGGCGGCGGCCAGCCCCAGCCGCTGCTTCATGCCCAGGGAGTAGTGGGCCACCTTTTTGCTGCGCTGCCCCTCCAGCCGGACGATCTCCAGCACCTCGTATACGTCCTTCTCCGGCACCCCCCGCAGAGTCTGGACCACCTTTAGATTCTCCTCCCCGGTGAGGTGGCCGTAGTAGCTGGGGCTCTCAATGAGGCTGCCCACCTGCTTGAGCATGTCCAGGCGGTTGTGCCCGTTGACCTCTTTTCCAAAGACGGAGATGGACCCCGCCGTGGGGTGGACCAGCCCCAGGATCATTTTCAGGGTGGTGGACTTGCCCGCCCCGTTTGGTCCGAGAAATCCGTAGATGGCCCCCTCCGGGACCTTTAAATCCAAGCGATTCACCCGCAGGACCTTGCCGTACTGCTTGCACAGGCCCTGAGTCCGCACGATGTCTGCCATAGGGAAAACACCTCCTTGTGAGATGCTCCTATTGTAGCGTTCTCACCTTACACGCCCATGAAGGCCACCTTACGTTTCCCTTACTTTTTGCCCCCAGGGGGTGCGCCGGAGGAAAACCTGTGGTATCCTAGGGACAGGTGATGGATATGAGACAACGGATTTTACTGGTGGACGACGAGCCGGAGCTGCGGCGGATGGTGGCCAGCCTGCTCACCGGGGCGGGCTATGAGGTCCTGGAGGCCGCCGACTGCGCCCAGGCCCGGGCGGCCATGGCGGCCCGGCGGCCGGACGCGGTGCTGCTGGACGTGATGCTCCCCGACGGGGACGGGTTCTCCCTCCTGCCGGAGCTGCGGCGGTCCGGGGATGTGCCGGTACTGTACCTGTCCGCCCGGGACGAGAACGCGGCCCGGCTCCAGGGCTTGGGCCTGGGAGCGGACGACTACATCACCAAGCCCTTCCTCCCTCAGGAGCTGATCCTGAGGCTGGGGGCGGTGCTGCGGCGGGTATACGGCGGGCGGCCGGAGGACGACGCCCTGACGCTAGGGCCAGCCACCGTCCACTGGGGGACCGGCACCGTGACCCGTCCGGAGGGGGAGGTCTCCCTCACCGCCAAGGAGTTCGCCCTTCTGAAAAAGCTGGCGGACAACCGGGGGAACATCGTCACCATCGACGCCCTGTGCGCCGCCCTCTGGGACGGCCCCATGGTGGGGTATGAGAACACCCTGATGGTCCACATCCGCCGCCTGCGGGAGAAGATCGAGGCGGACCCCTCCCACCCCAGGTACCTGCTCACTGTGCGGGGGCTGGGCTACCGCCTGGCCCGGGAGGAACAGGCATGAGGGCGCGGAACGGGCTGAAGGCGGCGGGTCTGGTGGCCGCCTCCGCCCTGCTGATCGTAGTCCTCACGGCGGCCGGGCTGCTGGCCTTCATCTTCTACAATATGAGCGCCGGCCGGGATTGGACCGCCCCTTCGGAGAAGGTGTCCGCCGCCCTGATCTGGTCGGGGAACGGATACACCTTCACCGGTGAGGAATTATTGGGGGAGCAGCGCTGGGCCATGCTCATTGGCCTGGACGGACAGGTGGTCTGGTCCCTGCGGAAGCCGGCGGACGTGCCCGAGGCATACAGCCTCACCGACGTGGCCTCCTTCACCCGGTGGTATCTGAACGACTACCCGGTCCAGTGCCGGGTGCGGGATGACGGCCTGTTGGTCATCGGCTCCCCCAAGGGGAGCGTGTGGAAGCACGACATGTCCATGGGCATGGATGTTCTGCTCCAGATCCCTCTGTGGTTTGCGTTTCTCTTTTTTCTGGCCATCGGCTGTGTGCTGGGGCTGGCCTTTCTGTTCCTCCGGAAGTGGTTCCGCCAGGCCCAGCAGGTGCGGGATACCGCCCGGTCCAATTGGGTGAACGGGGTCTCCCACGACATCCGCACCCCGCTGTCCATGGTCATGGGCTACGCCAACCAGCTGGAGGAGGACCCGGCCCTCCCCCCCGCCCGGCGGGAGCAGGCGGCCATCATCCGCCGCCAGAGCCAGACCATCCGGGACCTGGTGAACGACCTGAATCTCACCATGCGCCTGGACTATGAGATGCAGCCCCTGCGGAGGGCCCGGCTCCGCCCGGCGGCCCTGGTGCGTCAGGCGGCGGCCGACCTCATTAACGGCGGTCTGGAGGACCGATACTCCCTGGAGGTGGACGTCCCCCCGGAGGCAGAGGAGGTCACCCTCCTGGCCGACGAGGGGCTTTTGAAGCGGGCTCTGATGAATCTTATGAACAACGGGGTGCGCCACAACCCGGACGGCTGCGCCATCACCGTCCGACTCGCCCTCCAGGGAGCGGAGTGCGCGCTGGAGGTGGACAGCGCCGGGGGACCGGGCGCGCCGGAGACGCCGCCCACCGCTCCCCCGTCCGTCCTCAACGAGGACGGCTCCGCCCCCCACGGGACCGGGCTGAAGCTGGTGGAGCAGATCGCCCGGGCCCACGGAGGGCGGTTTGAGATTGTACAGAACGGGGCGCACTTCCGGGGGCGGATCCTCCTGCCCGCCGGCCAGGCCCAAATATAAAGCGAGAGGCGTGCTGCACGCACCTCCTCGCTTATGCCGGGACCGCCTCCCGCAGGTTCCCCAGCTCCCCCTGGTAGACCGGGCGGAACCGCTCCATCTGACAGAAGTCGGCGGGCCGGACCAGCTCCGGAGCCTTCCCCAGCTCCACCGCCCCGGAGCGCTCCAGCAGAGAGGCCGCAAATTGGGAACAGAAGTAGTGGTTTTCCCGGGGCATGGGGTGGTTGAAGTAACAGGCCACCGCCCCCAGCAGATTGTAGTGGTAGCGGTCTTTCTGCGCATACATCCGGTCAATCTGGCGGCGCAGCCGCTCATAGACCGGAAGGGGGACGCTCAGTGCATAGAGACAGCAGGGAATCTGCTGTCTCTTGGTCTGGACCTCCAAACGTATCTCCTCCATCACCAGCCCCGCCGGGAGGGCGAAGCGCGCATACTTCCGCGCGAAGCTGTAAAAGGGGCCGTTGGGGCCGTCCAGGCCGATGGAGGCGTGGGTGTAGCAGTCATCGGTGGCCAGATGAATCAGCCGGGAAAACCAGGTCCCCGAGCGGGTCAGCAGAATATAAACGCTCTTTTCCGGACACAATCTGTCCTCCATAAATACCTCCCCCTCTCTTCTGGCTCCAGCATATCAGACAGACCATAATCTTCCTTGAAGGAAGCATTAAGTTTTTCATAAAATTCTCTGGAAGCAGATTCAGAAATCTCCGGAGTGAAAAAACAAAAAAGGGGGTTGACAGTGCGGAAGTAGTGTGGTAACATATACCTCGCGCTAAGGAACAGCGCATTTCACCTCTGCGCGAGTGGTGGAATTGGTAGACTCGCTGGCTTCAGGTGCCAGTGCTCGCAAGGGCGTGCGGGTTCGACTCCCGCCTCGCGCACCAAAAAGAAAGACATGACCTTTGGTCATGTCTTTCTTTTTGGGTTCTGGCCGCCGGAGGCGGCCTCCACCCTCTGGGATTTCAATGCTCGGGGCGGCAAAGCCGCCCCTGCGCCAAGGTTTTCGCCTGCGGCGAAAACGCTTGTACGGCGCACCCG
>NZ_NFKI01000043.1 GCF_002160305.1 Pseudoflavonifractor sp. An184
GGCAAGGCGTTCAGCGAGCGCAGCGAGGACTTTTCCGCCGCGCAGCGGTGGGAAAGTATTGGCATTTTTCAGGCTGTCAGAAAAGTCCTTGGACTTTTTTGACAGCCTGAGAGGCGGCGCTGTGCGCCGCCTCTTTTCCTTTTTTCGGAAGTCAAAGCCGGCGCTCCCCAAAAATTCCAGGAAACCCGCCCGCGTAATTGTGAATAAATCTTGACATGACCCCAAGTTGCCTTTAAAATAATCGATAGGACAAAAATTGAAAAACTTGGGGGATGTTTTTCAGTTGTCGCAAGGATGGTGGGCCACCGCGGCACAGCACGCCTTGCGGCTCCTTTTATGCTGTCTGACCCGGCGGGAAGGTCCCGCCCGCCGGTGTGAAACCATATTCCCGCGGCCCAGGCCGCGCCGGGGAGCGGGGCGTCCCCAACCAACTTTTGTATTTTTGGAGGTGTAAGCATCCCACATGGAGTATATCATCGGAGCTGTCATCGGCCTTCTGGTGGGTGCTGTGCTGGTGTACGTGTTCGGCGTTCTGCGGGAGCGGAAGCAGGCGGAGGAGGATCTGAACTCCGCCCGAAACCAGGCCAAGCAGATCGTCAACGAGGCGTATAAGAGCGCAGAGAACAAGAAGCGGGAGGCCATGGTCGAGGCCAAGGAGGAGATCCTGAAGGCCCGCAACGAGTACGAACAGGAAGAGAAAGAGCGCCGCGCCGACCTGCAGAAGCAGGAGCGCCGGCTGCAGCAGAAGGAAGAGAACCTGGACCGCAAGACGGAGAACATGGAGAAGAAGGAAGAGCATCTGTCCAACCGTCTCGCCAAGCTGGAGGCCACCCAGGCGGAGGCCGAACAGCTCAAGCAGGAGCAGGTGGCCAAGCTGGAGGAGATCTCCGGCTTTACCGCCGAGGAGGCCAAGGCCTACCTGCTTGACCAGCTGGAGGCCGACGTGACCCACGAGTCCGCCATGAAGATCAAGGAGATCGAGGCCCGGTTCAAGGACGAGGCGGACACCAAGGCCCGGGAGATCATCTCTCTGGCCATCCAGCGCTGCGCCGCCGACCACGTGGCCGAGGCCACGGTGTCTGTGGTCCCCCTGCCCAACGACGAGATGAAGGGCCGCATCATCGGCCGCGAGGGCCGCAACATCCGCACCCTGGAGACCCTGACCGGGGTGGACCTGATCATCGACGACACGCCGGAGGCCATCACCGTCTCCTGCTTTGACCCCGTCCGCCGGGAGATCGCCCGGCTGGCCCTGGAGAAGCTGATCCTGGACGGCCGCATCCACCCCGCCCGCATCGAGGAGATGGTGGAGAAGGCCAAGCGGGAGGTGGACGCCACCATCAAGGCCGAGGGCGAGCGCGCCATCTTTGAGACCAACGTCCACGGCCTGCACCCGGAGCTGGTGAAGCTCCTGGGCCGGATGCGCTACCGCACCAGCTACGGCCAGAACGTGCTCAACCACTCCATCGAGGTCAGCCACATCGCCGGCCTGCTGGCCGCCGAGATCGGCGCCAACGTGGCCGAGGCCAAGCGGGCCGGACTGCTCCACGACCTGGGCAAGTCCATCGACCACGAGGTGGAGGGCTCCCACGTCACCATCGGCGTGGAGCTGGCCCGGAAGTACCACGAGAGCGAGGCCGTCATCCACGCCATCCACGCCCACCACAACGACGTGGAGCCCCAGACGGTGGTGGCCTGCCTGGTTCAGGCGGCCGACGCCATCTCCGCCGCCCGGCCCGGCGCCCGGCGGGAGAATCTGGAGAACTATATCAAGCGTCTGGAGAAGCTGGAGGAGATCACCTCCTCCTTCCCCGGCGTGGAGAAGTCCTTTGCCATCCAGGCGGGCCGGGAGGTCCGCATCATGGTCAAGCCCGACCAGGTCAGCGAGGACCAGATGGTGCTCCTGGCCCGGGAGATCGCCAAGAAGATCGAGGACGAGCTGGAATACCCCGGCCAGATCAAGGTCAACCTCCTGCGGGAGACCAAGGCCATCGAGTACGCGAAGTAATATCCCCCAACAAAAATACGCTTTGAGCGCCCCGGCGGAGTTCCGCCGGGGCGCTCAGCTTGTCAAAAAACTCAGTTGAGATGAATCCGCTCAAGTTGGGGCGGGAGAGCTCGAGGGGACGGCAGCCCGCCTCGAGTGGGATCGAATGACCTGAATGCCTTGCCCGGCAAGGCGTTCAGCAAACACAGCGAGGACTTTTCCGCCGCGCAGCGGCGGGAGAGTATCGCATTCTTTCTTGTATCAATAAAACGGCGGCACAGGAGAACCTGCGCCGCCGTCTGGCTGTGGCGATTACTTCTGGAGCCCCAGCAGCCGCTGGGCGTTTCCACCCAGGATGGCGTCCTTCTCCTGGTCAGTGAGAGGCAGGGCGCGGAAGCGCTCCAGGCTCTCCTGCTGGCCGCTCCAGGGGCTGTCGGTGCCGAACAGGAACCGCTCATACCCAAAGGTGCGGATGATGCGCAGGAACTGCTCCTCCCCCATCATGGGCAGGTCCTCGGGCTTGTAGTAGCCGTCGTCCAGAGGACGGATGCTGCCCAGGGAGTAGGAGGTGTCCAGATACACCGGCGCGTAGGGCAGCAGTTCCTCCACCTCTTCCCAGTTCCGCCAGCCCCCCATGTGGGCCAGGATCAGGGTGAGGGGCCCTACCTCCTGAATGGCGTGGAGGACCATCTTGGGGGTGACACGTACCTCTCCGGGGAAGCCGATGTCCAGTCCGGAGTGAGTGAGAACGATGAGCCCCAGCTCGGCCGCCCGGTCCAGGATGCGCAGGGTGCGGATGTCGTCAAAGTCCACCCCCTGGTACACCGGGTGGAGCTTGATGCCCTTCATCCCCAGCTCCTTCACCCGGGAGAGCTCCGCGCGGTAATCGGAGAAGTCCGGATGCATGCAGCCGAAGGAGTACACCCCGGTCTCCGGGCCCAAATCGTTGATCTGGGCGGAGCTGTCGTTCACATGGACCACCTGGCGGGGGTTGGTGGCCACCGGCAGCACCAGGGATGCGTCCACCCCCGCCCGGGCCATGGAGGTCCGCAGGCCGGAGACAGTGCCGTCCACATAGGCCCGGGTGTGGGACATCCCCTCCAGCTTGGGGATGGTGGTGGCGGCCAGCTTGTCCGGGAAGGTGTGGGTGTGAATATCAATGACCATGAAGCTCACAGTCCTTTCTCGTAAAATGGTGCGGTCCGGTAAAACCGGGCTCCGGGTACAGGGTACCACAGGAGCCCGGCTTTGAAAAGGAACTTTCTTGCCCAAAAACTGCCGTTTTTGGACCAAACGGAGGTCACTCGCCGTCTCCCAGGGCCTCCCGCTGGCGCACCAGCACCTTCTGGTCGTAGCAGGAGAAGGCGTCGTCCACCAGCTTCCGGTCCGGCTTGGGAGTCACCAGGGAGACCACCGGCACGATGACCAGCCCGGCCAGCATGCAGAAGGCGCCGGCGTTGATGGAGGACCGGAGCACCGCCGGGAACAGCTGGGGCGCCAGCATGTTGGCCAGCATGACCACCACCGAAAACAGGAAGCTGGCCCAGCAGCCGGCCTTGGTGGCCTTCTTCCAGTACAGGCCGTACAGGAAGGGGGCCAGGAAGGCGCCCGCCAGCGCTCCCCAGGAGATGCCCATAAGCTGGGCGATGAAGGTGACGTTGGAGCGGTACTGCACAATGGCGATGACCACCGAGATGGCGATGAAGATGACGATGAGCACCCGCATGATGAGCACCTGGGTCTTTTCCTTCATGTCCTTCACAAAGTTGTCCTTCAGGAAGTCCAGGGTCAGGGTGGAGCTGGAGGCCAGCACCAGGGAGGACAGGGTGGACATGGAGGCGGACAGCACCAGAATCACCACAATGGCGATGAGCACGTCGGGCAGTCCGGAGAGCATGGTGGGGATGATGGAGTCATAGCCGTCGGCGGCCACGTCCACCTGGTCGGAGAACAGCCGCCCGAAGCCCCCCAGGAAGTAGCACCCGCCGGCTACGATGAGGGCGAACACGGTGGAGATGATCATGCCCTTGTGGACGGCGGTCTCGCTCTTGATGGCGTAGAACTTCTGCACCATCTGGGGCAGGCCCCAGGTGCCCAGGCTCGTGAGGAGCACCACCCCCAGCAGGTTCAGGGGGTCGGGGCCGAAGAAGGAGGCGAACACGCCGGGGGTGGAGGAGGCGGCGGGGTCGCTCACCCGGGCCAGGCCGTCCAGGGCGGCCATGAAGCCCCCCTGACTGTTCAGCACGGCGGCGATGACGGCGACGATGCCCACGATCATGATGATGCCCTGAATGAAGTCGTTGATGGCGGTGGCCATGTAGCCCCCGGCGATGACGTACACCCCGGTGAGCACCGCCATGACCATGACGCACACGGCGTAGTCGATGTCAAAGGCCATGCCGAACAGCCGGGAGAGGCCGTTGTACAAAGAGGCGGTGTAGGGGATCAAAAACAGAAAGGTGATGGCCGAGGCGGCGATCTTCAGCGACCGGGAGCCGAAGCGCTTGCCGAAGAACTCGGGCATGGTGGCGCTGTCCAGATGCTGGGTGATGATCCGGGTGCGGCGTCCCAGCACCGCCCAGGCCAGCAGCGAGCCCAGAATGGCGTTGCCGATGCCCGCCCAGGTGGCGGCCACGCCGTACTTCCAGCCGAACTGCCCGGCGTAGCCCACAAAGACCACGGCGGAGAAGTAGGAGGTGCCGTAGGCGAAGGCGGTGAGCCAGGGCCCCACCGACCGGCCGCCCAGCACGAAGCCGTTTACATCGGAGGCGTGCCGGCGGCAGTACAGGCCGATGCCCACCATGACCGCGAAAAACACCAGAAGCATACCCAGTTTGATTGCCATAAGAGGATCTGTCCCTTCTCTTGTTTCTTTCAACAATTTGCTGCGTTGACGCGTTACAGTTTAACGCAGAAAAGCAATAAAGTCAAGAGGGGAAACCATATTTTTTTCGCCGCCGCGCCGGGCCCGTATCCCGGAAACATACCAACCCTTTTCACAGAATACAGTAGAAGGAGGGGGGATGAGCTTGGCGCGGGAACGTGGAATGACAGCCGGGGGGAGCGTGCTGTTCCTCACGGTGCTGGGGACCCTGTCGCAACTGTTAGGATTCGGCTACCGGGTGGCCCTGTCCCGGATGGTGGGGGCGGAGGTGATGGGCCTCTATCAGCTCATCATGCCGGTGTACTCCGTCCTCCTCTCCCTCACCGCCGTGGGGCTGACGGCGGCGGTGTCCAATCTGACCCCCCAGTATCTGGCTTTGGGTAACAGCCGGGGGATTCCCCAGCTGCTGGGCACCTGCCTGAAAATTCTATTTCTGCTGATGGCCCCCATCTCGGCGGTGGTCCTGCTGTGCTACGACCCCATCTCGGTCTACTGGCTGGGGGACGCCCGGACCCAGCTGGGGCTGATCCTTCTCCTGCCCTGCGTGGCCCTCACCGGGGTGGAAAACCTGCACAAGCACTTCTTCTACGGCTCCAGCCTGGTGCGCCCCCCGGCGGTGGCCGAGCTGCTGGAGCAGCTGGTGCGCACCGGGGCGGTGCTGGGCCTGCTGGCCTATTTTCTGCCCCAGTACCCCGAGCGGGTGGTGGGCCTCATTGTGGCGGGCATGGTCATCTGTGAGGTGGCCTCCGCCGTGACCCTCACCGTGCTGTGCCGCCGGCGGCTCCGCCGCATGGGCCTGAATGGCCCCGGGGAGCCGGGGAGAGTGCGCCGGAGGCGGGTGTTCTCCATTGCCCTGCCGGTGGGGCTCAACGCCCTGCTGGGCAATCTCATGGGGGCGGTGAACGCCGCCCTGGTGCCTCAGAAGCTGGTGGAGGGGGGCATGGAGCCCTCCCAGGCCATCTCCGAGCTGGGGGTGGTGTGCGGCATGACCCTGCCCATGCTGGCCCTGCCCACCGTCTTTTTAAGCGCCATGAGTCTGGTGCTGGTCCCCCGGCTGGCCCGGTCCACCGCCCTGAACCGCCCCCAGGCGGTGCGGGACACCGTCTCCCAGGCCCTGTCCGCCGTGTCGGTGCTGGCCCTCCCCGCCATGGGGATGATGGCGGTGCTGGGGGAGGAGCTGGGGGTGCTCCTGTTCCGCCAGGAGGCGGTGGGGGAGTATCTCCTCCCCCTGGCTGCGGCCACCGCCCTGAGCTGCTACCAGGCCATTCTGGGGGCCTCCCTCAACGGGGTGGGCCGCCAGGGGACGGTGGCCTGGATCTCCCTGGTGTGCGACGGGGTGCAGCTGGCCTTCACCGCCTGTCTGGTGGGCGTCCCCTCCGTGGGCATGGGGGGCTTTGTGGCGGGGACGCTGGCCTCCGCCGCCCTGGGGCTGGTCCTGTGCGCCTGGCGGCTGCGCTCCTTCACCGGCCTGTCCTTCCGCCTGTTCCACTGGGTGACCGCCCCGGGGCTGGCCGCCCTCCTGTCCGCCCTGGTCACCAACCTGCTGTTTCAGGTGCTCCGGGACAGCGGCGTGCCCGTCCTCTGGCGCATCCCTGGCGCCCTGGCCTTCGGCCTGGTCCTCTATATCGCCGCCCTCAGCGCCCAGGGGGTGCCCCTGCGGGGGCTGTTCCGGCTTGAGTAAAGGGAACGCCGCCCATCAGGGCGGCGTTTCAGCTTGTCGAAAAACCTCTGTTTAGACGAATCCGCCCGAGTATTGGCGGGGGAGCTCGAGGGGGCGGCAGCCCGCCTCGAATGGAATCAAATGCCCCGGAAGCCTTGCTGTGCAAGGATTCCGGCAAGCGGAGCGCGGACTTTTGCGCCGCTGTGCGGCGCAAAAGTAACGGTATTTTTCTGTCAGGAAAACAGGAACCCCTGCAGCTGCCCCAGCAGCTCCATGGATTTGAATTTCAGCACATAGCCCTGGTCCTCCTCGGTGATGAGGGCGGCCTGGTCCTGGGAGAAGTACCCCGCGGCGGCGGCGTCCTCCACCGTGCCGGAGGCCGCCCCCAGGCACAGGGGCGGGAAGGCCACGCACCACCAGTTCTGCCCCTCCCCCGCGCCGATGACCACCCGCAGGGCGGTGTACTCCCCGGCGGGGAGGGCGAAGCCGTCGTACTCCTTGGTGGGGAACCAGCACTTCTCCAGGGAGGCGGTCACCGGGTAGTCGTACCCGGCCGCCTCCACCGTCTCCTGCCCCGTCCGGGCCAGCTCCCCCAGGTGATCGGAGAGGGCCGCCCGGGCCTCCTCCAGGCTGGCTTCCTGGGGATAAAACTCCTGCGTGGCCGAGAGCACCGCGTCCCGCACCTGGAGCTTCAGGGCCTGGTCCTCTGGGCTGTCCGAGTTGGCGATCACGTGGAAGCGAATCACCCGGTCGGCCAGCTGGGTCTGTTCCTCCCCCAGCCAGAAGCCGCACAGGAGGGCGCACAGCACCCCCGCCATCAGGGCGATCTCCCACCGCTTTAAACTGCGATCCAAAGGCATAAAAAACACCGTCCATTCTATTGGCATCCGTTATGTATCGGTACCCATAGAATAGCCGGTGTTTTCTCTTTTTAAACCGTCTCGCACAAAAAAGTGTCCCGGTAGCGCTGGGCCAGGCAGGCCCGTGCCTCCTGGGCCGCCTCCAGGCGGTCGAACAGGCCGAAGGCGGTGGGGCCGCTGCCGCTCATGTTGGCCCCCAGGGCCCCGCACTGGATCAGGATGTTTTTGATCTCAGCCACCCGGGTATAGAGGCGGGCGGGGAGCACGTCCTCAAAGACGTTATACATCCGCCGGGCCACGCCCCCCAGGTCCCCCGCCTCCAGGGCGGCCACCAGTCCGGCGGTGTCCGGCCGGCGGCGGAGCTTCACCCGGTCGGCCTGGGCGAACAGCTCCGGGGTGGAGATGGGGAAGTCGGGCTTGCAGGCCACCACCCAGCACCGGGGCAGGGGAGCCAGCGGGGTGAGCATCTCTCCCCTCCCCTCCGCCAGGGCGGTGCCTCCCAGCACGCAGTAGGGCACGTCGGAACCCACCCGCTCCCCGATCTTGGCCAGCTCTCGGGGGGAGAAGGGCTCCCCCGCCCGCCGGTTCAGGGCCCGGAGGACGGCGGCGGCGTCGCTGCTCCCCCCGGCCATCCCGGCGCACACCGGGATACGCTTCTCAATGCGGATGTCCAGGTTTTCCGGCTCCCGGCCCAGGGCCTCCCAGAACCGGAGGGCGGCGGCGGCGGCCAGGTTTTTCTCTCCGGTGGGGAGAAAGCGCAGATTGGCGCTCACCCGCAGCCCCTCCCCCTGGTTCTCCTCCAGAGTGAGGGTGTCCGCCAGGGTGATGGACTGCATCACCATCCGCAGATCGTGGTAGCCGTCCTCCCGCTTCCCCAAAATGTCAAGGGTCAGATTCAATTTGGCAAAGGCCTGTATTTCCACACCGGCACCTCCCCGCCAGGGATTGGATTTCGGTCAGTCCCGGATCTTCCGGGCCTCCAGATAAAAGCGCTTGTCGTGGGCCTCCCCCATGGAGAAGGTCTTGCGGGGGAGCACCCCGTCCCGGATGACCGTGGGGAAGAGCTCCTCCTTGCCCATGGCGGGCAGCAGGAATCCCACCGTGTCCGGCTGGGCGGCGAGCTTCCGCACCACGTCCTCCCCGTGGATGTAGTCCACCCGCACCCCTTTGTGCCGGGCCAGGTACCAGTCCAGGAAGTTCTGGAGGGTGCCCACCGGCAGCTGGGCCGCCGGGTCGGGGACGGAGACCACGCCCTGGGTCTCCCCGTACACATAGGCCAGCTTGTGTCCGGTCCCATCGCCCCGCCGGGCCCCCGGGTAATACTCCACCAGGGCGGAGAGCAGCTCCTCCGGCTTCGCCCCGAACACCAAGCGGTGGATGGGCTCGAACTCCAGGGAGGCGTCGTGGAGGTTGTCCAGCTCCACCAGGGCGTACCGGGCGGGCAGATTGGCCCAGTGCTCCGGGGATGTGAGCCGCTTCTGCCGCTCGTAGCACTCCTTGGCGGTGGCCAGGGAGTGGTTGCCGTCCCCCACGGCGAAGAGCATCACCGCCGCGTCCTGGGTGCCGTAGCGGGCGTTGAACTTGGCCGGGTCGGCCAGGGCGGACAGGGCCCGGGCCACCTGGGCCTGCTGGTCCTCCGTCAGCTCCCAGCCCTTGATGTGGCCGCCGCGCTCCATCAGGTCAAAGTCGTACAGCACCTGCATCTCTCCCGTCTGAGCGGACAGGGGCTCGATCACCGTCTGGTCCGGGTCGTCCACCAGGAGCATCACATGGGGCAGCTCCACGGGAGCGTTTTTCCGCACCGCCACCCGGGGCGGGATGCGGGAGAGCACCGTCCCCTCGGTGGCCCGAATGGGGGCGGAGGAGCCCGGCTCATAGTCGTACTGCTCCAGGTCCACCATGCCCATCAGCCCACGGCGCACCTTGCCGTTGTCCAGGGTGCGCTCCACATAGAACAGGGCGCTGGGGTGCTCCACAAACCGCCCATCCCGCAGATACCGGCTCATGGTGTTGTTGATCTCCATGATGTCGGTCTCCACATTGGGGCCCTCCAGGCAGCTCTCCGGCAGGATCAGCCGCAGGGTGGAGGGGGCACGGCCCACGTACTCCTCCACCCGCTGCCAGTACTCCGGCTGGGAGGTGTACTGGTCGCAGGCCACCACGCTCCACTTGGAGTATTCGCAGTCCTTGGGCAGAAGGATGTCCGCCGGGCGGAAGGGAAGGGTTTCAAATAAATCGTTCATCAATGGTCACTCACTTTAATTGGTCTCTTGCAGGGAGGATTTCGCCGCCTGCGGGCGGCGAGTGACTTTCCCAGCGATGGGAAAGTCACCAAAGGATCGCCGGGGGCCGACTCCCCTTATCAAGGGGAGATGGCCCGAAGGGCCAGAGGGGATAGGGATCGGCTCAGGATGAGCGCTCCGCGCTCATATTCGCCTTACCCCCGGTCCCCCATTGCGGGGGTTATCCCTTGAGTCAGGCAAAATATTTCCGGCGCGCAAAATCTGAGTGGTCGCTTGCGATTCCTTCCGGGCCCACTGGGGCCCTGGGTTTGCAAAAATTCAGGGTCTATGCGATTCCACGACTGCGCCTGGCCATGCCGAGCCAACGGTACCGGTGCAGAATACGCCGTAGGGGCGACCCTTGCGGTCGCCCGCAAGCCTTCCCCTTTGAAGGGGGAAGGTGCCCCCGAAGGGGGCGGATGAGGGTGACCTCTTGGCTTGCCCCCGGCGGGAGCCCCAAAGGGCTCCCCTACCCAGACACGGAGGGTTCTCTTGCGATTCGTAGGGCGGGGGCTGGAGGTGAATCGGCCGAAGGCCGAGAGAAGCCACCCTGGGGTGTGCCCCCGCCGCCTTGAGGCGGCCCCTCTGGACGGCACGCTGTGGGAAAGGTTACTTTTTGAGCCGCCCCCACTCCTCCATCTGGGAGATTATGGCGTCCAGCTTTTCCTCCATCCGGTCCCGCTGTTTTTGGACTTCTCGGCAATGGACCACCAGCGCTCCCACACCCACAGCCGCCGCAGCAATTAGGAGCAGGGCTCCGATAAGAGCAAACAGATCAAGGAAGCTCAGCCAGGCTACCAGGTAGACGAGGACAAGAAATCCAAAAATAACTGCCACGGTCTTCATAGAACACACTCCTCTCGCAAAGCCTATCTTTGCTTCCGCTCTGTGGGGTCACTCCTCAATGTGATTGGAAGCGCGGTCCGATTCCGGCTTCTCCGTCTTGGAGGCCAGGGTGTTCAGCTTTTCTTCAATTCGGATCAGCCGCAGGGTGACACAGAACAACGCCGCGAAAAGCGCGCCCGCGCAGAGAATCCCGCCAAAAACCACACCCATATCGCCCAACAGAGCCAGGACGGCATAGATCAGCACAGAAAAACCGAGTGTTCCGCCCAAAAACAGCAGCATTGATCCCACTCCTCTCTAGATTGGTCCACAGAATTAGTCCATAGCCCCCTTGATGGCGCTGAGCAGGTCACCGAACTCCTCATAGGCGGGCAGCTCCGGGTGGTCGGCCTTGATCTGCGGGGTGCTCTTGAACAGGAAGCCCGCCTTGCTGGCCTGGATCATGCCCAGGTCGTTGTAGCTGTCCCCGGCGGCGATGGTGTCGTAGCCGATGGACTGCAGGGCCTTCACGGTGGTGAGCTTGGACTGCTCACAGCGCATCCGAAAGCCGGTGATCTCCCCGCCGGGGGCCACCTCCAGGGAGTTGCAGAAGATGGTGGGGTAGCCCAGCTTCTTCATCAGGGGCATGGCGAACTCCTCGAAGGTGTCGCTGAGAATGATGACCTGGGTGAAGGAGCGCAGCTCGTCCAGGAACTCCTTGGCCCCGGGCAGGGGGTCGATCTTGGCGATGGTGGCCTGGATCTCTTTCAGGCCCAGGCCGTGCTCCTTCAAAATGCCCAGCCGCCACCGCATGAGCTTGTCGTAGTCGGGCTCGTCCCGGGTGGTGCGGCGCAGCTCCGGAATGCCGCTGGCCTCGGCGAAGGCGATCCAGATTTCGGGGACCAGCACGCCCTCCATGTCCAAACAGGTGATGTACATCGTTTACCTTCCTCTCATTGAAACGTCGCGTTCTGCTTTCTCCGCGCTCCCGCCCGGCGGAGGGCGGCAGCCGTCATTCCATCTTCGGGCGAAGGCCCGCCCCGCGGGACGGACCTTCTGAATTTACTCCGCATATTCCTGAATCAGCCGGGAGGACCAGGAGATCAGAGCTTCGCACAGGGCGCGAAACTCCGGCGTCTCCGGTCCGGACAGGGCGGCGGCCCGCTCCCGCCCCTCCAGGACGGTCCGGTCCTCCTCTCCCAGGCGGGGCAGGAGCTCCCGGGGGCGGGTCAGGTTCTCCCCGGTCTCCAGGAAGTGCTTGGCCTGGAGAAGGAACCCCGCCTGCTTATAGAGCTCCCCCAGCATGGGGAGGCTCCTGTCGTGGAGCCGGTTGTGAACGGCGGCGTGGTAGATGCCGCAGGCCCCGGCGTGGACCGCTTTTTGAACGTCCCTCCGCTCCACCGGCGGGAGAATCTCATCCAGAGAGCCCAGCCAGGGGCGGGTGTCCCGGGCAAACTGGAACAGCTCGGACCGCTCCCAGGCGGCCAGCTCCTCTCTGCCAGAGACAAAGCCGCACACCAGCTCCCGGTTTGGAAGCCGGTCCAGCAGCCCCTCATAGGCATCCAGGTCGGCGGGGGTCAGCCGGTCCAGCACCACCACCGCGTCGATGTCGCTGTCCGGCCGGCCCTCTCCCCGGCCCCGGCTGCCCTGGAGCCCCACGAAAACCAGCCGGTTTTTAAATACGTTTTGTAATTCTTTTAAAAATAAGTCCATCCAGGACTCTATATTCAAGGGGTCTCCCCCACTGCTGCCTGCAGTATTCATCGGATCATTCTTAATTCTTAATTCTTAACTCTTAATTCTTAATTTTCTTTGCCCTTCAGGTTCTGAAGGAAGTTGTCCATACGGCTCACCGCCTCGGCGATGTCCTTCATGGAGGCGGCGTAGCAGGCCCGCACATAGCCCTCGCCGCCGGGGCCGAAGGCGTCGCCGGGGATGACGGCCACCTTCTCCTCCCGGAGGAAGCGCTCACAGAACTCCTGGGAGCTCAGGCCGCTGGACTTGATGCAGGGGAACACATAGAAGGCCCCCTTGGGCTCGAAGCAGGTCAGGCCGATGCGGTTCAGGTTCTCCACCAGATACCGGCGGCGGCTGTCGTACTCCTCCCGCATGTGCTCGATGTCCCCGTCCCCGTTGCGCATGGCCTCAATGGCGGCGTACTGGCTGGTGGTGGGGGCGGACATGATGCCGAACTGGTGGAGCTTGGTCATGGCGGCCACGATGGGCTTGGGGGCACACACATAGCCCATGCGCCAGCCGGTCATGGCGTGGCTCTTGGAGAAGCCGTTGACCAGCACGGTGCGGTCGTACAGCTCGGTCAGGTTGGCGGGGGACACGTGGTGCTGGCCGTAGGTGAGCTCGGCGTAGATCTCATCGGAGAGGACCATGATGTTGGTGTCCTTCAAAATAGGCATCAGGGCCTCCAGGTCCTTCCGCTCCATAATACCGCCGGTGGGGTTGCAGGGGAAGGGCAGCACCAGCACCTTGGTTTTGGGGGTGATGACCGCCTTCAGCTCCTCAGGGGTGAGGCGGAACTCATTCTCCGCCTTCAGCTCCACATACACCGGGACGCCCCCGGCCATCTCGGTGAGGGGACCGTAGCACACAAAGGAAGGGGTGGGGATGATGACCTCGTCCCCCGGGTTCAGAAGGCAGCGCAGGGACAGATCGATGGCCTCGCTGCCGCCCACAGTGACCAGCACCTGGCTGGTGTAGTCATAGCTCAAATCGAAGCGGCGGCGCAGGTAGTTGACAATCTCCCGCCGCAGCTCCAGCATGCCGGCGTTGGAGGTATACTTGGTGTGGCCCCGCTCCAGGGAGTATATACCCGCGTCCCGGATGTGCCAGGGGGTGACAAAGTCGGGCTCACCGATGCCCAGGGTGATGGCGTCGGTCATCTCCTCCAAAATATCAAAAAACTTCCGAATGCCGGAGGGCTTGACGCCCTGGATCTTCTGATTCAAAATCTGGTCATAATTCATGAAAATACAAACTCCCTTTCTTGGGGCTCCGGACGTCGGAACACCAGATGCTTCTCTTTATATTTCTTCAAAATGAAGTGGGTGGCGGTGCCGGTGACCCCCTCGATGGTGGCCAGGCGCTCGCCCACGAACTGGGCCACCTCCCGCAGGGTGCGCCCGGAGATGATGACGGTCAGGTCGAAGGACCCGCTCATCAGGTACATGCTCTCCACTTCCTCGTACTGGTAGATCCGCTCGGCGATGCGGTCAAAACCGTCGATGCTCTGGGGGACCACCTTCACCTCGATGAGGGCGGTGACGTTCTCCCGCTTCACCCGGTCCCAGTCGATGATCGCCTGATAGCCCAAAATGGCGCCATCCTCCTCCAGGCGTGCTCGCTCCTTCTCCACCTCTGCCTCGGTCATGCCTGCCTGTGCGGCCAGCTGTGCGGTAGGTTGAGTACAGTCTTGTTCCAGCAGTTCCAGCAGCGTATGCATAGTCTGGGACCTCCTTGTATGGATTTTCTCCCGTCCAGAATCACAAGCCGGGAATTGGTTTCATTATAGCTTATTTTCCCCTATAAGGCAATGCGCGGCAGAAAAAAAGAGCGGCTCCTCCCGATGGGAGGAGCCGCAGTTCTGTCTGAAAAGTTTGGGCAGGCCGTTCCGCTGTCAGGCGGGCCGTACGGCCTCCTTTTTGTTGAGCATCACCTGATAGACAATCATAACGACCAGAACCGCCGCGCCGATCAGATCCGTGAAGGCGCCCGGATCGATCATACACAGACCGGCGGCAATACACACCAGCCGAAGCACCATGTTCAGCTTGCGCAGCATGAAGCCGATGAGGCCTGCGCCCAGCAGGAACATGCCGCAGGAGGAGGTAACGACAATCCGCACCACGTCAAAGACCGTGTACTCGCCGATGAAGAGCATAATGGGGCTGAACACGAAGATGTAGGGGACGATAAAGGCCGCGATGGCCAGACGGGTGGCGTTCAGACCGGTCTTCATGGGGTCGGCCTTGGCGATGGCGGAGCCGGCATAGGCGGCCAGGGCCACAGGAGGCGTAATGTCAGCCACGATGCCGAAGTAGAACACGAAGAAGTGAGCCGCCATCAGGGGCACGCCCATCTGGATCAGGATGGGAGCGCAGGTGGTGGCCATGATCACGTAGTTCGCCGTGGTAGGCACGCCCATGCCCAGCACGATACAGCACAGCATGGTCAGCACCAGCGCGATGATCAGCTGGTCGCCCGCCACTGCCACAATGGCGTTGATGATAATCTGGCCCAGACCGGTGGAGGTGACCACACCGGCCACAATGCCCGCCATGCCGCAGGCCACGCCCACGGACAGGCAGCTCTTGGTGCCGCCCTCCAGAGCGGTGACGTAGGTCTGCACATTCTTCCGGTTGGGCTCGCTGATCAGGGTAAAGATAATGAACAGCACGAAGAAGATGGGCAGGAACCAGGTGGTCATCAGATCCCGGTAGGCATACAGCTCCTGGGAAGTGGCGTTGGGGAAGATCGCCGTCAGATTGGGCATGCCGAAGGCGTAAATCAGCAGGGGGATGCCGGGAATCAGCATCAGCAGCTTGCGTCCCACGCCCTTCTCCCGGTCCATCATGCTGGCCACGATGGCCACCAGGGAGGAGACCACCGCACAGTAGGCCATGGTAAAGGAGCCGGTCTGCATGACGGTATACACCAGCACCACCAGGGGGAGCAGCAGGTAGAACTTGGGCCAGATGTCTCGGAATTTCGGCAGCTCAGACCGCTTCAGGCCCTTCAGTCCCATGGACTTGGCCTTGAAGTGTACCATGATGAAGATACCGGCAAAATACAGGAACGCAGGCAGGATTGCCCGAATGATAATGGTGTTGTAGGACTCGCCGGTCATCTCCGCCATCAGGAAGGCCGCCGCGCCCATAATGGGGGGCATGATCTGACCGCCGGTAGAGGCCGCCGCCTCCACCGCGCCGGCAAACTGGGGCGGATAGCCGGTTTTCTTCATCAGAGGGATGGTCACCGAGCCGGTGGTCACGGTGTTGCCCACGGAGGAGCCGGACACCATGCCGCACAGGGCGGAGGAGATGACGGCCACCTTGGCCGGGCCGCCGGTGGCGGAGCCGGCGATGGCATTGGCCAGATCAATGAAGAAGGCCGCGATGCCGGTGGCCTCCAGGAAGGCTCCGAACAGGACGAACAGGAAGATGTAGGTGGAGCACACCTGGATGGGGGTGCCCAGAATGCCCTGGGTGGTGTAGAACAGGGTGTAGATCAGATCCTTGAACGCCATCCCCGAACCCAGCAGGGCATAGGCCATAAAGGCCACCACCACCACGATAATCGGGATGCCCACCACCCGGCGGCAGGCCTCAATGAGCAGCAGAATCGCCAGCGTACCGATGATGATATCAATGGTATCCAGGCGGCTTCCTTTGTAGATCAGGTCGTCCAGGAAATAGATCTGATAGCCGAAGGTTCCGATGGACAGCACCGCCAGCACAATGTCGTACCAGGGCATATAGTTGACCCGGGTGACCGCGCCCTTCTTGATGGGGTACATGACGTATACGAACACCAGGACCAGTCCCAGGAACCAGCAGCGGCGGACGCTGCCGTCCATGCTGGAGAACATGCTCACGTACACCATGAAGATCATAAACAGCGCCATGGCGTAGCGGATGACCTGCTTGGGCAGCCCCTCCCAGATCTTTGTGTTGGACTCCCGGTCATACTTTTTCATGACCGCTTCCACATCGGCCGCAGTTCCTACGTCTACGTCGATAGGGGAAGAATCTTCTACCGTCCGTTTTTCTTTTTCTTCCACAATCGCTCTCCTCCTTTTTGTCACACATTTAAAAAGACCGGTACTCACAGGACAACGTGATGATGGAATCCTTTCCGCACAGCTCGCTGAGACTGATGACCCTGGTATTTCCCACCTGGGTCTCCAGCTGTCCGGTATACACACCGATCAAATCTTTGATCTGCGGGTAGTCCTGACTCACCTCTCCCAGCAGCAGAGTGCGGTCGGAAAATCCCCCCGCCGAAGAGCTCAGCTCCGGAAAAGGCTGATGGATATTGTCTACAATCAGCGCGCCGTCCTCTCCCACCCGGAACGTCTCTCCCGGGTTCAATTCAGTCTGGACGCCCGCGCCGAACTGATAGTAGATGGTGGTCTCCGCGTACAGAACGCCGTCCTCCCCCACCTGAAACACATCCAGCAGCGGATAGAGGTTGACAGAGTGGATAAACCCCAGGCCCACCTGTTCCCCCGGCTCTACCCGGTAACTGGCATAGAGTTCCCCGCTGTGCTCGTCCCGAACCGTGAGGTACCATCCTCTCCGTGTCCCAATGAAAAGGGCCGCTGCAATAATAGCAGCTATTATTGCAGCGGCCCCCAAAATTCGTTTGCGATGCAAGGTTCAGACGCTTTCCCGAATATTAAGCGGTGGGGGCGTCGATGAGCAGGTTGCCCTCCTCATCCAGCACGCCGGCCTCCACATAGTATTTCAGGGCTCCGGGATGGACGGGGACGGAAATGCCCTTGGTGGCGTCATAGTCGGTCAGCAGCTCGAACTTGGGATGGCCGACAATCAGCTCCTCCTTGTTCTCGAACAGAGCCTTGGTGAGCTCATACACGGCATCCTCGCTCAGGTCGTCAGAGGCGACCAGTACGGCCTGGACGGCCACGCAGGTCACTTCGTAATCCACACCCTCATAGGTGTTAGCGGGCAGGTTCTCCTGGACCAGGAAGGGGTAATGCTCCGTGAGGTAATCCACGGCCTCCTGGGTCAGAGAGACCATGGAGAAGTCCATACCGCTGGTGGCCAGCTCGGTGATGGCCACGGTGGGGGCGCCGGCCACGGTGAAGGCCGCGTCGATCTGGCCGTTCTTCAGCTGCTCGGAGGCGTCGCCGAAGGAGCCGTAAGTAACATTGATGTCGTCATAGGTCATGCCGTAGGCTTCCAGAACCTGGCGGGCATTGAACTCGGTGCCGGAGCCACGGTCGCCCACGCAGACGGTCTTGCCGGCCAGCTCGGACACGTCGGTAATGCCGCCGCGGGCAGTGATCTGAACCGTCTCATTGTACAGGCCGGCCACCCAAAGGGCGTCCGTCTCAGGCTCCTCGAACATGTCCTCGCCGTTGTGGGCGTAGGTCAGCACGTCGGACTGAAGAATGGCCAGCTGATACTTGCCGTCGGTGATACCCTGGACGTTCTCCTTGGAGGCGCCAGTGGAGGTGGCGGTCATGTTCAGCACATCGCCGATGATGGGGTTCAGCACGGTGCACATACCAGAACCTACGCCGTAATAAGTACCGGTGGAGCCTCCGGTGGCCAGAACCGCCGATTCACCCGAGCCGCCACTCGGGGCCGCCGTGCTGGTTCCGCCAGACCCGCTTCCAGAACTGGAGCCGGCGTCCGACGCATGGGGGTTGCCACAGCCGGACAGCGCCAAACTGGCAGCCATCGCCATGGCCAGGACAAGAGCAAGTTTCTTTTTCAGCATGATGATTCCTCCAATTCAAAATGATTTTCTGGGGAATTTTGCTTGCACACTCATTATAGTCTAATTGCATGTATAATGCAAGAATTTTTTTCATCTCTTTTGTATTCTGACCAAAAAGATTCATTTTTCCTCAAAATCGTTATTATTTTAACGAAATTTTCCTTTTTTGATCTATTTCTGCAAGTTTTCATGCATTTGTTTCCTTAGTCCGGCCGCCAGTCCCCCATCGCCTCCTCCAATTTGCTCAGCGCCCGCTTTTCGATGCGGGATACATACGACCGGCTGATCCCGCACTGGGCGGCGATCTCCCGCTGGGTATGCGGAGCCTGGCCGCCCAGCCCATAGCGCAGGGTGATGATCTTTCTCTCCCGGGGCGACAGGCAGGTCTGGACGCACTGCCGCACTTTTTCACAGGCGTCCCGGGTGTCCAGTTCTTCCAGCATATCGTCATCCACCGCGATTACGTCCATCAGGGAGAGAGAGTTCCCGTCGCCTCCCGACTCCAGCGTCTCGGTGAGAGAGACCTCTCCCTGCAGCTTCTTCTGGGCCCGAAAATGCATCAGGATCTCATTTTCAATACACCGGCTGGCATAGGTGGCCAGCCGGACGTTTTTGTCCGCCTTAAAGGTGGAGATCCCCTTGATGAGGCCAATGGTGCCAATGGAGATCAGGTCGTCCTGGTCCCCGGTCTGGGCGTAGTATTTTTTCACGATATGGGCCACCAACCTCAAATTATGTTCCACCAGGACGTTGCGGGCCTCCAGATCCCCCTGGGCGCAGCGCGTCAGGTATTCCCGCTCCTCCGCCGCCTTCAGGGGGCGCGGGAAGGAGCCCCCTCCTCCGGACAGGCGGAGGGTGAAAAAAAGGCTGTGGAGCATCAGGTAAATGACTGGGGAAAGCATGGGCAGACACCTCCTGCCCCACTGTATTCTCCTCCAGCTCGTCCCTATGTTCCATTTCGAAAAAATATGCTATACTGTACCAGAGAGAGATAGTTTAAGGCTGTCCGGCCTGGGGCGGAGGGGTTGACCATGGACCAATATGAGATTTTAAAGCATTATTTCGGCTATGACCGCTTCCGCCCGGGTCAGGAGCGGCTGATCGGTGCGATTCTCTCCGGGCGGGACGTCCTGGGGATCATGCCCACCGGAGGCGGAAAATCCCTGTGCTACCAGGTTCCCGCTCTGATGCTGCCCGGGATCACTCTGGTGATCTCCCCTCTCATCTCTCTGATGAAGGACCAGGTGACCGCCCTGCGGAAGGCCGGGGTGGACGCCGCCTACCTCAACAGCACGCTGTCCCCAGACCAGATCCGGCTGGTGTACCGCCGGGCCTATCAGGGGGCCTACAAGCTGCTGTATATCGCGCCGGAGCGCCTGAGCGGCGAGGGGTTTTCCGCTCTCACCCGGGAAGTTCCCGTCTCTCTGGTGGCCGTGGACGAGGCCCACTGCATCTCCCAGTGGGGACAGGACTTCCGCCCCAGCTATCTGAAGATCTCCGAGTTTCTGCACGCCCTCCCCCGCCGCCCGGTGGTGGCCGCCTTCACCGCCACCGCCACAGCACAGGTGCGGGACGACATCGCGCAGCGCCTGGAGCTGGAGAACCCCCTGTGCGAGGTCACCGGCTTCGACCGCCCCAACCTGTTCCTGGACGTGCGGAGCCCCCAGCGAAAGCTGCCCGCCCTGCTGGAACTGGTCCAGGAGCGGCGCGGAAAGAGCGGCATCATCTACTGCGCCACCCGCTCCGGCGTGGAGAAGGTCTGCGCCGCCCTGTGCCAGCGGGGCATCCCCGCCACCCGGTACCACGCCGGGCTGGCCGAGGAGGAGCGCCAGGCAAATCAGGACGACTTTCAGTTCGACCGCAGGCCGGTCATGGTGGCCACCAACGCCTTCGGCATGGGCATTGACAAATCCAATGTGAGCTATGTCATCCACTACAACATGCCCAAGAGCCTGGAGGCCTACTACCAGGAGGCGGGGCGGGCCGGACGGGACGGGGAGCCGGCGGACTGTATTCTCCTCTACTCCGCCGGCGACATCACCACCGCCAAATTTCTGCTGGAGAACAGCGGCAATGTGGAACTGGATGAGGAGGAGCAGGAACAGGTCCGCCGCCAGGACCAGGCCCGGCTCCAGGCCATGATCGGCTACTGCCGCACCTCCGGCTGCCTCCGGGGCCGCCTTCTGGACTACTTCGGGCAGGCGCACGGCCCGGCCTGCGGGAACTGCGGCAACTGCCGCGGAGAGTACCAGCTCCAGGACATCACCGTCCCCGCTCAGATGATCCTCTCCTGTGTGCACCGGGTGAAGAGCCGGCTGGGCTACTACGTGGGGAAAACCCTCCTCGTCCAGGTTCTGCGGGGCAGCCGAACCCAGCGGGTGGCCGGCCTGGGCCTGGACCAGCTCTCCACCTACGGCCTTATGAGCCGGCTCCCGGCGGAACAGGTCCGGACGCTCATGGACTTTCTGGAGGCGGAGGGCCTCCTGCGCACCAATCCGCTCCACGCCACGCTGGAACCCACCCCGGCCGCCTCCAAGATTCTGTTTCAGGGGAAAAAACTCTCCATGCCGGTGCGGAGGGACCGGGCCGGGGAGGCGCGGCGGCCGGGGCGCAAAAAAACCGCCCCCTCCCCCGCCCCGGAGGCGGAGGACCTGTTCTCCGCCCTCCGGGCCGTCCGGACCCGGCTGGCGCAGGAGGAGAACGTCCCGGCCTATGTGGTGTTCTCCAACGCCACTTTGGCGGACATGGCGGAGAAGGTCCCCCGTACGATGGACGAATTTCTGGACGTGACGGGGGTTGGAGAAGTCAAGGCCGCCCGGTACGGGGAAGAATTTCTCCGGGCCATCGCAGAGTATCAGGACCAGGAGCGCCCATAGGACGCCCCTGGTCCCAATGCCTGTGGGCCGAAGCGGCTCCCCGGATCACCGGAGAAGCCCCGGGAACGCTCCCCCCTCCAACAGCTCGGAAAAGGGGATGACCTCCGGGGGGCGCTCCGGGTGGGCGCCCAGAATCTTCTCCATCCAGATCATGTCGTACCACCGGCCGAACTTATAGCCGCACTTGTGGAACCGCCCCGCCAGCTGATAGCCCAGCCCGGCGTGGAAGGCGGCGCTGGCCCCGGTGAGGTAGGGGTCCCCCTCCTGGGCGGGGTCGGCGATACAGGCGTTGAGATTCTGGATGTGCTGGGCGGCCAGACAGCGCTCCAACGCCTGATACAGGGCCCGGCCAAGGCCGCGGCCCCGCTGGTCCTGCCGCAGGTAGATGGTGGTCTCCACCGACCAGCCGTAGGCGGCCCGCTCCTTGAAGGGTCCGGCGCAGGCGTACCCCAGCACCTCGCCCCCGCACTGGGCGGTCAGATAGGGGTACCGCTCCAGAGTGCGGCGGATGCGCCCGGCGAACTCCTCCGGAGTGGGGACCTCATACTCAAAGGTAACTGCGGTCTCCCGCACATAGGGGGCGTAGATGGCCAGCAGGGCGGGGGCGTCCTCCGGGACGGCGGGGCGGATGGTAACAGCTTCCATAAGGCCTTCCTCCAGCGTAATCAAATTGGCCCCATTGTAGCACTCTTTCTGTTTCCGGTGCAAGGGAGTTGGGAAAAAGTCCTTGTTTCCCTTGCCCTGGCCGGGGGTTTATTGTATAATGACACCAGTACGACAGCATCCAATCCATTTACATAACGACAGAACTCAAAAGGAGGAACTTTCCCATGGCTTTTGTAGACTTTGAACAGCGCGGCCCCATCGGGGTCATCACCATGAACCGTCCCGAGGCCCTGAACGCCCTGAACGACCAGGTGCTGAAGGATCTGGACGCCGTCCTGGACGCGGCGGAGGCCAACGACGAGGTGCTGGTGCTCATCCTCACCGGCGCGGGCCGCTCCTTTGTGGCCGGGGCCGACATCGGCCAGATGAAGGATTTTACCCCCGTACAGGCCAAGCAGTTCGGTATGTACGGCAACAGTGTGTTCCTGAAGCTGGAGAACTTCCCCAAGCCCGTCATCGCCGCGGTGAATGGCTTCGCTCTGGGCGGCGGCTGTGAGCTGTCCATGGCCTGCGACATCCGTCTGGCCAGCGAGAAGGCCAAGTTCGGCCAGCCTGAGGTGGGTCTGGGCATCACCCCCGGCTTCGGCGGCACCCAGCGCCTGGCCCGCATCGTGGGGGTGTCCAACGCCATGGAGCTCATCCTCACCGCCAAGAACATCAACGCCCAGCAGGCCAAGGAGATCGGCCTGGTCAGCCACGTCTATCCCCCCGAGGAGCTGATGGACAAGGCCATGGAGCTGGCCCAGGCCATCGCCGCCAACGCCCAGGTGGCCGTGCGCCAGTCCAAGGCCGCCATCCGCAGGGGCCAGCAGACCGACATGTACACCGGCGCCGCCTATGAGGCGGAGGCCTTCGCGGTGTGCTTCGCCACCGAGGACCAGAAGGACGCCATGACCGCCTTCGTGAACAAGGAGAAGGTCGCCGCCTTCAAAAACCGCTGAGTTCAAAGCCCCAAGCCGCTGTTCAGGCGGCTTGGGGCTTTTTGTCCCCATCCGGCCCGCTGTTTGTGGATAACTTTTTTCTTCCAATACAGTACAATCCGCGAGGCCGCTTTATTTTTGTCAAAACAGGCCCGTTAGTTCAGGTTAAATGTTGGAAAACATCTTGCAAGCACCGGCTAAATGTGAAATAATGAGGGTACACGACCCGGCAAATACAAAGGAGGCAATGGAATGAAGCGGAAAAAGACGTTTTCCCAGGAAGAACTGCGCTATTTGAAGCTCCTGGCCCAGCAGTACCCCACGGTACAGGCGGCCAGCAGCGAGATTATCAACCTCCAGGCCATTCTGAACCTGCCCAAAGGCACGGAGCACTTTATCTCCGACCTCCACGGGGAGTACGAGGCCTTTCTCCACATTCTGAACTCCTGCTCCGGCGTCATCAAGGAGAAGGTGGACGACCTGTACGCCGCCACCATCTCCAAGGCGGACCGGGACGAGCTGTGCACCCTCATCTACTACCCGGAGGACAAGCTGGAGCAGCTCCACGAAACATATGAGGATATGGACGAGTGGTACCGCATCACCCTCCACCGCCTCATTGAGATCTGCCGGTGGGTGTCCTCCAAGTACACCCGGTCCAAGGTGCGCAAGGCCCTCCCCAGGGACTACGCCTACATCATCGATGAGCTGCTGCACACCCACTACGAGGAGACGGACAAGCGGGACTACTACGAGAACATCATCTCCACCATCATCGACCTGGGCCAGGCCGACCGGTTTATCGAGGCGGTGTCCGCCGTCATCAAGCGCATGGCGGTGGACCACATGCACATCGTGGGGGACATCTTCGACCGGGGCCCCCGGGCGGACGTCATCATGGACTCCCTGCTGGACTACCACAGCGTGGACATCCAGTGGGGCAACCACGACATCCTGTGGATGGGGGCGGCCTCCGGCTCCCGCACTCTGGTGGCCACCGTGCTGGCCAACTCCATCCACTACAACAACCTGGAGGTCATCGAGACGGGCTACGGCATCTCCCTGCGCCCCCTGTCCGTCTTTGCCAACGAGGTCTACAAGGACTGCGACGTACACCGCTTCGCCGTGAAGCTCACCGGCCCCGACGCGGACCAGTACAGCGAGAAGGATAAGCTACTCTCCGCCCGGATGCACAAGGCCATCACCATCATCCTCTTCAAGCTGGAGGGGCAGAAGCTGCTGCGCCACCCGGAGTACGGCATGGCCGACCGGCTGCTGCTGGACAAGATCGACTATGAGCACAAGTGCATCACCATCGACGGGGTCACCTACCCCCTGGAGGACACCGACTTCCCCACCGTGGACCCCAAGGACCCCTACACCCTCACCCCGGAGGAGAACAGCGTTATCGATCAGCTCACCGCCTCCTTCCAGCGCAGCGAGAAGCTCCAGAAACACGTGCGGTTCCTGTACTCCAAGGGGAGCCTCTACAAGGTGTTCAACGGGAATCTGCTCTTCCACGGCTGCATCCCCATGACCGAGGACGGGCAGCTGCTCACCTTCACCCTGGGGGGCAAGGAGCGGAAGGGCAAGGAGTTCTTTGACTATGTGGACACCGCCGCCCGGCAGGCCTACTACTTAAAGCCCGGCTCCGATGAGCGCAGGCTGGGGATGGACCTGCTGTGGTTTTTGTGGGCGGGGCGGAACAGCCCCATCTTCGGCCGGGACCGGATGACCACCTTCGAGCGGCGGCTCATCAAGGACGAGTCCGCCTGGACCGAGCCCAAGAACGCCTACTACACCCACTACCAGGACCCCGCCGTGTGCGACCTGCTCCTCAAGGAGTTCGGCCTGGAGGGGCCCCACTGCCATATCATCAACGGCCACATCCCGGTGAAGTCCAAGAAGGGGGAGAGCCCCATCAAGGGGGGCGGCAAGCTGCTGGTCATTGACGGCGGCTTCTGCCGGGCCTATCAGCCCACCACCGGCATCGCCGGGTACACCCTCATCTACAACTCCTGGGTCATGCGCATCGTCTCCCACCAACCCTTCTGCGGCCGGAAGGAGGCCATTGAGGAGAACAAGGACATCGCCAACAGCTCCCAGGTGTTCGAGCGGATGGAGAGCCGCCTGAAGATCGCCCAGACGGACATCGGCCGGAAGCTCCAGGCCCAGTCCGACGACCTGCGGAACCTGGTGGAGGCCTTCAAGGCCGGCGCGGTGCTGGAGGATCACAGAGAATAACGGAAAAAAGTGCGGGCCTATGGCCCGCACTTTCAGTTTGCCGAAAAACCTCTATTAAGAGGAATCCGCCCGAGTGTTGGCGGGGGAGCTCGAGGGGGCGGCAGCCCGCCTCGAGTGGGATCGAATGCCCTGAATGCCTTGCATGGCAAGGCGTTCAGCGAGCGCAGCGA